>CAMFJL010000001.1 GCA_945957175.1 uncultured Legionellales bacterium
TGAAGCGCTTTTTACTTTCCCTATGCCAGAAAAGAAGCCTGTGAGCTTGACCGCGTCCCAGCATAAGACGGTTTCTCCTCGTGGTCACCTACCTTTTGACTCGGACTCAGATGAAGCGCTTTTTACTTTCCCTATGCCAGAAAAGAAGCCTGTGAGCTTGACCGCGCCCCGGCCTAAGACTGCCTCTCCTGCGTATCCCGGCTTGTGGGATGCTTCTCCTCGCGGTCACTTACCTTTAGAGACTTTAGAGCATGACGGGCAACCGGTGTATTCTCGCTTACAGGGCCGGGGTCGGGTGACATAACGACATTTTAAACGATGGATACATTTTTTGTTTTATGCCTTATTAAAGGAACTTGAGTGTATATCCTAATAATTAGGATTCAATTTCTGGGTAAGTTTTTGTAATGAAGCATGAGAGGACATTGACATGATAGCTCGTTGTTTAGCCAGTGCCCAAGCGACATGCTCTTGTACTAAAGGTGATGGATCGTGCTCTCTGGCTTTGAGTGCAGCAACAATAGTCTCGCTTGGCGACGCGTTGCCTAAGGCGACTGCAATATTACGAAGCCAGCATTCATAACCTATCCGTCGAATGGCAGAGCCTTCTGTTTTTGCGAGAAAAGTCGCCTCATCCCAAGCAAAAAGCTCAGTCAACGGTTGATTGGCAAGCGCATGTCTTGCCGCAAACTGCTGTTCGGTACTTGCCTTAGCATAGCGATTCCATGGACAAATCAGCTGACAATCATCGCATCCATAAATGCGATTACCTATCAATGGGCGTAAATCTTCGGGGATGCTACCGCGAAGTTCAATGGTAAGATAAGAAATACAGCGTCTGGCATCCAGCTGATTAGGTGCCACAATTGCTTGTGTTGGACAAATGTTGATGCAAGCCACACAGTTTTGACAACCAACATAGTTTACAGCGGGATCAAGAGGCAGTGGCAAATCTGTAAATAGTTCACCTAAAAAAAACCAAGAGCCGTCATCGGGATGCAGTAATAAGGTATTTTTACCTATCCAGCCAAGCCCTGCTTTTTCACCCAAGGGTTTTTCTAAAATAGGTGCACTGTCTGTAAAGGCACGGTAGCCAAAAGGACCTATCTGGGCTTGCATAAATGCTGCGAGCTTCTCAAGCTTTTTACGAATAAAGCGATGATAGTCACCGCCTAAGGCATATCTTGAGATATATCCAAGATGATTTTGCTTAAGAGTTTTAACCGGTTGGGTGTCTTTAGGCAAATAAGGTAAACGCACGACAATAATACGTAAAACCTCCGGCAAAAGCGCGCGAGGGTTGCTACGTAGCGCCTTATTTTTTTCCATATAATGCATCTCGCCATGATAAGCCTTAGCGAGCCATGCTTCAAAATCTGGGGTATAACGACTGAGATCGGTATCAGTAATTCTCGCGTCTGAAAAACCTAAACGTTTAGCTTCTGTTTTGAGCGCAGCAGTAAGCGTATTTAAAGTATCTGAGGTTAATGTTGTTTTCATGGTGTTATTTTAGCTTAAATATACCATACTTCAAGCGCGATCTTAGATCTTATTGTAGGGGCACGGCACGCCGTGCCCCTACAATAAGTAAGATAGAATCATGCTCTTTAAACCAACGCCTATCACGAGTGTATCAATCTAACTAAATTGTCATCTTATCGTAAGCAAGTTTTCATGTTCATATGTTATGATGCCCTCGCTAGGAAAACCATGTCTGCAACTTGATTAAGGTGAAGGGTATTCAAAGGGTATCTTCCAATATGCATATAATAACAATAAGAAGTAAAGCCATATGCCAAAAACAGCGATATTGAATGGGGTAGCATATCTCCTGCCTGCGCCGCCCGGTGGCTCAGATACAGAGGATTTATCTGATGAACCCGTCGAGCTCAATCATGAGCATATACCTGCCTCCAATGCGCACACTGGTTCTACCATCATGTCGCGATGGCCATACACGCCTTTATCTCCCATTGAGTCACCCTACGTACATTCTCTCAATCCAGATGATATGGGATTGGAACTCGGAGCCTTCAGACAGGGCAACCAGAATTCTCCTGGCACAAGTAGTGACGATTTATCGCCTAGTCGCAGTCCAAGCCCACCGCTAGCACAACGCATAAGGTCAATACGACGGTCCAACGAAATTGCTATTGCTGCAATGCCTTTGAGTGCTGAGGCTTTTTTACGGCTTTGCGAAGTGGATCTCGAGCAAGCTAAATCAGCGTTTCAGGCGCTTACCGACTCAGAAAGGCATCAAATTCTTACGGATATAATCAGTGATGTCGTTGCTGACGCAGCAATGCATTCTGGCGCGCGGACCAAATGGATTTATAGATACGTAACGCCTAATGCTGTGTTAGTCACTGCATTAGTTTTGGCATCAGTGATAGCTGCAAATCTAGGTTACATAAACAGTGTATCGTTCTATACATTGGGCACTGATTTTGTTAACACCTTACGTTATGATGGTGCATCACTTGCGTTGAGTCGAAATGGTGCTATTGCTCTGGTAGCCTCTGAGTCTTTGCTTATATTCTTTATTGCCATGTCAAGATTATCAACCAATTATAAAAGAATGGCAGGTATTATTCGGTCTTATTTAGAAAATATTCATGTATACCGATTTAACACAGATATATTTGAAGGTAATTTAGAACGCCGTAGACTTGGGCCTATCTTAAATAGTGCTAAATTAGCTAATCTAGTAACTTTGCTTAATGATATAAATACCAGCATGGCAGCTTCATTAAATACTGATCATTATATATCTTATTTAAAAAAATTCCATAATATTATTTATCAAATAACTAAGTATATTTATATTGGATTTGAGGTAATTCTTGCCTTTATTAGTAGTTATACGGGGTTTTCTTATTTGCTTTTATCGCTTTTTGCTTTGATGAATATGACCTTGTCTCAAGGTTTGTTAGAGGGTATCGTTATATTTTTGAGTATTATCACTAGTTTGGCTATTGCATTCTCTCAGCTTGGCTATAGTAGTGAATCAGAAGAGATTGATAATAAAAATGCAACATGGAGTGCTTGGGGTATTGCCATTGTTGTAAATATCTTTAATCTTACAGCAAACATCATTACTGATTATAAAACCATTAGGCATCTCACACAAGATTATTCAGGGACATTGCTTGAGGCTGTGGAGTTTGCGACATACATAGGTCTTTTAGCGGCGCTATACAATAAAACCAGTAATAATGTACCAAGAATGGTTTATTATCTTTATCATGTGTTGTTTAATAAAATACAGAATATTTATCAATGTTTTTGTCATCTTCAATCAAGGCCAGCTATTGACATTGAAGAAATTATTACGCCTGCATCCGGTTTTGACATTGAGGCTACCAACACAACCATAAGCCTATTTGCAGGGTCCGCAGAGAATGAAGAAGATATCAAGCTTTTTCATTGGCTTGTTGAAGTTTCTAAAACAGGTTCAGCCTACCTTGTGAAATCAATATTGGTCTTTTTAGCTGTTTTACCCATGGTAATGAGCGCGACAGAGTCACTGCCTTTTGTCTGGCAAATAATTCTAACGACCCTTATCACTTCAATTGCAGTGGTAAGCGGTGTGTTAACCGCTGCTGCTGCACAAGTTCACCCAGAGAAGCCTAAAGTCACTGTGCTAAATGATCCAAGAACTACAGCGATATTGACAGCCTATCAGGGGCGATTATTAGCAAATGAACGGTCACCGCGAGAGCTTAATACGATTCGTTATGACAGTAGTACTGACAGCAGTAGTGATGATACGCGTGGCTATGATAGCGACTCATTAAGCATGATTGGGCCCTAAGGACAGAAAATTGCCTTGATGCGTATTAAGGTGAGCGTGGTGCTTGCCTATGCTCTGGCGCTTACTTATAATGACCTGCAGGGAGATCATGACTCTCCTTTTTAAGCGTCATCACTAGGGAGCCATTGCAATGAAAGCACTTAAATATTTAGTCGTCACGGTGTTGGCTATTGTGGTGATAGCCATTTTGACGCTTGTAGGCGTTGCCTTATTTGTCAATCCCAATCATTTTAAGACGCAAATTGAAACCCAAGTTGCAAAAGCAACCGGGCGGACGCTCGTTATTAATGGCAATATTCGGTGGTCTTTTTTCCCTTGGTTAGGACTTGGCGTACAAGATGTCAGTTTAAGTAATGCGCCAGGCTTTGGGCAAGCACCTTTTGCAAGTCTTGGTGAAGCTGATGTGTCAGTGAAACTGCTTCCTTTGCTCAAGGGAAGTTTCGATATTGGTACGGTAAAACTTAGCAATTTGCAGATGAATTTAGTTAAGCTTGCTAATGGAAAGACTAATTGGGATGATTTACTCAAACATAGCAATCAAAACACTGTTGTGTTGCCCAATGCTAATCAGTCAAGCGCGTTAGCAACAACAAATACTGCTGTGAATAGCAGTGAAGTAAAGTCAGAAAAATCTACATTGGTTATTAATCATATTATTATCAGTAATGCAGTTGTTTCGTGGGAAAATGCTCAGAAAAATATACAAAAAACAGTAACCATCGATAATTTCGATGTGAGTGATTTAAATACGCAAGGCAATCCATTCAACGTTTTCTTGGCCTTGCGAGTGACAGGTCCTGCTAACCAACAGCCATATGAGCTTAATTTAACCGCTAACCCTAAGCTTAATATGGATACTCAAAAAATTAATATTAGCCATTTTACTTTAGGTCTTAATAATCTACAGCTCAATGGCAATATACAGGTAGCATCTTTTAAAGATAATCCAACCTATAAACTTACATTTAATCTACCAAAAACAGATGTTAATAAGTGGCTTGATTCGATAGGCATGCCGGTTACCTTCAAAGATAGTTCGGCACTTCGGAATGTTACGATGAGTGGCAATATAAAGGGTGGTGCAAATCAGCTAAGTTTATCGGGCTTTCAAGCCTTATTAGATGGAAGCTTGATTAAATTAAATGTAAATATCACGAATTTGAAAAACTGGGTGGGTACATTTAATCTCTCTGTTGATAGCCTTAATCTTGATAAATACAAGGTGATGCCAACCGCTGTGCCTGCGTCAGGCGCGGCAGCAACAACTGCACTTAGCACAACACCCAGCGCTTCAACTACGGTTACAACGAAAACCACAACTCAGCCAAAACCTGGATTTGTGCTGCCCGATAGCCTGTTAACAGGACATATTACGGTAGGTAGTTTGATTAGCAACCAATTAACGATTAGTCAAATTAATACCGATGTGAGTGTGAAAGATCACAAAGTGACACTGAGCCCACTTAGCGCTAATTTTTATGGTGGACAGCTTGCAGCAACCATGGCGGCGGATTTTGGCAGTCGCGAGCCGAGTTATCATATCAATGAAACCCTGACCGGTACCTCCATTGCGGGCTTATTAAAAGATATGAATAGTAATAATACGGCATCAGGTACACTTAATTTAAATGCTAATATATCTGCCGCAGGACAAGATGCAAATAGTATTTTAGGATCACTCAGTGGTACTGGTGGTTTAGCGATTCAATCTGGTCAGATCCCAGCACTTAATATCATGCAGGCATTGGCTACTGCAGCGTCAACTATCTTAAAGCAGCCGTTTGCTAATACATCAAATGGCACGAGCTTTAGCAACTTATCTGCAACATTTAATATCAATCGTGGGCTCTTACAAAGCGACAACTTGGTGCTTAATTCAACATTATTTACCATTGCAGGCAAGGGTAGTGTGAATTTGGTATCTCAACAATTGGCCTGGGATCTTAATGTTAATCCAGCCCCATCGTCTATTCCACAAATTCAAGCGTTATCAAAAGCGATTGGTGGCACGATACCCCTACAAGTTGGTGGTACAATGAGTCATCCAACGGTAACACCTAATATTCCAGCAATAGCACTTGCCGTGGGTAAGAATAAATTAGGCAGCAGCATACAACAAATTGGAGAGCAACTCAATCAAGGCGGTAAAGAATTGGGCAAATCACTTAAGTCTTTATTTAAGTAAATGCAAATTTCACCGCTTGTTCTCTCTTGGTATTCTGCTTCAGGTAGAAAGACCTTGCCATGGCAGCAACCCAAGACACCTTATCGTGTTTGGATTTCTGAAATTATGCTGCAGCAAACACAAGTTAACACCGTCATACCCTATTTTGAAAGATTTATGACGCGTTTCCCTGATATAAAAAGCCTTGCGGCTTCGTCAGAAGATGAGGTATTTAGTCTGTGGACTGGATTAGGTTATTATCGTCGCGCTAGATTTTTACGGCAAGCAGCAATCGACATGATGGCAAAACATCAAGGTCAGCTACCACAAAACCTGGAAGCATTGATGGCGTTGCCTGGTATTGGTCGCTCAACAGCAGGTGCAATTTTATCGTTAGGCTATGATGTATCAGCCCCTATTTTAGATGGTAATGTAAAACGTGTGCTTGCAAGGTATTTTGGTATTGAATCATGGCCAGGTGAGACACAAACACAAGCACGATTATGGGATTTAGCGAGTCAATTAACGCCGAAACAAGGCGTTGCAAGCTATAATCAAGCCATGATGGATTTAGGTGCGCTTGTTTGCTGTCGCGGACGGCCCTTATGCGAAAGTTGTCCGTTGGCTGATAGCTGTCGAGCTTATGCCAGCGGTAATCCCGGGCGTTTGCCAATCAGTAAGCCTAAAAAAGTCATGCCAGTCAAACAAGGCACTTTGCTGATCTTGCAAGATAAAGCAGGCGCTGTATTACTTGAAAAACGGCCGACAACAGGTATTTGGGGTGGGCTGTGGAGTTTCCCTGTATTGCCTGACAAGGTTAATATGCGGGCATGGTTGATGCAGCAATTTGCGTGTGAGGTATTAACCGAAACGACCTTGCCAGGTTTTCGTCATACCTTTACCCATTTTCATTGGGATTTAATACCTATTCATATTCAGGTGCAGCGTTTTACAGCTTCCAGCGAAGCACAGCTTACGCGTTGGTTTGCATTGGAAAACTGTGAGAGCGTCGGTTTACCGCAGCCTGTGCGTTATTTACTACAATCCTTAGAAGCGCAAGTAGAGGCTATAACATGAGTAATGTGATTTGGTATGAGGCCGCAACACTGGATGATTTTAGCGAAAAAACGTGTAAGCCGGTATGGATTGAAGATAAAGCCATGCTTATTGTCTATTGGCATGAAAAGCTTTATGCTTTTTTAAACAATTGTCCGCATGAGAATTTACCATTAACTGGGGCAACGATTGAAGATGATGAAATCGTATGCCCGCATCACGGCGCGCGGTTTTGTTTGCTTAACGGTGCAGTCATGGCGCCACCTGCTTTTGAAGATTTAGAGATTTTCCCGATAAAGCTTGAATATAAAACCATTTATATAGGAATACAAGATGAATTTTAATTTAACAGAAGAACAAAAAGCGATTGTTGAATTAGCAAAAGATTTTGCCGAGACAGAAATGCTACCTTTTGCAGCAAATTGGGATGAAACGCATGAATTTCCTAAAGCTGTATTACGAAAAGCAGCGATGCTTGGTTTTGCTGGTATTTATGTACCTGTTGAATTGGGTGGTAGCGGCCTTTCACGTGTTGATGCTGCGCTTATTTTTAAAGAATTATCTAAAGCATGCCCTTCGACAGCGGCTTATATTTCTATACACAATATGGTTTGTTGGATGATTGCAACATATGGTAATCATGAACAACAGCAACAATGGTTGCCACAGTTATTGACGATGGAACTGCTGGCAAGCTATTGTTTAACTGAACCTCAAAGTGGTAGCGACGCAGGTAGTTTACAAACAAAAGCCATACTTCAAAATAATCATTATGTTGTTAATGGTAGTAAAGCCTTTATTTCAGGTGGCGGTGCTACCGATTTATATTTAACCATGGTACGCACCAAACAAGAAGGTCAAAAAGCGATTAGTTGTTTGTTGATCCCAAGTACAAGCCAAGGCATTCGTTTTGGAAAACCAGAAGTTAAGCTAGGTTGGCATAGTCAGCCAACCAGCATGGTGTTTTTTGAAAATTGTGAAGTGGATGCTAGTCAACGATTGGGCCAAGAGGGCGAAGGCTTTTCTATGGCCTTAGCGGGACTTAACGGAGGTCGTGTGAATATTGCGGCCTGCTCATTGGGTGGTGCAAGTTTTGCTATTGATTATGCACGGCAATATGTACAAGAACGTCAGCAATTTGGCAAAGCCATTATGGACTTTCAACATACACAATTTAAGTTGGCTGATATGGCAACAGCATTAAATGCAGCAAGTTTATTAGTTTGGCAGGCAGCGCACGCGATGGATACAAAAGATCCTGCTAGCGCTTATTTTTGTGCGATGGCTAAGCGGTTTGCAACTGACACAGGTTTTTCTATCGTAGATGAAGCACTCCAATTACTTGGAGGCTATGGTTATCTCAGAGACTATCCAATTGAGCGTTTATTACGCGATTTAAGAGTGCATCGTATTTTAGAGGGCACCAATGAAATTATGCGCGTAGTGATGGCAAGACATTTAACGCATCAAGAGAATGCATTATGCAAACATTAGCAGAACTTGTTGCACCACAAAACTTTAAAGGCATGCGACATGTTGCATTATTTGTCAGGGATTTAAACGCATGTATTATTTTTTATAAAGATATTTTGGGTTATCAGCTTGAATGGCAGCCTGACTTAGAAAACTGTTATTTAACGTCAGGCACTGATAATTTGGCATTACATCAACTACCAGAGAATCAAATATTCGCACAGCCGCAACGCTTGGATCATATAGGCATGATTGTGACAACAGCTGATCTTGTAGATGCCTGGTATCAATATCTCGCGAGTAAGCAGGTTAAGCTGTTGACGGCACCTAAGACACATCGCGATGGTGCTCGAAGCTTTTACTGTGAGGACCCTAATGGTACGCGCCTTCAAGTGATTCATCATCCGCCTATCAGTGGAGTGACATCATGACATTTCTTAGATTCTCCTTACTTGATAAAGTAATGATTGGTTTACAAGGTGCATTGGACACCTGTGTCTCTCAAGACAAATTACCAAGTCAGCCAAATCCTGCGGCAATGCTTGCTGAAAGCAGACTGACAGAAGCTGAGAAAAAACGCAGTATCGGCCTGATGCGCGTCAATCATGCAGGCGAGGTAGCTGCGCAAGGTCTTTATATTGGACAAGCGATTACAGCAAGAAATTTAGAAATTGCCGCGCAAATGCGAGAAGCGGCTAATGAAGAGATCGATCATTTAATTTGGTGTGAGCAACGTTTAACTGAATTAGATAGCGGACCAAGCCGTTTATCGTTTTTATGGTATATGGGCTCATTGATGATGGGAACTGTTGCAGGTATTGCTGGCGATCGCTGGAATCTTGGATTCCTTATGGAAACAGAATATCAGGTGATGACTCATCTTCAAAGCCATCAACAAAAGCTTGCGTCGCAAGATAAGAAAAGCCGAGCAATCGTTGCTCAAATGTTAGAAGATGAAGCTAAACATGCGCATCATGCAAAATTGGCTGGTGCAGCCGAACTGCCTTTATGCCTGAAAAAGCTGATGCGCACGACATCTAAAATTATGACGACGCTTGCGTACAGGTTTTGAGCGTTAAAAACGCAGACATGCTGCTGGATAAGTCAGGGAGCTCTTCTTGCGAAATGGTTGGCAACGTGTACATGGAAGCGCTTAAACGAGAGCCAAAGTGTCTCGTCTGCGATGGCGAAGATACTGGGCTTGGTGAGTTTGAATTGCTGATCTCAGCCTCATCGGTGCTTGAGCCGGGAGCAGGTGAGTTTAGCGCATCTTGTAAATGTCCAATAGATAGCAGGTCTTCTTCACATGACGATTCGGATGGTGTGGAGGAGGAAGACGATGAAGAGGATGCCTTCGGTATGTCTGACGTTGGTTTAAATTGGCAATCGCTGGGAATTGTAAAACGGATCTCTGGTACTTGACCTCTTACCCATTGGCCATCAGCAATGCGGACGTTGAAGCTTCTGGGATAGTCTTCTGGCTCGATATACTCATCGTATTGTTTACATGCCTGCTCATACTGATCTTCTCCTCGTGCATCTGAAGCGAAGTCTGACCTTTTTGGCTGTTCAGGACGACCACTATCGTAACCGATAAAGTTGCTATGAATGATTGAAAATCCCATTTTTTGATATCGATAAAAAGCAAATGAAAGATCTCTATAATTATCTTTGAAACATCGCAAAGTGTAATTTCTTGAAGATATTTTAATAAACCATTCAGTAGATTTATCTAATAAACCAAAAATAATTAAATCATCGCTAATGTTTTTGTTTATTTCTCTTAGAATAAAGTGATTGTCAACGTTAATGTTTATGCTATCAAAATAATCTTTAAATATTTTTAAAAAATCATTAATTATTTTTTCTTTAAATTTGTCTGACATCATTAATATGGAAGGTTCAAACACTTCATTGATTAATTTTTTTTCATCGATGTTGTTTTGATAGGTATTCATAAAATTACTAATACGCAAGTGAAAGTAGTCTTGAATATTTTTTTTATTTTTATGAATGGATTCAAATAATACTTTGTTTATGTATATTTTAATATTTATTCTAATAAATTCTTCATATATAAGTGATAAGTCAAGTTTTGAAATATTGCCATGAAATTTTAAAAATTCATTAATAAATAATGGAATAAAATGCTTTAATAATGTCATGATAATTAAGTCATCATTCATGCTTTTTTTAATTTCTTGTATAAGTGAATGTCTTTCAATTTCTATATTTATATCCGTAAAGTATTTTGAAAACATTTTTAAAAAATCATTGATTATTTCTTTTTTAAATGTAGATAATAATCTTAAAAATACTTGTTCTGATGGGTTTAATATTCTTAATGATATTTCTTGATATTGTTTTTTAGATATTAATTTATTATCACCATTATTTTCTAATGATGCATTTTTAATGTAATAATTTATTTTTGAATAAAAAATATTTTTTATATTTTCCTCTTTATCATTGATAATGATAGTTAATATTTCTTGTAAATCTTTTTTAATATGTGTTTCAACAAGTTTTTTTTGCTCATTATTAAGCGTTACTGGTTTTTGTTTATGTGAATCATGACTGCAGCTGACATGATTATTATTTATTTCTTGTTGTTCATGCATATCAATTACTTGATTCATAGATTGATTAATGACTGAAAATTTTTCTTTCATATATTTATAATAAGCAAATAAAATGTCACAATAGTTTTCATGAAAAGATAAATTTTTGTTTTTTTCTGAAAATACATGAATAAAATAATCCATTGATTCTTCTAGTAAAGTCATGACAATAAAATCATCACTAATGTTTTTGTTGATTTCATTAAAAAGCCAGATTTCATCTATATCTAAATTTATACGATTGAAGTGTTTTTTAAATCCATCAAAATATGAGGATATTATTGTTTCTTTAATTTTTTCTGAAATTCCAACAAATAAATTTTTAATTAAAATATTAGCAATTAAGTCACGATTATTGGCTTCTTTTCCTGTTTCATTAATAAATATTTCGATATTTTTTTCAATAAAATTATTTAAAATATCTATATTATGATCAATAAGAGTCAAAGATTTTTGTTTCAAATCTCGTTCAATACATTCAGCAATAAATTTTTCGTACATAAAAAGCCTGATATTATTATTGTAAAAAAGTACGTGAATAGGGAATCTATAAAATAGCATTATTCTACGTTGTTATATTAATAAAGTGTTGGGATAGTGGTCTTTTTATTATCACCTATACAGCCCAATGCTTGTCACGCATGTTATCAAAAAAAGCTTAAGGAAATATTAAAATATGCTATTTTTTTTACGAGGCGCGGGGTACACGGGGCTTGACCGTTTTTCCGTGAGCGTAAAGCGTTTTGAGCTCCCAGCGACTATAGCGTGGATGAAGCAACATTTGCGCAGGCTCAATGATGGCATGGTCGCGCAGAGCATCGCGGCCTAAAAGCATACGAAACTGCATGCTGTCGCGGTTGGTTAGGGTAATTTCAATGGGCCATTCATGACCGCTAATACTCATCAAGGTTTGAATGACATGTCGTCGTTCTCGGTGCCCGCCTGAATTGATGACGATACGCTCGTCGACCAAAGGCGCTTGGCAGTGCACAATCACTCTATCATTGTGTTGTATCGGATGAATTTCAAATTTAACATGGTAACTGCCGTGCTCTAAAAACGGCACAATATTGAAAGCGTGAAGCGCAGAGGTTTTAGCGCCGGTATCAATCTTGGCTTTAATCGCGGGTAATTTCAAATGTGGTAATGCGCACCATTCTTGCCAACCAACAAGCAACTTCTCAGTTGATATGAGCGCTGAAGTAACTTTAGTCTCTATGGGTTCTTTACTCTTCATCTCTTTAGCATAACACACCCTGTAACGATGCTGATAAAATAGGCTGTAATTCTTTCTTATTATCATAAAAAATTAATGCGGTTTTCATTTGTATATCAAAATGTTATGATCGTGGCAGATTTTAGCGCGCAATGCAGAGGTATGAGGATGTTAACAATCGTCGGTGGTGGTTTGGTTGGCCTAAGCCTCGCATTGGCTTTGGCGCCGCTTAACATACCGATTAACATTATTGAAAAACACCCGGAGCCCGGCGCGGATGCTAAAGTGCGTAGTATTGCTTTGGCGCATGGTGCGATGACGATCTACCGAACTTTAGGGCTCGAGGCAGCATTGATGCCCTTGGTTGCGCCTATCATGCGTGTTCATGTGTCTTTGCAAAAGACATTTGCGAAAACCTACATTGAAGCCAGTGAGCAGGGTTTGCCGGCACTTGGTTATGTTATCAATGTGGCTGAATTACGACGCGTATTATGGGAGGCTTTGTTAGCTTACCCCCATATTGAACTGTTAGCGCCCGAACAAGTGCTGGGTTTAACCGAGCAACAAGGCGGTTGGTTGCTTCATTTACAGCGCGGCACGCCTATTGCAACGCGTTTGGTGATCGTTGCGGATGGTGCAGATTCAGGGATCGCTAAACTGCTTAATATTCGTACGCAAACTCAGGATTACCTGCAATACGCCTTGGTTGCGAATGTGACAACATCGGTTAAGCCTCAAGGCATTGCCTACGAACGTTTTAGTGCATCAGGCCCCGTGGCATTGCTGCCGCAAGTCGATGGTACCATGGCATTAGTGTGGGCGCTCGCTGCGAGCGAAAGGGCAGACTGGCAACAAGCAGATAAAGCTACATTGATAACAAAACTACAAACCCTTATTCCCGGCCAAGTGGGTCGTATCCAAGATATCAGCGCAATTATGACGTATCCTCTGGCTTTGCGTAAAATTGATACGCATACCCTGCCCCATTTATTATTTTTAGGTAATGCTGCAAGAACGATGCATCCCATTGCCGCGCAAGGTTTTAATTTGGCGATGCGTGATATCGCCCATTTGGTTGATGCCATTGCCTCAGTGGATAGCCAAGAACAGATAGGTAAAGCTGAGTGGTTATCACAATATTGGAAAACACGTGAAAAAGATGAAGATCGTACTTTAACGTTTACCGATAGTTTAATTAAAATCTTTCAGAAAGATAATTATCCCGTGACATGTCTGCGTCAATTAGGTATGCAAACATTACAACTATCTCCCACACTTAAGCGATTATTTGGCCTTTATACGACAGGTAACTTAGGGCGACTGCCAAAGCTCATGCGAGGTATTCAACCATGGAACACTTAAATGTTGTTATTGTTGGCGGTGGCATGGTGGGTCTCGCAACGGCACTCGCACTCAGTCAAGCAGGTTTTAGTGATATTGCCTTAATCGAACAAAAGCCGTTTCCCGTTATCAATCATGATGCGCAAAGTCCTATCAGTACTCGCGTCAGTGCCATCACACCAGCAAGTGTTAACTTTTTAAAAAATATAGCTGTTTGGTCAGACTTATCACAAACACGTATGGGTACTATCGACGCCATGCAGGTGTGGGAGCAATATGATAAGCCCATGATGTTTACATCAGCCAGTGCTCGGGTGCCGGCTTTGGGTTATATCGTCGAAAATGACATGTTAGTTGCTGCATTAAGTGAACGTGTTCGTGAGTGTGAACATATTCAATTAATATTAGAAAATCCATTAACGGCGCTAACACGCACATCGCAGGGTATATTACTTGATTTTGATAATGGTCAACAAATTTGTGCCAATTTAGTTATTGCTGCAGATGGTGCAACATCTTGGGTAAGAAAGCAATTAAATATCGATATTCATGTATTGGATTATCAGCAACATGCGATTGTTGCCAATATAGCGACTGAGTTGCCACATCAATATATCGCTAGACAGCGTTTTGAAGCTACATCAACCTGCGCATTTTTGCCGCTTGCAGATTTACATCAGGTTTCCTTGGTTTGGTCTGTCGATACACCGATGACAGATCCCTTGCTTGCGTTGGCACCATCCGTGTTTACTGAACGTTTGGCAGAACGTATGGACCATTGTTTAGGTCAATTAACCCTGCTCAATGATAGACAACATTTCCCGTTAATTTCAAGGCGCGCAGTTCACTATACGGAAGCGCATGTTGCACTTGTTGGGGATGCGGCAAGATCCGTGCATCCCTTAGCAGGTCAAGGTGTTAATTTGGGTTTTATGGATGCTTCCTTGTTAGTTGATACCCTAAAAATAGCAAAAAAACAGGCGAGACAAATTGCAGATGCGTATATACTCAAGCGCTATGAACGTGCAGCAAAGGCCAATGCTAAGCAATTTCTTACGGTCATTGATGGATTGTATCATTTATTTAAAATAAATAATCCTGTTGTTAATCGTATCAGGCAAGCAGGATTTCAAAGTGTTGCCCGTTTTGAGCCGGCACTTGCTTGGCTCATGCAGCAAACCATGAGGTAACAGAAACTCGTATGAATATACTCATTGTTGATGATGATCTTGAAATTCGGGAATTGCTTACCGACTTACTACAAAAATATGGTTATGAGACACAGAGTGCAGCACATGGCAATGAAATGTTTGAAAAATTATCGACACATAGTATTGATTTAATTATTTTAGATATACGTTTGCCAGGCGAGGATGGTTTTAGTTTGTGTCAAAAATTAAGACTACAATCATCTATTCCTATTATTATGTTGACTGCAAATGGTGATGATACGGATAGAATTGTAGGTCTTGAAATGGGTGCAGATGATTATTTGCCAAAACCATTTAATCCTAGAGAATTGGTTGCCAGAATTAAAGCAGTGCTTCGACGTTTTCAAGAAGGTGCACTGGCCATGAAGGTCAAAGCACGTTCACCTTTTTCAGCGTCTATATTGAAATTTTCTGGGTGGCGTCTTGAGTTGGCGAGTCGTCGATTGGTGTCACCCGATAATTTGGAAATTACTTTAAGTGCTGGAGAATATACATTATTACTTACTTTTTTAGAGCGACCACGACGCGTTCTTAGCCGGGATCAATTACTCGAGCTTATTCATAATCGCGAAGCTTCCCCATTTGATAGAAGTATTGATATTCAAGTCAGTCGTTTAAGGCAGAAATTAGAAGATGACCCTAAAGATCCTAAGTTTATACGTACAGTGCGTGGCGGTGGTTATGTCTTTCATCCACATGTTGAGAAAGTCGTGATTCATGAATGATTTATTCAGATGGCTACGATTACCGCCCTGGTTTGTAGGTAAAGCGATTGTTTTTGCATTGGCTGTATTAATTATTACGCAGTTTATTGTTTTTATTACGTTATCTCAAAGAAATAACACCGCAGAATTTCACGTGAATCGTGATATTATTGCAAGACAGGTGATTAATTTAATTCAAACCATAGAAAATACACCCGATGAACAACAGAATCAAGTTGTTGATGCGCTCAACATACCTAATTTTAACGTAAGTATTAACACAACGGCCAAGTGGCATAAACGCTTTGTTAATCAAAGTTTATGGAATATCTTATTAGTTATCAGTGAACAAAAGCCTAGCATTCAGTTATCTTTTTTACTCTCGCCAGAACGGTGGCTTAATATTGAAGCAGATATTGAGCCTTCATCATGGCATTATCAGCTAGCATTTCTACTATTAGATTTGCTATTGACGGGTGTTATCATTTTTTCTTTATGGACTATTAATCGTTTTACTATACCGTTGCATCATTTTGCCGAAGCTGCTGAACGTCTTGGTGTCGACTTGCAAGCAGAGCCTTTGCCTATCATAGGTCCTATGGCTGCCAAATCAACTGCACAAGCGATTAATCGCATGCAGTCACGTCTCAATGATTTATTAGCGTCGCGCACACAAATGTTGGCTGCTATTTCGCACGATTTGCGCACACCGATTACCCGTTTAAAGCTTCGCTTACAATATTTGGAAGACGAACATTTGATTAAAAAAATGCACAATGACTTAGATCAAATGGAAACCATGATTGCCGAGACTTTGGCATTTGCGCATGGTGATACGAGAAAAGAACAACGTAGCAATCTTGATTTAGCTTCGTTATTAGCATCTATCTGTGACGATTATACTGAGGCTAAGCAGGCTGTTTGTTATGATGGCACAAGAGAGCGCGTACCTTATACAGGTGGTGCTGTTGCGTTGAGGCGAATGTTTTCAAATATTATTGAAAATGCTATTAAATATGGCAATAAAGCTGAAGTGAATTTAAATATTTTAGAGAATGATTTAGTTGTCACTGTCTGTGATGAAGGCTCAGGTATTCCTACACATTTATTAGAGCAAGTATTTTTACCTTTTTATCGTGCTGAAAACTCACGATCACGCGATACTGGCGGTATTGGCTTAGGACTCGCAGTTGCGCGAGATATTGCTAGAGCCCACGGCGGTGATATTATATTAAGCAATCGTGCATTGCGCGGTTTAAATGTTACTATTACATTACCACGGCCAAGGTGATAAGCATGTATTTAAAAAAATATATACCAAAATTTCTTCAAAATGCCTATGTTGTCATTGTTACGCGAGGGTGGGCTGGCCTTCAAATATCGTCGTATGTAAAGGGAAAAAGGCATACTTTGTACCTTAGTGAGCAAAATCAAAAACATGGCATTTTGAAGTTATTTGGATACATAGGTAGTTTATTGATATTAATATGGCTGCCATGGCAAGCATTTGCAGTCAAACCTATTCGTCTGGTGTTAGATTGGTACCCTAATCCTGATCACGCAGCATTATTGTATGCAAACGCAGCAGGTTATTTTAAGCAAGCAGGTCTTAATGTTCAGCTTATCCCCCCCGCGGATTCAACGATAGGCATCAAAATGGTAGCAACAGGTAAAGCCGATATTGCGGTAAGTTATGAACCAAGTTTGGTGCTCGCTCAACAACAAGGTCTTGATATAACATGGTTGGCTACTTTAGTAGCACAGCCATTAGATAGCTTAGTTGTTTTAGATAATGGAAGTATTCAGACGCTTAGTGATTTAAAAGGAAAAACGATTGGGTATAGCACACCAGGCATCGACCCACTGATGGTGAGAATCATGTTGCAATATGTTCATGTGAAGTTAAGCGATGTTACGCTAATAAACATGCCAGATAATTTGATGCAAGGTTTAATGCATAAACAAATCAGTGCTTTACAAGGTGCTATGCGTAATGTTGAGCCTTTTACGTTTGCATCACAGGGTATTAAAATTAAGCAATTTTTTCCAGAAAATTATGGTTTTCCTATGTATGATGAGCTTATTTTAGTCTGTTCAAGTAAAAACATATCAGATGCACGCTATCAATCACTTGTTTTAGCATTGACAAAAGCAAGCATAGCGTTAAAAGCCGATCCAATATCTGCGTGGAAAATCGTTATTAAAAAATATCCATCGCTTAACACCCAAGTTAATTATCAAAGTTGGTTAGCAACAATTCCTTTATTATCGTCGAATCCAGACTATTACAATGCCAAACGATATCAACAGTTTGCTACATTTATGCGTAAGCAACAAGCAACAGCATTTATATATTGATTTTTATATAAAGTACATTCAAAATGCTAGGCTTTTTGTTTTACTCACCTAAGCATAGAGAAAAACTGTTTTTTTCTTGCGTATGATGGCGGACTAAGGCCGGATGAGGGGTAATAAAACCATCGCATAGCGATGACAAATTGAAAGGTTAAGCGTACATACCATGCGATTAAAAATAGTATTATCTATCATGATTCTCATACTTTCATGCGCGACCGCAATAAGTATTTTTTCAGCGACAGAGCAGAAAACAACCATACCACGATATATCATTGTGATTGATGCAGGTAGCTCAGGTACACGTTTGCATTTATTTCAATATCGATATGAGCTCAATACACGTAATAGCTTACAAAGTATCTACGAAGTAAAGCAAGTGCGAGAGCCAGGCGGCTTAGGTGAAGTTGCAGCAGATAAAGATAAACTCCAGCCTTACTTTATGCAGCTGTTTTCTCACATGAATGGATCTTTAACGTCAGCAGAAAAACAACAAACGCCTATTTATCTAATGGGTACCGCAGGGTTTAGAATCCTAGATAAAACGCAGCAAGTGATACGGCTCAATGATATTCGTGAGGCATTAAGCTATGTCACAAAAGTAAAAGGTTATATGCAACCCGTGCATGCACATATTATTTATGGCAGAACGGAGGCTTTATTTGCATGGTTAACCATCAATGAGTTATCACATCATCTTAACTTTGATCAAAGCACACTGCATAGCTCTTTAGGTGTGCTTGATATGGGTGGTGCTTCAACACAAATCATTTTTCTTCCAGATAGCTTACCTCAAAGTGATTATGCAAGTTTTGTGCTTAATCAGCATCTTATATTGCCGTATGCTAAGAGTTATTTGGGTTTTGGTATGAATCAAGCAGAAATTTCTTTGCGTAAAGTCTATGGTGATAAGTTAAATGTTTGTTATCCTAAAACTGGGCATGCTAATTTTAGTGCGTGCCTTAGCTTAATGCAGCAATGGCTTAGCCATATAAAACACATACAAGCGTGTAAGCGACAAAATGGTAAGGTCAATTGTAATGCCTTAGGTTTCTATCAGCCGCCTATCATGAATACAAATTTCATTGGAATTTCTAATTATGCATCTGTCTTCCATGTATTTAACTTAGATAATCGTGCTATCACGCTAATCCTATTAAAAAATAAGATAGAAACTTTCTGTAATACGCCTTGGTCCTCCTTAACGATGCAGTATGGTGCGCGTGTCAATCACAAAATGCTTGCAAAAAGTTGTTTACAAGCAACCTGGATTTATACACTTTTAAATAATTTTGGCATGCAAGCGCAAACATCTATCATGGCAAGCGATGATATTCATGGGGAGAGTACCGACTGGCCGTTAGGTGCTGCAATTTACCTATTAACACAGCCACTTTCACCGATACCACTTTATTCACATTGAACTTGTGCTACTGTATAAAGTCATGTTGCAATAAATAGTTTTCATCATGACTTTTTTCTTCACATGCTTTTTTATAAGGCGCGGCAAAGGTTTTGTCTTCTAATATTTTTTTAGCGTCTTCATAATAGCCAGACAAATAAAGTGCATCTTCAAACCACCAATGATTATCTTCATGAAGTTTAGATAATAACAAGTCCATTTGATTCTCAATGACAAAATAATGAATATTTGCAATGCTTAT
Organism: uncultured Legionellales bacterium; assembly: GCA_945957175.1. Taxonomy (GTDB): domain Bacteria; phylum Pseudomonadota; class Gammaproteobacteria; order UBA1113; family UBA1113; genus CAMFJL01. Next base: position 19,620 of record CAMFJL010000001.1, read on the forward strand.
GATCATTTGCTCGTAACTTTCTAGTGTTAAATCATGGGCAGCTAACCAGCCTTGTAAGTTCTCTATTGTGAATAGTTGATGGCGTTTACGCAGTTGATCCGAGCACTTTTGTAGTAAATGTGTGTGTGGCGTTAAGCTGCGTTCGTCAATTTGATTATTAATGTACCAGGATGTAAGTGCTATCATATGAAAGAGGTGATAACGTTTGAGATCGAGTTTTTTAAAACACGCAATAATCGCCTGATTATCTTTAGTGCCAGCCATATCTTTAAATGGCTTGTATGCATCATACATTTTCATCGTTACGATTAAATAGTTTTCTGGCGCATCAAGTTGGTTACACTGGTAACGTGCTTGTGCTAATAATTGCAATACCATCGTTATACGCTTAATAAATGCCTGATAAACTTCAGTCTGGCAATCTAGTCTTGCAGCATCAGCATCTGTTAGCATTGCTGCGGTGTCAATATTAAGCTTCGTTAAGATATGATTCAATGGATAATCAGATTTACTAGACTCTTTATCAAGCGCAAGTTGGTAACATGCTGATAATAAATAAGCTAATCTGCGTATGAGTAAATAAGTTTCATCCATATAACGCGATGCTAGCGCAATGCGCTCGATGTTAGGGAGCCAAGGGTAATCATCTAACATGGGACGGCATGCAATATTTTTATAAAGTCCACGAAATAAATTAGAGGCATTAAATGTAAATAATTTTTGTAAAGGCGTTAATGTTTCTTTTGCAATATGAGTTAACAAACCTAAAGCATCTTGTTTTTTAACATCTATTTCACCATGGGTTTTAAGCCAGGCAATAAGTTTTTCTAATCTATTTTTGTAAACTGTATTATGACTTAGCAAATTTACGGTATTTAATAAATGACGTTCTCGATAATGCAAAGTTTTGAACGTATCGATTAATAAGGTATATGTTACATCATCGATAATATGATGATCATTGGCATACTTAAGTGTCGCTCGGATGTTAACCATGGCACTGCTATTGGGGTGAACTACATCATCCTGTTGGCTATGCAGCAATGCGACTTCATCATCATCCTGCATTTGGCCTTCGATAAAGTCAGTTGCTATTTGTCCATAACTTCGCATGCCAAAGGGTGCAAGCTCGCAGGCACGCAATGCCCCCATACTGCTTGCGCCAAAAACCATGATACCTTGACTGAGCGCAAACAAAATTTCTTTATGCCAGACAGCCGGTGTGTTTTCAAAATAACCATCGATAATAACGATGATATCGGGTTTTAATCGAGATATGCGTAATACATCACCACAACGCACGGGTGGCATCCATCGGGCTTGTGGGAGTACAGTCTTTGCTTCTGCAAGGCTTAGGCTGGGGCCTAAAAATACAATGATGGATGGTGTTGGCATATTTAAATCCTTGAGCCTTCATATATAAGACCTGGAGCAAACAGATGAACGACAGGTATGTCAAAAACAGGGTGTGTATGATTCACCATATAAATATCGTTAATACCACGGATTTTTAAGTGTTCAAGCAAAGCTAATTTTAGCTGTTTAAAATCAGCAGTGATGGGAAAATCTTTGCGTGCTTCAAAGTCATAACTACCTTCAGGTGTTGCTTTAAGTTGGGTAAGCTTTTTATTGGCGCTATAATAACTTGGGAAAATATCATCACGAGAACCTGAAATAAGCGTCAAGCGTGACTGCGCTGCTTCAGTGATCGCACGTATCATGGCAATTTCTTTAAGGGCATGACAGCCATAGCCTCTAAAAATACCAAGTCCTCTTAATAAATGTTTGTCAATGATGCTGCATTGATAGCTTGGTATGCCGTAAGAAGATGTAATATCCCATAGTTTGACTTCTTGTGAGGCTTGCTCAAGTTGATGAATCAATTTGAGTAGCACCGGACTTTGAATGGAAGGCAAGTAAATTTTAGTTGCTTGACGATGGGTGCTATCGAGCTTGGACCATGTTGATAAGGCATCACGCTCTATAAGTTCAAATAAAGCATGGCAAATAGCCTCATCTAAGGTATTACCTGCAGCTAAGCCATTTGAATTGACGGTCCATAAGCTATACTCGGGCATATGTTGCGTGGAATCCATTGAGATAAGTGCTTTTGGCATATAATAAGTGATTTGCGTATGTAAATGACTTGCCGCTATCCAATCACATGACCAATGTGCTAATGAGGGTAATACATACATAGATGCAGAAAATAGATAAGGGTCTAACAACGAATGCTGGTGAATAAGTTGCTGATAGCTACCATGCATTGCTGCCTCAATAGGATTTTCTGCATGCCAAGCTTCGATAGATTCCATGACGGCTGAAACCCAAGCTGCCTCTATACTTAAACCTTTACCTTGTGACGTGGTTAAATGCTTGGCATTGGGGCGGATGGCGGTTGCCACAGGAATACCAACATTATCAAGCCCGGTAACGTGGGCCACGCGGGTAATACCAAAGGCATCAAGTTTGTTTTTTAATATATCGATAGTGCTAGCAACAGGCCATTCACGTAGTGTTCCTTCAGTGATTTCCATGTTGATTATTCCAATGATAGTATATCGAGTTGTTGCCAGGCTAAAATGCCACCCTCTAAATATTTAATATGTTTAAATCCATATTGCTTTAACTGAAGGCAAGCATATTGGCTTCTTGAATCTTTTCTGCAGTAGACAACAATTAATTTATTCTTTGGAAGAATGTCAATATAGTTTTCTAAATCATTAAGGGGAATGAGCTGACTATGAGGCAAATGGCCTTGTTGATATTCTTCAGGTTGCCTAACGTCTAATAGGTATATATCTTGTTTCGTATCCATTAACTGATAAAGCCTTAAAGGCGATATCACAATCTCAGTGTCACAAATAGGGTCTTCATGATAAGAAAGCTCTGAGAAGGGTATATGTTTTGCGCATAACTGACAGTGAATATTTTTGGCAATAGGATACGTTTGAAACTGCATCGTTAAAGTATCTACAGTTAGTAGGCGTTCTGACAGTGACTCACCAAGATTCAGTAAAATTTTAATAGCTTCTGTGGCTTGAATACTACCAAGAAGGCCTGGTAATACGCCAAAAACACCGACTTCAGCGCAGCTTTGCATAAGTCCAGGTGGCGGTGGCTCTGGATAAAGACAACGATAGCAAGGCCCATTTTGATAAGAAAAGACAGAGACCTGTCCTTCAAACTGATAAATGCCTGCATAAATCATAGGTTTTTTCTTATAAAAACAAGCATCATTAATAAGATAACGCGTATGATAATTATCAGTAGCATCTATCACGATATCATATTGTTCGATGATAGTTAAAGCATTGTCCGTAGTTAAATAGCTGTCATAGCTTTCTATATGAACGTAGGGGTTGAGGGCTTGCAAATGCGCTTGGGCTTGCTTGATCTTTTTAAAGCCCACATCATTTTGGGTATAGAGAATTTGACGCTGAAGATTGGTTTCATCAACACAATCGGCATCCACAATCCCGACCGTACCAACACCTGCAGCTGTTAAGTACGCAAGTATGGGTGATGCCAGTCCACCCGCACCTACGCACAATACTTTAGCTTGTTTTAAACGTAACTGGCCTGCCTCTCCCACTTGCGGTAGCATTATATGGCGTTGATAACGTTGATATTCTGAAAATTCTAAGGTGGTATGCATATTAGCCTCCAGCGACGGCAGGGATGATAGTGACAATATCACCCGGCGTTAATACGGTTTTTTCGTAAGCCAGTGTGCGAATATCTTGTTGGTTAACGTAAATATTGATAAACGGTGTTAATGCTTGTGTCGATGTTAGTAGGTATTCACCGAGGGCTGGATATTGTATCACCAATGTTGTTATGAGTGACAAAACAGAATCAGCTGTCATATTTAGCGAGGATGCGGCAGTTATCTTTGTTAATTGGTTTGGTAAATGGACTGTTACTGTCATATCGTGTGCTCTATCTATCACATGTCAATTCATACCCGAAAGATGCAGCGTGTATATTGTGATCATGGGAGACGCAGACAGAACACGGGTATGTGTTTGTAGGCGTGATCCTTATGGTTGCTCATAGGTGGACTGATACAAGATTAGCCTCTACAAGCCAACCTCACTGGTGCGTTCTCGCATTTTGAAGCTGCTTGGGTATATCGCTATTGTACGCTCTAACACTGCCTAGTACCAGTGCTTCAGTTTAATAGGTATTTACGCATGAGTCATTCATGTACTAATATGACTTGCTTATCAAAGATTTTTTAGGGAGAATGCGCTATTCAATGCAAATGTTTGAATTCATTTCATGATAGGGAGATACAAGTGATGTTGATGAGCAACATAAGAAATCACTATGTTTAAGTTGTTTAAGCAGGATAGGAAAAAGGCATCAAAGACTTTGGGGCGAAATGATACTGTTTTACCAAACGCAGCGATACCGCCTGCTACCTTTGCTGCTGCGGCAATATGCGATGCGCCCGAGATGTCACCCCAGGTATTCGTGAGTCAGGCTTCAGTCATTTATGTTTATACGGCCACTAAAGCAGGTGAGCTAACAGTGACCCGAGGCCAAATAGTCAATGTAATAGAAAAACAATGCTCTGGTTGGTGGTTGTGTGAGTTTGAAGGTAAGAAAGGCGTAGTGCCTGGGAACTATTTACAAAACTATACGCCGCGTACCCTACCTGATTTTAAGTTTCGTGCTAGCTCGAGTCCACGTTTGAACAGTGATACTGGTGACAAGCATTGGCTTAACTCTTCTAGTATAGGTACTCGAAGCGCTTCTAGTCACATCTCTTTCACAACGCAATCATCGCTTTCAAGCGCGTCTGCCCCTAGTATAGGTTGCCAAACGCATCATCTGAGTTTCTTCCACATGAGCACTTCTGCACCCGCGCCGAGAGCAATACGCCTGAGCGATTCAAACGATTGTCTGTCCGAGCCGCCAGCCACAACATCAATGTCTGTTGACTCGAGACCCAGCGCAACCCCGCCAACGAGATCGCCTACGCCGGGTTCGGGGGGCTATACTTAACGTTTTTATGTCTTAGCATTTACATGGGCTGTTTGTCTTTGTTTTGTACAAATGGTATACTGTCCGTTCCCTTAGGCGCAAAGTTAATTATACTAAGTTATTAGATTTTGCAAGGGTTTTAGTGATAACAAAATAAGAGAAATAGCATGGTACACACAAGAAAAACAGTGATAGCGTATACATTATTGACGAGTTTAAGCGGCATAAGCGCAGCCCTTGTTTTAGCATTATCATTAACCGATTCACTGAATATGAAAAAGGACAGCAATGCTGAATATGCGGTCAATAGTATTGGCTTTAGTGCTGCAGGCTTGATGTTTGGTATGATGCTGCATTTAGCAACACAACCGGGATATGCAGCTTGTCGACTTTTAAAAGAACTGGTGTTATTACTCACGTTAGCAGCCTTGGGTGCCGCTATTTGGAATACCGTAGAGTCTAGTGATGCTTCGGTAACAGAGATAGGTCCATTCAGCACGAATACCAGTGTTACACTTTTTAGTTCAACGAATACAACGAGTTCGGGCTTTTCTATACGTGATCGTAGTGAAGCGGTTGATGCCTTAGCATTAGTGGCAGGGACTTTGGTAGGTCAAATCGCTGGGCGTGTGATAGATAGAACGACAAGTCTTACGCGAGCAGAAGCGTTAGCACAGACCCAAGGCGACGATGAAAGTCGACTGTTGCAAGGACCTGGGTCCATGTATGCTACACCGTAGCTGGTTGAAAGAAGATAGGATATATCCGGGTTTTTCCAAGATGCGTGGATTTTTGATTCTGCATTTATGTTGATAAAACGCCTTTCGTATAGTGAAAGCAATGCGTAGAAGGGCGTTTTTATACAACATTAGATGGCGGCTCGGGAGCCCGCGATGTCAAGCCCATCACATCTAACTCAGCTGCATATTGCAATAATTCGAGTTGCTCAACACTCTGGCGTACTAAAGACAATAAGCGATGCAATTGATCAAAGTAATAACTATAACTGGGATCTAAATTTTGAATCCAATCTGTCGTTAAAATAAAGTCGAGAACATGCTCAGATCGTCTAAAGCTTTCAATACTTTCTTTGATTAAAATGTCGGGTTCTAACTGATAATTAAGCGACTTTGCTAGTGGGTGTAAGCTTACTGTCTGTAGTACTCGAAGTGATGGACCATAAGCCCAATAACACCCGGCGCCAGCACATATCATTTCTCTTGCAATAACTTGAAAAATAGGTAAGCAGCTAGGGGGTAAATGCGAAGTGATGTCTTGATTGATCCATGAAAACAGCAATAAATAATCGTTACTAAATGTTTCAAGCAAATCATGATGACTCATGTTTTTTGAGATAAGTTGAAAATCATACGCTCGCATATGGCTACTCCTGTATTAATAGCAATTTTAATATCATATTGAGGTGTGTGATATGAGAACAATGAGTTTATTCAGTATCTCAGTCATAGTGTCTTAGGCATAGCACTTGTGACAATCATTATTCATGACGCCACAAGTACTTAACCATAATAATTTTATTTAGATATGCCGTTGTCAACCATATCTTCAATGGTTGCTAGTAATGTTTCGATTTGTATAATTTTATTATTTGTTATATCTAAAAATTCTGAATTTTCTGACTCTCCATAAAATTCAAGTGCTTTTTGATTATGATTTTTCTGAATATAAAGTTTTTGTAAGCGATGCATTAATTGTGTAAGCTTGTTATTGAATTGCATAGCGTTAAATGATTTTGTCGAATATGTGTGCGTAATTTTTGCTGTGATATGATTCATCATACACCTCCAATATAAATACCCGGTTTATCTTATCAAAATCGATTTAATTAAGTTCTGTTGAAGCCTGTGGCTTTTCAAGTAATAACATAAAATAAGTTCGAACAAGTTTATCAAACGTTTTATAGAGTGGGTTACGTGTCGTTCCCATCGCCAAACGATATAAGGTAGATGTTGGGATATCACACAGTTTTGCTACTTGTGCTATGGAGCATTGGGTCATCGCTTGTATATCCATGCACAGCGCTCTTGCGGGTGACTCAGAATGAACTTCTCGATGATTCAGTTCGATAGGTCTTGCCTGACTGAGCTCGTGCCTAATATTTGTATTGGCTAACTCCATGTTTGTCTCCTGACATTGATGAGTGAACCCTTGTATTAAAGCATTCGCAGCGAGGCTTAAAAAGCGGATTTTTCATACTGTGATTAACTACCAAAATTGACTCTATGCAATAGATTAAATCAATTGAGATCCTCAATAGGGATCCAAATATTTATAGGCCTAATAGAGATGCGTATCAACTGGCGCAATGAAGTGTCATCGTGTGTAGCACAGGTATTAAGTACGCAGGGAGAAGCGTATGCAGCCGCGTACGAAGGGGCTGACTTCAGAAAATTCAAAGACATCGTGCTCTCTGCCAGGTACAATGCATTGTACTAAACGTTTATCTTCCAAGGGCATATCGCGGCTGGGTCGAATTTTTGAATGATAGCTTGGCACGTCACTATGAAAATAATCAAATTTGACGTGTTGCAAACAGTACTCAATCGGTGTATTGATGATAACAGGTAATTTTTTATTATCGACATTGTCAAATAAATAATCTATTAATAGTGCAATCTCATTAAGATCATCTAAGTTGCTGGTTCTGGTTTTTGGGTTAGGTACCGATTCTAAATAGCAGGGAAACTGTAAAGACCAGTAAGCTGGCTTTGTATCAGGATTATACATGTCAAAGTGCGTAGGAGTCATAATAACGGGTGCTGCTTTAAGGCCATAAATATCAAGAAAATCTTGCTGAATACCTTGAATCGGTGCACTAGCATTATCCATGGCTGGTGCAAATGATGGAAGCGCACCTAACGCAACCATTAAAATATGCTTAGCAATATCAATGATGTGTGGTTTTATGGCTAAATTTTCCTTTTTAATTTCGGCAATAAAAGAATCCCACATAAAATCATAGACAATCTTATTACGCCAAAACCGCGACTGCCTTGTGATGGTCTTATAAAAAAAGAGCTCCAGCTGAGGCAATTCATGCAAGTGTTCAAGCCACTGTTTTGAGAAGTAGAGTACTTCGGTGTACCATGGTTCCACTGCATGCCGATGCTTTGCAATATCCTTAAATATTTCATAATGACTATAAAGATCACGTGGTGGGCTTTTCATGCGCAATCCCTTTGCCTTGGCAAGTTTAGCATAAGCCATATTCATACTGATTTTGGGTAGCATAAAGCCATGCCGAAAGCCAGCCTTAATAAACCAAGCATCTTGGCTATGGTAAGACTGTGGATGCGTTTTATCTACAGTATCTATAGTCCGCCACAGTCCAAAAGGCCACCCTGGCATCATTTGAACTAAAAGAATACTTTGCCCTGCTCGTTGAAACGATAGCTCCATACTGTGATTTAGCAGTAAGCCAATTGGTGTGCAATCAATGGATAAATAATCTAAGTCATTACGAATCGCTGCGGGTATGTCTGGGTCGGAGATATTCTTAGTGGTACCGTCTTCGAGAGGAATATAAAAGCGTCCTTTTTCAGCAATGATTCCACCAAAGGGATAGCGAACAATGTAGAAGGGGTAATTAAGCTTAGTCTCATTAAGAATATTAACCATGGTTGGATTTAGCAATGCGATTCTATCCTGAATTTCTGGCAAGTAAACTTTTTCAATCTTTAATTTCAATGTCATTTTGGCAAACCTGCTAGATCCGTATATAAACACAAGTAAAATTAAAAGTTTTTTAATTTTATGATAGAAGGCACTAAACTTCGTTCATGCATATTCCATATACATATTCTATCTTAAAAATCAGATATAATGTGTATTCTAGTAGATATGTTATATATGGCAATATACGTTGATATGACGATGCGTTGTCACGCACACCAACAGGTATAAAGATGGCTTATTATATCCCTGAGGCTGTTAGGCTAAATATAGTCATTGATACTTACTTGACTTAGCTTTGAACTGCTACAGACTTGTTAAATGCTGGTCAGGTTGCTTGTAGGGGCACCCCTTGTGGGTGCCCGGTTTTAGTGACTTGCTTATTGAGCCACTATCTTTCGTGAGCTAAAAACACATCTCCAGGTACTATTAAGAGATGATATGCTATGAGGAATGCACAACGCAAGCATCTGCGTTTACAAGGGTACGACTACTCGCAAAATGGCGCTTATTTCATCACCATCTGTGTGCATGATAAGCTACATCTATTTGGTGAGGTTATTGATAGTACCATGCAATTAAACAAAGCGGGCAAGCTACTCGAAACACAATGGCTTGAAATACCCGACAGATTTAATTATGTCCGACTTGATCAATATGTTGTCATGCCTAATCACTTTCACGCCATTCTTTTTTTAGATGCATCTATTCCCAGTGATGATGGACTGGGGTCATCTATGTTTATACAAAGTAAAGATAGTATCTCATCCAATTCAACCATCAGCGATATTGTTGGTGCCTTTAAGTCTTTATTTGCTTATGAATATATTAAAAATGTAAAAAATCTCAATTGGAAAGCATTTAACAAAAAATTATGGCAAAGAAGTTATTATGAACATGTGATAAGAGATGATTTGTCACTTCATAAAATAAGAGAATATATTATTAATAACCCTATAAACTGGCATATTGATGAAATGAATAAATATTATAATACTTAGTTATGTTAATAGCTTTATCAAATGCGAATACTGGGCGCCCACAAGGGGCGCCCCTACAAGCAACCCGTCCAGCATTTAACAAGCCTGTAATAGAGAGGATATTAATAACTATACACAATCAATGAACCCCGTCATGCCTCTCTAGTCGGTCGTCTGTGTAACTCAATTTTAAATTCACGTATGTGTTTATTCATTATATTAATAATATGTTACTACGAGAGAATGAATCGCACTGTTTTCTAATCCAGCAAGGCTATCCTCTTCTTCAGCAGAATTCAATTGAAGTAGTACATCTATTAAAAGATTGTAGTTTTGATAAGAGCGATAATTTAGAACCATAGCCACACCTCTTAGGTATAAATAAATAATGTTTTTTTTGATTTTCTTACACGGTTATTATACTATTTTTTTCTTTTAATGAAATGCGCACACAGCCACGTGTAAAAGGTGTCGTTTCCGAAAAGCCTTGTTGATGAAGTCGCTGTCCAAAAATAGGGAAGCTATGGAGTGATGGATCTTCTTTTGGCAATTTGTGGGTATGCTGAATAAGCCCTTCGCTATCTATATCACTATGAAAACAAGTAAATTTAACTCTCTTTAAGCACATCTCAATAGGTGTATTCATCACACTGGGTAATTTACCATGCTCCACAGTCTCTTCAAAATGCTTTATTAGTTGATGTATCTGGACTAGTGTTTGCAATATAGTTTCGGAAGTTTTTGATTTTGGCATAGACTCAAAATAATAAGGTAATTGTAATGACCAGTATACAGGACGTGCATCAGAATCTTGCATGTTAAAATAATTTGGAACCATAATGGTGCTTGAGAAATTTTTTAATCCATATATTTCTAATAAATCTTTTTGGAATCCATTAACAGGTGCTATTTCATCGTCAATGGCGGGAGAAAATCCTGGCATTTCTCCTAAGGCTACAATTATTAAATGCTTTACAATATCAATAATATAAGGCTTTACATAAATATTTTCTTTCTGTAAAATTTTGGCAAATGAATCCCATATATGATCAAAGAGTACTTTATTTCTCCAGAATGCTGTTTTTTCAATTACATATCGTTGAAAATAAATTAATAAATTTGAATAATTTTCTATTTTATCAAGCCATAGATTCGAAAAAAATAAAAGTTCAGAGTGCCAAGAGCTTTCAAAATTAGGATGCGAACTTATTTTGGATAGTAATTGACTATGCTCTTGTAGTGAGTCTGGCATATTTCTTTTCAATCCTCTGGCTTTAATAAGTTTCTTATACGATATTTTATCGCTTATCCTAGGTAGAATAAATCCACTAGTCATGCCTGATGCTAACAGCCAAGAAGTCATGTGATAGGAAACACCTGTACTTGGATCTAATTTACGCCACAAGCCGAATATTGCCCCTTTTTGCATTAGGATCCATGGCATTAGGGTTTCATCACTTATACAGAGCTCGATACTTTTATCGAGAACTATACCCATAGGTATGCCCCCGTTACAGTATAGATTATGACTTACATCATCATCGTTTTGCTCGAGTGCTGCAATGGTATGACTTGGTGTTGGAATATAGAACTGAGTTTTATCTAAAATCACCACCCCAAACGGATACTTTGCCCGATAAAAAGGCAGTTCTTCGCCGGGGTTAATTTCATCAAGGATAGTGGCGAGTTCGGGGTTTACCTTGTGGACGTCTTTGCGAACTTGTGACCAAATCACTTTTTCTAGACTTGCTTCTTGGTGATTAAGTTTCATGACTGGCGATCTCTCTCCGTTGGCCAGGGTCAATACTGACAGCTATATCCATCGTTTTTCAACACACACATTCGTTCATCACTGTGCGATGGTCTTATGACCCCTTGGTCCACTCAGGAGCCGCCATCTGAACACCATTGTACCGCCCCTTAATCTTGAAAGTATAGTATTGAATAAAATTTTTAGTCGAGAAAGACACTCGGTACTATTAACTCAAAGCATTATGCCCTGTAGGTATTGGTGCAAACACAGGCTCAGTCACAGGGACCTCTGAGGTACTGGGATGCGGTTGGCTCGTCGAGGCGCCAAATGTAGTTGCTTTGGGTGAGGTGCTAAGCCTTATGGATACAGGGGATGTTGGCGATTCAGTACCCCTTGAGATGGACTCAGTGGACGTTGCCCCAGCAGCTTTTTCTGCTTCGCGTTGTGCAGCAAGCGCTGCGTTTAAGGCTGGTATCGGCAGCAAGAGCTCTTCACGAGTACGCGGATTTCCCGTGAGCGGATCAACTAAGGGTTCACCTTGTTGAAGACGTTTTGCGATCAGAGCTTCTATCTCACTTTTTTCGTACTTACCACCATGAGGTGTTGTCACGGGATCTGTCAAGTGCCGGAATGTAAGGTCGCAAACATAGGGCAGTTCTTCCCGTGTTGGTGTTTGTACAAAGCTTGGTAGAAGAGAGCCAGGTCTAAGACTATAACCCTGGCTACGCTGATAGCGCTCATATCTTTCTTTCACGATCAACTGCGCGAGTATGGGTTGATTTGATGCGAGTGCCGCTGTGGTTGCTTGTACTAGCTCTTGCAGCGAGACTGGGCTTACTAAAGATTCCAGTACTGTGCCATCCTGACAGTGATTCATAGCAAATAAAAGCCAAGACTCAGATTCGAAAGCATGTGCTAATTTGAGCAATTGCGCCTGCCGTTGCGCTAGCTCTTTGAACATAGGCGTATTACATGCATTTACATCAAACATATGTATTGATGATCTAGTTTCAGCTAAGGCACTGATAGTGCTATGATAAAATTTAGCAAATTGCTCAAACGCAGTGCGTGAAAAATACGGCAGCATGCGTTTAAATAAAGTAAAGACGATAGGTAAATGAGGCTCAAGCACAGCAAACGGTAATCTTTGTATGTCGTAGATAAAAACACTCGGTGATGTTATCAGTGCAGGTATATCTTTATCACGCTCCTCTTGGAGCAGAGCGTCGCATTGATGAATTTTTATAATAATAGCATGGTGATCTTTCATTTCTCTTTGTTTATAAGCTTCTTCTTTTAATTCAGAGTCAACTGCGTGATAAGCAGAAAAAGTGTAACTTAAAGAATTTTCACGTATATAAGACGCAATTTGCTGTATTGAAAACATATCATGGACTGCTTTAGAAAGCATGGTACCATTCTTTTTTTCATATTCATCTTGGACCATTGCAATATAGCGTATTTCATGCCAGTACTCAGTAAAATAGTTTAAATAGGTAAAATAAGTTTCGAAGTTCAAACCGCTATCAGCATTCAAATCCATCACATTTTTGAGTAGTTGAATAGAGACTGGTGTAGGCATCTGCCATAGCTTGTCGAGTAGCTGAGTCATCAGTACTTGCTCAGTGAACATGGGCACAGTGTTTAACAGCGCGCCTAGCATCGTATGGATATGTATCTCAGCCGCGGTCTTCATCGACGTATACTTCTTAAAAATAATTGTTAGCTGGGTGCGTATCGGTGTCACATCGGGCGTCTCTGTGGAGCTAAAGGCAGAGCTAAATAGTGAGCTTATACGGTGAGATAAGCGAGTTCGCCCTCTGAATGCTTGTATATAATCACTTGTTAGGTTCTGCATCGGGATAATAGCACGCTGCCCCATAATGATGGCAGGTACTGAGGACGATGCAGTTGATAAAGAAGGACGATGAATATCCGTGGAAGATGAGCTGAGGGGCGGTGGGAATGAATAAAACCGACCGTCATCAGAAGAACCACCTTCAAAAGAGAATGCGTCGTTATCAGTATGTGGCATGGCTTAAATACCTTTATTTGTGTAATGAGTGATATTTTTCGTCGTTAACGGACGTATCCTGCGCTTTATTTTAAAGACCTCATGGTTTGGCAAAGGGTCCCGCAAGGTCCATAGTATTTTATATTTATCGTCTTTCAAAATGCATATTTAGAAGTGTACAATAATATCACACCACTGGTTTCGATAAAAGTAGTATGCCATAATCGTCCCCCATCCAAATATTAGCGCTGTTTTATGATTCGTAAGCATTTATCTCTACTCAAAGAACATCCTCAAGGACTGTGGTGGCTTACGCTTACCGAGTTCTGGGATAGATTTAGTTTTTATGGTATTCAGGCTTTATTGGTTTTATATTTAACCAAGCGACTTGGCTTGGGAGATGGACAGGCATATATCATTTATGGTGGTTTTACTGCGCTGACATTTGCGGGTACTATTTTTGGCGGTGTTGTTGCCGATAAATTTATTGGCTTTTATAAAGCGTTAGTGACTGGCATTGTGCTAATGGTTCTCGGTAATCTGTTTTTATTAACGTTATCAGCACACACGCTCTATTTAGGTCTTGCATTTATCACGGCGGGGATAAGTCTTTTTAAACCCAATAACGCGAGTCTTATTGGTGCACTCTATCATGATAATGATGCAAGGCGCGACAGTGGTTTTTCATTATTTTATATGGGCATGAACGCAGGTGCTATTTTAGGTCCATTAAGCTATGGGTTTTTATCACTGCATTTGGGGTGGTCTGCTGGATTCACACTAACGACCATTGGCATGAGTGGCGCACTTATATGTGTTTTACTTAAAAGAAGACATTTAAAAGAATTACATACGAATCATAAAGTAAGCCTACATAAACGTGCATGGTTTGGTATTCAATTGGAGATTTACTTACTTCTTGCGCTTGCAGGTATTGTTGCTGTTTGTGTGTTGCTATTACAAAATGGTAAAGTTTTTTCAAACATACTGGATATGGTAGGTATTACCACATTATTTGTGCTTGCCTGGATTGCATGGAAAAGCAATGAAATTGATCGCAAACATATCATTGGCTTGGTTGCTTTGTCACTTTTGGCTATTACTTTTTTTGCCTGTTCATTGCAGACTGCGACAACGCTGATGTTATTTATTGATCGTGATATTGATAGACAAGTTTTTGGGGTGACAATTCCTACGATGGCATTTTTATCACTAGAGCCATTTTTTATTATTCTTTTAGCACCGATTGTGGCTAAAATATGGGATTTTCTTAAGCAAAAGCGACATGATATATCACCCCCGAGAAAGATGAGTTATGGTATTTTTTTTGCAGCCATAAGTTTTGTCTTTTTTGCCATAGCTTCTCTGTGTCATCAAGCACAAGATTGTCGTGCGCTGGTATGGGTTGTGATAGGTAACATTCCTTTAGGTTTGGGTGAACTACTTATTTTCCCAGTGGCACTATCGGCGATTGCCAATTTTGCACCACTACGATTACGTGGCACGATGATGGGTGTTTTCTTCTTAGCGCTGGCATTCGGTGGTTTTTTTGCAGGGATTATTGCAAATCTTATTTCATCAGAAAATCACATTGCAATAGCTCATAGTTATACGATTGATTATACGCACGCTTTTTTGAATATTGCTATGGTAACTGCCGGTATCGGTGTGTTTGTATGGGGTCTTAGTTTCTGGCTGAAGCGATTTTTGACGGACGCTTGAGTCTTAAAAAATACAGGATAGTCATCGTTACGCGATGATCTTTTACCCTTTATTTCCGGCCTTTAGTTAAGAAAAAAGGGTCGTTTTTAGGACTCTGATACCCGGTGCAATAACATGACTTTGGCAAGCTTAGGGGTCATTAACATGGTGATTAAACCAACAGCTACTGCCATGAGGCCAAATTGCAGGAAGCTGTGGGCAAAAATAGGATTGGTTTGTGTTGCCTGGGTTGCATCTGCTGGGGCAACGGTTAAATTTGCGAGATAATCAGAGAGCGCGCCGGCAACACCGGTGGCTAATTGCCAAACACCCATCATTACGCCTTCCATGCGCGGTGGTACAAGGTCGCCGACCATGGCAAAACCAACAGGTCCAACAAATAGCTCACCTACCGTTTGTAAAAGATAGCTAAGGACTATCCAGCTCATGGCAACCAATCCGGCTGCATTGGCACTTACGATGCCGGGCACTAATACCAGGTAGCCAATGCCCATGAGTAAAATACCCAATGCAAATTTTGCAGGTGCGGTAAATAAAAGCTTGTGTTTTCTGCTGTGTAGCCAAAATAAACTTAGCAAAGGCCCCAAAGTCATAATAAAAAAGGGATTTAGGCTTTGTACGGTAACCGTTGGAATAATATGACCAAAAATCGTTCTATCTACATTTCGGTCAACAAAAATATTCAAAGCTGACGGCGCTAGCATGTACAGCGCCCAGAACATAACGCTTACGATAATAAGAATCCAAAAGACCATGAGTTTTGCACGTGCAACACCTTGTTCTCTTAATGCAGTAAATATAATAAGCACACCTGAAAGTATGCCGATAAAGATCAATAATTCATTACTTAAGCTAGCGTGATTAAGTAGTATCACCAAAATGGGAATCATCACAAGAAAGCCAACAAGGCCATAAACTCTAGTCTTTACTGTAATAGGCTTTGCTTTATGATCACTTTTTTCTGCAAGATCAGGATGATAATAGTGATGTGTAAATGCGAATAAAATAAGACCAATCAGATTAAAGACGGCACCAGCAATAAAAGCAAAAACATAACTAAAATCACTACCAATATAACCGGCGGAAAAAATAGCGATAAAAGCACCAACATTGGATCCGACGTAGGCAAGTGTGAATCCACTGTCACGTCTAGGATCTTGTGATTGATAGAGCCGGCCCAGTAATACATACATGGCGGTTACAGAAATCGATGTTGATGCAATGTATGCACTAAGCCCTAAATAGAGATTAAAGCTGCCTGGTAGTGCGAGCAATAAAAGCCCTATCGTACCGGTGATAAGACCTAATACGAAGGCAAAACGATAACCAATCAATTCACAAATATATCCGCCGGCAATCGACATGCCAAAGAGCATGGCCATGTAAGCGCTAAAAAGTGCATAAGCATGTTTATCATTAACATGAAAGGTTTGCATGACATAGAGTACCAATACCGATTGAATGATTGAAAAACCAATCATGTTAAGTAGTTGCAGAAAAAACATCGCCCCAACCCCTTTAGGGTTACGGGCAGGGATCGCTGAGATAACTGAACTCATAAGGGTACTCGATGACAAAACATTAATCCTTGACGGTATCATATTTTATATACGTGAATCAAGATAGATTTTGCGTTATACTCGCTGTTTTGGATGTACTGTTGACGGGGTGGTTAAGCGCAGTGGCTTTGATAACGACAATAAAAAAATTGTGGCGTGGGCAAAAGGGCTCGGCCCGCTCGGCTATAAAAAAATCAAGTTCAGCAACGCATATTCCTCGAGATAAACACGCTATTTCACGCAAACAAATCAGCCAGCCGGCGCTTAAAGTACTTTATCGCCTTAAGGATGCGGGTTACGATGCCTACCTCGTGGGGGGAGGGGTGCGTGATTTATTGCTAGGACGAGAACCTAAAGATTTTGATATTGCAACGAATGCAAAACCAGAAGAGGTGAAACAACTTTTTCGAAATGCCTTACTCATTGGTCGACGTTTTAAGCTTGTACATGTGCGTTTTTATCAAGACATTATCGAAGTTGCTACATTTCGCCGTGATAATGACTCAGTTACTACAAAAGAGACAGGTTTATTAGTCAATGATAATCAATACGGCACGATAGATGATGATGTTTGGCGTCGTGATTTTACGGTAAATGCGCTTTATTACAATATTGCTGACTTTTCTGTGGTCGATTATACCAATGGTATTCAAGATTTAGCAGCGGGACTTATCAAAATTATTGGTGAACCCTCTGTGCGTTATCGTGAAGATCCGGTTCGTATGTTGAGAGCTATTCGCTTTGCCGCTAAATTAGGTTTTCGCTTAGATGAGCCTACGCATCAACCTTTTTCTGAATTAAAACCATTATTATTTCAAGTATCATCAGCACGTTTGTTTGATGAAAGTATGAAGCTCTTTTTAGGTGGTTTTGCAGAAGATACCTTTGCACATTTGCATCAATATGATTTTATCGATGTATTATTGCCAGAACTTAACATCTTATTAAATGATGCAGAGTTACATCAAGAATTACATTTGTTTCTGAAAATTGTATTGCGTAATACAGATAGCCGTATTCGCGAAGATAAACCCGTTACCCCTACTTTTTTATTTGCAGCCTTTTTATGGTATCCCTTAGTGAATGCTGTGCAGCGTTTTGAGGCTGATGGCTTAAAACCTTTCTTAGCGTATCAACAAGCCCACGCTGATGTGATCAAGGCGCAAGTAAAAGCCTTGGCGATTCCACGCCGGTGTACTACGGGCGTTCAAGAAATCTGGTCATTGCAATGGCAGATGGCAAAACGACAAGGCCGACGCGCTTTTCGGGTGATTGAGCATCCAAGATTTCGAGCCGCATATGATTTTCTGCTGATACGGGCGCAAGTAGACCCTTCATGCCAAGTCCTCGCAGATTGGTGGACGGCGTTTATCGCTGCTGATGCTGAGGGACGCGAAGACTTAGTGACAAAGATGGCTAAAAGGTCAGGTACTAAGACCAAAACGCGTAAACAAAAAAGTCATGAGCGCTAGCGTTTATTTGGGGCTGGGCAGCAATTTGGCGCAGCCATCAGTTCAGCTGGATAAGGCAGTTAAAGCTATTGCAGCCTTACCCGAGGTTTCTCTTGGGAAGGTGTCAGCCAAATACGTGAGCCCTCCCTTGGATGGCTCAGCGCAGCCCGATTACGTCAATCAAGTGTTAGTTATCACGACAACATTATCACCGCTTTGTTTGTTAGAACAGCTTCAGGCCATTGAAATTGCGCAAGGACGACCGGCCATTCATGCCCATTGGGGGGCTCGTATTATCGACATTGATATTTTGTTATATGATACCCAGGTGATGCAAACACCTGAGCTTACTATCCCACATCCAGGACTCGTGTTGCGCGCTTTTGTTGTCTTACCGTTACTCTCGCTTGCGCCTGGTCTTTGCTTGCCTAATGGTGAATTATTGGCCAGCTATCGCGATATATTTCCAAGCGGCAGCCTTAAAGTCTTATCTGTAAAGGATGTATCCCCATGAGCGCGCCCAAAGCTACGCGTTGGGTATTTATTAGCTTGCTAACCATTTTAGCGATTGATGCGATCAGTTTTGGGTTGGTATTACCGCTTCTGCCTGAGTTGGTGGGGCCTCAGGGAGAGGCCGCTATTGTTGTCAAGCACCCGGCACTTATGCAAGGTCTCATGTTGACAATATTTCCCTTGATGTCGATGTTAGGTACAGCCTGCTTGGGTTATCTTTCCGATAAATGGGGCCGCAAACGTATGTTAGTCTTAAGTCTTTTTGGCTCATGTGTGGGGCTAGGACTGACGAGTATCGCTGTGATGATGCACAGTTTAGGATTATTACTGTTAGGCCGGGCGTTATCAGGTGCTTTGGGTGCAAGCCAGCCTTTAGCCCAAGCCACAGTCACCGATATTGCTTTACCCGAGCAAAAAGCCTTGATGCTGGCTTGGGTTGCCGTGGCCATGACTGTGGGGATGCTTGCCGGCCCCCTTATTGGCGGCCTTTTGGTTAAACCTTGGTTGCCTTTGGGATTGGCCTTACCTTTTGTGGTCTCAGCCATATTGGCGTTATTCAATGCCTGTATGTTGGTGTATGTGTTTCCAGAGACGTATCATCCAAGTCGCACGATAACGCGGATCCCTTGGCGACATTTTGCCTATGCCTTAGGTGCAAAGCCAGTGCTTCCTAAATTGTTAGCGTTTACGCTGCTTGAGTTCACGTGGAGTTGGTATTTTCAAGGTATTGCCGTGGTGCTTGCCCCGCTTTATCATTGGTCTTCAGCGCACACAGCCTGGGTGTTGGCAGGTCTTGGTGTTGCTATGAGCGTTGGGCTTAGCTGCCTTTTCCCCTTATGGCTAAAAAGGGCATCGGTGCGACAGATCAGTGTGATGAGTTTGATGGTGGTTAGTTTGGCGTGGTTTTGGTCTTTGATGGGACAGGGCTGGATAGGATCTCTATTCACGGCAGGCTTTATGAGCGTAGGGGTCGGAATCGCCTATACTGCTGTATTAACACAATTATCAGATCTTATGGGACGGCATCAGCAAGGTTGGTTGATGGGTGTCGCTGCAAGCTTGCTTGCGGTGGCCTGGGCATTGAGCGGTCTGGGACTTGGTTTTGTCGGTCAACAGCGGGGCTTGTGGTTGGGTGTGGGCTTAGTGTCAGGGTTGCTGATGCTTATGGCTTATGTTGCCAGGTTTGGATGGTCGCCTCAAGCATCGTCAATACCTGGGGTTGCTGCGGATTTAAACAAATAGCATCGGTGAATTGTTGTCGCAGCCAGGTCATCTGACGTTTGGCAAGTTGCCGCGTCGCGGTCTTCGCATCTTGCACAAATTGTTCATAGCTCAGCGCGCCTTCAAGGTACTGCCAGGCCTGGCGATACCCTACCGAACGCATCGATGGTAAGCTGGCATCTAGAGCATAATGCTGTCTTAGATACGCCATTTCATCTAAAAAACCCCGAGCTAGCATGTTTTCAAAACGGGCATCAATGTGTTGATGTAAAACTTGTCGGTTATCTGGCATCAGTTTGATCGTCAGGGCCTGCCAAGGCTGGGGCTGGCGTTGATTTTGCCAAGTGGACAGCGCCTGCCCGGTCACATAATAAACCTCTAGCGCGCGTTGTAGCCTTTGTGGATCATGGGGGTGAATTTTAGCAGCAGATATAGGATCAAGCGCTGTGAGCATTTCATGTAACTTGTCCCAGCCTAGTTGCTCGGCTTTTGCTGCAATGGCCTCGCGAATGCTGGGATCAGCGGGTGGTAGTGATGATAGACCCTGCAATAGTGCGTGAAAATAGAGCATGGTTCCGCCGACCAGCAATGGGATCTTACCGCGTGCCAAGATTTGCGGTACTAAGATGCCAACATCACGACAAAAATGGGCAGCTGAGTAAGCAGCATCGGGTTTGCAGATATCGATCAGATGATGCGGTACTTGGTTTAAGATGTCGGCAGAAGGTTTAGCTGTACCAATATTCAAATCTTGATAAATCATGGCGGAGTCGACACTAATGATCTCTAAGGGGAGCTTGGCTGCAAGCGCAAGTGCCATGTCAGTTTTGCCACTTGCAGTTGGGCCTGCAAGGCAAATAATCGGGTAGGTCGCTGGCATCATGGGATATCTTGAACTAGAATTTGTGTAATTGATAACCAATTTGTTCTTTAAAAGAACTCCATGGTTACGGAATGCACACATGATAGCATGAGGTTATGCACGGAGTATAGGATTATGTTAACTGCACTTATTACTGGTGCGAATCGCGGTTTGGGGTTTGCGTTCGCAGAATTGTATGCATCGTCAGGTTGGCGGGTTTTTGCCTGCTGTCGCAACCCCAGCAAAGCCGAGCGTTTATTAGCACTTGCACAGCAATATCCCGCAATGATTAGCTTGTTTCAGTTAGATGTGACTAGCGCGTCAGACTTAGAGCGATTGGTCAAAGATCTCAGTCTTGCCAGTATTGATGTGCTTATCAACAATGCTGGCGTCTATGGTCCTTCGAAGCTTCGATTCGGTACTGTGACAGAGGAGCCGTGGCTTGAGGTATTTCGTATAAACACTGTGGGTCCCTTAATGGTTTCTCAAGCACTTATTACCAATGTAGTGACCAGTCAGCGGCGCATGATAGCGAATATTAGCAGCCATATGGGTAGCATTGAGAGCAATAGTGAAGGCAACGCTTATATCTATCGTAGTTGTAAAGCTGGGCTCAATGCAGTCACAAAGAGCATGGCCATTGATCTAGCACCGCAACAAGTGACGGTGGTTGCACTGCATCCAGGTTGGGTACAAACGGATATGGGGGGCAGCGAAGCACCAACATCGCCTAAGGAAAGTGCCGCGGGCCTCAAGCGGGTGTTAGATTATATCACGCTCGATGAATCGGGTAGTTTTTTTGATCTTCATAGCAATGAAGTGCCATGGTAATTGCACCACGCGTTTCGCCTTGTAACAAAGTTGCGGATTGAAAGACGACGGGTATATACTGCATCAGTCCTTTTTATGATTTAAACTATGATGAGGTATGATGTATGAAATTATATTACACGCCAGGTGCATGTTCCTTAGCTATTCGTATTGTATTAAATGAACTTGCTGTTGCTTATAGCGATGAAAAAGTGGATCTTAGTACTAAAAAAACTGAATCAGGCCATGATTTTTACCAAATTAATCCAAAAGGTTCTGTGCCTGCACTACAACTCGATGATGGTAAAGTGCTCACTGAAAATTCAGTTATTCAACAGTATCTAGCAGATACATATAAAAATTATCAACTTTTACCTGAAATTGGTGATGCTAAACGTTACCAAGTTTTGATATGGCTTAATTATGTAAGCACAGAATTACATAAAGGATGTTCACCTTTGTTTAATCCTAATATTCCAGCAGATGTCAAAACTAAAGTTTTTATACCTAATCTGCGTGCTAAATTAGATTTTGTTGAAAAACAATTGCAACATACGAAAGCTTATCTGGCTGGCAGTGAGTTTACACTTGCTGATGGTTATCTCTTTACCGTGCTTTCTTGGTTGCCGCATTTTGATATTGATGTGGCTGCATGGCCTGGTTTACATGCATTTATGACTACGCTTCGGGCTAGACCTTCAGTGAAACAGGCTTTGACCCAGGAAGGTTTAGCCTAACCTATACCCTTCGTCTTTCAATCTGCAACTATTCATTGCGGTATACAAAGATGCCCTTCTCCCCTTGCGGGAGAAGGTGGCCGAAGGCCGGATGGGGGGTAATTATACCATCGCGTAGCGATGACACGTATGTATTCTCAAAGCTCACGGGTACAACAGACCTAGCAACCTTCAAACTTAGCGGGGCGTTTTTCCATAAAAGCGCGCGTGCCTTCTTGCTTATCTTTGCTGGCGCATAGCCAGCCAAAATGAATCGCTTCTAGTTGCAAAGCATCGTCTAGCGGTAAATCAAAGCCTTGATTGATGACGGTGAGCATGCTGGCAACGGCCAAGGGTGCCATCCGGGTAATATCGCTTAAGATAGCCTCAGCGCGCGTTAAGAGTTCGGCAGGCTCGGTGATCTCACTGATAAGTCCCCAAGCGAGGGCTGTTTCTGCATTGATAAACCGCCCTGTTAAACATAAATCCATAGCGCGGCCTTTGCCCACGAGTTTAGCTAAACGTTGCGTGCCGCCATAGCCTGGAATGACGCCAAGCTTTACCTCGGGTTGGCCGAATTGTGCGTTGTGACTCGCAATGCGAATGCTTGCGCCCATGGCCAGCTCGCAGCCGCCGCCAAAAGCATAGCCATTGATGGCAGCAATGGAGGGTTTACCAAGGGTTTCAAGTTGTTTAAAGACAGCCTGGCCTTCTTCTGCAAATGCTCTACCATGGATAGCATCCGCATCTGCGAGCCTCGTAATATCTGCGCCAGCGCAAAATGCTTTAGGGCCAGCACCGGTGATAATCAAGCCTTTAACCTTAGCGTCGGCTTTAGCCTTAGCAAAAGCATCTGCCAAATCGTTAAACACTTGTTGACTTAAGGCGTTTAATTTATCGGGTCGATTCAGGGTGATGGTCAGAATACCGTTAGCAGCAAGATCGGTGAGTATCGTTTGGTAAGACATGTATAAGATCCTTTCTTAAGGTTGATTGAGCGTATACCCGTTGTCTCTCAACATGCATGTTGAAAGGTGAGAAGTATATACTCAATGACAATGATGAGTAAACATGATAGCCTATAGCACAATATGAGAACGAGCAAACTATGACTTACCCAGTATTACGTTTAAAAGCCAAAGAAGAGCGACGCCTTAATCAAGGCCATTTATGGGTTTATAGTAATGAAATTGATGTTGCAAAGACCCCATTAGCAAACTTTACACCAGGTGATTTAGTTACGCTTAAAGATGCAAGTGACAGATCTGTTGGTATTGCCTATGTAAATCCGCATACTTTGCTATCAACTCGATTGCTGACTAACAATATACGAACAACAATTGACGTTGATTTCTTTGTTGTACGGCTGAAGCGTGCCTTATCATTACGTGAACAATGGTATGATAAACCCTATTATCGCTTGGTTTATGGTGAAAGTGATGCTTTGCCTGGTTTGGTTATCGATAGATTTGGTACAACAGTTGTTGTACAAATCAATACAGCAGGTATGGAGAAGTTGTTAGAGACGATTATTGCTGCACTAAATCAAGTTATTTCACCAGAGACTATTCTACTGCGTGCGGATAGCAGTTACCGTGAGTTAGAAGGATTACCCATATACCAGCGCTGTTATCAGGGTGATGCTAAAGTACTTCATGTTGAAGAAAATCAGACAAAATTTGAAATACCCTTATTGACGGGCCAAAAAACCGGATGGTTTTACGATCATCGTGATAATCGTGCAGTGCTTAATACTTTTTGCCAAGATAAAACGGTATTAGATGTATTTAGCTATATGGGTGGTTGGGGTATTCAAGCAGCATCACATGGTGCAAGTGACGTTATTGCTATCGATAGCTCTAAGCCGGCATTAGAAAACCTTATGCACAATGCTAAATTGAATAAAGTAGATAGCAAGGTTAGCACGTTAGCTGGCGATGCTGAAAAACTTATGCAAGATTTATTAGCGCAATCAAAACGCTTTGATATCGTTGTTATTGACCCACCTGCGTTGATTAAGCGCCGTAAAGATATTGTACCTGGGAAAAAAGCGTATGCTAAACTCAACCAATTAGCAGCCGCTTTAGTGAAACCCGGTGGGTATCTCGTGTCAGCATCATGTTCAATGCATTTAGCCAGGCAAGATCTATTTGAGACTATTGCACAAGCTTCAAGTAAGACCGGGCGTTTTATCTCTGTATTTGCGGAAGGGCATCAGGCTAAATGTCACCCCATTCACCCAGCAATTGCTGAAACCCATTATTTAAAAACTTTGTTTTGTGTGGTAGATTAAGATTTTAAGGGTCCATGCCCTATAAACATACGTTCACGCATTTTGAAGTTAATTAGGTACATACAGGCTAGTTCAAAATGCATAGAGCCAGTATTTTAATAGTGATTAAGAGGATGATGATATGCGCTACATGATTGTTATGCTGACAACGGCTTTTTTTATGTTAAGCACGCAAGTTTTTGCCGATAGCAACACCCCTTCGTTTTCACCGGCGCAAACCACAGAAATTCAAAAAATTGTGCAGCAGTATTTAATCGATAATCCTCAAATTTTATTGGCGATGGCTCAAAAATTACAACAACAACAGATGACGCAAGATAAACAGCTTGTTGCACAAGCTAAAAAAACCATTCCAACACTTGGGGGTGAGCTCTTTCAAAATCCAGGTAGTCCCGTTGCCGGCAATACAAATGGTGCAGTCACGATGGTTGAGTTTTTTGACTATCAATGCTCGCATTGCCGCGAAATGGCGAATATCGTTAGTACGCTTATGCAAAAAAATGCTAACTTAAAAGTGGTTTATAAAGAGTTTCCTATTTTTGGTAGCACCTCAGCTTTTGCTGCTAAGGCTGCGTTGGCCGCAGGTATGCAAGGTAAGTTTCAATCGATGCATGATGCTTTAATGCAGGCGCCTTTACCTTTCACTGAACAAAGCATTTTGGCATTAGCCAAAGACCAAGGTCTTGATGTATCAAAACTACAAAAAGACATGGCAAGTCCACAAGTATTGGCAGAGCTTAAACAAAACGATAATCTAGCCAAGCAATTACAACTACAGGGAACCCCTGCGTTTATTGTGAGCCCAAGCAACAGTAGCAATACCAATCAGGCGACTTTGGTGCCTGGTGCTGCAAGTTTTGCGACTTTGCAACAGCTAATTACACAAGTCGGCTAGCGGTTACATCCCCGTCGTTTTTCAGTCTGTGAGAAAATCTCGAGTGTGCGCTTGTAGGGGCGGCCCTTGTGGCCGCCCCGCACATCGTTCAGCGCTTAAGGTGATTGCAAATTTCCCCCCGGGTCTTTATAATGCCTGCTGCTATGGTTAATAGGGGTTTGGCTGTGGGTATGCGTTCTACAGATGTGCGATTAACACCTGCACTGCTAGCCAAGCCGTTGATCGCTGTTTTCGTGCTTGCAGGTATTGTAGGTATGATGACTGAGTACCGCACAGCTTGCGCTGTCTTGGCCGGCGGGCTTATTGCCTGGCTTAGTCAAGCGTATTTTGCCAAGCGTTTACATGCTGTCGTACTTAAGGGCGATGATAAAACCTTCATGCGCGTCTTTTATCGCGCTGAATGGCGCAAGCTTGCGCTTGCTGCCGTGCTCTTCGTCTTAGCGATTAAGGTGGCGCACGCACCGGGTCTACCGTTGTTAGGCAGCTATGCACTTATTCAAATGGGTTGGATGTTGTGGTTATTGCGTTGTTCTAAAACAGCGTTGTTTGAGTTTTAAACTGTTTTTATCCGTAAGCGCGACCTGTGGTCGTCTTGGCTTGAGTGCAATAGCAGTTTGTGTTTTATAAAGGTATAAGAGATTTATGAGTCAAGAGGCAGATCCAACGCTTTATATCCAGCACCATTTGCTGAACCTCTCCTATGCTTTTGGCAAACCAGGTGGTTTTTGGACAATTAATCTCGACACCTTGTTTTTTTCTGTCATGATTGGCGTTGTTTTTTGCTTTTTATTTTATCGTGTTGCACTGAGGGTGACATCTGGGGTGCCAGGTCCTTTACAAAATGTCATTGAATCCATTATTGAATTTGTTGATGGTCAGGTGAAAGAAACATTTGATGCTGATTCTTCATTAATCGCACCGTTAAGTTTATCCATCTTCGTATGGGTTTTCTTAATGAATTTATTGGACCTATTGCCAGTTGATTTATTGCCAACTATAGGTAAAGCGATGGACTTACACGCATTACGTGTTGTTCCTACGGCAGATCTGAATACAACCTTTGGTTTATCACTCAGTGTTTTCGCACTTATCATTTATTATAATATCCGCATTAAAGGCGGGTGGGGTTATTTAAAAGAATTATTGGTTACACCTTTTGGTGTATGGCTTATCCCTATTAATCTTATATTTAGTTTGATTCATGAAATCGTCAAACCTGTTTCACTCGCACTGCGGTTATTTGGTAACATGTACGCTGGCGAGTTGATCTTTATTCTAATAGCTGCGTTACTACCTTGGTGGTCACAGTGGCTATTGGCGGGGCCCTGGGCGATTTTTCATATTTTGATTATCACCCTACAAGCCTTTATTTTCATGATGCTAACGATTGTTTATCTTGGTATAGCACATGAAGGACATTAACTGATGCTCATTGCCTTTCAGCGTTGAGCAGCATTTTGAACGAATATTAAAGTGGAGAACTTATGCAGAACGTAATTAATATCATCGATGTCGCAAGACTTATCGCAAGTGTGCAGGGCATGACGGCTATCGCTGCAGCTTTACTCATTGGTTTAGGCGCTTTAGGTACTGCGATTGGTTTTGGTCTATTGGGCGGTAAGTTCTTAGAGTCTTCTGCAAGACAACCAGAAATGATTAAACAGTTGAGAAATCTTATGTTTTTGCTTGCGGGCTTAATCGACGTAATTCCCATGATTGGTGTAGGTATCGCGCTATACATTACTTTCGCAAATCCTTTTGCAGGTGCTGTTGCACGTTACATTATGGAACGTTCAGCTGGGGCATAGATCATGATTTATCATGTCAAGATTGTTGCGCGCCTGTATTTTTGAGGTAATAGAACGTGAATATTAATATGACTCTGTTTGGACAGATGATTACCTTCATTTTGTTGGTAGCGTTTACTGTCAAATATATATGGCCACCTATCACTAAGGCAATGGCAGAACGTCAAGCTAAAATTGCTGAGGGTCTTGCTGCAGCAGATAGAGGTAAGCATGAGCTTGAATTAGCGCAACTGAGAGCAACAGAGATGTTGCGGGATGCTAAAATTCAGGCAGCTAAGTTTATTGAAGATGCAAGTAAACGCGGCTCAGCCATGATAGATGATGCAAAGATGCAAGCGCGTGCCGAAGGCGCTCGTCTTATTGAATTGGCAAAAAACGAAATTATTATCGAACAAGCCAATGCAAGGGAAGCATTACGGCGTGATATCGCGAGCCTTGCTTTGTTAGGCGCGGAAAAAATCTTAGGACAACATGTTGATGCAGATGCGCACGAGCATCTCATGCAACAGTTATTGACTGAGGTGAAAGGTGATTAACTACGAGTTTGTTGCGAGACCTTACGCCAAAGCGTTGTTCGAATTTGCAGAACACAAGGCGCCCGATCTCTGGCTACAGACACTTGAAACATTAGTCATCATCAGTGAGCAGGCTGATTTTCAGGCCGCGTTGGCGGAACCACGATTACCTGAGCGTGCTTTGGTCGATGTTTTGCTTGAAGCCATGACAGATGTTGTGCCTGAAGGTCTTGCTAATTTTCTTAATGTCTTGGCTAATGCTAATCGTTTAGTATTATTACCTTATATTTTTAAGCAATATAAAGCACAACTTGAAAAGGCTAGGCGTATTTTAGATGTTGATGTATGCAGTGCTTTTGCCTTGTCTGAAGAGTATCAAACAAAACTTATTGAAATTTTAGCTAAAAAATTTAATGCCACTATTGTGTTGCATGTCGATATTGATCCTAAATTGCTTGCTGGCGCTATTATTCGCGTGGGTGATTGGGTTCTTGATGGCTCTGCCCGCGGTCGACTGCGACGTTTAGCCAACCACTTAACTGTGAAGGAAATGAAATAATGTCAATTATGCCCTCCGAAGTGAGTGAACTTATCAAAAAACAAATTGCTAACTTTAGCGTAACAGCCACTGCAAAAACAGAAGGTGTGATATTAAGCGTTAAAGACGGCATTATTCGTATTTATGGTCTTGAAACAGCCATGCAGCATGAGATGATAGAATTGCCCGGCAATACGATAGGCGTGGTTCTTAACTTAGAGCCTGACTCAGTCGGTGCGGTGGTGCTAGGTGACTATAAACACATTCGTGAAGGCGATATTGTTAAATGTACCGGCAGAATGCTAGAAGTGCCTGTTGGCGAGGCTTTATTAGGTCGTGTTGTTAATGCTTTAGGTGAGCCGATTGATGGCAAAGGCCCTATTGTTACTTCGCATTCTGCACCGATTGAAAAAGTGGCGCCAGGCGTTATTACACGTGAGCCAGTTAGTCAGCCGCTACAAACAGGCTATAAAGCACTCGATAGTATGGTGCCGATTGGCCGTGGTCAGCGTGAATTAATTATTGGTGACAGACAAACCGGTAAAACAGCGATGGCTATTGATACTATCATTAACCAACGCGATACTGGTGTTAAATGTATTTATGTAGCGATAGGTCAAAAAGCCTCCTCTGTTGCTGCTGTGGTTCGTAAATTAGAAGAGCATGATGCGATGGCACATACAACGGTTGTTGTTGCCGGTGCTGCAGAAGCAGCTGCATTACAGTTTATTGCGCCATATGCGGGATGCGCGATGGGTGAATTTTTCCGTGATAGAGGCCAAGATGCGTTAATTGTTTATGATGACTTAACGAAGCAAGCCTGGGCTTATCGTCAAATTTCTTTATTACTACGAAGACCACCAGGCCGAGAAGCTTATCCTGGTGATATCTTTTATTTACATTCGCGTTTGCTCGAACGTGCGGCGCGTGTGAATGAAACCTATGTGGCTCAGCTTACTGATGGTAAAGTGAAAGGTAAAACTGGTTCCTTAACCGCATTACCTATTATTGAAACGCAAGCTGGCGATGTTTCTGCATTCGTACCAACCAACGTTATCTCAATCACGGATGGACAAATTTATCTGGAAACGGATTTATTCAATTCAGGTATTCGTCCCGCTGTCAATGCAGGGCTTTCAGTCTCACGTGTGGGCGGTGCTGCACAAACTAAAATTATCAAAAAACTCGCGGGTGGCGTGCGTATTACCTTAGCACAATATCGTGAATTAGAAGCGTTTTCACAATTTGCCTCGGATTTAGACGAACCCACACGAAAACAGCTCGAACGTGGTCAACGTATGACAGAAGTATTAAAGCAAAAACAATATGCACCTTTATCAGTTGCTGAAATGGCTTTATCGCTGTATACCGCGGATAAAGGTTTTTTAGATGATGTACCTGTAGATAAAGTGGTTGCCTTTGAAGCAGCATTACTTGCTTATTTCCGTAGTGACTGCAAGGCACTGATGGAAAAAATCAACCACGAATTGGCGTGGACGGACGATATTAATCGTGAATTTCAAGACTTAATTGAAGTCTTCAAAACCACGCAAAGCTGGTAAGTGTTATGGCATTTGCAAAAGAGATTCGTACTAAAATCACCAGCGTCAAAAAAACGCAGAAAATTACGAAAGCCATGGAACTAGTGGCCGCTAGTAAAATGCGTAAAGCGCAAGATAGAATGCAGCTAACAAGGCCGTATGCTAGAAAAATACGACAAGTTGTAGGTCACCTAGCCAATGGTCATTCTGAATATCATCATCCATATATCATTGCGCGTCAAGTCAAGCGCGTTGGTATGATTGTGGTTTCTACTGACCGAGGTCTTTGTGGCAATTTAAATAACGGTTTATTTAAAGCAGTCACTTTGCAGTTGCGTGATTGGGACAAAAAAGATGTGCCAGCGTCACTTTGCTTAATTGGTAATAAAGCTGTTGGTTTTTTTCGTCGTTTGAAAGCTCAAATCTTAGGGGTAACAACGCACTTAGGCGATAGCCCTAGTTTATCAGACACCATTGGTGTCACAAAAGTTATGTTAGATGCTTTTGATCAAGGCGAGATTGATGAGCTGTACATTGCTTATAATGATTTTGTTAATACCATGCAGCAAAAACCCGTCATTGAAAGACTACTACCTTTAGTGCCAGAACCTGAAGATACTCAGCGACATTACTGGGATTATGTTTATGAGCCTGATGCTAGAGATTTAATTAATGGTTTATTAACGCGTTATATTGAATC
Organism: uncultured Legionellales bacterium; assembly: GCA_945957175.1. Lineage (GTDB taxonomy): Bacteria > Pseudomonadota > Gammaproteobacteria > UBA1113 > UBA1113 > CAMFJL01. The sequence continues at coordinate 50,196 of CAMFJL010000001.1, forward strand.
ACAAGTATTTCAAAGTGTTGTTGAAAACATTGCAAGTGAGCAAGCTGCGCGTATGGTAGCCATGAAAAGTGCGACAGATAATGCAGGTGAAATTATTGAAGAGCTACGATTGGCATATAACAAAGTACGACAAGCTGCAATTACACGAGAAATTGCAGAAATTGTTTCGGGTGCTGATGCTGTTTAATGCAGAATTTTATAAAGAGGTAATATGATTATGACGACTCATGTAGGGCATATTTTACAAATCATTGGTCCCGTCATCGACGTTGAATTTCCACGTGACCAAGTGCCTGAAATTTATGATGCATTGCTTGTGGATAAAGTTGATCTTACCTTAGAAGTGCAACAACAGCTAGGTGATGGTGTTGTCCGCACAATTGCAATGGGTCGATCGGAAGGTTTAAGCCGCGGTTTGAAAGTTACCAATACGCAAAAACCCATTATGGTACCTGTGGGGCCTGGTGTGTTAGGCCGCATTATGGATGTTCTGGGTCATCCCATCGATGAGCAGGGCCCCATTAAATCAGAACAATATCGTCCTATTCATAATCCGCCGCCTGCATTTGCTGACCAATCAGGTAGTCAAGACATCTTAACAACAGGTATTAAAGTCATTGACTTAATTTGTCCCTTTGTAAAAGGTGGAAAAGTTGGCTTATTTGGAGGTGCGGGTGTTGGTAAGACCGTCAATATGATGGAGCTTATTCACAATATTGCAGTTAAACACAGCGGACTTTCTGTTTTTGCGGGTGTTGGTGAGCGTACTCGTGAAGGTAATGATTTTTATAAAGAAATGGCTGAATCCGATGTATTGGATAAAGTAGCCTTGGTTTACGGTCAGATGAACGAGCCACCAGGTAATCGTTTACGTGTGGCACTCACGGGACTCACCATGGCCGAATATTTCCGAGATGAAGGCCGTGATATTTTGTTATTTATTGATAATATTTATCGTTATACTTTAGCGGGTACCGAGGTGTCTGCGTTACTTGGTCGTATGCCATCCGCGGTAGGTTATCAGCCGACACTGGCGGAAGAAATGGGCGTGCTGCAAGAACGTATTACCTCAACTAAAGCAGGCTCTATTACCTCAATTCAAGCTGTTTATGTGCCAGCGGATGACTTAACCGATCCATCGCCAGCGACAACCTTTGCGCATTTAGATGCAACCGTCGTGTTATCAAGACAAATTGCTGAATTAGGTATATACCCTGCAATTGACCCATTAGATTCTACCAGTCGCCAGTTAGACCCACTTGTTATTTCACAAGAGCATTATGATGTGGCACGAGCTGTTCAACGCACGTTACAGCGTTATAAAGAGTTAAAAGATATTATTGCTATTTTAGGTATGGATGAATTATCAGAAGAGGATAAGTTGACGGTAACCCGTGCTCGTAAAATTCAGCGCTTTTTATCGCAACCGTTCTTCGTTGCAGAAATTTTTACAGGCTCGCCAGGTATTTACGTACCATTAGAAGAAACCATCCGTGGATTTAAAGCTATTATTAACGGTGAAGTAGATGACTTGCCGGAGCAAGCCTTCTACATGGTGGGTGGCATTGATGATGTAATTGAAAAAGCGAAAGCTTTATAAGGTAAATAATTATGTTAAATCAAACCATGCTTATCAACGTAACCATTGTTAGCGCAGAGCAGCATCTCTATACAGGAAAAGCTGCCCTAGTTGTTGCCAGCGGCGTGTTAGGTGAGCTTGGTATTCCTTATGGTCACACACAGTTGCTTACCGAATTAAAGCCAGGTCAAGTGCGTTTAGTTCAAGCCGATGGTACAGAAGAGATATTTTATATTTCGGGTGGCTTTCTTGAGGTACAGCCAGACAGAGTTACTGTGCTCGCTGATGTTGGATTGCGTGCTGCAGATTTAGATGAAATCAAAGCAGAAGAAGCCCTGAGAGTTGCAAGAGAGCGTTTGAGCCAACAAGCGGAAGAACAAGAATATGCTGTTGCCTTAGCTGAAATTGCGAATGCCAGCGCTCAATTACAAGCTATTCGATTATTACGCAAGCATTTAGTGTAGCCATAGAGAGCAGCTTACCCATGACAGAAACAACGACAGTGCCCGTGAGCAAGCCCCCGCTTGCCATTGTTATTTTGGCAGCAGGCCAAGGTACGCGTATGCTATCCGATACGCCTAAAGTGCTGCATCCGCTTGCAGCAAAGCCATTATTAACCCATGTGATCGATACTGCTATGACGCTTGTCGACCCGACATCGATTTATGTGGTGTATGGCCATGGCGGTGAACGTATCCGCGAATCTTACCTACATACCTCAGTGCATTGGGTGCTACAGACTGAGCAATTGGGTACCGGCCACGCTGTTAATCAAGTGATGCCTCATATCGCAGATGATGCGCGCTTATTGGTCCTCTGCGGTGATGTACCGCTCTTGACACCAGAGACCTTATCGCGTCTTGTAACAACCACCCCCGACGATGCTTTGGGCTTGCTTACCGCCGAAGTGCCTGAACCAAGGGGACTCGGACGCATTGTGCGAGATGCGAACCGCACCATTGAAGCCATTGTTGAAGAACGTGATGCTGATGCACCGACACGTGCAATTCGTGAAATTTATTCAGGTGTCATGATTGCACCTGCGGGTAAGCTTCGTGCTTGGTTGGCACGCGTCGATAATCATAATGATCAAGGCGAATATTATCTCACCAGTATTGTGGCACTGGCCATTGCCGAAGGTATCGCTGTTGTAAATAGTACACCAGAAGCACTTTATGAAATTGCGGGTGTTAACGATAGATCTCAGCTTGCTGAACTTGAACGTATTTATCAACATATCCAAGCAAAAAAACTTGCTAAAGCCGGCGTAACGATTGCTGATTTAAATCGCATTGATATCCGTGGTGAGGTTCGAGCTGCACGTGATAGCTTTATTGATGTGGGTGTTATATTACAAGGTAAAGTTATTTTAGGCGAGGGTTGCCATATTGGCCCTTATTGCGTTTTAACTGATGTTGAAATTGCGCCAGGTGCGCAGATTCGCGCGCATTCTGTTGTTGAAGGTGCAAAGCTGGGTGCGCACACGATTGTAGGACCTTTTGCAAGAGTGCGCCCAGGCACTGTGATGCAAGATAATGCGATGATTGGCAATTTTGTTGAAGTCAAGAATACAACGTTGGGTTATGGTGCTAAAGCCAGTCACCTAAGTTATTTAGGGGATGCAACCATCGGTCAGCGTGTCAATATTGGTGCAGGTACTATCACCTGTAATTATGATGGTGTGAATAAACATAAAACCATCATTGACGATGATGCTTTTATTGGGTCTAATACTTCTTTGGTCGCGCCCATTCATGTGGGACGAGGGGCAACCCTAGGGGCAGGTTCTACTGTCTCTAAAGATGTGCCTTCGGGGCAGTTAACTGTTGCGCGCGCGAAAGCAGTGTCATTGGCGAATTGGCAGCGTCCACAAAAACAAAAGATGGACAAAAGCGATAAAGTCTCCGAGTGAGGTAATAAATATGTGTGGTATTGTCGGTGCAGTTGCTAGGCGAGATATTGTGCCTGTGTTATTAACGGGTCTTCAGCGCTTAGAATATCGAGGATATGATTCTGCAGGGATTGCCGGTTTAACCCCTGATGGCGATCTTTTTCGTATGCGTGTTGCTGGCAAAGTGGCGGCGCTTGCCGATAGTGTCGCAGCACAACCCGTCACAGCACATATTGGTATTGCTCATACAAGATGGGCGACACACGGCAAGCCCACTGAACATAATGCCCACCCGCATCAATCAGGACAAGATTTGGTCTTAGTACACAATGGGATCATTGAAAACCATGAATCGCTTCATGAGATGTTAAGCGCTAAAGGATATCGTTTTGAAACAGAAACCGATACTGAAGTGGTGGCCCATCTTTTGCATGAAGCTTTGCGAACAGAAACCTCCTTGTTGGCTGCTGTTCAACAAGTCATGCCGCAATTGCAAGGCTCTTATGCCTTAGTTGTGCTCAATGCAAAAGAGCCAACGCGATTGGTTGGTGTGTGCCAGGGCAATCCTTTGGTGGTGGGTCTTGGTAACGACGGCAATTTTTTAGCGTCGGATAGTTTAGCCTTATTACCCTTTACCCAAACCTTTGTTTTCTTGAAGCCTGGCGATATCGTCGATATGGGTATTGAAAGCTATGCTATCTATGATAATCATGGCCATTTACAACAACGCGCTCCTCGTTTTATTGATATGACGCACGATAGCGTTAATAAAGGCAATTATCGGCATTACATGCAAAAAGAAATTTTTGAGCAAGTGGCTGCGATACAAGCAACTCTGGAAGGACGCATCGGATCACATCATATTTTACCGGCTGTATTAGGCGCCGAAGCAGAAACTTTATTACCTAAGGTAGATAAAGTGCAGATTGTTGCGTGCGGAACCAGTTACCATGCAGGACTTGTTGCTAAATATTGGTTAGAGTCAATTGCAAAAGTTTCTTGTGCAGTTGAAGTCGCAAGTGAATACCGTTATCGTGATAAAGTGATTGAGCCAAATACTTTGCTGGTCGCTATCTCACAATCGGGTGAAACTGCGGATACTTTGAGTGCCTTTAGACAAGCGAAAGCTGAATGCTTAGGTACGCTTGCTATTTGTAATGTCCCTGAAAGTGCTTTAGTTCGTGAGGCTGATCTTGTTTTCATGACCCGTGCGGGTGTTGAAATCGGTGTAGCATCGACAAAAGCGTTTACTACGCAATTATGTGCCTTATTCCTGTTTACGCTAGCATTAGCACACGCGAAACAGCGTGCTGTGCCAGCAGCGCTGATTGAAGAACTAGGTCAATTACCCGGACTTATTGAACAAACACTTAATCTTGATACCGCGATTGCAGCCATTGCTAATCGTTTTGTTGGTTTAGAGCATACTTTGTTTTTAGGGCGTGGCCTTGAGTTGCCTATTGCTTATGAAGGTTCACTCAAATTAAAAGAAATTTCATATATTCACGCAGAGGCCTACCCTGCCGGTGAGCTTAAGCATGGGCCACTTGCTTTGGTTGACAGAGATATGATGATAGTTGTGCTGGCGCCATATGATGAATTATTAGAAAAACTAAAATCGAATATCCAAGAAGTGAAAGCACGAGGCGGTCAAATTCTTGTATTTGCCGATGCAAAAGCGAATATTCAAAATGAGCCTGGTGTAACAGTGCTCACTATGCCAAATATTCATGCGATATTAGCACCGATTATCTATGCGATTCCGCTACAGCTTTTGGCCTATCACGTTGCTGTATTAAAAGGCACAGATGTTGATCAGCCTAGAAATCTCGCAAAATCTGTGACAGTTGAGTAGATTTTGAAAAACCAGCGCTTATTATGTCTTGGCGCTTTGTGGGTGCTAGCGAGCTTTCTTGTTGCCTGTACGCCCGCACCACCCAAAAATGTGCAAAACGTTTGTGCCATCTTTCGCCAATACCCTAATTGGTATCGAGCAGCGCATAAAACCCAAGAACGTTGGGGGGTTCCAGTAGGCACCCAAATGGCTATCATTATGCAAGAATCGGGTTTTAACGGTGCCATCAAACCACCCCGTAAGAAATTATTATGGGTTATTCCTTGGAAGCGACCGACGACTGCGTATGGTTATGCGCAGTCAGTGAATGGTACTTGGACGCAATATGAAAATGCAACGGGTAATCATGGTGCAAAACGTAATAACTTTAAAGATGCCAGTGATTTTATTGGCTGGTATAGTCATCAAGCCCATACTAAAGCCGGTATTTCTATCAATGATCCCTACCATTTGTACTTGGCGTACCATGAAGGTATTGGTGCATATCAAAAGGGCAGTTATCGCAATCAAGCTTGGTTGACCGATGTTGCCAGAAGGGTGCAATATCACGCCAATACTTATCAACAGCAGCTTGCTGGGTGTCAGCATGAGTTTGATGAACCTTGGTGGCATTTTTGGTAATCACTTTTCTTTGTATCATGGCTGTTACGAACGACCTTGCCTAAGATGTCAAAAAAGTGTATAATAAATGACTAGTTTGATATTAACGAGGGTAGGCCGTTGGCAAAAGAGCGTGAAGCATTACAAATAGAGCTAGAGCTCCATCGTATCCTTCGTGATCGAGCGCCCAATTTACCCAATATGATTCAACTTTCACGGGTCATCGCTGAGTATACGCATACGCTTAACCAACAGATTGAGAGAAAAAATCGCCCACGAGGTGGATTTCTTAGTGTTGACGAACTTGCCGATTTACATCGTAAACGCCAAGCAGCAGTCGCTGTTTTTGATAGTCTGCCGCCGGTGCTACAGCGCTTCGTCGCAGAATCCTTTAGAGATGAAGATAGGTTCTATGAGCTACAGGCGCAAAAGGCTGAGCTTGCAGGGCTTAGTGATCCAACTAACGCCACAGCTGCTGCTGCCGCACACGCACTCGCTGAGGCTCGACCTGCAACGCGAGAAGCCTTAGATGGACAAGCGGTTCGTGACAGCCTCGCCAATGAGGATTTCGAACTGGCGGCGCTGGGCCTGCGTCATGGTTCTGAAAGGCGTAAACACCTTGTCTCCCTCGCGAGTGACTTGGCCGATCGGCTGTTCCAGTTTATGGCACAATCAGCGACGCTGGGACATATTCCCTCGCCTAGGCTTCAACAAGCGATTGAGCATCAAATGGCTGTTATTGCGCAGCAGGCGCAACTATTTCCGGCCAACTCGGATGAACGCGGTGCACTTGACGCTGCGCAGCAACGATTGCAGGCTGCTCTGGATGCACTTATGGGCATCGAGTTTGGAGAAGCGCCGGCGCCAAGATCTCACCGCGGACAGGCGAACGTTAACGTCCGCTGGAGTGCTATGCCTACGCCTCTGCCTGTCCCGGAACTTTTATCGGCGGGCACTGCTTTTCCAGGCACTTGGCCAGAGCACGAACTCACACCGCAGCCGCCACCATCTGTGACTAGCATGCATGCTGCAGCATTAACACCGCCAGCATCTGGAGGGGCGGCATCACCACCGCCAGCACCTGCGCTCGATATCTCGTTAACTGCACCAACGCCGCCACCGCCGCACGATATCAGTTTAACTGGGCCTACTGTACATGGATATAACTTTCGCCGAAGCGAGGCTAAAGGCGAGCAGCTGTGGTCTTCCGAGCGGCAAGCGGGTAATTCTATTGGTCCTATTACTATCACGCCTGATTCAAGTAATCCAGCCCATTATCGGGTTAAATATGATTGTGGAGCAGGTATTCATCCACAGTTATTAGGCGATCTGCGGAAGTTTACGCCAGAAAGGCTTGCTCAAATGGCTGTGATACCTGGCAATGCGCCTCGCTATCCTATCCGTCACGAAACCATAGAGATTTATCAAGGTGCGCAAAGTCTGACATGTAAGTTAGAGGCGTTGCCCGGGCCCTCAGGTAATGCGATGCAGTCTATTTCTTCAAGCCGTATGCAGGTGAGTTTTGAAATGTTGGCAGATGACGGCAGACGTTTAAGCGAAGCGCATGCACTTGGTGCAATGCCTTATAATGCTGCAGTATTAACTGTTTCCGATGCAACGGCACAAGAGGCTGTAGCTATAAAAGCGTCAGCGCTGAAGCAGGCACTGCTTCGAGGCGTGTTACCCATCTTACCGCCCAGAGAGCTAACGCAAGTATGTCAATGGTTATACCAACATGACCGGGTTAATTATGAGCCGCTTATGCAAGCGCTGAACGTGCTTGCAAGTCAAAGCCTGAATTTACCAGAGACTAGCTCGGTGAAAGTATTTATCAAAGAAGAATATCAAAACGTGGTGTTAGCAGAGCAGCGCGTAGCATCGAATGGTAGCTTACTTGCACCGTTATCTGCAACACGAGGCAGGTTTGCCGAAGGTGAGGACCCTTTACCACGGCTAATTGCTGATTATCAAGAAATTGCGGCGAGCGTGCCTGGTTTGGCGCCTGTAGCGCCGACGTCGGGGTCAACACCGCCGATACCATCTACACCTATACCTACAAGATAACGCATAAATTCTGTTGTATTTGAAAATGCAAAAAATCGCGGATGTATGTTTGTAGTAGCGACCCTTGTGGTTGCCCGCGCAGTTCTTGAAAAAGCGTTTTACAGACAAGCACTTGCGCATATTGACGTTAATTGAGTATATATCAAAAATGAGGAAGAAAGATGAGTCCAGAACTAATAGCTGCGTTATCACAATACAGAAATGATCCTAATGATACAACATTAGAAGCAGTCATTCCGCATATGATACAGGAGTATGGGTTACGACAAGATAAGAAAAATCCATTAAAATATTATGAGCAAATGACACTATTTTTTAGTGAGATAGCCGATTGTTTAAAACCACAAACAAGTTCTAGCGATGCTGAATCTTCATCGTTTAGCGACGGGGAAGATTCACAGACAAGTCCTGTTGATACTATGCCTTCATCGTCTTCATTTTTGCCTATGAAATCGTCAGGCTTTTTTGCAGCATCCAGTATAAGTCCTTCATCAGTGGTGGCTCAAGAAATAATAGCTTTTCAAGCAAGTACTTTATGGATTGAGTTTTGGAGTCAATTAGGCATAGAACTATTTAAACAAATAAGTGATTTTCGAAATCGCAGCACATCGACACCAGAGAAAGGCTTATTGATAGCCATCGTGCATCAACAATTATTCGGTGCAGATTTTTCTACCGCTTTTGAAGCATATCCAGCAACTTGGGATCTATGGAAACAGCATATTCAAGATAAGTTTGTGGCACTTTCACGGGCATTAACAGATAGTCCCATACAAAAAGCATTTTGGGAGCGCCTCTATAAAGTCGAGGCGGCTAATGTAACAGATCAAGGCGATAAGCGTGGTGCTAAAATCATTTATCAACTCGTCTTTGATTTTATTGTTTCGTTTAAGGTGCTGGCCATAGACATGGCTACGCGGTACTTACGCCCGATAGAAGTGATAACCACAGTTAAAAATGCGGTACCGATTTATCGTACAAATGCTGGTGATACGGTAGATGGTATTACGGATGACATGGCAGCGCTTATCGTGCTGTGGCAAACCCTTGCAACATCTCATCCGACATTGTTGCCAGTGTTATCCGAAGCTACTCAGGCGGCCGTAGCGCAATATCACAAAGATGTCGTTGTAGAGTCAGTATGGCTAGGGCCACGTTCTTCTAAGTCTGCGCTATTCCAAGCTTCGGCTTCAGGAGAAAGGCACCCCTTATTATCGAAACGCGGTTCTATTCAAGCGGCACTCGAAACTGACGAAGCTAAAGCTGATTGTTGCGCTTGTCCCATTTTTTAGAGGTATAATAGCGACTTTCTTTATTGCTAAAGGTGTCCATCGTGTTTGATCTCCATGCCTATGCAGGTAAGCGAATTGTGGTGACAGGTAGTAGTGGCTACCTGGCAAACCAGTTAATTCATAAGCTGTGCCAGCAACGCTGTCATATTACGCGTGTTGCGAGTTCTGGCGCTGTTCTCAGTCTGGTACAGGGCGAGTGCGAACTTGACGATGTCATTGGTGATTTAACCTCTCTGGTTTTTTGGGAGCCTATATTACCTGCAGCGGATATTGTGTTTCATTTTGCGGGACGTGCCAACATTGCCCTGGCAAATCAAGACCCACTGGATGATTTACATTACAATGTTTTACCTTTGTTAACACTGTTAGAAGCGTGTAAACGTTATGGACGTAAGCCAACGATAATTCTTGCTAGCACCGTGAGTGTGTATGGTGCTTCACAAACACTGCCAGTCACAGAGCAAACGCACATTGAACCGCGCTCTATTTATGATTTACACAAATGGCAATCAGAACATTATCTGCGTTATTATGTAGAACTTGGTTGGGTGCATGGTGTGGCTTTGCGTTTAGCGAATGTGTATGGTCCAGATGTACGTCCAGGTAGTCAGGCCTACGGTGTGATTAATCGTTTTATTACTCAGGCCTTAAGAGATGAGCCTATCAGTCTTTATGAGCCTGGTACAGCTAAACGTGATTATATTTATGTCGATGATTTGGCGCATGCTTTTTTACAAGCGGGTGTTCTTGGCGATAAGCTAGCGGGGCAAGTATTGAATGTTGCCAGCGGACAAGCTTACAGTACCGAGATCATCGCAGAAAAAGTCAAAATGCATGTGGGGGAGCTCATTGGGCGTGCGCCAGTGATCGAACGTTTACCTGCACCTATTGCAGCACAAACTGGGACCACAAGACATTTATCGGTTGATATCAGCGCCATCACGCGTGCGCTTGGATGGCAGCCGCAAGTTGATATTGATACAGGTATTGCATTAACGCTTGCGGCCTTACGTTAATTTTAGGTACACATTGTGACAAGAAGAAGACGAAAACCTACCATGCCTAAATGGCACCCCAAATACTGGAGTGTTTATCCTTTGCTTTGGGTGTTATGGTTATTAGCCCATTTGCCTTATCAAATAAGGCGCAAGCTTGGTGGGGCATTTGGCTTACTTTACTATAGCTTGGCACGCAAAGATAAACGTATTGCGCTTATCAATTTGCAACTATGCTTCCCAACACTTTCACTGAAAGCCAGGAAAAGCATTTGTCGTGAAAGCTTTAAGCATTTGACGACAACTGCTTTAGAATCTATTTTTATGAGTGCCTCTCATCGAATTCCTCTAGATAAGATGCTGGCGAGCATTGAGGGATTTGAACATGTTGAAACGGCGAAGCAGCAAGGTAAAGGTGTTATTATTCTTTTCCCGCATTTAACCCCCATATTTTTTGCAGGTTATTTATGTTGGCGAACTTTAGACACACATTTTGGCTTTATGTATCGAACGTCGAGACATCCCGTGATTGCTCGTCAATTTGCCAAGCAATTTAAAGGCGAAGCTCAAGCATTTACTCGCAGAGATGCGAAGAAAATGATTGATTTTCTTCGAAACGGCGGTGTGGTTTGGTATGCCCCTGATTTATTACCGAGGCGCCAAGATAGAGTGTTTGTTCCCTTTTTGGGTGTTAATGCGGCAACGGGTGTTGCTCCTATGCGTTTTGCCAGTATCACTGGTGCGCGTGTGCTTACAGTGGGCCTTAAGCGTGATAAGCAAGGGCGATTCCATATTCGCTTTCAAGCACCCATTGAGCATTTTCCAAGTGATGATGTGGCCAGTGATGCGGCAAAAATCAATGCAGCTATGGCCGAACACATTACCGCCTATCCCGAAGCCTATCTATGGCTGTATAAGCGGTTTAATCAACAGCCACCTGGTGTACCTAATCCCTACCAGTAAGCCTCTGCCTGTCGTCGCTCAAAGTCCGGCATTGTTGATAAAATGCCTTCTCCCCTTGTGTTTACTCAATTTACCCCCATACTCATAGTATGCACCTATGTGAGAGAAACGATGCCAAGAACGCCACGCCCTAAGGCTTGGTCGAGCCATACCGAGACAGAAGACACGACCTATTTGAATCAAGACGCGCGCTTGACGCGTTTGCTTGCGAATCAAAATGATGATGAAGGGGGGGGTGATAGTGGCGGTGAAGGTGCTTGGACGCCACCGTTTGATCCCGAAGCCTTGTATCAGGTCTTTCTACGTATCCATGAGCAGCATCGAGGTTTAAAAGCGCCACCACGCAATGCGCTACAAAATGACGTTCCCATTGATCCTGAATTAGCGGCGCTGAGTCAACAAGATGTTCATCCTTTGCAAAAGAGTGCATATTTTTCAGGTATGGCGGATAATCAGAAAGAATCGATGATCCCCAGTGAAAATACCGATCCTAATATTCGAAATGAATATAACTTACAGCTGCGTAAACGCTTAGAGCATCAAAAACAATTGAATTTAAATATGGCACCACGACCATACTAATAGAGAATGTAGGGTATTTTATATGAAGACATATCCATCTCTCGCTAAGGCTATTATTTATGGTACGCTTGCCGATGCTAAAGTAGCGCTTGCCATGGGTGAGTCCGCTTATGATATGGATGAATATGGATTTACACCGTTAATTGAAGCAACTATTTTTAATAAAATAGATATTGTTGAGTGGCTATTAACGCAGCATGTTGATGTAAATCAAGCAGGCCTAACCGGACATACGGCATTACACTGGGCTATTGAGAATCAAAATTTACCATTGATAAAACTTTTATTAGAACAAGGCGCAGATCCTAACAGTTACGCAAACAGTGGACAGCCACTTTTAGTATTGCCTTTACTTAGAAACCAACAAACGATTAAATCGCTTCTTTATCAATATGGTGCAAATCTTACGTTTGCCCAAGATTTTATTACAACAAAACTGCTAGCGCATCGATTTGATTTAACAGGCTATGTCAATATTGTAAGTCATGAGCAGCGGTTTATTGAAATTGATTTAGAAGGTTTTTTGCTTGAATTTACCGTGGGTATGATACGAGAATCTTTACAGCGTTTTGTTAACCACTATAGTTCGAGACGTATGCGCTCTTTTTATGATAACTTATACCGTATCATTGAAGCATTAGATGTCGCTGATGAATTGCTGCGCTATCGACATTTTGCCGTGGATATTCAGCAACACCGACATCGATTACAAAAATTACTTAATCGTCCATTACTTATCTTGCCAGTAGGTTATACAGGTCATGCGATTGCCTATATTCGCTTTGATAATTTATGGGTTCGTTGCGATCGAGGTGAAGAAGGCCGACGTGTTGGCAGTGTTATTATTTATGAAATGCAGAATGCTAGCCAATGTAATGTAGATTTTTTGATGAATTTGATGTATCAAAAACATGATCAAGGTACGATTGTTGAAAGTATTCCTGAATATCTTGGCTTAAAACCATTAACACAATTACCCATCTCTACACAAGTTACAGGTAATTGCTCATGGGCTAATATGGAAGCAGTTATTCCAAGTCTTTTATTTTTGCTGTCAGTTGGCAGTAAAAAGTCAATGAGTGCAGATAAATTGATTGATGTGAAAAAAGATGCAAATTTAGTCTATCTTGCTTGGCGACACTTTGATAAATATGCAGCATTACAAGATTTTATACAGCAAACGGAACTTGCAGCCATGCCAAGGAAAGCCAGCAAAGCGATGGTATTAATGGCACTGGTCTTTCAACGATTAACATCTAAACGTTTTAGTGATGTAAAATTAGCGGAAAAACTCTTACCAATATTGATGGCACCTGATCTGCGTTATATCTTAGAAAGCTATCTCGATATCTATTATCGCCGCAAAGTGACCAAAGATGGTCTGCGCCTACTTGCCCTCATTGAAGCTGCAGGCTTTAGTCTTGCAGAGGATGAATAAAATGAGGGTGAACCAACATGTGGTCTTGTATTTGAATGCAAAGCCATGGAGAAGATCCCTAGACTTTAGTCTTGCATATGCTTTATAGTAGCCGTTGTGATTCTGTGTTGCTATATATTTTCTGCCACAATCTGTAATCACCTTGCTCTTCGATATTCGATCAAACCAGCTTATAGGATAATCAACCATAAGCCCAGGTGTGTTTTCATGGAGTGAGTTAATAACGATGCAAAATAACGAAGATGATGGTAAAGCCCCACCTTTAAGAGTGGTATTAAGCACCGAGACCGAGGAGGGCACATCAGAGCAAGCTGAGTCGAGTGGGCTCAGCGGGTCAAACACATCATCAAGTAGCTCTTTGGTATCCTCGTCATCGTCATCGATAAGCTTATCTCGCTATGCTGTGGGTGAGGCTGATGGTTGCACATCAAATACATTTCTATTACTCCAGTTATTAGAACCAAATAGCGAAGCAACTAACGAACCTATTCAATTAAATCATATAATTAATGCCTTGGATAATATCTTATTTATTTTAAAAAAATATATAGATGATAAGTCTGTGCTTAAAGATAAGATTGATTTGCTGGAGCGTCTTAGAAGACAAGCGGATAATAAAATATTTATTCAACATGATGTTGTTTTATTTATAGATAAATTTTGTGAAATTAATCAATTATATCTAGACGCTATGAAAATAAGAGCAGAAGAAGTTATCAATAAATTAGAAAGCAAAGGATATGAAGATACTGATATTATTAAAGATTTAAATTATTTATTGACTATAACAACAAAAGAAAATATATATCTACTTGAAAATAAAATTAATATGGCTTTGTGTTTTTTAAGATCAAAAAATACAGGTCAAGAATATAAAATTAAAGAAAATATAGATGAAATAAAAAAAGACTTTTATGAATTTATTATAGACAAGATATATACATATATAACTGATGATCTAGCTAATACAAACGAATATATAAGATATAGTGATGAGTCATCAAGATCTCATACCATTTATCATTTTGTTTTTATGTTGTATAAAATATCGGTTATTTATAAACTTATTTCAATATTATTGATAAAGTCAGAGATATATCCTGAGTGGATTGATATTATTCATAGCATGACAGAAAAAATGATAGAATATTTTGATAAATCTTTGTTGTTATGTTTTATTCAAGACATTCAAAGATTTATTAAAATAAATGACATTTGTGGTGAGAAAGCAGATAAGGTAGAAGATCAATTTGATAGAGCAGTTTTGTTATTGTTAAGATTAGATCCATGCAAATTAGAATATTTTAAAGACATAACAGAACATCCCGTCATGTCAGATACACATTTTAAAAGTTTATATATCAAACTTATGGAAATGTATCAAACGCTTATCGAGTGTGAAGATCACCGTTATCTTCTACCGCAAAGTAGCACGCAAACAATATTAGCGGATGTTATCCACTATGTACGACAACAAGCAAATAATAAAAGCTTATCACCGAATCCTTATGAAACTACACTATCTTTTTCATCTGAGTCATTTACACATTGTGTCGAGGCAAGATTAGCTGGCATCGAGCCAGATACTAAGCTTATGGCGGCAGTGCTAGCAGCCTATGTGCCAGAGATAGCGCGTTTGTTGCCGCAACCATCTCCATCCGCGTCTGACGCTCGCTTATTGTTAAGGAGTCACTCAACGCCGTATCCTTATCTGTACCGGCGCGGGTTAAGGCCGATGGACCCGCATCGACATAGTATGCCAGTGCGTAGTACCTCATCTCCCGCTTCTTCCTCATCACAAGCCATAGTCGATCACCATTCACAGCTTGGCACAAGGGGCACGTATGGGCAGTCTTTTTTTGACACGGTATCTAAAGCGCTGCCAACACTAGAGAGTATTAGCGCTGTTGCTGCGCAATTGACGAATGGTTGGGGTATGTTAGGTGGTGGTGTTACGCCACCAACGTATGGAGGGTACAAGCCTCGATAGACTGTATTTTTGTCTTTCAAGCTGCGACTTTCTGCGGTGTTTGGGAAGTGATGTGTGATTGACGGTTCTCATAAGATGTTCTATGCTTTAATCGTTGCCTGCGTGTATAAAAGGAGTTGATGATGGACAGAGATACAGAGATTCTGGATATTTACCATCGCAATATTGATAAGGCAGAGAAGATTCATTTGCTTGAAGAGCTTGCGCTTGATATGCGCAATGAGTTAGAAGCCGAAGATCAAAATATGCATCCCGACGTTTATAATGCCTTATCAGAAGGATTAAGATTAGCGACTGACTTTATTCGAGAACTGCACGCGCAAGACGACAACAAAAAATAATACTAGATATGTGCATCTTAAGTGAAACGAACCCGCCTACGACGTGTCGCAACTTGTTCGCAGCATCCAGGTTTTGATTACCCCTTATCCGGCCTTCGGCCACCATCATATGCAAGGAGCGAAGGGCATTTTTTGTACTTCAGTGAGAGAAACCAAAACTGGCATGTTGAAGTTAATTGGGTGTATATCCGAAGGGCTTCAGCTTGGATATATCTTCGCGAAGCAGAGGATAGTTGACAAGCCGCGTAAAACTTGTAAGAATGCTCCCCTCACTTCGGCCAGATAGCTCAGTCGGTAGAGCAGAGGACTGAAAATCCTTGTGTCGGTGGTTCGATTCCACCTCTGGCCACCATTTGTGCAGTTCCATAACGTTCGTTACCGTTCAACAAAGCCCACAAACTTGGGCTCTATGGCCATAATTCTGAGTTACTTATTTCATGTGCTTGCTTAAGAGATATCCTAGATAACCATTTGATTTTATTAGTATTCTCATGTGATCATCTTCCTGCTACTCCTATTCAGTGAACTTAGATATGAAGGTGTTATCTAATTGCTTTTTAATCTGAATCGTATACAATTCTCATGTGATTGTCATGTGTTATAAAGAGACTCCGATGAGGTTGGAAAAGAACTGGTTACGAAGAGCATTGATTTGTCTAGAAGAAAGCTTAAGCCCTATTCCACACGAGTTAAATGAGTTGGATTGGAAGCTAGACCTAACTGATAAAAGTCTGTCAAAACATATTTCCGCATTTGCAAACCACCAACAGGGTGGTTACCTGGTTTTTGGTATTAATGATATGGGGCAAGTTACAGGGACTGAACAAAGTAAAATCAAAAATATACTAAACAAGATTGGTAATGTAGCGCGAGAGGGAGTAGACCCCAAAGTATTAATTGACCATGCAGTGTATGATTTTGAAGGCAAAGCAATATTGTTTGTATATGTAAAAGAGTCTAATGAAAAACCAGTACATTTACGTGGTAAAGGTCTGGAAGAATCCTATATTAGAAGTGCGGCGGCTACGCAAAAAATGTCAAAGCAGGAAATCGGGTGGTGTTTGTTAAATTCAAATATTCCAAGCTTTGAGGAGCAGAATGCAGGTGATTTGCTTTCATCCCACGAAGTTTTGGATAAATTAGATGTGATAGCCTTCTTTAAATTATTAAGTGTTCCTGTATCAAGTAATGAGCAGGAAATACTTAATAAACTTGCAGAGTTTTATATTGTTAAATCGAATGACCAGCTTTATACAATAACAAATTTGGGGGCTATGCTTACAGCTAAAAATATGGCTCATTTCTCATCGCATGCGAGAAGAGGAGTGCGTGTGATATGTTATAAAGGAACTTCTAAAGTTGAGGCATACCTAGATAAAACTTTTGATAGAGGTTATGCCGTGAGTTTTGATGAAATGCTTGATTACATACAGAGCTATTTACCTGCTAGTGAGGTAATTAAAGATGCATTTAGGCAAACTGTTACTATTTATCCAACTGTTGCGATAAGAGAGATTCTAGCAAATGCAATTATTCATCAAGATTTTAGCATTGATTGTACTCATCCAAAAGTTGAAGTATTCTCTGATCGTATGGAAATTACTAACCCTGGTACATTAATTCGTAAAACATCAGTTGAGCGACTTTTTGGGTCGACATATCCAAGAAACGAGTTATTGACTCGCATAATGTATAAACTTAAAATTTGTGAAGACAGAGGTAGCGGTTTACTGAGGGCACTTGGTGCGATTGAGTTATATGGTTTGCCACCTCTCAGGTTTGAAGTAACACCATTACACTTTAAAGTAACTCTTTATGCTCCTAGAGACTATCAGGAAATGAGTAGAAATGAGCGTATTGAAGCATGCTTTCAGCATTGTATACTCAAATATTTGTCTAATGAAAAAATGACAAATGCATCTTTAAGAAAACGCCTAGGGATTTCTGAAAAAAACTATGCTTTAGCTTCTAGAATCATAAAAGATGCTATAGAGCAGAACAAGATTAAAGTTGGTAATCCAGAAATAAAAAATGCTAAGTATGTATATTATGTACCCTCTCACGCATAAGTAAAGTATATTGCGTGACTATTATCTTTTTTAGTCAACTCGCTGATTGCATTATCAGCGCTGATCATGTTTAGCTCAATTTTACGATATTTTTGACCGTTTACGTGCGAGATTATCCGCAAAAAATGGGTGGATTTTTGGGGGGATCGAGAGTAGGAACATGATGATAAAGCCATATGTGACAAGGCTTCATTGGATGTTGATGAAGGCACTTCTGGCCGCCATTTGTACAATCTAATCAAAATTTAACGGTTCTATCCCACATTAGGGGGCACTCCGCTAACCACACAATGCGATTCTGAGTTTGACTCTTCATGTTAACGTTTTTTTGAAAAAATAACTTTTTGGGCATATTTTCAATAACTAGTTAACATTTTCTTGTAAATTATCAAAAAAAGGCCTAATATTTTTAATATATAGAAAAAAATGTCTGTTTTAATGAGCGAGTTACTGTTTTTTTGAGGAGTCTATGATTTTGAACAAAGAACGTTACTACGCCGGTTATCATTTTTTAATAAAAAAATATCAAATCGCTGTTTTACCTCATTGGCATACGTCTATTTGTCAGGGCGGCACATTTCGTAAGACAGTCCAAGAAGGGCAAGAAGAATCTATCTATCCGCTATCTTATTGGCCAGGCTATGGCCTTGGCGAACAACTTGAGTTTGCATTTAAATATGATGGTATTAATTTAGGTATTCTTGCAGCACTTTTCGAGGTAGTACCAGAAGATGAGCTTACTTCATGGATTAAATCAAAACCAGTAGGTAAATATACTCGCAAAGTATGGGCCTTATATGAATTTTTAACTGGTAGAGAGCTGCCATTGCCCGCTCTAGATAAGGGCAAATATATTTATCTCTTGGACCCAGACGTCTATTTTACATATACACCCGGTAAACGGATGCCCCGTTACCGAGTGTTCAATAACTTACTTGGCGATATATCTTTTTGTCCTACTGTTAGACGTACTGAGAAATTGAAGGCGATGGAAAGTATCAATTTACATGAGCAATGTAAAAAACTCACCCGAGACTATCCTCCTGAGCTTCTAAGTCGCGCATTAAGTTATCTTTACTATAAAGAAACTAAGTCTTCTTTTCTAATAGAGCATATAGAGCCAGATTTATCTAGAACCGAAAAATTTGTTGGTTTACTTAAAATGGCAGAACATAAAGATTTTTGTGATAAATCTTTGCTTATTGATGCACAAAACTTAATTGTTGATCCCAGATTTATAGATGCAGATTACAGATTAATGCAAAATTATGTAGGTGAATCTATTTCATTCAGAAGACAGCGCATACATTATATTTGTCCAAAACCAGAAGACTTAGAGAGTTTAATGACGGGTTTATTTCAATCGCATGCTTTGATGATGCAAAGTGATGTTTCTGCTATTATACATGCAGCAATCATTGCATATGCTTTTGTGTTTATGCATCCATTCGAAGATGGTAACGGACGGATTCATAGGTTCTTGATCCACAATATTTTGTCATTACGTCAGGCTATACCAAAAGGTCTTATGTTTCCGGTATCTGCAGCGATATTGAATAATATGGAACTTTATGATATCTCTTTAGAAGCGTTTTCATCACCTTTAATGTCTAAAATTAAATATAGCTTGGATGAGTTGGGGCAAATGACTGTGATGGGTGAGACAAAAAACTATTATCGTTATATTGATATGACATCTCAAGCAGAGGCATTATATGAATTTGTAGAGCTTACTATTAAAAAAGAATTAGTGGAAGAGCTAGATTTCATCGTAAGTTACGATAAAGTTAAAAAGGCAATTCAACAAATCATCGATATGCCTGATAAATTGATAGACCTCTTTATAAAATTTTGCTTACAAAATGATGGTAAACTTTCACCAAGTAAACGAGATAAATATTTTAGCTTTCTATTAGAACACGAACTTAAATCTATGGAGAAAGCAGTGAAGCACGAGTATAAAGATAAGAGTAAATAATATATCTTATTTAATATAATCTTGCACTAGGAGTAAGTATAATGTCCAAATGCATTGATGGCTAAAGCTGTTTAGCTATTTTGAAGGAGGCAATGGAAAATGAATGATCAAACAACAAATCAATCGGCACATCTGATAATATCATTATTATTGATTTTATTATGTCCACTTGGACAAATGTCAATTGATTTTTATAGTACCTCGTTACCAACGATAGCGCGAAGCTTTCAAATTGACGCAAATGTTGTTGGGGTTATCACGACAGCATATTTATTTGCCTATGGTTTTGGACAAGTCATTCATGGTCTTCTTTGTGATACCGTAGGTAGAAAAAAACTCCTTGTCATTTCATTGCCCTTTTATATTATTGCTACATTTGCTCCTCCTTTCTGTCAAGGCATCGTTGCGATTGCTGTTGCGCGATTTGTTCAAGGCATAGCAGTTGCTGCTGTGAGTGTGACAGTCAAAGCCATTGCTGCTGACATTTTTAAAGGTGATAGGCTGACTAAAATCATTTCTATGTTAACCCTGGTTTGGGGATTAGGCCCTATTTTCGCGCCATTTCTTGGCAGCCTTATTCAAACCTATTTAGGTTGGCAGTGGTGTTTCTATCTATTAGGCTCTGTTACTATTCTTTTATATCTTGGCGTGTTAATTTTTCTTCCGGAAACCTTGACGACAAAAAAGAGCATCAATTTAAGCTACATTGGGATTGCTTATAAAAACATCGTTAAAAATTCACAGTTTTGGATATACATGTTCCAAATTAATCTCGCCATCATTGGTCTACTTACCTTTATTACACAAACACCAGATCTCATTCAAAATATCTACCATTTTAGTTCTATTGGCAACGGCACTTTACTTATTGTTACAAGCTTTGCCTATGTTTTTGGTACACAGCTATCTATTTTTGAAAATAAACAGTTATTTCTATATTTACTACCATTAGTTATTTTTATTGTAAGTGTAGCTATGTTATTTAATTATTGGGTAGCTATTCCTAAATCAGTATTCGTCGTATTTTCAACCATTATCATGTTTATTTGTGGAAACTTGATGCCACGAAACATTGCTAAAGCCATACAGCTATTTCCTAAGAATTCTGGTCTTGTCAGTGGCTTTTTAGGATGCATTACACTCATCACACCAGGAATATTATTTTCATTGATGTCTATTTTACACGTTCCATCTTTTTATAAGTTTTCGTTTATTATGTTTATTGTGAGCTTGATAACAATTGTTGGAACTTTCCTCCTCAAAGATACTTCGGTATTAGTCTTATCTAGAGAAGAATAGTGTATGCTTGCTTAAGCGTGTCATATGTGACCTGCCCGGTTTTTTTGTACCAACGTCATCTAGAGAAGCTAGCCCCGGTTGTTAAATTAAAACCCAATGATAACTTAAACTCATTTGGCGTCAGATAGTTTAAACTCGAATGCGGTCTAACGCTATTGTAGTGTATTCGCCAGTCCTCAATGATCAATTTCGCCTCAATACGATTCCTGAACCACTCCATAGATAAACATTCATCACGAAATTTACCATTAAAACTTTCATTCGTTCCATTCTGCCATGGCTTTCCAGGCTCAATTAAGGCAATGTGTAGATTCTCTTTTGACGCCCATTCCAAGCAATGCCTTGCTCACGAATTCAGGGCCATTATCCGAACGTAAATAGCGCGGCACGCCGTGAACTCGCATCAGCTTACTTAGCACGTCAATCACTTGGGATGCCCTTATCGCACCAGAAACATGGATTGCCAAACACGCCCTTGTATACTCATCAACAACTGTTAAGCATTTGAGTTTTTGGCCATTAGCACATGCATCATAAACAAAATCATAGCTCCAGACACTATTTTGCATTCTTGGTGCCATCGGCCTTAACCTATGACCTATTCGCTTTCTACTACGTTTCTTAGGTACCTGCAACCCCGCTTTTGCCCACAGTCGACTACATCGCTCCTTACCTATCTCTATGCCTTCTCGTTTCAAGAATATACGTATACGACGAGCGCCAAATCTAGGATAAATGCCTGATAACGCTTTCATAGCTTTAATCACAGGCTCATCCTTCACTGGCATTTTGTGTGAATAGTATAAATGCGTCCGACTGACGGATAGTAGCGCACAAGCACTCCGTTGACTCAGACCTCTATGAATTGCATGTAAGGCCTGGTCCCGACGCGCTCGTACGCTTACTATTTTTTTGCGGCTATCTCCTTCATCACTTCGATAGCCAAGTCACGCTCCGCAAGCAGCTCTTTGAGCATTGAATTTTCGACTTCCAACTCTTTCATTCGTTTAACATCACTTGCTGTCATATCGCTAAACTTCTTTTACCATACGTAAATAGACGCTTCTGAAACACCATTACGTTTTGCAACTTCCGCGACAGTATCACGATCAATTTCACGCAAAATGCGTACTATTTGCTCTTCACTATATCGACTTTTTTTCATACTTTGCCCTCGCGTTGAGGAGCATTATCTCTAATTTACTTTGGTATGAAAATCCCAGGACAGGTCACACGTCGATCTTCGATCTCCCCCACAACGACGGCAGTTATTTTTTGTTCATTAGAAGCGTGACGGCCGAATGATACTTAAGCCATTAATATTTTCTTAAGCTTGGCATGGTAAACTGTTGTACAAATGTCATTTTATTACAACATGAAGATGATAAAAATAGAGCTCAACAACCGATAAGGTAATTCCATGCCAAATAACCAAAATCATTCACCCATCATAAGCAATATCGAGATAACCTCTTTCTCTAACACAGAGAGCAATAGCCTTATACCATTGGAAAAGCAAGCCAAGGATCTTAGAGATGCCATTGAAAATGGATATGAATTTCCTCCTTATAATGGTTTTGAGAGATTTAAAAAACTTATTGAAAACAAAGCGCTCATAAATTTTGTATACCTTGATGATGGCCAAACGCCTTTGCATTTGGCTGCTGAACGTGGACGTGATGACATCGTTACATATCTCCTCGAGCAGGGTGCTGATACGACAAAACAAGATACACAAGGTCAAACTGCATTGCATGTAGCTATGTGTGGAGACTTGAACCCATTAACCCAACAAGATGCATTTATACGTCTTATTGCTGATTCAAAGAACAAGGGAATACTTGATGCGCAAGACAACGAGGGCCAAACCGCGTGGCATAAAGCAGCTAAATATGCGGTAAAAGAGGCAGTTTTTAAATATCTCCTCGCACACGGTGTTAATGTAACACTACAGGACCAACAGGGACAAACAGCATTACATTTAGCCGCTCAGAACCTTGGATTATCGGAGGAAGCATTAACACTTCTTTTGACAACCTCCAAGGATATGCTTGATATAACAGACAATAACGGCCAAACGGCATTGCATGTGGCTGTAAAAAGTAGAAATATACGAGCTATCATCTGCCTTCTTAAGCATGGCGCTACCATGACATTGCCAGATAAGGATAATAGAACGGCGTTACAATTGGCAGCTCAATATTTACATTTATCAGCATTAGAAACATTTAAACTTTTTGACGTATTCGATAAAACAGAAGATTACGGTGAAAAAAATTTAGCTAAACGTCAATTTTTATCGGCACTAACTGTATTTGAAATGCTTTTTTCTGCATCTAAGCCAGAAAAAAAATTAGAAACATCATACGGATTTGATGAAACAACGCTATATTTGGCGGTTAAATTTGGAAGATCTGATATTGTTAAATATCTTATTGTTCATGATACTGATATGAGGCTAAAAAACGTAAAGGGTCAAACTACCTTGCATATGGCTGTTAAGGAACGAGATCAATTATCAGAGGAGGCATTTTCACTGTTTGTTGAAGCTGCCAAGAGAAAAGCCATACTCAACATAAAAGATAATACAGGCCAAACGGCATTGCATGTGGCTGCTAAAAATGGGGATGAAAACGCAGTTGGGTATCTCATCGGACATCAGATAGATGCGACCTTGCAAGATAATCAAGGCCAAACAGCATTACACCTGGCTGCTGCGAATCCTGCTCTATCAAAAAGAGCATTTGTGTGTCTTATGATGGCTTCCAAATATATGCTTAATACACAAGACAACAAAGGTGCGCTTGATAGACAAGACAACGAGGATCAAACTGCGCTACATGTAGCTGTTAAAAGTAAACATGAAAAAGCAATTGAATATCTGCTCGTGCATGGTGCTGATGTGACGTTGCAAGATAATCAAGGTCAAACTGCGTTGCATTGGGCTGCCAAGAACATAGATCTATCGGAAGAGACGCTTGTGTTTCTTGTTGATATGGCTAAGAAGGAAAAAGTACTCGACATACAAGACAAAAATGGCCAAACAGCATTGCACGTGGCTGCTGAAAATGGGGATACTCAGACGCTTAAATATCTCCTCAAGCAGGGTGCTGATGTGACGCTGCAAGATAATCAAGGTCGAACTGCCTTGCACTCTGCGTTGTATTTTGATTCTGCTGTTGACATGCGCACCAATTTATCAGAAGAAGCATTGTTATCTCTTGTGATAGCCTCTAAAAATAAAGATGCGCTTAATAAACAAGATAATGAAGGCCAAACAGCATTGCATATGGCTGTTAAAATGGGATCTGAAAAAGCGATTGAATATCTGCTCACACATGGTGCTGATGCGACACTGCAAGATAATCAAGGGCGAACTGCATTGCATTGGCTTGCAGAGAGAGAAGATCTATACAAATTAGACATATTTAAACGGCTTGTTGTAGCCTCTAAGAACGCTCTCAATCATCTAGACCGTACGGGCATGAGTGCACTATACCTGATAGCTAATCATCATAACAACCATGAGGCATGTCAATTACTGCTTCAAGAAGGCGCCAATCCCTACACGGGTCTTGGTGAAGGCAAAATAAATCCTCAGTATATAAATCATCTCCTGACATTAGGTGTGCCTGTTATGGACAATAACCTATCTCGCCTATTTTCCCTATCTCAGGAACCGCAGAAAATGATAGCAGCTAATGCAGAATGTCGGATAGATATAGCAGGTCTTTCGCTGACTAGATTATTAGTATTTCCTGATACCTTATTCAAACAAGTACCTAATGAGGCGTCTCGGCGCCTTGATACTGCTATAGCATCCGATGACGCATGCGCCAAACGGGTCGATTTGAAACCGATTGAAGTATATCCACCTTATATCGATGTTTTCGGTAAAAACTGGCTTGAAGAGGCATTGAAGTATTGGGAAATAAGTGAAAATCTTAAAGCAATAAAGCTTAAGATAACAAAGTATCAATCAGTTGAAGCTATTTTAGCTGCGAATGGAAGTGGTGACAGATTCGATCTCAATCTCAATAAGTACATCATTAGGCATTCAAATACTTTAACAGCATCTGGAAAGATCGCATTCATAGAAAATCTGTGTGAACAACGCAGGAAAGAAGCTGTTGTGAATTTCGATAGGGCGATTGCTAACCTGGCGGCGTTACTAGAATCCAAGCGGACAATATTCATACAGTGCTTAACTTATCTCAAAGAGCTACCCACCGAGGATGAACTCAAGGCTGCTATAAATGCAGTGTATGAAAAACTTGAAGCACAGTATCCATGGGTCTCTCATGCGCAAATTGCTTCAACAGTAGCGGCTTTACCACAGGTGTCTGAGGCAGAAACATCCGCTTCGACATCGACTGCCCGAACGCCATCGATGACAAATCCTTCAACGCTTTTTACATCGGTACAGGCAGACACACAAGATGCTCAAGCTATTGCTCAAGAAGTGTTGAAGAAGGGTGGTTAAAATGCGACTAAGCGCATTTTTAAATGTTGGCCGGGAAAAGCCTCACTTTTTTCCCGGCTCACCGCGAGTATGGGTATTTATCAATCAATGTAGTGGTCGTTAAAATATCCTTACTTGTTCGTCCATTTATCATAGCCAAAGCTTGTTCATGTTGAGTCTGGGTAGCTGCGCCGCAAGCATCACTCATAATAATCACTTTATATCCGTGTGTCATAGCCGTGTTTGCGCCGTATAAAATAGCATGATCTGTTGCAATGCCCGTAAAAACAATGTCGGATATTGCTTCAGCTTGGAGTGCTTCGAGAAGGTGACTGCCGTGGAAGGGATCACCTGCTTTTTTATTGAAAACTGTATCAATGGCCTCATTAAAATTAAGTTCATCAATGAAGCAAGTATCTGTCTGGCCTAGTATAAATTTATGATTGGTTTTTATACTATCTGCCATGGGTAGATAGCGTGGCATATCATCATAATTTTTATTAAAAGCTAAGCGAACAAAAAAGATAGGTAAATGCTGTTTACGAAAATGTTCAATGAGTAAATTAGTATTGGTAATGACTTCATAATGTTCTGCAAGATAAGCCGCACAGGTACCGGTTTTCACTATGCCATGAATAAAATCAATGACAACTAATGCTGGTTTCATAAGCATCCTTAATGGATAAAGAAATAGTCTGTTGAAAGCGTTTCAGTATATAACAACATTTCTTCAAAATACATTGAGGCCAGATAAGAGATTGAGCATCTGTGGATGTTGAAGCTAATTGGGTATACGCATTTCCAATTTAATACATTCGATTAGATGCTGCGTGGGTCGGCGGTTCTATCTTGGTTGCATATCGATAGTTTTTAATGGTTTGTACTAAACGAGCGATATCTGCGCCTATCCACAAATTATCGTTTGTGCTTTGTGCAAAGATAGTCATGAGCTCTTTGGGGTCGGGCTCATGGTCGGCTTCAGCAAAAGCACTCATGCATAATCGTTGCTTATCCTCAGGTGTCATCAAGACAAGTTGGTTAGTAATGTCGGTAAGATTAAATGTAGAGTGAAAATGAAAATCAGCCGTATTGGGTAGCATAATTTTTTTGAAGAAGGTCCATCGACAAGTAGATTTTTGTAAGTACTCTCCCGTTGATAAGGCGCGTGTAATTTTTATTTCATTAAGATAGAGCTCGTGTAGCAAACTGACATAAAGGAAAAAATCTAAAAATTGGCGACAAGCTAATAAGTAATTTAATTTAGAATCCAATAAAGGTAAATCTATAACTTCTGTGTTTAAACCGGTGATAACTGAATCAAGCTGTATTAATATATCAAGCTCATGAAAAAGATTCTTAAAATAAGTATTTTCCGTGCGTTCATAAAATTTGGTGTTAAGCTTTCGAGCTGTGCTTAAATTGGTCATGGCGAGAGCAAGTTGCTGAGTCATCACTTGCTCCCGGATGCGATGTAATAATTGATCTAGGATGACTAATATTTGTTTTAATTCAAGGTATGGCATGGTTATTTATTGTATTTTATCCGAAATATGTGTTTTATTCGCAGCTCCATCATTTCCGCGTAAGCGGGGACGGACGCTCAATGGATCTTCGCCATCTTAGCACATGTTCCTGGCTAGTAGCGAAGAGTATATACCGCTCCTCTTTCAATCAGCAACTTTGTTGTAAGATGAACAAGAGTTAAGTGGAATCATGTGAGTTGCATCATCGGTAGCTTGGCGTATAATAACGAGGTTTTTTATACTTGTTGTTGTGCGATATTTATGAATTTTACTGATCTTAAAACTGAACTTACGTATGTGTTGCAGCAAGCTATGATAGCTTGTTTAGGTAATGATTATGCCGAAACTGACCCACTGATACAATTTGCTACACGCCCTGAGTTTGGTGATTTTCAAGCAAATGTAGCGATGTCGCTTGCAAAAACTTTGCAAACCAATCCTTTTGATTTGGCCTCGCGTATTGTCGAGTATGTAGGAAGGCAGCCACTGATTAGTGCGATAAGCGTAGTAAAACCTGGTTTTATTAATATCACAGTGAGTGATGAGGCTGTATTAACTCAATTACAAGCATTAAAATCACCAAGATATGGTGTACCGGCGCTACAACAGAAAGAAACTGTGGTTGTCGATTATGGTGGTCCTAATGCAGCTAAAGCCATGCACGTTGGTCATTTACGATCGGCTATCATTGGTGATGCTATTTATCGTATTTTAGATTTCCTGGGTTACCACGTTATTCGTCAAAATCATATTGGTGACTGGGGTACACAATTTGGTATGCTCATTGAGTATATGCTTGAAGCAAATATAGCGACAACAAACTTAGTGATTGATGATTTAAATCAGCTTTATCAAAAGGCCAAAGCAAAATTTGATGTTGATGCTGATTTTGCTTTGCGCGCGCGTCATCGTGTGGCCTTATTGCAAAATCACGAGGCAAAGACTAAGGCCATTTGGGATGACATCATTGCTATCAGCGTCGATCATTTCCAAGCTATTTATCAGACACTTCATGTGCGTCTTACATCGCAAGATATATGCGGTGAAAGCTTCTACCAAGATCAATTGGCTAAACGAGTCAGTGAATTTGAGCAGGCAGGTTTGGCTGTCGAAAGTGATGGTGCCAAGGTTATCTTTTTAGAAGGATATCAAGATGCCGATGGCAAAGCAGTACCTTTTTTAATTCAAAAGTCTGATGGCGCTTATCTTTATGCAACAACTGATCTAGCTGCTGCAAAATACCGTATATGTGATTTAGCTGCTTCACGTGTTATTTATGTGACAGATGCGAGGCAAGCGCAACATTTTGCGATGCTATTTGATTGTGTCAAAAAGATGCCATGGGCTGAGCAAGCTAATTTACAGCACGTGCCTTTTGGTTCTATTTTGGGTGCAGATAAAAAACCATTTAAAACCCGGGCGGGCGATGTCATTAAACTGACAGATTTGTTGAGTGAAGCGAAAAATAGAGCGGGCGTAACAGCTAAAGAGAAGAATTCACAGTTACATGATGCAGACGTGAATCATATTGCTGATGTGATTGGTATAGGTGCGTTAAAGTTTGCGGACTTAGTCAATGATAAAGTGAAAGATTATGTATTTGATTGGGATAAGATGCTTGCCTTTGAAGGGAAAACGGCGCCTTATCTGATTAATGCGTACGTAAGAATCCAAGCGATCTTTAGAAAGCTTTTACCTGATCAATGGCATCAGGATGCAGCGCTTGTTATTAGCGATCCATTTGAGCGCAAACTGATGATGAAATTACTTGGTTTTGCACCAACGGTGGTTTTAGTCAGCCAAGACTTAGCGATTCATAAATTATGTCATTATCTTTATGAGTTAGCAGCAACTTTTCACGGTTTCTACGAGCATTGCCCTATTTTAACAGCCACAACGCCAGAGATTTTGCATACGCGCTTATACCTATGCCAAGAAACCTCAGGTATTTTAAAGCAAGGCTTAGCCTTATTAGGCATTGATGTACTTGAACATATGTAAGAACGGTGCTCTTTTTTGTTTAGGTACTGTCATTAACTAGAAAATGCTTATTTTATAAACATACATATGCATTAACGACCGATAACATCCTCTTCTTTTTTAGGTCCGGTTAACATCAACGATATTTTAGGCAAGTGTTTTGTCGGAAATAAAAAGAGAAAGAAAATTAAAGCTAAACATAATGTAGCACTTCTTGCCGCGAGCAATCTTGATTTTTCATTGACAGCTATCAAGGTATTTTTAACTTCTGGTGAAATATTCCGTTTATCTAAGATGGCACTGACTTGAGCGTCACTTAAAAAAGGCACATTGCTAATAAGCTTTATTTGCTGTTTTGCTTGAATCGATAATTTATCAGACGTCCATGTATTGGTTTTAACCGCTGATGTAAGTGAAGTAATCAAAATAATACCACTTAAGGCAATACCAATGGCCTGACCTAAGTTACGCATCGTGCCTTGAATACCGCCTGATTGTTCAGCATCATGCGCGGGTATAGCCATGGTAATGACAGTACTTGCTTGTGAGGCGACCAGTCCACAGCCCGAACCTGCTATAAATAAGCCTACTAACAATAAGCCATTGGTTGATGATGACTGTAAGCCTATGATCATGATAAAGCAAGCAATGACTAGTAAGAATATGCCTGCACGACATAAGGTTCTGGGTGAAAGCGATTTAAATAAAGCGGGTGCTTCGAGTGCAAAGATAACCATGCCAGCCGCATAAGTGGCAAAAATAAGACCTGTTTGCATGGCGTTTAAACCAACAACCACTTGTAAGAATGTAATAACTAAGAAAGAAATGCTACCAATGGCTAAGAAAATAAGCGAAGTTAGATAGAGCCCCGCGCGTACTTGTAAGTTTCGTAAAAACAATGAGGGTAAAAGTGTTGGTCTGCCTGATGCTTCAATATGTTCTTGCCAATGTAGAAACAACCAAAATATAAATACACCAAGTATGATAAGAAAAGCAGAAGGTGATAAGCCAAATAAGGTAAAAGGCGGACTTACTGGAAAAATAAAGCCCCATTCACTTACGGTGAGCAAGCCTGTAATCATCGTAAACATGGCCATAATGACTAGTGGGGCACCAATCCAATCAATGGTCGGTTTTTTATCTGATGAAGGCGTACGCTTAATGATTAAGCTGCCACATAAGCAAAGCGCAAATAATGATGAGAGTGCTAAAAACGCGGGCCGCCAACCAAATGCAACGATGATAGCGCCGCTAGCAATAGGACCTACTGCGCTGGCAATGCCATTAGCCGCAGCAATAGCACTAAAAGCAATAACTTGCGCACGTCCTTGATAAAGCCCTGGAATCAGTCCCAATACGCCGGGGATTGCTACACTTGCACCAAGACCCGTAAGTACTCTGGCGCCATAAGTAAAAACTTGCATATTAGGGCTCCAGGCTGCAAGTGCTTCACCTAAGGCGAGAATCAGTAGACCCATCTGCAATAGATATTTCCAGCCAATGATAAGACCTACAAAACCACTGATAATCATTAAAGTACTAGCGATGAGCGGATACATAGCATTGGCAATTTGAATTTGAACAACAGTTGCATGAAAGCTCGTAAGTAACGCAGATGTGGCATTGATAAGCACGGAGCTATCAGCGGATGTACCCATTTGGATGAGACATAGCAATAACAATGGTGCCCAATAAAGCATCGCGCTTGTTTGTTGTGTTGGATTCATGACTATCGTTCTCTTATGGGTATAGATACAAGGTTTGGAGCGCATCATATCAAATCAAGTCCAAACTGTCCAAAATCTGTAAAGTCTGATTGCGAAGCGGAGGCGTTTTTGGTATGATGCGCTGTCACTAAAAACCAAGAGGACGTCTATCATGACGCTCGCTGCAACTGTAGAACCCACTTCTATGAATACCTCCCGCTTTTTTAATGAATCTGCTGCATATGCCCCCTGGTTAGTTTGTTTAGTTGCCTCCTTGTTCTTTTTTTATGAATTTATTCAGATGAATATGTTCAATGCCATCAGTGTCGATCTGATGCGACAATTTCATTTGGATGGTGTAACGCTAGGCTCGTTATCAGCGGCCTATTTCTGGGCTGATGTAGCCTTACTTTTCCCCGCAGGTATTTTGTTAGATAGATTTTCTACCCGAAAAATTATTTTATCTGCGATGGGTGTATGTGTTGTTAGTACCTTTACGTTTGCCATTGCGCCAACTTTTTCTATTGCCTATATGGCCCATTTTGCTGCGGGCTTAGGCGCATCTTTTTGCTTACTTAGCTGCTTGATGTTGGCGTCTCGTTGGTTTCCACCGAAGCGTTTGGCGTTGGTGACCGGATTGATTGTAACCATGGGTATGGCGGGCGGCACATTATCGCAAACCCCTATGGCCTTACTGGCGATACATTTAGGCTGGCGCGGAGCAGTATTAGTCAATAGCGTGATTGGTTTAAGCTTTTGGGTCGTTATGTACGTGTT
The DNA here is from genome assembly GCA_945957175.1 of uncultured Legionellales bacterium. Lineage (GTDB taxonomy): Bacteria > Pseudomonadota > Gammaproteobacteria > UBA1113 > UBA1113 > CAMFJL01. The sequence continues at coordinate 81,580 of CAMFJL010000001.1, forward strand.
TATCAAAGAGCGTCCAAGTGCACCTGAGCGAGATTATAGTCGAATTAATCAGCGTCCTGAGCAGATACCCTTTAGACAGGGTATCAAACTTGCAGTCAATAATAGGCAAAATTGGTACTGTGGTCTTTACACCAGTTTCTTAAACATGCCGTTGATGGTCATTGGTGGTCTTTGGGGCAGCATTTTCCTGCAGCAAATGCATGGATTGAATATGGCACAAGCGGCAACGATTTCATCGATGTTGTTTGTTGGTACGATTGTGGGTTCCCCGGTATTTGGTATGGTCTCTGATACATGGCGTAATCGCAAAGTGCCTATGTTCATTGGCGCATTGATTTCACTTGTCAGCATGTTTTGGCTGATTTACAGTCCTGCGTTTAGCTTTTGGGGAGCGATGTTTCTTTTTTGGTTTATTGGCTTTATTACCAGCTCACAAATTTTAAGTTATCCTGTGATTACTGAAAGCAATTCGCGAGCACTGACAGGTACTGCACTTGGACTTGCCTCGGCACTCATTATGGCAGGTGCAGGGGTTTCTCAAACTATTTTTGGTTTCTTAATAGATTTACGTTGGGATCATGTCACTGAAAGTGGTATTGCCGTTTATTCAGCAAGTAATTATCATCTTGCTATGATGATGTTTTTCGTTGTATTAACACTCGGCTTGGTATTGTCGTTATTTGTTCGTGAGACACGTTGTAAAAATGTAACGGAGCCATAGTTTATGCCAGCTGCTTCCTATAGTGTGTCAACGATGAAAGATGATAATTATGACATTCAATTAACTTGGCAAGCATGGCTTGTCTGTCTCACAGCAGCTTTGTTTTTTTTCTATGAGTTCATTCAAATGAATATACTGAGCTCATTAAATCAAGATTTAATGGCGGCATTTTCGGTGAATGCACCTAAGCTTGGTATTTTATCCTCCATTTATTTTGCAGCCAATGTTATCTTTATTCCACTTGCAGGCCAGCTTCTTGATAGATTTTCAACACGCAATATTATTCTTATCACGTTATCCTTATGTATTGCGGGTACATATGCTTTTAGTTTTACGAATAGCTTGTGGATGGCAGGCCTGTTTCGTTTTATGACGGGTATTGGTAGCGCTTTTTGTTTTTTAAGCAGCATTCGTCTTGCATCGCGATGGTTTCCTTCACGACGTATGGCGCTCATTAGTGGCCTGATTGTCACCATGGCCATGCTAGGTGGATGGGTTGCGCAAGCTCCCTTTTCATGGGTGGTTAGTCACGTAGGTTGGCGCGATGCTGTCCGTGTTGACGTCGCCGTGGGTTTAGTCATTTTATTATTGATAGCATGCATTGTGCGCGATAGACCTAATGGTCAGCATGATACATGTACACAAAAGCAAGATTTACAATCGCTGGGTTACTGGCAATCGATGAAAAAAGCCTATATGAACCGTCAGAATTGGTTTGCAGGACTTTATACATGCTTGTCTAACTTGCCTTTATTTTTAATGGGCGCAATTTGGGGTAGCTTGTTCCTAGAACAAATTCATGGCTTTAATCGAACGGAAGCAACCTGGATAACGGGCATGATCTTTTTTGGTACGGTGATAGGCTCACCACTTGCTGGGTTTATTTCAGACAAATTAGGTTTGCGTAAGCTCCCGATGAAAGCTGGGGCGTTGATTTCTTTAGGCTTGGTGTTAATTCTTGTTTATGTACCGCATTTAAACTATGTGGTATTAATGGTCATGTTCTTTTTACTAGGGTTGGTCAGCAGTACACAAGTGATTAGTTATCCATTGATAGCCGAAAGTAATCCAAGCTATATTACTGCCATGTCTGTAAGCGTTGTTTCATTTACGACACTTTTTGGCGGTGGTTTTATTGGCATTCCCCTATTCGGTTATTTACTCAATTGGCACTGGCATGGTTTAGTCAGTCAAGGTGTTGCAGTCTACAGTGCTAGCGATTATCATGTCGCCATGTTGATGATGCCAGTGGCGCTCATTTTAGCGTTCTTAGTGACTTTAGGCCTTAAAGAGACAAAGTGTCAACGAATATCGTAATTCGGCCACGCCATGCTCTCCCCGGTTATCGGGAAACTTTAATATGAGGTATATATGACAACTTATAGCACCAATGAATTTAAGCAAGGCTTAAAGCTTATGCTTGATCAAGACCCTTGCGTTATCATTGAAAACGAATTTGTTAAACCTGGTAAAGGTCAGGCGTTTAACCGTGTTAAATTGCGGAACTTGAAAACGGGCCGCGTCTTAGAAAAGACATTTAAATCAGGTGAGTCTTTGCCTGGTGCCGATGTGCTCGATGTAGATGCCCAATTCTTATATTATGATGGTACTGACTGGCATTTTATGGTGAATGATTCTTTCGAGCAATTTGCAGTCAATGAAGCGGTTGTTGCAGACTCAAAGCTTTGGCTTAAAGATCAAGATATGTGTATATTAACTTTATGGAATGGTCAACCACTCGGTGTTACCCCGCCCAACTTTGTTGTGTTAACAATTACGGAAACCGATCCGGGTGTTCGTGGTGATACAAGCGGTGGCGGTGGTAAACCTGCAACGCTTGAAACAGGTGCGGTGGTACGAGTTCCCTTGTTTGTACAACAAGGTGAGGCCATTAAAGTTGATACGCGTACAGGTGAGTACGTGTCTAGGGTCAAAGAATAACGCTAATACGCTCTGCCTTTCAAACTGCGACTAAATGTTTTAACGTGATACTTTAGTGATAAAATGTTCTTCAACCCTTGTGGAAGAAGGTGACCGGAGGTCGTGAGGGGTAATAAAATCATCGCATAGCGATGACCGGCGTTAAAGCTAAGGAAACGCATGTTAAAACGTATATTCTCGCTGCTTATTTTGGTTGGCTTGATGACAGCCTGTCAAAGCATGCCCAAAAGTCCGAGTAATGATACTATTTCGCCAGTGACAACAGGTGTTATCGCTGGTGGCGTTGCGGGTGCAACGATAGGTGGGGTTGCTGCAGGTGGCGTTGGTATTCCCGTAGGTGCGATGTTAGGCGGTATGGTCGGTGGCTCTATTGGTATGGGGTTTACACCGGCAAGCGCTCAATATACCCGTGCTCAGCAGCTTGCGATGCGGCTTGAGCAAGCGCATGTTCAAATTATCATGGTCGGCCAAGATGTCATGCTGGTCATGCCAGCTTCTGTATTTTTCTATACAGATTCTTCTCACTTTAATGAAGGCATGGAGCCAACACTCACAGATCTTGCCAATTTTATTAATCTGTACGATGTTGAAACGGTTAAGGTTTCCGGCTATACCAATACATTGGGCAGTTCAATCCGTAATTTAGCACTATCGCGAGAACAGGCGCAGTATGTAGCCCATCAATTATGGGATAGAGGTCTTAAAAGCACTATGATTTACGCGGTAGGTTATGGTAGTGCCAATCCCATCGCGAATAATCAAACACAGTACGGCTTAATCACGAATAATCGTGTACAAATCACTTTCCGCAGATTAACTGCGGAAACCTAATGTCAAGCGAAGGAGCTTTCTATGGCCAAGATCCCTAAGATTAATCCGGCTGATAACAAGCATGGCGAATCGGCTCAAACAAGACCTACAAAAGCACCAGCGTCAGAAAGCGCAAGTAAACGAGAGGCCAAAGATGCTTTTGAGCTTGTGCGGCTTAGAAATTTTTACTATCGTGATGGTTATCGTCGTTTACTTGGTATCGTACTGGTTTTAGCTGCGATGCTGGTAGCAAGTATGGTCTGGGTTTATTATTTATTTAGCCATCGACCGTCGCCACGCTATTTTGCTACCAATGTTCATGGTGGGCTTATTCCTTTACAACCATTAACGACACCCACGCTACCCAATCAACAGCTGATTAATTGGGCTTCAAGAGCTGCGAGTGCTGCGTTTACTATCAACTATGTTCAGTATCGTGAGCAAATGCAGACTGTAAAAGATACTTATTTTACGACGTCTGGCGGGGAACAATATCAGCAACAATTAGTACAAAGCAATGATTTAGAAACCATTATCAATGGTGCGTATGTTGTTGTTGCACAACCGAATGCTGCCCCAACCATTATTAAGCAAGGTATCGAAAATATTAATAATCAAAACCTTTACGCTTGGCATGTCAATATGCCGTTGGTTGTTAATTTTTCCAATGCTACACAATCTATCCGTCGCTTTTTTGACGTTAATTTAACGATTATTCGTTCAAGTTATTTGGTGGATAACAACGCGCCTAATCTTGATGGCATGAAAGGTATTGGTATTAGCCAAATCTTAGTGCGTACCACGTCAGGTTTTGAGAGCATTTAAGGTAGCTTATGAAAGCAACAAGCCATGGATTTATCTACACATGTATTTGGGTGCTTATTTTTGCTAATATACTTGTATTAGGTGGTGGCGTTTACTATTACAATAATCAAGCACCAAGCCCTTATTATGCTGTATATCGTAAGGAAGATAAAATACAGCTACAACGAATGAGCGCTTTAGCCGCGCCACTTTATAATACCCTTGTCTTACGTGAATGGGCGATTAATGCTGCAACATCGGCATTTACCTATGATGCAGCTAATTATGAAACGCAATTTGCATTAACATCACAGCGTTATTTTACACCAGCAGGTGCCGACTCATTTAATGATGCATTCAAAGCATCGGGTGCTGTAAAACAATTATTAGCTAAAAAGCTTATTGTATCGGCCGTTGCTTACCGTGCACCGGTCATTCTTGCACAAAGTCGACTATTGGGAACACGTATGTGGAAAATACAGGTGCCTTTATTGGTCACTTATCAGAGCGCCAATGATCAGGTGACGGATCGTTATATCATTACCATGCTGGTGATCCAACAACCTACTTGGCGTTTTCCTAATAGTTATGGTATACAACAATTTACTGTTGAGAATGCCGCGTAGCACACTTTTCGTCTTTCAATCTGCAACTTTGTTACAAGATGCGAAATTTACCTGTAGGGGGCGGTTTTGTGCCTGCCGCCTTTAACAGCCCTGGCACCCACAAGGAGCGCCCCTACAAGCGTGTACCAGTGATTTGCTTGCATCTTAAATGTCATTATCGCTACGCGATGGTATGATTACCCCTCATCCGGCCTTCGGTCACCATCGTACGCAAGGGGAGAAGGGTATTTATTGAAAGACAAAGGATATATTAACGTCGAGTCAGTGTTGAGTGATGCATCAGCCAATAAATAGCAGCAACGAAAACACCACCTAATAACGTAGCAAATGCCCAGGTAACGCCAGAAACTAATAGGGGTTGTAATTGTTGTTTGTGAAGTTTACCTGCATCAGTAGCAACAGCACCAGCAAAAATCACATGAATAATCACAGTTAATACCATAATGGCAAGTTTAAGTGTGAAGACGGTATTGCCAGCATAAGGCCAGATACTTCCCATCATGGTGCTTTTTTCTCCGTATGGTTCGCTTGTCCAAGCAAGTGCCTTAAATCATTAAGCTGATTATTAATAGCAAAAAGACACATCAATAATTCAACAATGACCCGCAAAATTAAAGGTGCAACAACAAACCAGACTAAAGCAGTTAGCGGTGCATTGGCTAATAAATCTAAAATGCCTTTGACAAGACAAAGAGCGACAAGTAACCAAAAGAGTAATTGTAATAGGCTAGGCGTTACCATCTTGCGAAAACAAAGCACATCCCACATCGTTATCATACTCCTGTCAATCTTCTGCTGACAAGCATAGGGTGAATGCGCTATGATTGCAATACCCTTCGTGCCTCTTTAACATTTGAAATGCGAAGCGTATAAACAGATAAAGGAGCTATGCTATGACAGAACTAACCCCCAATGATTTACGCTACACAGCGACGCACGAATGGGTTAAACAAGAGGCAGATGGTACTTGGCTTGTTGGCATCACCGATCATGCACAGGCATTGTTAGGCGATTTGGTTTATGTGCAATTGCCGAGCCCAGGTACAGAAGTGGATGCAGGTGCCGAGGTTTGTGTCGTTGAGTCAGTTAAAGCCGCAGCCGATGTCTATAGTCCAGCCTTAGGTCATATCGTTGCTATCAATGAATCCTTACAAAAGCAGCCTGAATGCGTGAATCAAGATCCCTATGGTCAGGGTTGGTTGTATCGTTTACAACCGAGTGACGCAGGTGCTTACGCCAATTTGCTGAGTGCAGATGCTTATCTAACAATGCAAAAATAAGTATTTTTTCTAAATCGAGGTTTTTTATGCCATTTATTCCTCATACTGAAGCGGATACAGAAGCGATGTTAGCAGAGCTTGGTCTTAAGCATGCTGATGCACTTTGGGCAGAGATCCCTAAACATTTACGCTTAAAGCAAATGCCAGCTTTTCCAGAAGCTTTATCAGAGCACGCATTATTACGATTATTACGTGATAGAGCAGCAAGCGATCATTATCATTTGAATTTTTTAGGAGCCGGCGCATATGAACATCATATTCCTGCGGCTGTTTGGGATCTTGCCAGTCGTGGTGAATGGTTGACAGCATATACACCTTATCAAGCAGAAGCGAGCCAGGGCACACTGCAAATGCTTTATGAATATCAAACGATGATAGCCAATTTAACAGGCATGGACGTTGCTAATGCTTCTTTATATGATGGTGCTTCAGCATTAGCAGAAGCTGCATTAATGGCTGTGCGTTGTCAAACGCGCGATGCGAAACGTATCTTAGTGCCTGAGCATGTGCATCCGTATTATCGCCAGGTATTAAGGACTTTTCTTGATGCACAAAATATTCCAATGACTGAGATGACTGTTGATCTTGATACAGGTCTTATGCCTGTCAGCAATATTCAAGCGTTGCCTACGCATGATGTAGCAGCTGTCGTAATACCCATGCCAAGCTTTTTTGGCACAATTGAAGATGTTAATCAATTAACAAACTGGGCAAAACAACATGGGATTCTAGTAATTGCTTGTGTGAATCCCATAGCCTTAGCCTTATTAAAAGAACCAGGAAGTTGGGCTGCAATAGGTGCTGATATTGTATGTGGTGAGGCGCAACCTTTAGGCATTCCTTTGAGTTCAGGTGGACCTTATCTTGGTTTCATGGCATGTAAGCAAATGTATATAAGACAATTGCCAGGCCGTATTGTTGGGCGTACTGAAGATGGTGCTGGTAAAACAGCATATACCTTAACCTTGCAAGCAAGAGAGCAGCATATTCGCCGTGGTAAAGCGACATCTAATATTTGTACCAATCAAGGTTTGGCTGCGATGGCAGCTACAGCTTATATGAGTTTATTAGGAAGTAAGGGCTTAGAAGAAGTTAGTTTAGCTTGTTATCAGCAAGCACATAAATTAGCAGAGTTATTAACTTCCATTGATGGTGTTAATAAAGCATTTAATGCTCCCTTTTTTCATGAGTTTGTCATTCGCCTATCTGTGCCTGTTGAAAGAGTATTGGCATTACTGGAAGAGAAAAATCTGCTTGGTGGATTTCCTCTAGGTGATGAATATTCAGATTTGAATGATTGCTTATTAATTAACGTGACAGAAACGAAAACAGATGCAGATCTTGAATGTTATGCCAACGCATTAGCTGAAGTGATAGTCCAATTAACTGATGAAAAGCCAGGAGAATAACGCCGTGTTAATATTCGAACAAAGTGCACCAGGACGCCGTGCATTAGCACAGTGGCCGCGTATTCCTACTGATACGGCAATTAATGTGCCTTCTGAATTATTACGGCAAAAACCATTGGGATTACCTGAATGTTCAGAGCTTGATGTTGTGCGACATTACACGCGATTATCACAGCTTAATTTTTCGATTGATACAGAATTCTATCCTTTAGGTTCATGTACGATGAAATATAACCCGCGAGGTGCGCATCGTGCAGCGATGCTTCCTGCGCATTTAGCAAGACATCCCCTGGCGCCTATCAACCATAGTCAAGGCTATTTACAAACGGCGTATGAATTACAAGAGATGCTTAAAACGGTTACTGGGATGCAAGCAGTATCATTGACCCCTATGGCGGGTGCGCAAGGGGAGTTTGCTGGTGTGCTGATGATTCAAGCATACCATCGCGATAGAGGCGAACATCAGCGTAATGAAATGCTGATCCCTCTGGCGGCACATGGAACTAATCCTGCATCAGCTGTCATGTGCGGTTATACCGTTCGTGAAATTGCTTTAACCGCTGAAGGTGATATTGATTTAGATGCATTAAAACAGGCGTTAGGCCCAAAAACTGCGGGTATTATGCTGACAAATCCATCCACTTTAGGAATTTTTGAACGACAAATCAGTGAAGTTGCTGATTTAGTTCATAAGGCCGGTGGGCTTTTATATTATGATGGCGCTAACTTTAATGCTATTTTAGGACAGGTTCGGCCTGGCGATATGGGCTTTGATGTGATGCATCTTAATTTACATAAAACATTTGCAACACCTCACGGTGGTGGAGGCCCTGGTGCTGGCCCTGTTGCGGCAAATGCCAAGTTGGCACCCTATTTACCTGTGCCGATGGCTGCCTGTGAGCATGGACAATATCGTTGGTTAACGCAGGTGCAAAGGCCTCAAAGTATTGGACGGTTATCAACTTTTATGGGTAATGCTGGTGTTATTTTAAGAGCCTATGCGTATGCGCGTATGTTAGGTGCTGAAGGTATGCAGCGAGTCGCTTTATTTGCTACACTCAATGCAAATTATTTATTATCGCGGCTTCAAAAGATAGGTTATACACCGGGGATCCCTCATAGATTAGCGGGTCATGAATTTGTATTAAGTCTGCAAAAACTAAAACAAGCAACCGGCATTACTGCTATGGATGTTGCTAAACGCTTGCTTGATTTTCATATTCATGCGCCAACGGTGTATTTTCCTCAAATTATTCCTGAATGTTTACTTATTGAACCGACAGAAACGGAAAGTAAAGCAACGCTTGATCATTTTGTAGAAGTGATGGATGTGATTTGGGCTGAAGCACACGCATCGCCGGATCATTTAAAACAAGCACCACATCATTGCCCTATTCGTCGTGTTGATGAAGTCAAAGCTGCGCGTGAATTAGATGTAGTTTGGCAGGCTAAAACAGAAGTTCGTGAGGAGGTGATATGACGCAAGTAACGCCCTTATTAGCAGAGCATCAACGCCTAAGTGCTACGATAGTACCCTTTGCAGGTTGGTCGATGCCCTTACATTATGGTTCGCAGCTTAAAGAGCATCAAGCTGTGCGTCAGCATGTTGGCATGTTCGATGTATCGCATATGACAATTATCGATTTACTGGGCCCTGGGGCACGCGATTTCTTACGCTATTTATTAGCAAATGATGTTGATAAATTAAGACATCCGGGTCAAGCACAATATAATTGTTTGTTAAACGATCATGGTGGTATCATCGATGACGTGATTGTGTATTTTAATGATGTTGAACATTATCGTATCATTAGTAATGCGGCAACGAGAGATAAAGTATTACCTTGGCTTAATCACTATGTAGAAGGTTTTGCTGTCGGTATTCAGGTGCGAAGCGATTTAGGTATTATTGCTATTCAAGGACCCGATGCACTTAACGTTATCACACCATTGTTAACCGCAGCACAATTAGATTTAACAGCAACACTTGCACCTTTCGAGTTTGCGCATGATGGCCCTTTTTTCATATCACGAACGGGTTATACCGGTGAAGATGGGTATGAATGGGTTTTACCGCATAAAGCCTTAGTGGAAACTTGGCAGAAACTCCATGAGGCAGGTGTGCCTGCTTGTGGCCTTGGTGCGCGAGATACTTTACGCTTAGAAGCCGGTTATAATTTGTCAGGCCAAGATATGGATGAATCAACGACACCTTATGAAAGTCGTATGGCTTGGGTTGTTGCACTTGAGCCAGCCGATCGTGAATTTATAGGACGTGCAGCGCTTGAATTGCAGCGAAGCCAAGGTATCAATCGAGCGCTTGTCGGTTTAGTGTTGGAGTCACCTGGTGTGCTTCGCAGTCATATGCAGGTTTTTAAAGAAGATAAACGCATAGGTGAAATTACTAGCGGAAGTTTTTCACCAAGCTTACAAGCTGGCATCGCGCTTGCTCGGCTTGTTTCACCTGTGCCAGAGACGGTAACTGTGGATGTTCGTGGTCAGCATTTGGCTTGTCGGGTTATAAGGCCACCTTTTCATAAACATTAATCTACCTATCGTCTTTGTGATGACAGCATTTGTATATTGGAATTATTTGGAGGTACAGGATGTTTCAAGGGATAAAACGCATTTGGGGTCGTCTTGGCCACCTAAGTAAGAAAGTAGAAATTGCACCAGATATGCTGACCGACAGCTGTTTGTTACCCTTGCAGCAACCAAGAAAACCCGATAGTTATAAAGGCGACTATGGTCATGTCTTGGTGATTGGTGGTGATTTTGGTATGCCCGGGGCTGTTCGTTTAGCGGCAGAGGCTGCCTACCGTGTTGGTGCTGGACTTGTGTCTGTGATAACGCGTTCGGGTCATGTAGCGGCGATTGTAGCCGAACGGCCGGAAATTATGGTGCATAGCGCTGATAGACCCGAGGATTTATCGCCCTTATTAGCAAAAGCAACGGTGATTATTTTAGGACCGGGTCTTGGTCTTAGTGAATGGTCATTCGCTTTATTTAATGCAGCGGTTGCGACGAATCTACCGTTAATTGTTGATGCAGATGCACTTAATTTATTAGCACTACATCCGCATACACGCGCCAACTGGGTGCTCACGCCGCATGTGGGTGAAGCCGCGCGATTGCTTGAGTCAACACCAAAGCACATCCAAGCAGATAGACTGCAAGCCGTACAAGCACTACAAACCAAATTTCGTGGTACCGTTGTATTGAAAGGTCCGGGCACATTAATCACCGAGGGTCACGGTCATGTGGCACGTTGTTCTGCGGGTAATCCAGGCATGGCAAGCGGTGGCATGGGCGATGCTTTAAGTGGTGTTATTGGTGGTATCATGGCGCAAGGATTTGAGCCTTATCACAGTGCTTGTATGGGGGTTTATGTACATAGTCATGCGGCGGATCTTTTAGCAGCCCAATACGGACAACGCGGTTTATTAGCAAAGGATCTCATTCCCGTCGTGCGTCAGCTTATTAACGGGAAGGCGTGATACGTGCTGTTCGAGATTGCTTATATTGAAGCATTTTAGTACAATAGCATCCTATATCTTACTGTGAGTGCCAGTTATGCGCGTCCGTACTTACCTGCTTTGGTTATTGCCGTGTTTATTTGTGGTCATTCAATTTTTCTTGCAAAATGTCGCAAATATCTTTGCTTTGCGCTGGATGCAAGATTTTCATCTCAATCCCGTTAGTTTAGCCAACCTTTCATCCGCTTATTTCTACACGTATGCGTTGATGCAAGTTCCCGCAGGTGTCTGTTTTGATAGATACTCAGCAAGGATGCTGCTGAGCGTGTCACTTACTTTTGTGGGTTTTAGCTGTTTATTATTGGCAGAAGCGCACACCTTTGCTATGGCGTATATGGCTCGACGCATCATCGGTGCTGCCTGTGCATTTGCTTTTGTCGGTATGTTAAAGATCACAACGCAGTTATTTTCCGCTAAACAATTTCCTTTGATGATAGGTTTATCAGAAATGATTACCATGGGTCTGGTTAGTTTAGCTCTAAGTTTAGCAGCCTATTGGTTTATTGCACATTCATGGCAAAGTATTCAAATTATCACAGCAGCAGTCTCTTTTATATTAGCCGTATTTGCTTACTTATTTGGTCACGATTATGAAAAAAATCGCATCGTTCATGAGCCTATGAAGTTGTCTGTACTGGGTTTTTTAAAAAATAGAAATGTTTTACTTGGTGCGTTATTTTGTTTGTTAGCATTTAGCCTCGTGAGTGCATTTACCTCGCTTTGGGGGATTCAATTTTTAGTACATACGCAACATATGAGTATTCCTTTGGCTACACATATTAACTCGGCTATTTTAATTGGTATAGCGATAGGTAGTATTGCCTGGGGGTGGTTTGCAAAACAAACCGAGATTTATCGAAAATTATTACTACTAGCAACAGTGTTGTCATTGGGATTGCTTGTCTTATTATTATTACTACCACCCGTGCCCTACGGATGGCTTTACATAGGCTATTTATTAGCAGGTATTTGTTCAGCTGCCTATATTCCGTGTTTGGCACTTATCAAACGCAGTGTAATGCCAGCCTCACAAGCAACCGCCATGGCTTTTGCCAATATGATGATTATGTTAGGTGCTCCGTTATTTCAAATGACAATTGGTTATTTGATTGCGCATCCCTTTGGCCAAATCATTGCAGAAAGCGCGCAAAGTTATCAATTAGCGATGACTGTGTTACCTATCAGCGCATTACTCGCATTGCTCGCTGCGTATTATTTACAAGATGATAAAGCGACAGCTGCGCAAAGTATATATACTCAATTAACTTCAAAATGCTAGGTTTTGTCATCGCTACGCGATGGCTTTGTTACCCCTCATCCGCCGCGGCACCTTCTCCCGCAAGGGGAGATGGGCATTCTTTGTACTTGAGTGAGCGAAACCAAAAACTCGCATTTTGAAAGATTTTGAGTATATTCAAAGGATGTCAATGTAAGTTTCAGTGATCTATAGAATAGTGCAATTTCCACAACGAGAAGGCAACGGTAATTCACCATTATATTCACTGTCATCATTGAGGGGACCCTGATAGGGCAAGGTATTTAATTGGTTGCTATGAAATAGCGTCGTTTTTTTATCAAATAACAATGGTTTTCTTTCGCGATTCTCATCGTTTTCTGTTTCTTCCTCTTCCTCAAACAAATCAGATATTCTGTTTTCAAAGGACTCACTGTCAGTATCACTTTCAGTATTACTATCATTATACGGTGTACTAGATGATGCATGCTCATTAAATTGAGTTAATAGGGTTGCTAAAGTTGTTCTCAACCCGCTGGAAATGGTCGCTGCACTTTTTTCAATGCTGGTAGTGATAAAGGCCGATAGGGCGAATGCAAGTGCGGATAAGCCGCCAACAGCAACGCTATCGAGCCATTTTGCATTGATGTTAGTGACAAGATGCTCACCGCTACTTTTTTCGATAATGAGATAGGCAATATTAGCGTCACCCACCAGAGACCAAACAATACCCTCCCAAAAGCCACCGGCAGAAATACGCAATGCATTCGCATGATTCGTCGCCTGTCCGCGACATTTGCGCAGTATTTCGATGACCTCACAGGTAATCAGTAAAGCAAGGGCATCGCCTATGCCTGCACTCAAAGCGCGGCCACCGACGTCTAGTGCCCCTTGGCCTGGTAGAGCTTTAGCGGCGCCTGTGTAAGCAATTGTAAAACCCAAAGCGCCAGCAAAGAACTTAAGACCCAGCGTAGCAGAATCCCAGTAGTGCCCGTTTTCCCAATAGTATGCGAAGGATGCTTTCCACGGTGTATACATCTGATACATTTGCCTTATAGCGTCGATACCAGCGCTTAATATAAAAATAGGCAAGGCAATTTGCCAAGCGGATTCAGCGGTTTCATCAGCGATAGCTAGGCCCAGCGTCAATTCAGTTAATAAAGGGACATTGGGATGGCGCGTAAGATTCATGGCACGCCAAAAAAGGTTTGTAAAAAAGGCCGGAAGCGATACGACTTTAAGGTAACTTTGAAATCGCGTATATGCGGAGTCTATGTCGCTTATTGGCTGTTCTGATAATGTCTCGCCCCCTTCTTCTGAGCATTCAATTGATATCGCAGACGCGTCATGGCTGGGTTTTTCCTCATCTCTTTTCTGGTGCAAATCAAGCAAGAGATCTTTGCCTGCGTGATGGCTTGAGCCGTCTTCATCCGAATCTTCAGAAGAAAGAGCGGGTATATTGCTTGATTGTTGTTGACCTTCTTCCGGGTCATCAGATGGGTTGTCTAAAGAGATTGGCCCGTTATCAGATAACATAATCGTGTGCCTTATTATTCAGTGTTATTAAGCAAGCATTGGATAGCGACTCGTAGCGAGTCAAACTGGACACGAAGTGTACAATTTTATTGAATACATGTCAAGACGTAATAATCCCTTAAGCTTTTGTTGGTATCCTTGTTGGCATCTTAAACAAGATGAGTCAATATAATGAATAATAATAACATAACAGGCTCAGCCGAAGAGCAGGAACCTTTATTGCCTGTGATTGTATCGTCTCAGTCGAATAATACAGCAAAGTCTTTGCCAGAAAAGCTCTACGAAATATTAGATATGCCTTTGGGTATAATCAATGTTGTCGGCGAGGGAGCTAGCAATTTCATTGGCTATACCACTTTTATGATAGCTTTTTTGAAAAATTTAATAAGACTTATAAATGAAAATAAAGACGATAATGATCCGCGATGGGTTATTATTACTGCATTTCTTTTTGCAATTTCGACATCGTTGCTTATGGCTTATGCACATTATTTGCAAAATAATGTTGAAAGCAAAGAAAACATTGAAAATGATGAGTTACAACTACAAACGGATGAAGATGTGGCGACAGATAGCGCTACAGAAGAAGACAAAGAACAAGATTTTCTTCATCATGAAGATTTACCGTCTCAGCGGCTAAAACTGACACGACCAACGAGTCTTGAGCTTCATTCTGTCACCAGCATGCCACGAGCCGATATCGATAAGTCTGTAGAAATACTGGAAACAGTATCAAAATCTTCAGAAAAAGATGATCCTTTGAAGAAATTTTGGATTAAGGTTGTTACGCTTGGTGCATTCATGGCAGAAACGCTAGATGCATCATCCGCGCTTATTTCTATGTTGCAAACATGGCTTAAAAATTTATCACCTGGTCTTAATTTATTAATGCAATTGACAACGCTTGGGCTCGGTGGTGTTGTAGCTGTGCCAACAACAGCTAGCTTGTATATTGTTGTTAGGAAGTATTTTTTTGACACCGATATGCGATTGCCTCATTGGATTCATCAATTAATCAATACCAGTGTTGTGATTAAAGTTTTCTTGGATGCTTCAAGTAATGCGATGTTTATCAATCTATTAGGCGATTTACTTGCTGAAGATGAGACTTTATCATGGATGTTTCATGCAAGTATCACAGCTGTTGCAGTGCCGCTCGCACTTAGCTTTGCATTACCCAATGGACAGGCGGAAAAATTATTAATAAATCCTGGAAAAACATGGAAACCAAGGGCATTTGAGTGGAAAAATGCAATAAAGTCAGGTTGTATTTTCTGGCAGATGATATTAAGTCCATCGCAAAATGCTGTGAATTTACTATTGTATTTCTCCGGATCACCTAAATGGATCCCTGTTATTTTAGGCGCGGAGGCAGTCGTTACTCTTAAGTCCACAGTCAGACGTATTGTAGAGATGGATATGGTCGATAGAGATGGGGTGAATCCCTTGAATGTGGAAAAGCAGTCAGTGATTCGTTTTTCAAAGCCGGCTGAAGCGGGACTCACAACGTTGACGAGAATCTCTTCTTCACCTATCGCTGTCCCAACAACATCTTCGGATCTGACACCCCCTCCGTCTCCTATCTATGTAGGAAGGCCTGGCAGACAACCCACGTTTTTCCAAATGCTGGAGGTTCAAGGCGGGTTTAATGCTGAGATGGTTCAGGCTCAGAGTGCGGCTAGCTCTAGCTCTAGTTCTGATTCTGACTGGGAACTAACGCTCTTAGCCGATGGGGTTGCTGCTGAAGGATCGGATTCCGATGTGTTTAGGCTTGATAGATAAATACCTTATAAGGCAAAGTATAGACTGAAGCAACATACGAGTCTTTCGCCTTTCAAGCTGCGATTTTGTTACTAAGGGTGTTCGGCGTCGGTCATGTACTATACGACATTCCCTCTGCCCTTGTCGCAACTTGCAATCCTTTAGGTATATATTATTTTTTACCACGCACTATATGTACTGGCGGAAACATGCGCCAATAACGCTGGCTTCGATGAACATGGCTCCAACCTAAAGCTTTTAAATGTCGCATATATTCTTTAGTAAACTGAAAATCTAATAGTGCAATTTTGCCACCTGGTTTTAACACTCGTGTTATCTCGGCAAAGGCTTGCTCACGTTCTGCAGTTTTAGCTATATTATGGATAGCCATGCTCGAGATGATAACGTCAAATTGCTCATCAGCGAAGGGCATTTGGCGCATATCACCAGTTTTAAGCGTGGTTCTATCAGTGATTTGCTCTTTTTGAATAAGCGCTATCGTTTGTTGTTCACTATTAGCAGATAAATCAGCTTTAGACCATAGATCGAGACCCACCGCCAGGCCGCCCTGCGAGAGCTGCTTTGCTGCAGCTATCAACAATAAACCACGTCCACAACCTATATCTAACAGTATTTCATCGCCGTTTAATTGCAGATCTGCAATTAATTTATCTCGCATAATCATTTTGCCAGCCAAACTACTGTAGAGCATCCAAAGTAACATCACAAGCTGCCAAATACCGATCATCAAGAAAAGTATCAATAAGATAATTGCCCAAATGGGATGGTGAATTTCTAACACAATATAACTACCAGCAGCTATGATAAAAGCTACGATGGCTACGACAGCTAAATGACGAATCACTGGTGGCGCATCAATACCATAAGCTTTGTTAAACATTAAAAAACCCTCATTCTGCTTATCATTCAAGCATATCATTTGCTTTTAAATTAAGAAAGCATGGGCAGCCACAAGGATTACTACAATAAATCTTAGTGACACGGTATGCTGTTTCTCTGTTCTGGATCTAAACGTAGGGGCACGGCGTGCCGTGCCTAAGGTCAGCGCTGAGTAGAGCGTAATTTCAAAAGGGCACGATACATCGTGCCCCTACAACCGGGCGCAGCAATCATGATGGCAGATATCTATACTCAACCCTGGCTGTGAGCCCAGCTACCAATTCATAAGGACTGGTTTCCGCGGCTTTTGCGAGGTGTTCAATGGGTAATGTCGGGCCCCACAAGGTGACGTGAGTGCCGAGCTCAGGGGGTGTGTGACCACGTAAATCAATGGCAAGCAGATCCATCGATACCCGACCTATGACGGGTGCGGGTTGATTGGCAATCATCACTTGGGCGGAATGGCGCAGATACCTGGGATAACCATCACCATAACCGACGCGAATGATACCGACCAACATATCTTCAGGGCAAATAAATGTGGCATTATAACCAACCCCTTCCCCTTGTTTAACGGGATAAACGGCGCAAAGTGGCGCCTGAAACTGCATGACTGGTTGCAGGCCTAAATCTGTCCCGGTTTTATCAGGAAAGGGGCTAATACCATAGAGCATGATCCCTGGGCGTATCCAATCCATATGGGTTTCGGGATAAGTCATGATGGCGGCTGAATTGGCCAAACTTTTAGGATAAGGCCAATCGTGTGTAAGTTCGTTAAAACAGGCTATTTGCTGCTGGATGCGGATTCCATCGGATTCTTCTGAGCTGGAAAAATGACTGATGATCCCTGCTATATCGATGTTCGAAGCGATTAGCATCTGATAAGCCGTCAATGCATCATCAGGCTTTAAACCAAGACGATTCATGCCTGTATTGATTTTAAGCCAAATACGCGCAGATTTTGGATGTTGCAAATGAAGTGTGACTTGTTTGGGCTGATGAATAACTAAATCAAGATGATATTGTTCAGCTAATTTAACTTCGCTAATATCAAGCGCGCCACATAGAACGACAATAGGTATTGTAATGCCATGTTGACGTAAGTTAATGCCACCTTGCATTCTTGCAACGGCAAGCGCATCGACACCCGCTGCAACCAATGTGTCCGCTACATCGGATGCCCCATGACCATAGGCATTGGCTTTGACCATGGCCATGATGCGAGATTGTGGCGCAAATTTGCGAATGACAGCAAGATTATGACGTAACGCATCTTGGCTGATATACGCAGTAGGTTGCGTTAGCATAAATTACTCCATCGTGTTAGCGTAACGCTGGCTATCCGCATAATTTTCAAAACGCGTATATTTACCTAAGAACGTCAGTGCAACTTTGCCGATAGGGCCATTACGTTGTTTAGCAATAATGATTTCAGCTATCCCTTTATCACGCGTTTCTGGGTTATAGACTTCATCGCGATAGATAAATGTAATGAGATCTGCATCTTGCTCAATAGCACCCGATTCACGGAGATCTGACATGACAGGTCTTTTATCTGCGCGTTGCTCAAGACTACGATTGAGCTGTGATAATGCAATCACTGGGACACGCAATTCTTTGGCTAAAGCTTTTAATGAGCGAGAAATTTCTGAAATTTCAGCAACACGATTATCCGAAAATTGGGGTACGCGCATCAGCTGTAAATAATCAATCACAATCAGCCCCAGTTCACCCTGTTCGCGAGCCAGTCTTCGTGCACGTGAGCGAAGTTCTGTTGGCGTAAGTCCAGGTGTATCATCAATAAACATTTTAGCGCTGCTAAGAAGGGCTACAGCAGAACCTAAGCGCGGCCAATCTTCATCTTCTAAGCGGCCGGTGCGAATTTTATTTTGCTCAATGCGACCTAGCGATGATAGCATTCTCATGGCCAAAGAATCACCGGGCATTTCCATACTAAATACAAGTACGGGCAGGCCTGAGCGAAGCGCTGCATGTTCTGCGATATTCATTGCAAAGGTTGTTTTACCCATGGAAGGTCTGCCCGCAACAATCACTAAATCGGCAGGTTGAAGACCTGAGGTCATATTGTCAAAATCGGTATAACCGGTTTCAAGACCCGTAATAGATTGTTTTAATTTATATAATGTTTCAATGCGATGTATGGCATCCGCCGCTAAAGATTTGATATCTTGAGGACCTTGACCGCGTAAATCGTTTTGAGCAATTTCAAATACGCGCCGTTCTGCTTCATCTAAAAGACTTGCGCTGTCTCTGCCTTCAGGGCTAAATGCCGTATCGGCAATTTGATGTGCAACGCCAATCAATTGGCGCAGTACTGAGCGTTCGCGCACAATATCAGCATAGGCTTTAATATTGGCAGTACTTGGGGTATTTTGCGCGATTTCAAATAAATAGACTTCGCCACCGACGTGCTCAAGTTCGCCCATGGCTTTGAGCGTTTCGCTTAAGGTAATGGGATCGAAAGGTTGAGAGCGCGCTTCGAGCTGCCCCATGGCTTGAAAAATGAGGCGATGTTCATAGCGATAGAAATCTTGATCAGTGAGGCGTTCAACGACTTGGTCCCAGGCTTGATTATCAAGCAATAGACCACCAAGAACGGCTTGTTCTGCTTCAAGCGAATGCGGCGCCATTTTAAGCGCCGCAACATCAGGATCAGCTTTCTTGGCACGGGGCCGTCCAGCTAGTGTTACCATGGTAATTACTTATCTTCAACAACAAGAACTTTTACATAGGTAGAAACATCGGCGTGTAACTCAAGTAACAACTCGAGTTCGCCGACTTGACGAATCACGCCATTAGGCATCATCACTTCACTTTTGTGAACTTCAACACCAGCAGCATCGCTTATGGCCAAAGCAACATCACGTACGCCGATTGAACCATAAAGTCGACCTTCGTCAGCTGCACGGGCTTTGATGGTAACAACTAAATCTTTCAATTTCTCAGCGCGTTGTTCAGCCTTTTTATGGGCCGCAATCGCTGCTTGCTCTAAATCTTTGCGACGTTCAGCAAAACTTGCCAAATTAGCTTTCGTTGCGGGTACCGCTTTACCGTAAGGAATAAGGTAATTACGGCCAAACCCAGGTTTGACTTTCACTTGAGCGCCAAAGTCGCCTAAGTTACGTACTTTTTCTAATAAAATGATTTCCATCACAAAACCTCTTTA
This sequence comes from uncultured Legionellales bacterium, assembly GCA_945957175.1. Taxonomy (GTDB): domain Bacteria; phylum Pseudomonadota; class Gammaproteobacteria; order UBA1113; family UBA1113; genus CAMFJL01. The sequence goes on from CAMFJL010000001.1 coordinate 101,325, forward strand.
AAATAACAACGAAACTTTCACTGTAAGGGCAAATCCAAACGGAATTCAGTACAAGACTGGCCCTTACACATAAAAATTTACATCCCACTACAATTGTAAACGCCGCAAATCGATGATGCTATCGAGTATGCCAAGTGCGCTTAACAGTATGAATCCACTGAGTGGATAAAATACACATGCCACTAAGGCAATGATGCCCCACAACCAAGGCAAGGGCCATCGACCTATTTGCCAATAAGCATACAGCACCCCAGCGGTTATGGTAACAAGGGCCATCCAGGCTAGCGCATCAGCTGCCCAGAGCCAATTGGGTCTTAACCCATAAGCGAGCAACAATAATACCATAATGACGCCAAAGATGCGATGCAATCGAAAAGCCATCAACTCATCGTGCAGATTACCAACACCCATCACTTTATGCTGCCAGAAGCGAGCGAGTCCAAGATTAAACAAGGATGCAAATACGACACCACTTATCCAAAAACTACTCGCCATGACTGCCAGCAATGAAATCATGGTCGGTGTTAACCAAAACCCTGTGATGACCTCCCAGGTTTTCATGAGTGCAGCGCCACCAGGTATGGCACTTGTAAATACCAACACACTGCTGACCTGTTGATTTAACTCGCCAAGTCCTTCGTTAAGCTTTTGCACCCAATAACTATGCAAGTGTGGCACAGTCATATGCAAGATAATCACGGTCAGCAGGCCAAGACCTGCAAAACCATTCAACAATTTATTCCACTGGCTGCTTTTGCGAAGCACCATGGCGCTCAGCCAAATTAAATAAAAACTCAGCTGATCAGCAAAAGCGGCTAAATTCCATTGAAAATCATAGTGCCAAGTCTCCAAGGCAGAAACGAGCAACAAAGTGATGATGCTCGCTGTAATTGCCTCACTTAACACCATGATGGCAATGATAATACTGCTTAGCCAATCTAGCCACGGAAAAATTGCCAAAAAAATGGCGACAATCGCGGCAAAAACAGGGTATTTGACTAAGCCCCGTGTTAGCATATCTTAAATGACAAACAACAATTAGTAATGATGTCTGTCAGTAAAAGGTAATAACGCTAAAAAGCGTGCTTTCTTAATCGCTTTAGCTAACATACGTTGATGCTTGGCAGATACCCCGGTAATACGCGCAGGTACAATAGAACCAGTTTCAACAGTAATGTATTTTTTTAACGTTGCTAAATCTTTGTAATCAATTTCATTAACGCCGTTACTCGTAAATGGACAGTGTTTACGACTTTTACGCATCATAAGCTCCTCAATATTAGTTCATTTCTTCCAGCGCATCTTCGCGCGGACTATGTTTTTCATCTTTCGTTCGCAACATAATCGAAGCTTCAGTGATAGGCGCTTTTTTGATTTCGATTAAGTGACGCAAAATGGCATCATTGAATCGAAAGTTATGAACCAATTCATCCAACACAGCATCATTACATTCGATATTCATCATGACGTAATGGGCTTTGTGTAAGTTGTTGATAGGATAGGCCAATTGGCGACGACCCCAGTCTTCGAGACGGTGAAGTTTGCCTTGATGGGTTTCAAGTAGTGCTTTGTACCGGTCAATCATTGCCGGGACTTGTTCGCTTTGGTCAGGATGGACCAAAAATACAATTTCATAGTGACGCATAAATTGCTCCTTATGGTTTCACGTATGGGTAAAGCTTTCGTAGTTTTGAATCCACGTAAAGCAAGGAGAAGACGCTGGCAAGGTGACAGCTATCTTAAGGAAACAGATTAACTGCTTCCAATCGAGCCGAACATCATATCATAGCGGTGTGATAGAGTAAAGCACCATACCCGTGATCAGTTAACATGCATCTTTTTGTCATCGCTGCGCGATAGTTTATTACCCCTTATCCGGTCCTCGGCCACTATCGTACACAGGCGAAGAAGGGCATCTTTAGTTTTTTATCCAGTGTAATCGAATGGGGATCGCAAAAAGTTTGCGATAAATCCAGAGCAATGGCGAGAGTAAAACGCGAGCTATGATTTTTTTACATGGAAGTATTACAATTGCTGATAAAAAGCCTAGAACTAAGCCGCCTAATATATCAAGCGGAAAGTGAATGCCGACATAAATGCGGGCCCATCCAACTAGCAAGGTCATTATCATAAAAAGGCAACCTAAGCACCTTGTACCTCGTTGCAACAGAAACGTAAAGCTCACTGCGGCTAAAAAGGTTGTGTGATCACTTGGGAATGAGCTATCCGGGACATGATTTAAATACATATGTCCTAGACCTAATGCAAATGGGCGAGGTTCAAACCACAAATGTCCAATTAAGGCACTGATGAGTAAAGCCAAGATACTGCTGATAACTGCAAGTAATACGGTTTGGCGTTTTTCGAGGCTGCCCCAGAGCCAAAGACCAGCAAGAATTACGGGTATAAGATAAATTAAATCTTTAGCAGCAAAGATAGCTGCGTGTAAACGAAAACCGCTAAGACCCAAGGGGGCATTCATGGCAAGAAATAAATCATGATTCAATGTATGAAACATATGACATCAATCCTTCATCGTAAATGGTATCACAAAGATTATACCTGCGATCGTTAGAAATGCTAGATGTCCCATCTAAGCATTTTTTTCTAGGGACAATGTCCTAAAGCACCCCCCATTTTCAGTGATCGTGGATAGGTAACTTGGCAAATTTAGCATAATAAAAACCATCCATGTTGTACTGTCCTGATAAGCGTTGTCGGCCATATGTCGTTTTAACACCTAAGATTTCGGGTAAGTCGATGATGTTGACATCAGGGGTTTGTGATAACCATGCCGCAATGACAGCATCATTTTCCTGTGGAAACACCGAACAGGTACTGTAAATGAGAATGCCACCTGGCTTTAATAATGTCCAAAGTGCAGTTAATATGGCTAATTGTTGTTTCGGTAACTGTGCTAAATCGGTTTCACGACGTAGATATTTAATATCAGGATGCCTTCGAATAATGCCACTGGCTGAGCAAGGCACATCCGCCAGAATCCTATCAAATGGCTGGTGATCCCACCAGACGTTTGGGTCAGCAGCATCACCTATCACAATAAGCGCTTTTTGTCCCATTCGCTTTAAATTATCATGCAAACGTTTGGCACGTACTTCACTGATTTCCAACGCGGTCACATGAAGATTATCAGCCTCATGTAGCAGGTGGCTGGTTTTGCCACCGGGGGCTGCGCAAGCATCAAGGACGCGCATACCTTGGGTTAACTCAAGCAACGGTGCAACCATTTGCGCACTGGCATCTTGCACTGCAATATCACCCTGGGCAAAGCCGGGTAATTCATGTACAGGACAGGCTTCATCCAATACAATAGCGCTAGATGCAATGGCATGAGGTTTAGCTGTTTTGCCAACAGCTGCTAGTTTGATTAAGTAGTCAGCTACGGTGATTTTCCGTGTATTCACGCGTAATACTAAGGGCGCTTGCTGCTGGTTGGCATGTAGCAGATTTTGCCAATCATCGGGCCAAGCTTGAGATAGCGCTTTTTGCCACCAATCTGGATGGTTAAAGTCTTGTTGAGCGCTTGTTGTCTTTAATGTCAGTTCAGAATCATCTGTGACTTTCCGAAGTACAGCATTCACAACAGCTTTTGCCCAAGGTTTTCCGAGTGCGGTTACTGCTGAAACCGTTTCATGAACGATAGCATGTGCTGGTTTTTTCTGATAAACCAGCTGAAATAGGGCAAAGCAGAGCAAATACTCAAGTTGTTTATCTTTGGATTTAAAAGGCGTTTTAAGTCTTTGTTGAATTTGTCTCAAAAGGCTTGGATAGTAGCGTAATACCCCATATAATCCAGCTTGAATCACGGCTTTGTCTTGCGGGCGGATGCTGGCCGGCAATTGCGCCAGGACTTCATTAAGAGAGAGTCCTTGTTGTAATACGGCAGCCAAACCTTGACAGACCGATGTACGCAGAGATCTCATAGCTTGAGCGGATACCGCCTGTTTTGTCATAACGTGAACCTAAAAGGGGAATAACGATTGCAGCGACCTTTTCTTAAATGGGCCGGTGGCAAGTTTAACCTGTTACCCCATATATTACCACAACTGCCTACAGGCAGGCGATTTTTTGAGCCCTTTTTAGGCGCGGCTACAGTCTTTTTAAATACGGATTACGATGAGTATCATTTAGGTGATACAAATGCAGATTTAATTAATCTCTATAAGACCGTTAAATTACTTGGTGAAGATTATATCAAGCATGCATTTAAGTATTTTAAACCAAGATATAATGAATCTAGAAAATACTATCAATTACGTGAAAAATTTAATCAAAGTTGCGATCCCATAGAACGTTCTTGCTTGTTTCTATATTTGAATCGACATGGTTACAATGGTTTATGTCGTTATAACAGAAGTGGTCGATTTAATGTACCCTTCGGTTCATATAAGAAGATTCTTTTTCCCGATGAAGCTATCTATGCATTTCATAAGAAAAGTCAAAACGCCAAGTTTTATTGTGATGATTTTAGTAAGATCATGAAAAAAGCCAATAAGTTAGGTGATATTATCTATGCTGATCCGCCGTATTACCCATTATCAAAGTCAGCAAATTTTACCAGTTATGGACAAATCAAATTTAGTCATGATGATCAACAAAGTCTAGCTGATTTATCAGAAAAATTAGCAACGAAAAATGTGCATATTGTCATTTCTAATCAACTCACACCAGAAACGCAAGTCCTATATCAGAAAGCTAAGCTATATCAATTTCCGGTTAGACGAAGTATTAGTTGTCGCGGGAATAGACGTTATGATGTTGAAGAATTGCTTGCAGTGTATTGTCCAAAAGATACCGTGAATTCGCTCTAATCTGTTGCATTTAAAAAAGCACAACATCATCTTCCATAGCGCTCTCTGTTACGCGATGTGCTTCTAGATTTTTAAAATCCCAAAGATTTTTATCCATTAATTGACTTGGTTTGATAGCCGTAAGTGCATGCAATATATTGCTAGGTATTTTTATGTTATCTTTTGCTAAAGATTGAATAAGTAATTTAGTCTTGACCCTTGCCAGATTATTTTGAGATCCACAAAGATTACATGGAATAATGGGAAATGCCATAAGTTTGGCAAACTCAGCAATATCTTGTTCTTGGCAGTAAACCATAGGTCTAATCACAATATGCTTTTTGCTATCGGTCAGTAACTTGGGCGGCATTGAGCGTACTTCGCCGTTATACAAGATAGACATGAGTAAAGAAGTGATTAAATCATCACGATGGTGACCTAATGCAATTTTAGTAAAGCCGCGCGCTTCAGCAACACGATAAATAATGCCGCGTCTTAGTCTTGAACATAACGCGCAATAAGTTTGTGTCTCTGGAATTTTATCTGTGACGATGCTATAGGTATCTTCCGATAAAATATGATAAGGAATGTGGCGCTCACTTAAATAAGTACGCAGCGCCGTATCATCCCAACCTGGTTGTCCTTGATCAAGCGTAAAAGCTTCAAAAGTAAAATCAATATGGGCACGTTGCTTTAATTTGTTGAGTAACATCACTAAGGTAAATGAGTCTTTGCCACCAGATAAACAAACCATAATATTATCACCATGCTGAATCATATTAAAATCAGCAATGGCTTTGCCGGTATAATGTAGTAATTTTTTTTCGAGCTGATCGATTTTAGGCATGACAATCACACGTAGATTTTTAAAAAGGGATTATCGCAAAACCAAGTCATTTACGCAATCAGTTTGTTGCTTTTTTAATCATGCATGTTATGATACGTTCACTTATGTTGATAAGAGATAACGATGTTTTTTATCTTGCTTGAAATACTGGGTACGATGGTTTTTGCCATCAGTGGCGCTTTATTAGCATGTCGTAAAGGCTATGATTTAAGTGTTGTATTGATTATTGCTTTTGCTGTCGGCAATGGTGGTGGTACGATGCGCGATCTCTTGATAGGCGCAACGCCGGTCTTTTGGATTCATCAACCGATATATATTGTGATTACAGTTCTAACAGGGCTTTGCACCTTTTTAATTGCAAGTCGAGTCGATGTGACCCATCAAAGTTTACTGTTGGCAGATGCTGTAGGGCTTGGTATTTTTGCTGTTGCAGGTGCTGAAAAAACCTTGCTTATGGGGTTACCCTCTATTGTTGCTGTGATGATGGGCGTGTTAACGGCAGTGGGTGGTGGATTAATTCGTGATATTTTATGTCGCGATGAACCCGTCATTTTTCAGCCAGAAGTGTATGCTACAGCGGCATTAATAGGTGCAGCTGTGTTTGTATCACTATATCGGTATGTACCTAACCTGCATATTGCCGCAACAGCTTGCGTGCTGTCGGTCATTTTGATTCGTTTGGGGACGATGCTTTGGGGTTGGCGTATACCTACTTTTCAGTCAAGAAAGCGTTGGTGGCGTTAATGTATTCGTCAGTTCTTTATGATTCTATCGTAGATCTTACTGAGAATATGTTATTAATAATCCGCTGGATTGTGGGGATAGAGCGGTTCAATGCCCAAATCGGGCACGTCACGCCGTGCCCCTACAATAAGATCTAGCGCGGTCAAATTGTGAGGATCGCTCAGGTATGAATCGTGGGGCGTTTGTTTAGGCCAATAAACTGCCTACTTGAATATGTTTGCTATGTCCACGTTGCCAAGCTTCAGCGGTTTGTATATTGCTGCCTGCTGGTTGTACTTGGGTAAGACACATACTGCCTTGGCCGCAAGCCACGACAATGCCTTCGGGTAATATCGCTGTGATAGTGCCTGGCGTTGCTTGACCATGTATCGTTAAGGGTTTGGCTTCCCAGATTTTTACAAGTTTATCATCGATGTGAGTATATGCGCCTGGCCAAGGATTGAAAGCCCGAATTTGTCTGTCAATGACAAGTGCCGATTGTTGCCAATCTATGTTTGCCTCCGTTTTTTCAATTTTATGTGCATAAGTGATGCCGATATCAGTCTGTGGTACCGCTGTTTTCTCTCCTGATAAAATCAAAGGTAATGTTTTTACCAAAAGATCAGTGCCTAAAATACATAACTTATCGTGTAAACTTGCGGCAGTTTCTTGCGCATCGATGTTAATAGCCGCTTCTTGGTATAGAGGGCCGGTATCTAAGCCGGCTTCCATTTGCATGATGCCAATACCTGTTTCTGAATCACCTGCTAAAATTGCACGTTGAATAGGCGCTGCGCCGCGCCATCTTGGTAGCAGTGAGGCATGTACATTGATACAACCCCGTGGAAATAGGTTTAATACAGCTGATGGCAAAATCAATCCATAGGCAGCTACGACCATAGCATCCGCACCAAGCGATGCTAATTGGCTTTGTATATCTGTGGATTTAAGATTAAGCGGTTGCCATACCGGTATATGGTTGGCGACAGCCAAGTCCTTCACAGGGCTTGACTGCAGCTTTTGTCCGCGTCCTGCAGGTCTATCTGGCTGTGTTAATACACAGACAATGTCAAAGCCACATGCTATGAGTCCAGCTAGTATCTGTGCAGCAAAGATGGGCGTGCCTGCGAAGACGAGCCGATTCACGGTGTGTTTCCAGAGAGTGGGTAACTAGGTAGTTGTTCAGGCTCCGAATGGGCAGCATCCTGGACCTGCTGACTAGGTAGTTGCCTTGGTTTCAGGGGAATACCCCATAAGTTTGATTGGGTGCGACGACGTGAAAGTTGAGTTTCATCAGCCTTACGATATTCTTCAACACGGGATGTGAAGTACGTGCCAGCGCCAATTTCCTTTTCCTTTTCCTTTTCATCTTTCTTTCCCAATGCATCGTCCTCTCTTAGCGTTTCTTGCTCTCTCAATGTATCTTTCTCTCTCAGCGCGCCAAGCGTGCTAATGTTCATGGGAAGTGATGTCGGCGTTACGCCAGTCCGTTGGGCTGAGCTTAAGGGGCTCGATGAAAAAATGCTTGATGCCGGTAGGGTTGGTATGGGTGTTGATGAACCCGAGGATGTCGAGCTTGGCATAGATACAGGCATACTGCTGGGAGGAGAATCAGGCACCTGGAGAGGGCTTTGAGAAGACGCAGGTTGAGCACTGGTATCACTTGCTTTCGACTTTGGGGGCAGATCATCAAAATCAAATATATCGTCGTCATCTGAATCGCTTATAGGTAATAGTTCATCGTCGGAACTTGACATTTTTTTCCCCTTATGTGGTTATTATTGGTAAATGTTTAAACACCGACTCTATCGCGAAGAGGGAAAGATGTCAAGACGGTTGCATATGCCTAAGTCATTTCAATATGCGCGGGCGCTCCTTGTGGTCACCTGCGCAATCAGGCATTGGGCTATCTTTACATCGTCAGGTAAGAAGGGTGGGGAGATACAAGTTGTATCTTCCTGCGATATGGATCTTTAGTCGACGAGGTATTCAAGACCGTAGACTAGCTCAGTGAGTGAGTCTACGCGCTCGCATGCTAGCAATATCCCTGGCATATAGGCTTCCCGATTTATCACTTGATGCTCAAGACTTATCGTTTCCCCAGGACTGCCAAAATAAACCGTTTCTTTGGCCATGACGCCAGGTAAACGTAGTGCATGAATGTGAATATTTTCTAAAGTTGCACCGCGTGCGCCTGACAAGGTTTCTTGTTCATCATGCGCAGGTGGTAGCTTTTTTCTTGATGCTGCAAGTAAATGCGCGGTATTTATTGCTGAGCCAGAGGGTGCATCGCGTTTTAAATCATGATGTGTTTCAACAATTTCGATGCTATTAAAATAAGTGGATGCTTGTTGTGCTAACTTATTTAGCACCATTGCACCCAGTGAAAAATTCGGAATGATAGCGCCACCCATGTGTTGGGCTTTGGCATAAGCTTGTAATGCTTTCACATCATCGGGTTTTAGGCCACTGGTACCTATAATAGGTTTGACTTTAGCAGCTAAAATAGTTCGGGTATTTTGAAAAGCGGCATCGGCAGTCGTAAAATCAATCACAATATCTGCCTGCGTTTCTTTTATCATCTGATTCAGATCGTCGTTTCGTCCCGCTTTACCTGCTAATGTGAATGCTGTTTGCTTAGCAATCCACTCACAAGTTAATTGTCCCATGCGACCGAATGCACCATTAACTAATACCCGTTTCATGAGGCGTTATCCTTATCTTTCTGTATCGTAAGCGGCATAAAAGGCGTGAGGCTTGTTTGTTGGCCCAAGATATATTGATAAACCACAGCATAGGACACGACGTTTTTAACGTAATCCCTTGTTTGAGTAAAAGGAATTCTATCTATCCAAATATCGGTATCTTCAGGGTTATCTGGTAACCATGAACGAACTCTACCGATGCCTGCGTTATAAGCAGCAGCCATTAACACGGGGTTTTTAACTTGTTGTTGTAACCAACTCAAATAGTGGCCACCTAAAATAATATTGACAGAAGGATTTCCTAATTTATCAGCATAATCTGACGGGAGCTTATTTTTTTGTATGAGCTCATGTACGGTTGGCATCATGAGCTGCATAAGTCCTTGCGCACCAACACCTGATTCTGCGATAGGATTAAACAGACTTTCTTGACGGATGATTGCAAAAATAAAAGCAGGATTCAATCCACCTAAGGCAGCTGCTTGTATAATATCACCTTGATAGAAAGTTGGAAAACGGATCCGCAAATCATCTTTATGTGCTATTTTACCTGTGGTTGCTAATGCAATACTGTACCAGCCATTATCTGCAGCAAGATGTGCCGCTAAGTAGCGATCTTCTTCAGGCAAAACATCAAGCGCTGCCCACCATTCACTGTTTCCTTCATTGATTTGGTCTAATGCAAATAATTCTGCTGCGCGTGCAATGCCAGGAATTGCAGCAACTCTTGCTAAATCAACATCATCAATAGGCATTTGATAATCATTTAACGCAAAAGGTGCACCAATTTTGGCTGCGGCTAAAAAGCCATAATAGTTGCGAAGCGTCGCTAATTGTTGCCATATCTGTTTTGCAGCCTCTAATTGACCTGTTTCAGCGAGTGCCCGTGCTTCCCAATATTGCCATGCGGGATCGCTTTTTTCAGACGCGGGTAACATGTGCGACCAATTTAAAATCATTGGCCAGTTCTGTCTTGCCAGCGCGAGTTGCAAACGATCAGTTAATCCTAGTTGATTGATATACCGAGAATTAATTTGGTTAACCCATTGCTCTGCAAGTGCTGGGTCTTTTTGTATGAGCTTAGTTGTAATAGCCAAGTTAATATTTTGCGCTTGATCTTCAGTAAAATCATGTTGTTTTTTGAGTATTTCCCAGGCTTTAATAGCTGCTTTGGGATCATGCTTAGCGATGCGTATAACACCATCGGTGAGAATAGCATTGTTACTTTCTGTGTTGGCGGGAAACAAATTAAGGTCTGTAATCTTCTTGGGGTCAACGGCCATTTTTAGCCAAAGATTGGCTGTTAATTGTTGTTCAGCAGGCATAAGACTCATGACATGTTTTGCCACGCTAAAGCCATCGACTTGCATGGCCATCATAAAACGTTGCCACATCAGTGGGACGGTAAGTTTATCTTCAATGATCCAATAAGCAAAAACGGGATCACAGCTATGTGGTTGAGGATGCGAGACCAACCAAAGCTTTGTTGCAAGTTGATTTGCAGCGTCTATTTGGCCTGTCGCGATGAGTGCTTGGCCATAAAAGCAAGTTAAATTAGCATCAGTCATGCTGGGCGAATAATATTGCGTAAAGATATCCCATTGTTGTTGCTCAGCTAAGTGCGCAAGCCAAGCTTGATTAAGCGCTTTATTCAGAGGTGGGTCTTGATATGTGTTGACAAAATCTTCATAAGCTTGGGGACTTAATGTATCTATATGTGTTAATAAGTCCTGAAACACCAGATAAGGGTAAAGCGGGTAGTTTTTGAGTTTTCGCATTAGCTGATGATATTTTGCAATATCTCCCGCTTGCCAGGCTTCCATAGCAGCTAAATAATTGGCTCTATCTTCTAACTGCGGTGTAAGAATAGGTGCATTTAGCGTCAAGGGCGGTGTTGTATGCACAATAGTTGGTCTTTTAGTCATTTGAAGTGAAAGTAACAGTGCTAAAATGCCAAGAATAAGCGCAACCAATATCGCCGTAGCAGAAATAATATGACGCTTATGAAAACGAATTTTATGCATGTTAACTCTTCAATGATTTAGCTAATTGACAAATATCATCCCAAGCTTTTGTGGGTATGGGCATGACAGACAGACGGGTACCCCGTTGTAATAGCGGTAATGATGCTAATTGAGGGCGCTGTTTTAGCATGTCAAGACTTAATAATGTTGGGTAAATATCAACTAGACGTACATCCACCATGACCCAGCGAGGATTATTAGGATCACTTTTCGTATCGAAATGATCATCATGAGGGTCGAATTGGGTATCATCAGGATAGGCCGTGCGGGTGACTTCCATGATACCAGCGATGCCAGGTGGTTTAGCATTCGAATGATAGAAGAAAGCTAAATCGCCAACTTGCATGGCTTTTAAGTAGTTTCGTGCTTGATAATTACGCACACCATCCCAATGCGTTGTTTGCTGAGATGCTTTTGCTAAATCATGAATACTAAAAGCCTCAGGTTCTGATTTCATAAGCCAATATGCCATTATCAAAAATCCTTTTGAACATCTGTTTTTTTAATACCAAAATATGATTTAATTGGTATCTTAGTTTGTAACAGGGTTGCAAATAAAACACCAATAATAATACAAAAACCACCGAGTAAAAAGTTTACGCTGTATTGCTCGTGCAAAATATAATAAGATAATAGTGCAGAAACGAAAGGTACCGTATAAGTGCCGATGCTTGCTTTAGAAACTTCAACTTGACTTATTGCATAAGCCCAAAGCCAGTAAGCAATGCTGGTACACATAATGCCAAGATACGAGGCAATCCAAAGTGATTGACCGTGATGTAGTACAACAGAGCGAATTGTTGCCTGAGGTGTGTTTATTGCAAGAAATAGAATAGTCGCAATCCATACAGCGTAGCATGTTGTTTCAAAACCACTATAACGTTGACATATCGATTTTTGTAAAACAAAAAATGAGCTTAAACTGAATGAGGCAAGAATAAGTAAGAAAATACCGATGTTAAAGGTATTATGGGTCTGCGGGTTGGAAGAGATAAGCCAAACACCTGTTAATGCAATCAATGTGCCTATGATTTTAAATAAAGTAATTTTTTCTTTAAAAAAGACCGAAGAAAGTAGTAATGTAAAAATGGGTGTTAAACTAACCATAAAGCCGGATATACCAGCACTGGTAGAAAGTTCGCCGTAATTTAAGAGTAGTTGATAAGCAACGAAGCCCGTGAGGCCTAAGGTGATAAAAAACGGTAAATCACGCAATGCTGGTAAACGTAGGCCGCGTAGGCAAGCAAATAAACCCAGGGATAAAGACGCGAAGACGAATCGTAGTGTTGCCAAATCAAGCGGTGTGTAGTCTTGCAGCGCAAGCTTAATGGCGGGATACGTCGAACCCCACAGAAGTAGGGTGATGACTAATGCACTTAGAGCCAATCGATGTATTTTCATGTGTCTTTCCAAGATTTGCCTCATTATACACCAAGTCACAATGATAAGGAAAACAGGGTATTACAAGGCTAATAAGTCAAACACAAGGCATGTATTAACACATGTCGATAGGATCAACATCTAATGACCAGCGGATGCGTTTGGCGCTGGGTAGTTGTTCGATTTCAGCAAGCAAATCATGTAAAAACTGTTGTAAAGCCGAACGTTTGGGACTGCTTAATAGCAATTGAAATTGCAGTTTGCCGGCTTTTCGTGTCATGGGAGCGGGAATTGGGCCTAGCATGTCTATAGCATGACGATTGATTTTGATGCCAATGGCTTTGAGTTGGTTTAAGAAATCATGTAGCGGAGCTTCTTGTGTACCTTCAGCGCGAATCAATGCGAGACTATGAAAAGGTGGCAATGCAGCTTGTTCTCGCTCAGTTAAGGTCATTTTGACAAATGCATGATAGCCTTCATTCACGAGGGCTTGCAGCAAGGGATGCTCCGGATGTCTGGTCTGTATGATCACTTCGCCGGGTTTTTGAGCGCGTCCTGCACGTCCAGCTACTTGTAACAAAGTTTGCGCCATTCGTTCTGCACCACGAAAATCGCTACTAAAAAAACCACTATCACCATCAACAATGCCGACCAGTGTTACATTAGGAAAGTGATGTCCTTTGGCAAGCATTTGTGTGCCAATTAGAATGTGAGCTTTACCTTGATGAATGTGAGAAATAGCGGTTTCTAAAGCTTTACCACGAATACTATCTCGATCAATACGTATGCTGGGATGATGAGGAAAAATATCTGCTAATGCTTGTTCAATACGAACAGTGCCAAGTCCTAGTGGAATAAGTTGTCGACCATGGCAAGATAAACAGCTTTTAGGCTCTGGATAAATACGATCACAGTGATGACAACGTAATTGTCTTGGATCCAAATGAAGTGTTAGTTTGGCATCACAATGTTTACAATGTGCAATCCAAGCACATTGATGGCACATAAGGCTAGGCGCAAAGCCACGTCGATTTAAAAAAAGCAGTACTTGATTGCCTGCCGCTAAATGTTTACCCATTGCATCGATAAGCTTGGGTGCAAGGCCTTCATGCAAGCGAGTATCACGAATTGACAATAAAGAAATGCTGGGTAATTGCGCAAGTCCTGCGCGAGTGGTGAGTCTGGTATAACGAAATCGTCGTTGTTTCACTGCATAAAGTGTTTCTAAACTATGTGTCGCTGAACCTAAAACGATAGGAATGTTAAGCAACTGCGCTCGCTTAATAGCAACATCGCGAGCATGATAACGTAAATGATCTTGCTGTTTAAATGAACTGTCATGTGCTTCATCGACGATAATAAGTCCTAGGTCAGAAAAAGGTGTAAATAATGCTGAGCGTGTGCCAAGTACAATACAGGCTTTGTGATGACGTGCATCCAACCAAGCAGCTAGACGTTCTTTAGGGCTTAAGCCTGAGTGGATGACGACGATAGGTTCTTTGAAGCGTTGTTGAAATCGTGAAACCATTTGAGGTGTTAAACCAATTTCAGGAATCAGTACTAAGACTTGCTTTTGTTCGTTAAGAACAAGACGGATCAGTTGTAAATAAATTTCTGTTTTTCCACTACCTGTAATGCCATCTAATACCCAGGTTGCAAACTTATTAAGATCATCTTTGATTTGTTTCATCACAACTTCTTGTTCAGGCATCAGCGTAGGAGGTGTTTCTATAACAACAGATGTTTGCAATGTGATTGTTTCAATATAGCCTTGTTTTTGAAGGCGTTTAACAATATTCATGCTTAATTGTGCGTGCTGAATAGCTTTGCTACTGACATCTGCATTTTGTTGTAACCATAATAAAATATCACGTTGTTTTTGTGTTAGCGACGATGATGTTTCAGCGATTTGTGATTCACCGACTTGCGTGAGACGATAACATTGCTGTGACTGACGCTGGTTTGTTTTAAGCTCTTCTACTTGGCGTAATAATGTAGGCAATAAGCTTAGGAAAATATCACCAGGTGCATGATGATAATAATCGACAAGCCACAAGCCAAGTTTAAGTAACTCTGGTGTTAACAAAGGTTCGGATTCTAAGACTTGGTAAGCAGGTTTGAGCTTTTCTAAAGGTATTTCACTTTGATGATGTAGTTGAATAAGTATACCGACGAGTGTGCGTTTGCCAAAAGGCACTTTGATCCGCATACCTAGCTGTAATTGATCGGGCTCTATGTTTTTGGGCGGTAAATAGTCAAAATAGCGCCTAAGTGGTGTCGGTAGTGCAAGCCGCAAAAACCAAGGTTTTTGCATAGACATTTAAGAAGCATCCTGACATGCTGCTTGATATTGACGCCAATTCTCGTCAGCATGCTCACCTAGCTCATATAGATAATCCCAGGAAAACAGACCTGATTGATGCCCATCATCAAAAATAAGCCGTATCGCATAAAGGCCCACGGGTTCTGCACTTACTACCATCACCGCTTGTTTTTGCTTAGGCCACTGGATCGGTGTTGTACCATGGCCTTTAGCTTCAGCTGAGGGTGTAAAGACTCGTAAATATTCAAATGGATAACTAAACTGTTTTCCATTTTCAAAGCTGACTTGCATCACTTTCGTTTTTTGCAAAATGGCAATATCTTTAACCGTATGCAAAGTCATAAGTCAGTCCTTATAAAATGTAATGGCTTAAGTCTTCGTCTTTGCTGAGTGCATTTAAATATTTATTAACGTAAACCGCGTCAATTTTAACTTTTTGTCCATTTTTATCAGCAGCTTCATAAGAAATTTTTTCAAGCAAGCGTTCAAGAACCGTGTGTAAACGTCGTGCACCAATATTTTCAGTAGAGGCATTGACTGCCCAAGCAATTTCAGCAATGCGCCGAATACCCGAATCAGCAAAGTTAAGCTCAACATTTTCAGTTGCCAATAATGCACAGTATTGTTCAGTGAGTGAAAAATTGGGCTCTGTTAAAATGCGCATGAAGTCATCAACGCTCAATGCTTTTAATTCTACACGAATCGGTAAACGTCCTTGTAATTCAGCAATAAGATCCGACGGTTTGGTATGGTGAAATGCACCTGACGTAATAAATAGAATATGATCTGTTTTGACGGCACCATATTTCGTCGATACGGTACAACCCTCAATAAGTGGTAGCAAATCACGCTGTACGCCTTCACGAGATACATCAGCGCCGCGTACATCAGCGCTTCGAGTGATTTTATCAATCTCATCAATGAACACGATACCATCTTGTTCGATGCTATCTATACAATCAGCACGAAGTTCATCTTCATTGACAAGTTTACTTGCTTCTTCATCTTTTAATATTTTCTTAGCGTCTTTAACTTTTAATTTACGTAATTTTGTTCTATCTGAATTGATATTTTGAAACATATTTTGCAGCTGATTCGTCATTTCTTCCATGCCAGGAGGCGCCATGATTTCAACGCCAATAGAACTAGCGGTCACATCAATTTCTATAATTTTATCATCAAGATCACCTTCACGTAATTTCTTTCGAAAGTGTTGTCGTGTCTTAAGATGTGAATCATCAGTTTGATCTTCTTTGCTTTCAACTAAAGGTAGCAGTGCATCTAAGATACGTTCTTCCGCAGCATCTTCAGCTTGAGACTCAACGCGTTTATATTTTTTTTCACGCATCATTTTAGCGGCAATTTCAGCAAGATCGCGAATGATAGATTCAACGTCACGACCAACATAGCCGACTTCTGTGAATTTGGTTGCTTCTACTTTAATGAAAGGAGCATGTGCTAACTTTGCTAAGCGTCTAGCAATCTCAGTTTTACCCACACCCGTTGGACCAATCATAAGAATATTCTTTGGATTAATCTCAGCACTTAAATCAGGAGACAATTGTTTGCGGCGCCAGCGGTTACGTAATGCAATAGCAACAGCGCGTTTTGCTTCATCTTGGCCAATAATATGCTTATCAAGCTCTGCAACAATTTCACGTGGAGTCATGGCTGCAGGGAGGTCGTTTGTATTTGTCATCGTATTTATCACCGTATCAGGAAAGCGATTATGCGCTTTTAAGGGTTTCAATTAAAATGTTGTGGTTGGTGTAGATACACATATCACCAGCAATGTTTAGGCTTTTTTCAACAATGGCTTCGGCACTGAGCTTGGTATTATCGAGCAGTGCTCTTGCGGCTGCCTGAGCATAGGGTCCGCCGGAGCCAATGGCGAGCAGGTCGTCTTGGGTTTCGACAACATCGCCATTACCCGTAATAATGTAAGATTTTTCAGTATCTGCCACAATGAGCATGGCTTCGAGGCGTCGTAGCATTCTATCGGTACGCCAGTCTTTGGCAAGCTCAACGGCAGCGCGTTGTAAATTGCCTTGATGGCTTTCCAATTTGGCTTCGAATCGGTCAAATAAAGTAAAGGCGTCCGCTGTACCGCCTGCAAAACCTGCAATGACCTTATTTTGATAAAGTCGTCTTAGCTTGCGAGCGTTAGGTTTTAGCACAATATTGCCAAACGTGACTTGCCCATCGCCGCCAACAGCAACAACGCCATTGCGACGTACGGATAAAATGGTGGTACCGTCAAATTGTTTCAAAACCCAGCCCTCATATAAAACCTGTGGATTAGTGTAAGATTGGGACATATTCTCAAATTTCAAGCCTATCATCTTTAACGTCGGGTCCTCATGCCCCTTCACTCTTCAGGCGCTGTACTTTGCGCGACGGGCAACACGACTATGCTGATTTGCTAGGCGGCCTTTGAATGTGTTGATGTTTTTGCGACAACTTGAGGTAAGGGCGGTGGTTTGGCAACAGCTATGGTGACCTTAATACTGTCAAGATTCTGGGCTTTAAGTCGTTTTTGGGTATCACTGAGAGCGTCAGCAGAAGCGAATGGCCCTACTAAAACGCGATACCAAGTGGTGCCATCGTCTTGAGGTAATTTTTCAATATTCGAGTTAAATCCTTGTAATAGTAACTTCGCTTTAAGATTATCCGCGTCTTGATATTGCTTGAAAGAAGCAACTTGTAGCAGCGAGAGGGTCTCGGTCGGTGGTGCTTTTGTTAGGGCAACAACGGGAGCGCTGGGCCCAGCATTGCTATTGAGCGTTGCTGCGGGTGGAATTCTATCCTTACTCGAGGGCAATAAGGTGTAGAACTCAAACTTAGGTGGCTGTTGTGTATGCTTAGCCAGCTTTGGTAGATGTGCACGCATATTATCGCTCAAATGGCGGTGGTCGTTAGTGGTTAAGTGCGTGTGTTTGAGAAAGATTAAAAAGCCTATAAAAGCAACAATAAGAACGAATGCAAATACCCACATACGCCAAGTTGGGCCATCACGGCGAGTGCTTTTGCGTTTGGAACTTTTTCGTTTGCTTGGGGTTTTGCGTTTAGCCATAGTATTGAGCGTCTCTCATGGAACTTCGGGGATATATACCCATCGTTTTTCAAAATGCAAATGTGTCATCGCTACGCGATGGTTGTGATTGCCTCTCGTCCGGCCTTCAGTCACCTTCCCCAGCAAAGAGAGCGGGAATATTCTTTGGTATTGTTGTGGGTGAAGCCAAGCACTCGCATTCCGAAATAACTTGGATATATTACACGGTTTTATGAATCTGCGCAGCAAAAAAAGCAAGATTGTTTGGCTTATGATAGTATGGAAAAACTGACTGCGAAGGGTTCGAGGATACACGCTATGATGACAACTTATCAACTTGCTGTTTTTGGTCATCCTATTGCGCATAGTCTTTCCCCCAATATTCACAAGTATTTTGCTGAGCAAGCTGGTATCTCGCTTAGTTATGAAAAGGTAGACCCAGGTCCCACGGGGTTTGTGACCTGTATGCGTGCGTTTTGTGATAGTGGCGGTCAGGGCTTTAACGTGACGATGCCATTTAAGCAACAAGCATATGCGTGTATGGATCAATTATTACCACGCGCAAAAGTTGCCCGTGCGGTGAATACGGCTAAAGTGATGCCTAATGGGAAACTATTAGGGGATAATACCGATGGCGATGGTTTTATTGCAGCACTTGCGCTTGATTTAGCTTATTCATTAACAGGTAAAAACGTATTGATTTTAGGCGCGGGCGGTGCTGTGCACGGTATACTGCCAGCGATCTTGGCACAAAAACCAGCACATACCTTGCTGATGAATCGCACCGTCGCCAAAGCAGCGCAGCTTGCGAAACAGATGGCACCGCTTGGTGTGGTTACACCTTTATCATGTGAGCAGTTGCCAACGGAGCCTGTTGATATGTTGATTCATGCAGCTGCATTTGATGCTGACACGTGGCCAAAGGCACTCGTATTTGCACCGATGGCATTGGCTTATGATTTGCGTTATGGTGCCGCTGCCAAAGACTTTATGCCATTAGCATTGCATCATGGCGTGGCAAGCACGAGTGATGGCCTGAGTATGTTAGTATGTCAGGCAGCGCTTGCATTTACCTTATGGACAGGGTTTGAACCCGATAGCGCTAAGGTTTTATCGCAGCTGCGTCATGACTTACGTATTTAAGATGCTGGCCAGGAATGATGATTTCTGATAAGGTGACCGTTCCCCTTTCGCATTGTTATCGAGGAATGTCCGCTATGACGCAACCGACAGCCCCAACAGGTTATCAAGAAACGCCAACTACGGCACAAGGAACAGCTCAAACTGAGCCTTTTATTGCTGCGGGTACGAGTTTGCCTGAAATAACGATTAAAGGCACCATATTAGCAATTATTCTCACGATTGTTTTAGCTGCTGCGAATGCTTTTCTTGGTTTAAAAGTGGGGTTGACAGTTGCTGCGTCCATTCCAGCTGCTGTGATATCTATGGGTGTATTGCGACTTTTTCGTCACAGTAATGTGTTAGAAAATAATATTGTACAAACTTGCGCTTCAGCAGGAGAAGCATTAACTGCTGGTATTTCCTTTACTATGCCCGCGCTTATCGTTATTCATTTTTGGGATCATTTTAATTATTGGTCTACAGCAATCATTGCCATGACCGGCGGTATTATTGGGGTGTTATTTTCAGTGCCACTTAGGCGGGTACTATTAAGCGATCGGAGTTTGCGTTTTCCTGAAGGTACAGCCATTGGTAAAGTATTAATGGCGAGTGCTGATCGCAACATGGGTCTCGATAATCTCATGTGGGGCGGTATCATTGGTGCCGTTATTAGCCTTTGTCAAACAGGGTTTAAGCTGTTTGCTGATAGTTTACAAGCTTGGTTTCAGGCGGGAAGTACAGTATTAGGTGCGGGTATTGGCTTTTCTCCGGCGTTAATAGGTGCTGGATACATTGTGGGCATAAATGTGGCGATGAGCCTACTTAGTGGCGTGGTACTTGGTTGGATAGTGGGTGTGCCGATTCTTGCGCATTTGTATCCTGCTGCACCGGGTACGCCTGTTAATGATATTGCTATGGGCCTTTGGAGTAACCATATACGCTACATTGGTATTGGTGTTATGGTTGTTGGCGGTCTTTGGGCTATTGGTTCTATGTTTAAGCCCTTAATGAAGGGCATCGCAGCTTCGTTTGCATCTGTGCGCTTAGTTAAGTTGCATGGTGATGCTCATGTGCCGCGTACAGAGCATGACTTACCGATTACCACAGTGTTTTGGGCGTTACTTGTCCTACTGTGTCCTATCTATTTTGTGCTTTATCATTTTACTGATTCGGCTTCCTTAGGGATTGCCGGTCTGACTCAGCAAGTGTTAACGTGGTCGGGTGTTGTGCTTGCGATCGTTTTAGGTTTCATCGTTGCGGCGATTTGCGGTTATTTTGCAGGCCTTGTAGGTTCTTCAGCAAGCCCAGTATCCAGTATGACGCTTATCTCTTTAATTATCACCTCATTTATTGTGGCGCCCATTTTAGGCCCTCATATGACACTAAGTGGCACGAGTACACAAGCGATATCGGCTGCAGGCATTGTCGTTATTATGACAGCGATTATTGCGGCAACAGGCTCAATTGCCAACGATACCTTTCAAGATTTAAAGGCGGGGCAAATGGTGGGGGCGACGCCATGGCGTCAGCAGGCTATGCTTATTCTCGGTGTCACTGTCGCCTCTTTGGTTATCCCGCTGATTTTAGAGTTGTTGTTTGAAGCTTATGGTTTGAGTGGCGTGATGCCGCGCCCGGGTATGGACCCTAATCAGATGTTACTTGCGCCACAAGCAGGCATGATTGCGACGGTAGTACAGGGTATTTTTACGCACCATGTTGAGTGGCGTATGCTAGGTACCGGTATCGTGATCGCCCTATTAGGGCTAATTTGCGACCATTTTGCTAAAAAACGCGGTTTTAGAGTGCCGGTTTTAGGTATTGGGATGGGTATCTACTTGCCAGTAAGCACTTCGACGCCCATGATCCTTGGGGGTATTTTATCTTACCTTATTGAACATGCCGGTAAGCGTCGCCACGGTGCAGCCAGCCATCACCACCATCACCGTATTGAACAGCGCGGTTTATTGCTCGCCTCGGGCTTGGTTGCTGGGGCTGCTATTATGGGGGTTATTTTAGCCGTTCCTTTCGCACTGAAGGGTTCGTCCACTGCGTTAGCACTTGTGAGTGATGCACATACCATGAGTACGGGTGTGGCGTCTATTCTGGTGACATTGTTACTGTGTTTATGGATTCGCAAACGGGTGTTAAGCTATCATGAATAAAGTACAAAAACGTTCTTATCGCGTGTGGCTAGGTTGGTTGATTTTCGCACTGGGTGCGCTGTTTTATAGCTATGAATATTTACTTCGCATTTTACCAGGTACCATGACGCAAGCGTTAATGCAATGGCATGGTCTTGATCCGGCGCAATTAGGCTGGTTTGCCAGCAGTTATTATGTGACTTATACGCTTATGCAACTGCCGGTTGGTTTATTGCTTGACAAATTTAATCCGAAATATGTGCTACTTGCAGCGATGTTGGCCTGTCTTCTCGGTAATCAAGCATTTAGTATGGATAACCTCGCGATAGCTATTATTGGACGGGTTTTGGTAGGCTTGGGTTCGGCTTTCGCTTTTGTTGGCGTATTACGCCTAGCAACGCTTTGGTTACCGTCGTCGGCCTTTGCACTTGCCACGGGTTTTGTAACCACCGTTGGTATGGTTGGCGGTATGGTGGGTGATGTGGCGTTGAGCCCGATTGTCGTTAAATTAGGCGCTGAATCTGCCATTCATATGGCAACAATATTAGGTCTGCCTATTCTTTTGGCGCTTATGTTTGTGCCCGCCAAACCTCGAGAAGTGTCTGTCGATTCCACATCCCATGCAGCGCAATCGCAAGCAGCTTGGCGTGAGCTTGTAAGTAGTCTTGTGTCGATTGTGCGGATGCCATGGTTGTGGCTCAATGCTATGATAGGTTGCTTCCTTTACATACCACTGTCGGCTTTCGCAGAACTTTGGGGCATCCCTTTTCTGGAGACCACGCAACATATCAATCCTGTTGCTGCAGGAGATGCAGTATCTTGGTTATTGCTTGGCTGGGCTGTGGGTGCACCGCTGATAGGCTATATTGTCGATCGCTGCCGCCGCCCCCTATTAGTTATTATGTTAGGTAGTGGTTTGGCTTCACTCGCTATTTTAGTGCTTTTATACAGTACATTTACAAGCCTTGTTCGTTTAGATTTTCTCCTTTTTTTATTTGGTGCCGCATCTACCGGACAAATTTTAGTTATGGTACTAGCAAAATCAGGTGTGGGTAGGCATCAACAGGCAACAGCCATGGCCTTTACGAATATGCTGATCATGTTTGGTGGTATGATATTTCAGCCTTTGATTGGCTATTTATTGAAAATACAAGGCCATATGGTTGATGGCGCGATGGTTTACGCTGCAGATGCTTATAAGTACGCGATGTTTGTTGTACCAGCGGCGTTGCTTCTTGGTATGCTATTAACGCTTTTGCTCAAATACGTGGTTTTACCAAGAAGCACAAACAGGCTTTTGACAAATACCGCTCCCCTCGTGCGTGAAGATAGCTGAAGGCTGGATGAGGGGTAGTGAAGCCATCGCGCAGCGATGGCCTGTAGGTTCTTGGAAAGGCGAAGGGTATAATGATACTAATGCATGATGGGTACAGCTATGTTGCAGCAACTTGCTGATATTGCAATCGATAACGATACTATCTTTTGCCACGGCGCATGGACTGTGAGCCATATTGCCTGGCTGTCAAAACACGCTTTCGAATCACTCCAGACCATTTCACAAACGGACATAACGCTCGATCTGAGTCATGTCACGCATTTTGATTTAGCGGGCGCTTGCCTCCTCAATGATATAGCAAGCTTTTTTAAAAACCAAAATAGCGTGGTTCATTATCGCTGTATAGATGAGCGCCAGGATGAATTACTTTCTCTTGTTACCGAACGTATGCAAGCTGAGCCTGCAACGATACCGCTCCCCCAGTTCCTTGTTCGTCTGGGGATGAAAACGCACAAAGCATGGCTACAAATGCTAGTATTTCTCAGTTTTTTTGGACAAATGGTACAATCGTTGAGTATGTGGTTTCGTTTTCCCAAACGTATTCGCTGGCAAGAGGTTATTCATCAAATTGAAATTACAGGATATCAAGCCATGGGCATCGTGGCATTGTTATCTTTTTTAATTGGTGTGGTTTTAGCCTATCAAATGGGTACTCAATTACAGAGCTATGGGGCGGGTATTTATGTCGTTGATTTGCTTGGCTTATCATTATTACGAGAATTTTCACCTTTACTCACGGCAATTATTGTAGCAGGTCGCACTGGAGCTGCATTTGCAGCTCAATTAGGAACGATGAAACTTAATGAAGAAATTGATGCACTACAAACACTGGGTGTAGATGCTACAGAAGTGTTGGTTTTACCCAAATTATTAGGTCTTATTATTGCTTTACCGTTATTAACTGTGCTTGCAATGGTTGCTGGTGTTTTTGGTGGTATGCTGATGTCAAAATTGATGCTGGGTATTACATTTGTTGATTTTTTAGATAGATTTAGTTCATCTGTTTCAGCACAAACGCTATTTTTGGGTGAATTAAAAACACCATTTTTTGCAGTGTTAATTGCATTAATAGGATGTTTTCAAGGATTTCAAGTTAGTCAAGGTGCTGCAAGTGTTGGGTCAAGAACAACGATGAGTGTTGTACAATGTATTTTTATGATAATCACAACAGATGCTGTTTTTTCCGTTATCTACAGTATGTTGGGCATTTAACACATGGCAGATGAAGCAATTGTTGATTTTCAGAACATTACCACACGATTTGGCCAGCAAATTGTACATCAACATTTAAATTTAACCGTGAAACCACGAGAAATATTGGCGATTGTAGGTGGTAGTGGTACAGGAAAAACGACGCTTTTGCGTGAACTTTTATTCCTTAACAGACCTGCTGAAGGTAACATTATTGCTTTTGGTGAGTCTATCTATCAAGCAACAAGCCAACAGGTGATGAAACTTCGTCGTCGTATGGGTATGATGTTTCAATCGGGCGCTTTATTTAGTAGCCTCACAGTGCTTGAGAATATCTGTTTTCCATTGAGAGAGCTTACCTCGCTAGATGAGAAGCTGATTGTTGAAATAGCGATGTTAAAAGCGGGCATGGCGAGCTTTCCAGCTGATGCAGTTCATAAATACCCTGCAGAGCTTAGCGGCGGGATGATTAAACGAGCGGCGTTGGCTAGAGCCATCGCGTTAGATCCCGAGTTATTGCTTTTAGATGAGCCTACCGCGGGCCTTGATCCAGAAGCGGCCAATAGCATTGATGAGCTTGTGTTGGCATTACAACAAGCGCTGGATTTGACCATTATCATGGTAACGCATGATGTGGATACCTTATGGCAGGCAACCGATAGGGTTGCTTTTCTTGGCGATAAGAAAGTGCTTGCTTGCGAGCCGATGACAGCGCTGGTACGTCACTCACATCCTCTTATCGAAGCTTACTTTGGTAACCCCCGTGCCCGAGCGGCTGAGCACAGTCATGAAGAGACCAAGGCATAGGTGTGCTACGGATCGCACGGAAATAAAATAGGCTCAAACTCTTGTAATGCAAGTAAATAGACGCGGTGTTTAAAGCTGACAACTTCGGTGAGGGGGTGCCAGTAATCTACCCATTGCCATGTGGCAAATTCGGGTTCTGCGTGCTTTGCAACATTGATACAACTATCGGCTTGGGTGAGTTTTAATAAGAACCATTTTTGCTTTTGGCCGATGCATAAAGGTAGCGTATGATGGCGAATGAGTCGTTTAGGTAAGCGATAACGTAGCCAACGCTTGCTCACAGCAAGTATTTCAGTATGGTGCTTATCTAGCCCAACTTCTTCATCGAGCTCGCGCCACAGTGCTTGTTCTGGGGTCTCATCGGGCATCATGCCGCCCTGGGGGAATTGCCAGGCCTCTTGTCCTATGCGTTTTGCCCACAAAACCTGTTTATTGGCATTGGTGAGAATAATGCCAACATTGGCACGGTACCCATCGGCATCGATACATGTCACGTCGTGTTCCTCTCTCATGGGCGTGGTGCTGGACAAACAGTTAAAAAATTGTCACTATACCCTTCGTCTTTCAATTTGCAACGCTGTTGTCTGAAGACTGTTGCATCGGTCATATACGACGCATACGGTCTCTACCTATATCCGGACACTGCGTTGCAAATTGAAATACTCGGGTCCACGCGTTTTGAACGATCACAGGTATATATGCCTAGCGTTTCAAAGTGTCAGTAACCCTTTGGGTACAGCCTTCTCGCAACAAAGTCGAGCTTTGAAAGGCGAAGTGTATATGCATGAGATAAGATCATAACAGGATTAAGCCATGACAGCTATCACAACACAACCTCAGCCACGCGCATTTTATGTGATATTTTTTGTCGAGATGTGGGAGCGCTTTGGTTATTATGGCTTGCAGGCACTTTTTGTGCTTTATTTAAGCAAAGCCATGCATTTTAGTGATAGTAAGGCCTATGGTACTTTCGCAGCATTTGCTGCACTTGTTTATGCAACTCCTATCTTGGGTGGGTATGTGGCTGATAAGCTCTTAGGATACCAGCGCACCCTTATGTTGGGTGCGAGCTTATTGACCTTAGGTTACATTCTTTTGGCTATTCCCTTTGATGCTATGAATGCGTCTCTTGAATTTACCATGTTTTATTTGGCGCTGGGGGTTATTGTCGCGGGCAATGGTTTTTTTAAGACCAGCCCATCAAGTCTTGTGGGTAAGCTTTATAGCAAGCAAGATGGGCGTACGGATAGCGCTTTTACCCTCTTTTATATGTCAATTAACATCGGCAGTTTTTTATCGATGTTGCTATGTGGCTATATGGCTCATTACTTTGGCTGGCATGTTGGCTTTGCCATCTGCGCCATCGGTATGTTTTTTGGTTTACTCACGTTTATCTCACGTCGCTCACTGTTGGGGCATTTGGGCTCGAGCGCAGATGCTAAGCCATTACGTAAATATTTATTGCTACCCGTGCTTGTTGGTGCGGTGCTTGCCATTGCAGCAGCAGCATCGCTTATCCATTATCTCACGATCACGCAGTGGGTTTTGATGGCGGTAGGCCTTGGTGCGGTTATCTTTTATATCATTCTTGGTTTTAAAAGCAATGGGTTGGAGCGTAAACGTTTAACCGCTTGTTTCATTTTAACGTTATTTGCGATTGTTTATTATTGTTTATACTTTCAAGCACCAGAATCCATGAATTTATTTGTAGAAAGAAATGTGAATCATCATTTATTTAGTTGGTTTTATTTGACAACACCTTCTTTTCAAGCATTGAATCCTTTCTTCATATTGCTTTTGGCACCGATATTAAGTCAATTTTACTTACGTATGAGCAAGCGCCAGGGTGACTTTTCAATTCCTACTAAATTTGCAGTAGGTATCGTAATTACCGGTGTTGGTTTTATTGTATTGTACTTAAGCCATAGTTACGCTAATAGTCAGGGTATTGTATCACCATGGTGGGTTGTTTTAGCTTATTTTTTTCAAACACTCGGTGAGTTGTTTGTGAGTGCACTGGGACCTGCGATGATCACTAAGCTGGCGCCACCGCGCTACTTAGCCATTATGATGGGGACTTGGTTCTTGGCTTCAGCTGCAGCGGCGTTTTTATCAGGTGAGTTAGCAAAGCTTGCAAGCATTCCTGAGGGGGTGACGCAAGCAATACAGACATTGCCTATTTATACCAACGTGTTTTTAAAATTTGGCTGGATGACGATTGCTTTTGGTATTTTTGCATTTGTTTCGGTACCGTTCCTACAGCGTTTAATTTTAGGCACACGTGGTAAGTCGCTGGATGCAACCGTACATAATCCCATAGCATAGCGATACCCACCGTCTTTTAATCTGTATATGGTGCTATCACGCCATCTTCTCTCGCAAGGGAAGATGGACGTTTTTCAATTTACGACGTTTTGAATAATAAACGACTATACTTTAAAGAAGTTCTCTGTGTGATGAGGCAGGCATAAAGTATGGGAAATCATCTGACACACTCAAAAAGTCCGTATCTCAAGCAACATGCGCATCAATCGATAGCATGGTATCCCTGGGGTGAGCAAGCACTTAAGGTTGCTAGGACTACAGATAAGCCCATTTTCCTGTCTATAGGTTACGCGACGTGCCATTGGTGTCATGTGATGGCAGAAGAAGTCTTCAGTGATCCAACAGTTGCTGCGTATTTAAATCAACATTTTATTGCAATTAAAGTTGATAAAGAACAACGTCCAGATATTGATAATGTTTATCTTTTAAGTCATCAGTTACTGACAGGCCAAAGTGGTGGGTGGCCATTGAATCTGTTTTTAGACCCGAGAGATCAATTGCCTTTTTACAGTGGTACCTATTTCCCGCTGATGCCTAAGCATGGATTACCTTCATTTCTTAACGTGTTGAAGCAAGTTTTTCAGTTATATCATGTTCATAGAGAGGTTGTGAAAAAACAAGGACGTCGATTACAGCTGACTTTATTTCATTTAGCTAAGAAGACAGAAGCATATAAAAATGATACATTTAATTTGTCATTATTGTCACAAAGGCGTGATTATTTAGCAAAAATATTCGATGGTCATCATGGTGGTTTTTGTCAAGCACCTAAATTTACGCATGCCTATTTTTTGCTTGGACTAATGGAACACTATCAAAAAAGCAAATTAAAGCCTGTTCCTGACGAACTGGCTTTAGCTATGGTTGAAAAAAGTTTACAAGCTATGGGTCATAGTGGTTTACAGGATCATGTGGGTGGCGGTTTTTTCCGCTACTGTGTGGATGAAGCATGGCAGATGCCACATTTTGAGAAAATGCTTTATGATCAAGCCAGTATGCTAAATGTCTATAGTTATGCATTTTTTATTACAAAAAAGCCGTGGTATAAAATGGTTGCTGAACGCATTTATTACTGGACACAAGATAATCTTTATATACCAGATGAGGTCTATGCCTGTGCACAAGATGCGGATAGTGAAGGAGAAGAAGGTAAGTACTATTTGTGGTCAAAAGATACGCTTACAAAGACATTAAATCCGGAGGATTATGCCTGGTTATCTTCTTATTTTTCATTGATACCCATTGAGAGTTTACACCAAGAAATACACCTGCAATGGCAGCAGCCTTGGCCTAAGATTGCCATGAGCTGTGAATCGCTATGCGAACCTTACCTTTCGTATCAGAGAATTATGGAGAGTTTGGCAATTGCTCGCCATGAGCGTGAAGCACCGCTTATTGATGATAATCGATTAACAAGCTGGAATGCGCTTTATCTATCTTCGATATGTCGTGCAAGTGTTTTATTAAATAAACCAGCGTGGGTTTCGCCAGCCTTGGATGTACTCGATGTTATCAAAAAAAATTGTTGGAAAGGTGGTAAATTATTGGGTTATTTGCATGAAGATGAAATGGAATTTGGATTTTTAAATGACTATGCTTTTTTGCTTGAAGCCGTGCTCTTGGGGTTACAAATACATTTTCGTGCAAACGATTGGTATTTTGCTATTGCCTTGGCAGAACATATGATTAACGATTTTTATGATCATAACACCGGAAGATTCAGCGATACAAGTACGAGACTACATGAACCGCTCATTTATCGCCCGCACCAAGATAAAGATGAAATGTTACCAAGCAGTGTTGGGGTTGCTATCGATAGTCTGCTCGTTTTAGCTGATTGGGCCAAACGACCACAGTGGTCGATGTTGGCCGAAGAGGCTTTAAGGCATTTATGGCAACAGGTTGAACAAAATCCAGCCTATCATAGCTATCTGATACGGGCAGCAGAGCGTATCATGATGCCTACACCAACGCTCATTATTCGCGGCGAGCCGCATACGGTTAATCATTGGCAGCGACACTTGCAAGCCATGACTTGGGGACATTGCGATGTGTTGCCCATCGCTGATCAGGCAGATTTACCGGCTGTTTTTGCGGCGTATCAGCCTAAAGGCTCGGTGACAGCTTGGTATTGTGATACCCTGGGCTGCCGCGCACCTTGGTATGACCTTGGCGCATTAACGGATTTTTTATCAACTATCAGACCGTAGGTTTTATTGCCATAAACTGACGGGGGCATCAAAATAAGCCGCAACATCAGCGTCACTCACATCCATCATGGTGGCCGGTTGCCATTTGGCTTGCCCATCTTTATCAATAACAGCTGCACGGATTCCTTCAAACAAATCATGGCCTCGTAAGCATCGATAGGCTAAACGGTATTCTTGTGCAAGTGCGTCACTCAAATTAAGATGTGCGCCTCGACGCAAAGCTTCAAAAGTGATTTTTAAGCTAGTGGGTGAGCGTTTTTGAAGGTGTGCGAGCGTATCTGTTGCAAAAACAGAGCCATCATCAAGCAACGTTTGCATGATGGCTTCAACGCTGTCTTGGTCAAAACAAGTTTCAATCAGTTTTCGTTCAGGTAAGTCCGCTGTTTGTGTTGTTTCAAGATCACGCATCACGGTATCGAGGCACGCAAGGGGTTCTTCTGAAAGATTAAGCTCGCATAAAGTCGATAATAACGAAGGAAAATAGGCGTGTGGAATCACGGCATCGACCAACCCTAAGGTTTTTAGTTGGAGGGCGTTCAGTTTTGTCCCTGTAAGTCCAAGATACATGCCGATGGCGCCAAGGCGGCTTAAAAAATAGCTCGCACCCACATCAGGAAATAATCCAATGGCTGTTTCTGGCATGGCCCAGACAACGTTATCGCTGGCATAGCGCCGTTTTGCATAGACAGAAACACCTACACCACCCCCCATGGTGAGTCCATGAATCAATGAAATATAAGGTTTTGAGTAATTGGCTATGTATCGATTCATGTGGTATTCGTGAAAAATAAAGCTGTCGGCTTGTTCAATCTGTTGTTGCTGATGGCATTGATACAAGTAGCGAATGTCGCCGCCCGCGCAAAATGCACGCTCGCCTTCGCCAACAATCACGACTGCTGCAATCGTGGGGTCTTGTTCAAAACGCGCAAGTTCAGTGCTTATAGCCTGGCACATCGCTTGCGTGAGTGCATTGAGCGCTTTAGGACGATTCAGCGTAATAATGCCAAGGGCGCCTTGCGTGTGAAACAATACATCTTGCATAAAAAAATCCTCAAAATGGGCGGTATTTGCTGGTATACTATGATATCCCACATTGTAGAGAAATTTGAGATGAACACAAGCACCGCACCCATAGGTGTATTTGATTCAGGTATGGGCGGGCTCACCGTGCTAAATGCATTAAGAGGTGCATTGCCCCAGGAGTCTTTCATTTATTTAGGCGATACGGCAAGATTGCCTTATGGCACCAAAGATGCCGATACAGTGATTCGTTACGCTACACAAGCTGCGAAAGCCCTTGTGGATAGGGGTATTAAATTATTGGTCATTGCCTGTAATACCGCGACAGCAGCAGCTTTGCCTGCATTACAAGCAGCATTTGCGCCCTTACCCGTTATGGGTGTTATTGATGCAGGTGCGAGAGCCGCGGTTGCGGCGAGTCGAAGCGGACAGATTTTAGTACTCGCGACAGAGAGTACGATACGTCAACAGGCCTATGAGCGGGCTATCCGGGCGTTAAATCCAAGGGCAATTATTCAAGGTCAGGCGTGTTCTTTATTTGTGGCATTGGCGGAGGAATGTTGGTTTGAAGGCGATGCTGTAACCACTGTTGCTAAGCGTTATTTAGCACCGTATCTCTCTCCTCACTTACAAGATAAACCAGATACAGTTGTTTTAGGTTGTACGCATTTTCCGGTATTTATACCCGTACTACAAAGTTTATTAGGTCCATCAGTCACCATCGTGGACTCAGCACAAACAACTGCACATGCGGTAAAAACATTGTTATTGCAGGAACAATTACAGTCAACAAAAACGACCAAAGGCCACTGTGCATTTTTAGCAACAGATGGTGTTGAGCGTTTTGCACGCGTGGCAAGCTGCTTTTTGCAGACAGAGTTCCATAGTCAGGATGTTGAAAGTATTAATTTATAAAGGTTGATTTATGGCAGCAACATTTACGGTCGAATTGAATGAAGTTAAAACATTGACACCCAACGTCAAGCATTTTTGTTTTCGACGTGTGGATAATACGACACTTCCGTTTATTCCTGGGCAATTTGTGAGTATCCACTTCCCTCATGAACCCAAAGAAATACGAAGAAGCTATAGTATTGCCACGATACCCACGCAGACGGATGATATTGAGTTTGCTGCTTCTTATGTGGCGGGTGGCTTTGCTTCAGAGCGATTATTTGCGTTAAAACCGGGCGATCAAGTTGCAATGAGTGGACCCTATGGTCGTCTTATTTTAAGAGAAGAAGAGGCGCCTAAACGTCTTTGGCTTATCGCGACAGGCACAGGTGTAACTCCCTATCGTGCCATGTTGCCGATGCTTGCTGAAAAGCTTCAAAACACTTCATTGCAAGTTATTTTGTTATTAGGTGTTCAATACCGTCAAGATGGTTTATATCTCGATGAATTTCTTGCATTTGCCAATCAGCATGCCAATTTTTTATTTCGTGTTTATTACAGTCGTGACGATTTAATATCACAAAAAGCCTATGAATATAAGGGCTATGTTCAGCTTGCGTTTACCGATCTCAATCCCATTAAAGGCGAGGATATCGTATATCTTTGCGGTAATCCACATATGATTGATGAAGCCTATGCGTGGCTAAAAGATGAAAAGCAATTTGAGGCACAGGATGTGCGCCGTGAGAAGTACGTATCCTAATATACCCTGCGTTTTTAAAGCTGCATGTTTCGTCATCGCTGCGCGATGGTTTTATTATTACCCCTCATCCGGCCTTCGGCCACCATCGTACGCAAGGGAAGAAGGGTATTTTTTGTCAATCTGTGGCGTTGTTGTAAAAAAGAAAAGGATTATTCGCGTAATGCTCGCCTTAAGATCTTGCCTACATTACTCTTAGGTAAGCTATTGCGGAACTCAATGAGCTTGGGTACTTTGTAAGCGGTTAATTGATTGCGGCAATATTGGATAACTTCTTCTTTGCTAAGCAAAGGATTGCGTTTAACAATAAAAGCTTTTACTGCCTCTCCCGTGTCAGCTGAAGGTACACCGACAACAGCAGCTTCTAGAATGCCAGGATGATGAGCCAGTACATCTTCAATTTCCGTAGGATAGACATTAAAACCAGAGATGATAATCATATCTTTTTTGCGTTCTTTTAAAAACACATAACCATCAGCATCGATTATAGCCATGTCACCCGTTCGCAAAAAGCCATCAGGGAAAAAGCTGGCACGCGATTCTTCAGGTTTTTGCCAATATTCATGAATGACCTGTGGACCGCGCACACAAAGCTCACCGGTTTCGCCGATGGCAAGTTCGTTACCTTGATCGTCGCGAATACTAATCTCTGTAGAAGAAATGGGTAAACCGATGGAGCCAGTAAAATTTTCGATATCTATGCGATTCATACAAACAGCAGGCGATGTTTCTGTCATGCCATAAGCTTCAATCAAAGGCTTACCAGTTACTTGCTTCCATCGCTTTGCTACAGCTTCTTGAACAGCTGCGCCGCCACCGAGAGCAATACGAAAGTTTTCAAAATTAAGTTTATCAAAGCCAGGTGTATTGAGTAAGGCATTAAATAAGGTATTAACACCCGTGATGAGCGTAAATCGCTTTAATTTCCCTAATATTTTCACAAAGCCTTTCATATCTCTAGGGTTTGTTATTAATACGTTAAGTGCGCCCAATTGAAAAAACACCAAGCAATTAGCCATTAAACAAAAAACATGATAAAGCGGCAATGCCGTGATGATAACTTCACGTTCTTCATAAATATGATTGCTGAGCCATGCATTGATTTGGACGATATTAGCGATCATATTGCGATGTGTAAGTGCAGCACCTTTAGAGAGTCCAGTGGTGCCGCCAGTGTATTGTAAATAGGCGACGTCACTACCAACAAGTGAGACATTGGTGAGTGCTAATTCATGGCCTTGATTGATAATGTCAGGCCAACTAAGTGCATTGGCAAGTGTGTAAGCAGGAATCATTTTTTTCACATAACGCACAACGCTGTTGACTATCATGCGTTTAATCGGTGGAAAAGCATCGCCAACCTCAGTCACAATGATATGGCGAATGTTGGTCTGTTCAATGACCTCTGCTAGCACATGCGCAACATTGGCAAAAACAACGATAACTTCGGCAGCCGAGTCACGTAATTGATGGGCAAGCTCTCGTGCTGTGTAGAGTGGATTTACATTCACGACAATGCCACCTGCGAGAAAAGTACCAAACATCGCAATAGGGTATTGTAAGAGATTTGGCAGCATAATGGCGACGCGAGTGCCTTTAACGACACCTAGTTTTTGTTGTAAATAGCTAGCAAAAGCGTGTGCGTGCCGACTGATTTGCTGATAAGTGAGTGTGGTGCCCATATTTTCAAAAGCATCCAGCTCAGCATATTTATCTACACTGATTTTGAAAATTTCTGCCAAGGATGCGTAGGCATCAGGATCAATATCAGCAGGTACGCCAGCAGGATAATTTTTTAACCAAATACGTTCCATGAACAGCTCCCGGATTAATTCATTGTGTTGGTTAAGGGGGTAACGATTAATGCGTTTTGTTGATAACTGACGCAAACTGGCCCCGTATGTTGTTGTTCACCTAAGCCTTCGCTGAGTTGGTAAAGTCCAGCAATGGCGACTAATTCAGCGTCAAGGCGATGACAAAAAATGCGTGTTTGCGTATCGCCGCTAGCACCTGCTAGCGCGCGGCCATGAAGTGCGCCGTAAATGTGAATATGGCCGTCAGCAAGTACTTCAGCGCCATGACTCACAGTGCCCAATACAATAAGATCTGTGCCCTTAGCGTAGATACGCTGACCTGAGCGCACAGCACCGTCAATCACCATCGTCTGTGGTGCTTTCACGGGTAAGGGTTCAGGGGCGGGTGTTGTCGATTTGTAGTGCTTACTTTGCGGCATGCTGGGCAAACCTGCTTGATGTGCAAGTGCGGCTTGACTGGGTGATGCGCCAACCATACCTACCGGCAACAGCCCTGCGCTTTTGAGTTGTTGTAATAGCTGCGCAAAGTCAAAGCCATCAAGTATGTGTTGGATAGCCGATACATCAAGAACACTGGGCGCTTGTTGGAAAAACTGTGGTGCTTGCACGGCAAGCTCATTGAGGTGACGGGTAATGGCATTCAAATCGGTTGTTTGTAGCTGTAACACAGTTGCGGTAAACATACTGCCTTTGATTTGAAGCGCTTTTTCTGCTACATCTTGCGTTGTCGAATGCATAAGTTCTGTCCAAAGTAAATTTTTCAGTGAATGGTGACAGTATACCAAAGAATGATAGAATACCCGAGAGTTGCTTAGGAGAAAGTGAGGGTATGTATTTGTTAACACGAAAAGCGTCGTTGGCAAGGATAGGCTCAGCCTTGGGGCTAAGCATCCTGATGTCAATCGTGCCAAATGCTTGGGCGCAGGCAACAACATCGCAAGCCGCGGCAAATTCATCTGCCAACAGTCTTAGCAATAACGATGTGCAAGCTAACCTTCAATCAATGTTAAGCCAAAATCCAGCATTGGCTGCGCAAGTGCAGCAAACGCTTGCAGGTACAAACACGACAGATGCAACAGCTCAAAACCCTCAAACGCAAAATAATGCGCCAGCAACTGCTGACACCAATGCAGCAGCAACTGTGAATAGCCCACAAAATGCCCAACAAGTTACTAACCCTTGGCAATCACAAGATGCAAATACAGCAGCCATGCGCTCCCAAGCATTCCAAGGCGTGGCTAATCAAGCCTTCCCATTAACACCCGATCAAATTCAAACATTGAATAATATGCTGGATGATACGCAAAGAGCGCAAGCGGCTTCGCCATATCAATCGCCGCCTATGCCAACGTCGACATCACTTTTAGTGAATTTAGATCCCGGTGCAACGCCACCGGTGATTCGGTTATCGAAGGGTTTTGTTTCATCCTTGGTATTCGTGGATTCAACGGGCGCAGCTTGGCCTATTGAAGCGTACGATCTCGGCAACCCCGGGGCATTTAATATTAAGTGGGATGCAAAAAGTAACACGCTTATGGTACAAGCAATGGCAACCTATACCTACGGTAACCTTGCGGTTAAATTACAAAACCTTAATACGCCGGTCATGTTAACGTTGGTTCCAGGTCAAAAACAGATAGATTATCGTGTCGATTTGCGGATTCAAGGTATGGGTCCCTATGCTAAGCCAACCATTGGTGGCAGTGGTTTGCCAGGTCAGGCTGACCAACAATTACTGGATATTCTCGATGGTATTGCGCCACCGAATGCGAAACAATTACAGGTCGACGGTGGACTTGTAGATGCATGGATTCTTAAAAATGACTTATTTGTCCGTACCCGCTTTGATTTAATTTCACCAGGCTGGATAAGCAAGATGTCGAGTGCGGATGGAACGAATGCTTATAAGCTTCAACCAACGCCTTTATTGCTTATTTCTCGCTATGGCAAAGTGGTTTCTTTGAAAGTCGAGGGTTTATAGTATGGGTGTTAAGCTTGCGAACGTAAAGCAATTATTTAGTCATATGCGAACCCGCTCGATCCTGCTCATTACTGGGGGGCTTGTCTTGCTCGTGCTGATTATTGGCATCATCGGCTTAGGGCGCTCAACAGACGAAACACCCGCGAGTGCTTCTGTGACGACAGTCAGACGTATCGAATCAGTGCCAGGCTTGCAAGCCGTTACACCGGAATATGCTAAAGTGCAAGCGCAGCTTAATAAGCAAAATTATGAAAAAGCTGTGAAAACCAAAACCAGTGCTATCCCAACCATTATTGGTATTGATTCTAATGGACCTGACGGAGGTAACGGCCAAGGTGCTGGGGGTGCGAATGGTGCTGCTGGCGGTGCTACAGGGGCAGGCGCAGCAGGTGCTAATGCTGCGGGAAATGGTCCTGGCGCCAATGGTGCCTTGGGCGCAAATGCGGTTGGTGCGAATGGCCAATTAGGCGCGAGTCAAGGTGCTAATGCAGCCAATAATGCGAATGGTGTCAACAATGCAAATGGTGTAGATGGCACGACTGGGATGTCAGATAACGAGCGACAACTACAGGCGCAAATCGCTGCCTTGCAAAAACAACAACAAGCGGCACTTGCCAACAATCCAGCTTATCAACAGCAAGCGCAGAAAATGCAACAATCGATGCAATCACAAGCTCAGCAATTGGTGACCTCATGGTCAGGTAAGGGCGGCGCTACACAAGTTTACGTCGCAAGCCCTGTGAATGTGACAAAAACACCGGCGGAGCTTGCGGAAGCGCAAGCCGCTGCTGAGGCACAAGCTGCGTCTGCGCCCATCATCAAAGCGGGCGATATTGTTTTTGCTGTGCTTACAACGGGCGTGAATTCAGATGAACCAAGTCCTGTGATGGCCACCATTTTAGAAGGACCACTTAAGGGCGGAAAACTCGTGGGTCGGCTTCAACCAACGGCCAATTTACCAGGTACCAACGGCCCCACAAAGGTCATCCTTGATTTCAATATCATGAGTCTACCTTCAGCGCCCGCAAGTGTATCAATCAATGCTGTCGCAATCGATCCGGATACCGCGCGTACGGCGCTTGCAAGCGATGTGGATCACCATTACTTATCGCGTTATGGCTCAGTATTTGCTGCGGCGTTTTTACAAGGTTATGGTAATGCGGTACAGCAATCAGGTACGCAAGTGATGGTTGGGCCATTAGGCAATACCACCATTTCAGCCGGTAGTTTGACCGGCATAGAAGAAGTAACGGCAGGTCTTGGTCAAGTGGGGCAAGAATGGGGCAGCCAGCTTAATGAGGCACTCAGTCGACAAAATACAGTGATTGTAAATGCTGGGATTTCCATCGGTATTTTGTTTTTGACCGACGTTACTTTGAATGAGACGAATTATGCAACGCCGCCGCTTAATCAAGCGACTAGCGCGGCAGGTAATGCGCAAAATGTCGGTAATATTCAAAATACGCAAGCAAGCGCTAATCCACCGTTAAGCACGGTGCCCAGCAATATTACTAACCTTGCACCAGAGTCAACGACGGCTATCTCTTCCAGTAACCCGCCTAATAATAATAATGCGCCGAATAATAATGTTCAGGTACGGCAGATTGCACCTGGCGTGACTCAGCAGTGGGGTCCTGTATATCCTGTTTATACCCAAACCCAAGCGCAATAATCATCTTACCTAAGTATTCACAGCAGTATAAAAGATGCTCATTCCCTCTTGTGAGGGAAGATGGACAAAGGGTTGAGACGATCCAAATCCAAAGTCGCATGATATATTGCTATTAATATGTTAAACGGGATATACTGGAAGCCGCATTAACGATAGCGTGATAGCTCTGTTAATGAACATGATGGCGAAGGGTTGGAGCATTTGGCTTTATGGAACGCGATGAAAAATTTGAACACTTATTCGATGATGATGACGAGTTCAAAACCGAAGCTGGCGATTTCCATTTTGAAGAAGATATTCAGTTCGAAGAACCTGCCGAGTATCAGTTTGCCGATGATATCGAAGCGGGTGATGCCTTGGCCGCAACGCCTATTCATGAAGATAAGCCGGGCCTTTTTGAAAAGTTAAGTCAGCTTAATATTAAAAAAATTCTCATCTATTTTGTTGTTGCGCTGTTAGTCATCGGATTTATCGGCACATCACTCAAAACACTGTTATCCAATAAATCAGAAGAAACTGCACCACCGGCACCTGCCGTGGCAAGCGTGCCGCCAACGGTAGCTAATGTTATCGAGCTCGATAAAAAACCCAAGGGCCAGCTTGAAGTCGATGTGAATTTAGCGAAGCAACTTAAACAATTGACGGACCAAAATGCGGCGTTAGCTAATCGAGTGCAGGTGTTAGAAACCCAATTGGGACAAACGGCCAATCAATTGGCCACATATCAGCAGCAAGCTGCGGCATCTCAAGCCAGTACCAATGGTCTTGCAAAAACGGTAGGACAAGTTGAAACCCAAATGACGCAAATTAATAATGCGCTTCAGTTGCTGGTGAATGCCTCAAAGTCGCCTAGTGTGCCGCCTACACCGATGGGAAGCACGCTACCGCCAGCACGAAACTACATTGTGCAAGCCATTATTCCCGGCAGAGCCTGGCTTAAGGCAAATAACGGCCAAATCATTACGGTTGGCTTAGGCGATATGATTCCTGGTTTTGGTAAAGTGACGCTCATTGATCCTCAAAATGGATTTGTACGCACAGATGCAGGGTTAACCATCAATTATGCAATTGACCAAGGTTAGAAACGGTCTTCAATTGCCGTTTTTATCCACTTGCCTACGATTTCAGCCATGCTGGCCTTTAAAAGATGAAGCGTATATTCTGAGTTTTAAGCAATTTTAAAGCAAAAATTAGCTATAATGAGAATATCAAGCGAAGATTGCTAGAGGGTTGTCGATGTCACGTTCACACACAGTTATGTTAAGTTTGTTGATAGCAGGACTTGCTGCGCCAGCGATTGCATTGGCAGCAAATACTACCGCAGGTCCTTTTAGCATCCCTGATCTAGACACAGTGCTTCAGAACATCCAAAGTCAAATGGGCTTTCTCTGGAAGCTAATGACGTCATTTGCTTTTCTTGCGGGTTTTTTCTGCATATTTAAGGCTGTTTATCAATTAAAGCAGTATGGACATGGTATGTCGATGATGTCACAGCAGCATGATTTGCGCGGGCCTATTATTATGCTTGTTATGGGTGCTGCATTAATTTGGCTGCCGAGCGCTGTGAAATCCATGATGATTTCGTTGTTTGGTAATAACGATATTTTATCTTATCCCGTATTCTCCAGCGTTGATCCCTCGTTTAATCTTATGGGCACGGTGCTTACAAAAATTGTAAGCTTTGTTGGGATTGTTGCGTTTATCCGTGGACTACTTATGTTTCATAGCCTCGGTGAAGGCAAGGCGCATGGTCAGCAATCATTTGCTAAAGCAGCTACCCATTTATTCGGTGGCGTATTGGCGCTCAATATTGTAGGGACTGCAAAAGTCATTGGATCAACACTCGGCATTACTTGGTAGCGATTGCAACAGACATCAACGATATATCTTTCGTCTTTAATCACAGGCCCGCACGGGTGATTGTTCAACGTGCATAGACCTATTTTCAACATGCTATGTTTTATCTCAACACCTTATTGTTCCCGGGCGATATCCAGCTTCTCCGATAGTGCCTAGTGTCCTCGATGCGTTCGCGAGATTATGTAGGGCCTATGTATCTGATCGTCTTAAGGATAAAAGTCCTGGCTCCCGCGAATAAATCGTGGCGTGCTGACATCTCCAGCTAAGAGATATATATACGTAAAAACAGCATTGAATTTATGATCAGATGTATTATACTAACAGTGTGGACTCAGTGTTCCCTTTTTTGTTCTGTTGATATATGGGGTAAGGTTATGTTAGAAGCGTTATGTCGCCGTTGTTTACAAGTTTTTTTAGTCTTAGGTGGGGTTCTGGCCCTTTGGGCGGTGAGTTATGATATCGTGTTTGCGGCAGGTACGACGACGACAGCGCCTGCGGGCGGTATTGCTTCCTTAGCAGATAATCTCAAAGGCAATTTTAGTGCGCTCGCGCAGCTCATTACAGCAGGTTCTTATGTTGCGGGCTTTGGTTTTATTCTAGCGTCGATTTTTAAGTTTAAATCGCATAAAGATAATCCTACGCAGATTCCTGTGGGTACACCGATTGCGTTGCTTTTTATCGGTGCTGCTATGGTATTTTTACCCTCGCTTATCGGTTCTGCAGGTAAATCAGTATTTAGCCAAGGCTCTGCAGGTACCGTTGCTGGGGTAAGTACGATACCGCAATAGTGACATCATGCCACTATTACCATTGACATTACATGCATCTCTCGGCAATTTCGGCGTGTTTGTTGCACGTCGTGCTGCCGCTGGATTTAGGCAACAGGCCTTAGCTGTATTTCGCCGAGATAATTTCTCTTGCCGTTATTGTGGTTTTCGTACCAATGCTTTTCTT
Organism: uncultured Legionellales bacterium; assembly: GCA_945957175.1. Taxonomy (GTDB): domain Bacteria; phylum Pseudomonadota; class Gammaproteobacteria; order UBA1113; family UBA1113; genus CAMFJL01. Next base: position 141,277 of record CAMFJL010000001.1, read on the forward strand.
GAGGTCGTGAATCAAGACAACAACTATCAGAATAGTAAGCAAGATAACCTAGTTACTGCTTGCTGTTTTTGTGCGCAATGTCAGTTTATTGAATCGGTTGGCGATGATGGCTATGGCGCAGGTACCTTGATTTATATGCCCGAGCTTTCTCAGGCTGCGGTGAACACCTTTTGTCGTCGCTTGTTTATTAGTATGTTGGCTTCTGAAGAACAGCAAGAGCGTGCACAGGCGCTTTATCAGGTGCTGAAGGCAAGACAGCAAGTGATTGAAGGTCATTTTGGTGAGGGTATGAGCGATCCCAAACATTTTGGCCGGTTATGGCTTGATTTTGTGATGCAGCAGGGTCAAACGACAGAATTGGATGCCATGCTGAGTCAGCTGCGATTGTTACCTGCACGAGGCCGTTTTCGTAAGCAGATTTCAGTATGGGCGGGTGCCCAGTCAGCGGTGTCGTCAGCCTAGGTTTTCGCAAGCATATAGTAAGGACAAACCATGAGTTGGTACGACTCAGTGATAGACAGCGTTGATACATTTATCAGTTGGATAAGCACTGGACTTAAGCAGACCAATGAAAGCTATTGTGATTTAGAAACAGCGGAAAATCGCTTTACTTTGGTTGCACGTGATGGCTCGCTGATCAGTGTCCTTAAAATTCATGGTGTGACTAAACTCGTTGGTGTTGAAGAGTTTGAACGATTACATGAAGGCATTGCCCAAAGCTTAAAAGCAACGTTGTCTCGGCCTGGTTATGGCATTCAATTAGTCTTTTGCTATGATAAAGATGGCGTTCAGCAAGAAATTGAAGATATTTATGTCAATGCCAAGCAGACAGCTGAAACACTCAATTTAAATTTAACCGATGTTTTCACTGAACGTACCAATTTTCTTTCGCAATATTGTGCCAATGAAAGTTTATTTTTGGTTTTATGGACAAGACCCGCAACGTTAACAAAAGAACAATATCAGCGCGCACTCAAAGATAAACAGAAGAAAATGAAGGAAGCAGCCATTCCTCCCTTTCAAGGTTCGCAGAATCTTGTTGCTTCAGTGCCCGATCTGCGTAACAATCATGAATCCTTTGTACGCTCAACAGTGAATGACCTTAATACCTTAGATCTTTATACGGTTGTGCTGGATGTGCATGAAGCATTACGTGAAGTCAGAATGAGTGCTGATCCAGACTTTACGAGTCGAGATTGGCGCCCTGTTTTGCCTGGTGATAAAATTCCTGTGCGTCAGAAACGGCGGTTTCCTGACGATATTTCTCAGATTCTCTATCCGCCCTTAGCTGAACAACTGATGCCTCGCGATGTTGAGCGTTTGGATTTGCGCACAGCGCGTATTGGTGATAAAGTTTATTCCTCTTTGTTTATTGATTTATTTCCAACTCAAATAAAACCATTTACCCATTTATTTCATCGTGTTTTACCGACACAGGTGCCTTGGCGTATTGCATTTGTGTTAGAAAGTGGTGGTTTACGATCACTTCAAATGCGAACGACACTTGCGAGTATTTTAAGCTTTAGTTCGGCACAAAATCGATTATTGGTTGATAGCATTAATCAATTAAGAGAAGTGGAACTGAATGCGGAAGATGCTGTTGTGCGTTTAAAAGTTGCATTATGCACATGGGCGCCTGCCGATGATATCCGTTTATTGCGTTCACGTGCATCACAGCTAGCTAAAGCCGTTCAAGGTTGGGGAAACTGTGATGTGTCTGAAATTTCAGGCGATCCCTACGGTGGTGTCGTGTCGAGTATGCTGGCGTTGAGCTCACAAAATCAAGCAACAGCGACAGCTGCGCCGTTGAGTGATGCGGTGCTTATGTTACCATTCACGAGACCGGCATCATTATGGAAAACCGGTGCACTCGTGTTTCGCTCACCGGATGGCAAGCCCTGGCCATTTCAGCCGGGTTCTTCGTTGCAAACCACGTGGATTGATTTGCTGTATGCAAGACCAGGGTCGGGTAAGTCAGTATTGTCAAATGCCATTAATTTGGCACTGTGTTTGCTAGGTGGTCTTACAAGACTGCCTCGGATTGCTATTATTGATATTGGCCCATCGAGTAGCGGTCTTATTTCCTTGCTACGTGAAGCGCTACCGCCTGACGAGCGCTATAAGGCCGCATATCATCGTTTACGCATGACATCTGATTATTCGATTAACCCATGTGACACCCAATTAGGCTCTCGATTTCCAACGCCGCAAGAGCGTAGTTTCCTTGTGAATTTTTTGACTTTACTTGCAACGCCTATTGGTTCTGAACGTGCCTATGATGGTATTCCTGATATGGTAGGTATGATTGTCGATGAAATGTATAAGAATTTAGCCGATGATGGCAAACCGTATACTTATACACAAGGGCTTGAGCCTTTAGTCGATGATATTTTAGCAGAAATGGGTTTTGTTGGTGATCAACATACCACATGGTGGGAAGTGACAGATGCTTTATTTTTAGCTGGATTTAACCATGAGGCGATGTTAGCACAACGTTATGCAGTACCATTGATTGCTGATTCAGCATCAGTTGTGCGTAGTAAAGCAGTAGAAGATCTCTATGGTGAGATTGTTGCACCCACAGGTGAAAAACTGATTGATGCTTTTGCGCGGATGGTTTCTGCCGCTATCAGAGAATATCCTATTTTAGCAAGAGTTACCCGTTTTGATTTAGGGGATGCCAGAGTTGTTTCACTTGACTTAGATGAAGTTGCTAAAAGTGGTGGTGAGGCTTCAGATAGACAAACTGCTGTCATGTATATGTTAGCGCGATATGTATTAGCGAATCATTATTATTTAACAGAAGAGAGTATTAATGATTTCCCAGAAAAATATCAAGGTTATCATCGGCGGCGTATTTCGGAAATTCGTGAAGATCCCAAGCGTATCGTGTTTGATGAATTTCATCGAACTTCAAAGGCAAGAGCTGTACGAGATCAAGTGATTGTTGATATGCGAGAAGGCCGTAAATGGAAAGTACAAGTTGCGCTTATTTCACAATCTGTTGAAGATTTTGACCCGGTCATGATTGAGTTTGCAACGGCAGTTTACATTATGGACGCAGGACCGCAGCAAGCAGTCAATCGTACCGCAGAGATCTTTGGTTTATCAGATACCGCAAAAACAGCATTGGCAACACGAGTGCATGGCCCACGTGAAGGGGGCGCAACCTTTTTAGCCATTTATGCGACCAAACAAGGTATTAATACACAGCTGTTAACTGCAACGATTGGTCCTATTGAACTGTGGGCATTTAGTACGACAGCTGAAGATGTGAAGTTGCGTAATATACTCTATAAACGATTGGTACCTGCAGTAGCGCGTCAATTATTAGCGCGTTTATTTCCACAGGGTTCTGCTGCAAAACTACTAGAAGAGCGGTTACAACGTGTTAAAGAGTCGGCCAGTTTTATTGGCGATGTGAATACGTTGAGTTTAGTTGATGAGCTGGCAGAAGATATTTTACAGGCCTATAGTCAGAACCCTGAAGTGAGTGTGCTCCCACGCTAAATCACTTAATACCCTTCGTCTTTCAAGCTGCGGCTGTGTTGCCCTTTGGGATGCCAGGTCGGTCATGTACTAGATGTACACTCCCTCCCTGTCACCCTCGGGCGCCTTGCCGCAACTTGAAATACTCGGGTATATGTTTTGTCTTTCAAGCTGTAGCCGTGTTGTTTTTTAGGATGTCAGGTATGCTGATAAAATACACTTTCCTCCTTGTGGAGGAAGGTGGTCGAAGACCGGATGAGGGGGTAATAAAACCGTCGCGTAGCGATGACACATGAGACAAGGCAGATTAATGGTCAGTCGTTTTTCCGACAGGTTCGCCGATGAAAGCAACATCAAATACGACAGAGTGATATTCTATCCCAAACCATTCGTTAAACTTAGCATAACTAATGTCAGGCCAATAGCTTTTATCAAGCCCCCAAGAGATAAGCTCACTCTCAAAAATACCTTTGAAAATCTGCTGAATATAAGCGTCTGCTTGTTTGGGATTTTCAAAGGGTGGGAGCATGAGTACCGTCGAGTCGTGCTGTAAATTACGTAGGGTATTTGTGTTCACATTATGCCGGGCTGTTCTGAACCAAGCCGTTAGCGCAGGCTTTGGCCTTAATATAGCAATAATCCTGTCAACGATATACATATACTTTCCTCAACCCTGCACGTCCTGTGGCCGCTTGCGCGTTGGCCAAGCTTTAATAGTAGCCATTTCTTTAGCGAGTTTCAAGTAATTTAAAGAACTCTTGGCGAGTCGCAAGGTTTTCGCGGAACTGTCCTAAGACAACTGAGGTGGTCATGACGGAGTTTTGTTTTTCAACGCCACGCATCATCATGCATAAATGTTTGGCCTCAATGATAACACCGACGCCTTCCGCTTGTGTTGTTGTCATAATGGCGTGTGCAATTTGGCTAGTCAGCGTTTCTTGAATTTGCAGCCGTTTTGCAAACATATCGACGATGCGGGCAACTTTGGATAAACCAAGGATTTTGCCGTGAGGAATATAACCAACATGACACTGACCTATGAAAGGTAGCAGATGATGCTCGCATAAGGAGTATAGCTCGATATTTTTGATGACAACAATTTCACTGGAATCACTGGGAAATAAAGCGTTATTCACAATCTTATCGAGTGAGTTTTGGTAGCCACTGGTTAAATATTGAAAAGCTTTAGCGGCCCGTGTAGGTGTATCTTTTAAACCGGGGCGCTGGATATCTTCTCCAATGGCTTCAATGATGCCGGTGTAATGTTTTGTAAGGGTATCAACAGACATAGGGCAGACTCTCGTAGTTAACCTGGCGGCCATGTCATCATGCGACCACCGAGTAGGTGTAAATGAAGGTGAAATACTGTTTGGCCGCCCCAGCTGTTACAGTTCATCACCAAACGAAAACCTTGTTCTGCAAAACCAGCATCCTTTGCCAATTGTTTGGCGGTGAGCATCATGTGTCCTATCAGAGCAGCATCTTCCGGTGTTGCCTCATTGATTGAGGCAATATGTTTTTTAGGTACGATAAGCATATGCGTAGGTGCTTGTGGGTGTAGATCGTGGAATACAAACACTTTGTCGTCTTCATAACAGGGTTTAGCAGGTATGCTACCTTCGATAATTTGGCAGAATAGGCAAGACATGATTATTCCTGTAAAATGGGCGAATGTACTTAGCGTGAGCGAAGAGTATAACGTATTTCGAATGTGGATTCATAGCGATGGCTGATTTAATTCAAAACTTATCAGGTTACTTATTTGTTGCTTTAACTGACTTAGCCGAATGGCGTGAGCGTTTGTTAGCGCTTGGGCAGGCGGCAGATATTAAAGGTACCATTTTATTGAGCCCCGAAGGCATTAATGTTGCTATTGCGGGTACGGTGACCGCAGCTAAACAGTTTGTTGATGGCTTGCATGCTTATGCGATTTTTCAAGATTTGCATTTTAAAGTGAATACCTCAGATACTATCCCTTTCAATCGTTTTGTAATTAAGCTCAAAGCTGAAATTATTCGATTTTTACAGCCGGATGCTATACCACTGCCACCTGGTTCATCAACTCATTTATCACCGAAAACCCTCAAAGCATGGCTCGATGAAGGGCGCGATATTACTATTTTAGATACGCGTAATGATTATGAAATCGCGACGGGTACCTTTAAAAATGCAGTGACCTTGCCTATTCATCATTTTACACAATTACCACAAGCGGTATCACAATTGCCTAAAGAGACCTTGGAGAAGCCTGTTGTTATGTTTTGTACAGGAGGCGTGCGCTGTGAAAAGGCTGCACCCTGGTTGCAATTGCATGGTGCTAAAGAAGTTTATCAAATTGATGGCGGTATTTTAAATTATTTCACACAATGTGGTGACGCATATTTTGAAGGTGAATGTTTTGTTTTTGATGAACGTGTTGGTATTACCGCAGAACAAAAGCCTTCAGGTGCCATTATTTGTGCTAACTGTCAATTTCCAGTCACACTTGCGCAACAACAATTACCAAACTGCCATCAACCTGACTATTGTCCTCATTGTTTTGTGACACGACAAAATGAGAATCGAGTGTCTTTGACGGCACAAGATAACGTTTAAGTTTAATATTTATTACTAACAAAGGAAAATTCATGGGTATCAGTAACATCACGCCAGGCATTAATCCACCGCATGATATCAATGTGATTATTGAAATTCCTGCACAAAGCGGGCCTGTTAAATATGAAGTTGACAAAAAATCAGGCGCATTATTTGTCGATAGATTTATGAGTACAGCCATGTTTTATCCTTGTAATTATGGCTATATTCCGCATACCTTATCCGAAGATGGTGATCCGGTAGATGTGTTAGTAATTACCCCAGTGCCATTGATTTCAGGTTCTGTTGTGCGTGCGCGCCCAATAGGCATGTTAGCAATGACCGATGAAGCCGGCCCTGATGCTAAATTACTTGCAGTACCTGTTGAAAAATTATTACCTATGTACGCTGATGTGAAAACACCAGGCGATATTTACCCGCATCAATTAGCAATGATTACGCATTTCTTTGAACATTATAAAGATTTAGAGCCAAATAAATGGGTTAAAATTGAAGGCTGGCATGGTCCTGAGGCAGCGCATAAGGAAATTGTACGTTCTATTGAGCGTTATCGTCCTCCGACAGAATAAAATAAAGGGTATGTCATGCAAAATACCATGTTATGCCCTTGTCAATCAGGTCAAACTTACGCTGTCTGTTGCGAACCTTTTCATCTGGGTAACACGGATGCACCAACACCAGAAACGCTGATGCGTTCGCGTTACAGTGCGTTTGTGTTTGCCAATGTTGATTATATCGAAAAAACAATGCAAGGCCCGGCGGCAAAATCATTTGATAAAACGGATTGTTTACAGTTTGCTACTAGCATGACTTGGCAAGGTCTTACCGTTTTATCGACACAGACCTTATCAGCGATTCGAGGATTAGTTGAATTCCACGTAAGATTTACGACTGCTGATGGTATACCACAATGTATCCATGAGCGCAGTGTATTTCAGAAAATAAACGGTAAATGGTATTACGTCGATCGCGTGCAGCCGTTGAAAACACTTGTTTAATTGTGTATGTGCTTTTTACCTTATCAAATGCTAGTAATGTGACATTGCTGCGCGATGGTATGACTATCCCTCATCTGGCCTTGATCAATTTCTCCCACAGGAGGAGAAGGGTATACTATGAAACTAAACGTATATATTCCGATAGCAATTGTGTATTTAAACCAATGCCACCACACACAATAACTAAAATAGAACGAAAAGTCGCAAGTTCAGGACGATTGTCATAAAGCACAGATAAGGCTGCACCACAAGAGGGCTCAACTAATACACGTTTTTCATCGACAAACGCTTGACAAGCAAGCACAGCACTTTTGTCACTTACAACAATAGACTGTATGGGATGTTGTTTGTGCCAATCTAATAAGCGTTCAGCAACGCGTTTTGTGCCTAATGCAGTTGCAAGGGTGTCAATTTTATCAAGGGTGACTAATTTGTTTGCGTTAACAGATGCGGCAAAAGATGCTGCGCCTTCTGTTTCAACAGCTAATACCGGTACATCAGTCCAACCGTAATGATGTAAGCCTTCAAGTAAACCACAAGCAAGACCACCTCCACCAACGGATACCACAATGGCATCGGGTTTAAGGTTTTGCTCAGCAACTTCATCGATAATGGTGGCGTGGCCTGACCAAATCAACGGATGATCAAACGGGTGAATATAAGCGCCGTCAACTTGCTCGGTGTAAGTTAGCGCAGCTGCGTGGGCTTCATCCCAAACATCGCCGGCAACTTCCGTGTGTGCGCCTTGCGCACGAATGGCATCGACATAAATGGCCTTACTGGTGCGAGGCATGAATACAGTGACCTTTATGCCAAGCATACGTCCAGCATAAGCCACAGCTAAACCTGCATTACCTGCTGACGATGCCACAAAATGCGTTTTACCACGTTCAGCCCAATACTGGCAAAGACGACCAATACCACGGATTTTAAATGAGCCGGAAGGCTGGTTGCATTCCATCTTGAGCCACACATCTTTGCCTGTTAGAGATTTAAGTGTGGTGGATGCAAGTAACGGTGTCCAGTCATGTAAAGGTTTCGTGTGCATAGGCATTGTCTCAAGGTCTCAAAAAAGGCGAAGCGTATGAGTATAGAACATGTAGAGGCATGATACGGTAAAACATAGTATGTCGTCTAGGCATATAGCTATGCGAAGATGTACACCATGATGGTGATGAGATAAACTACGAATCACATCATTTAGTTTGTTTTCAAGGGGTGTTATCATGAAGCTACTCATACTTTATGCAGTTGATACTGAAGCCAGCCAATTGCTGCAACGTTTCTCACTTGAAGAAAAACAAATCCAAGGATGCTTTTGTTGGCACGGTCGTGTGGATAACACGGATGTGTATATCGCTAGAACAGGCATAGGCACAACACGCGCAGCTGTGATTACAACACGGCTATCACTTGCACTTAAGCCTGATGTGATTTTTTATATGGGTACAGCTGGGGGATTAACGCCTGGTATCAATATTGGTGATATGTTTATTGGTGAAAAGATCGTGGATGCGGATTTAGTGCATTTAACTGATGTATTAAAAGGCACACCTTTTGCCAGTGGTTTGATTGAGCCTCAGCAAGATATACCTATTCAATTTATTTACCAACTTGACGCAGCATTGTTAACACAGTTGCTTACGCTTGATTTTCCTCGGATTTCGCTTGGTACCATTGCAACGAGTAGTACCTTTCCTGCGCCTAAGGATGCGCTCGATGTCATGAAAAACCTCAATAGCAATGTCATTGAAATGGAAGGCAGCGGCGTTTGCTATGCGGCTTATCTTGAGGGTATTCCGCTTGTGATCATAAGAGTTGTTAGCAATAATCTTGACATTGAAGGTAATGATTTGGGCACATCAGATAAGGCTTTAGATATCTGTGCCACGCGTTTAGCAGATTTTATGATGCTCGTATTAGCAAACATGCAGGTGTTACAAGGCCGTCCGGCGCTTATCGCGTGAGTCTTGATGTGCACGTGTACTTGATTTTTAGTGGAAATCACCTATGATCCAATCATGGACCATACTCAAAGGAGCGGAGTGCGCAAGATGTTACGTCAGCGAATGAGACACGGCATATTGATCTTATTGTTATCACTCATGAGCACCACTGCCTTGGCGGATGCTCAAACAGCTATTCAGCCCTATTTTGTTGCATCAAGAGAGAGCTTGGCCGAGATGAATGCGCAGCTAGATGTGCTGCAAAATCCTATGTGGTATAGCATGAGTCCTTCTCAGCAAAAAGATTTGATTAGGTTTAGTCTATATAAGATGACACGTTCACAGCGTAACGAAGCGATCTGGCGCGGTCTTCATGAATATGATGTAGGTTGGCAGACGCTGAGTTTAGATACGCGAAGAAACATATTAATGGATGTTTTGTCATATCGTATACTTACCACTGAACAGAATCCAACCGCAAGATAAACCAAATAGGTTTTGGTCATTTGCCGCGCTATCAGGTGTGTTGCTTCAACGCTATGATACTATCCAGTAAAGCTTTTATGTCGGATACACCAGATCCCATTGATTTTGAGTAAAGTGATATAGTCAGTAAAAATGATACCTGAGGCGATAACTTTGGTTTTTACCATAGCAATATCATGCGTTGTATCAATAGCAATCACTTGTTTATCGAAGATTTCATGCTTGTCTTGCGCAGTGGGTTTGCTGCAGACGCGCGCAATAAATTCTGTGAGCGACCAATCATATCCATTTCCTTGAATACTTCCAGTAATCCTTGCTTGAGGATGAAATGCTTTTGTTAATTGTAAGGCATCACCTTCATAAGCACCATTAAAATAAAGTTGTATGGTGGCTATGATGGCCTGAAAGTCATGATATTGTTCTTTCATTCTATCTATTATCTCCTATTATCCGGTTGGCCAAGTGACGTATATTGAAATGCAATGCGTAAAAACACAGAAGTGATGATTATCAAGAATTGTATTTTTATTTGCATTTGTTGTAGATATATTACAATTAATGCTTGTTTTTGTCAAATCTTATGTTAGTATTATCACCATGAGCTCAGGACAGCTTGAGGGTTGATTTCTGCGCATAATATATTGGTATAAGGTTAATAAGGAATGCACGATGGGTTCAGCGAACAAGCCGATTAAGCCAAAGAAAATGTATGATGTAGATGATGATTATGCTATTTTAAGTAAGTTAATTGTGGGTATAGGCGAAGTTGCAGAAATGACGGGCATTCCTCAAAGACAACTTCGGTATTGGCAAGATAAAGGCATCATTAAAACATTTTCAGAGCATGATAAAGCAATCACAAGACGTTTTAACTATGCAGAAATTAAGAAAATTATCCTTATCAAAGAATTAATTGATGAGGGATTTACTTTAGATGCTGCTGCAAAAAAAGTAGAAAAAAGAATAGCCATAATTCAAGAAACATTTAGAAAGTTAATAAAGCAATAGTTTTTTTATTTTGAATTAATAACTGACATAGTAGAAACAGTACATCTTTTATCATGTAATCATCAACCATTCAGGAGTAACATTGTTATGTTAAAAAATAAAATAGTTTTTATTACGGGTGCATCCAGTGGTATGGGCAAAGCTTGTGCTGAAGCGTTTGCTGCATTAGGCGCACGCTTGATTATTACCGCTAGACGCCTAGACCGTCTAACGGAATTAGCAGAAAATCTGCGCACTCATCATGCTATCGATGTATTGCCGTTAGCCCTAGATATTCAAGATAACATCATGATAAATCAAGTGGTTGACAGTTTGCCAGCATCTTGGAAAACGATTGATATCCTTGTTAATAATGCAGGGCTAGCACATGATACGAAACCCTTGCAAGAAGGGAGCCCTACAGACTGGGATACAGTTATTGATACTAACTTTAAGGGTTTGCTTTATGTCACGCGCGCGATCCTGCCATCAATGATCGCACGTGGTGCTGGTCATATCATTAACATTGGCTCAACCGCAGGACGTGCCTACTATGCGGGTGGTAACGTCTATTGCGCGACTAAACATGCAGTCAAGGCCATCACCCATTGTTTACGTATTGATTTAGCAGGTACACCTATCCGTGTGAGTGAAGTTGATCCAGGTATTACACGCTCTGAATTCAATGAAGTGCGCTGGCAAGATAAGGCACGTGCGGATGCTTTTTATGAGGGCTTTACACCCTTAGCACCAGAGGATATTGCTCGAAGCGTTGTTTTTTGTGCTATTCAACCTGCTCATGTTAACATTGCCGAAATTATGCTTTTCCCAACTGACCAAAATGCACCATCCATGGTTACCAGAAAAGGCGAGATGCCAGAAGCAGGTGTGTTACGCTGAAAGTACTTTACAAGTGGCGAAGTTACGCGATATGTGTAGCGAAAGGGGACTTTAGTGGATAAACAGAAAATACTGACAATACTGGCGCATAATGTGCGCCAAGAAATGAATGCTGCTAATTTATCAAGCGTTGAACTTGCCAGACGTTGTCATATATCAACGGGTACTATCAGTAAGATTCTGCAAGGTAAAATGAGTATTTCTGTTGCTATGGCTATGACGCTTGCTGAAGGTCTGCAGATTGATGTAACACAACTATTTCGTCACTTAATCGTTGAAAAAACGGTTGATATAGGTGCCTGTGAGCAAGATGAACAGGCTCTTTGCATAGGTATAATATCAATTAGAAATAGTAGGCTGACGTGTATAAAAAATAAATATGGTAATGTACTGGGCATATCTACATTATCAGGTGGTTTGGATCTAGCCGAGTCATCTATATTTATTTTAAACAAAATCATTGAATCCATTAGAATATCACTGAAAGAATTTCCCACTATAATAAACAATTTAGAATATATACTAAGTGTTTCGTCGATTAATTTGGTAACGCAGTCGTATGAGTTTGAAAATACAAGAAGAAAATTTAAGAGCTTTATTAGTAAAACTTTCAAGCAAGTTAATCTTATGGCGGATTGGCAAATTTCTTACTTAGCAAATTTCTCTAAACAAAATGGTATTTCTTTGATTACCGATAAGGGTGTATCGCTTTCATATATGCATGATAATAAGCTTAGAAAATTAGGCGGTTGGAAATTTCCTGTCTATGATTTAGGTGGTGAGAATTGGCTAGGTGTTGAAACTATCAAACATACGATTGATGCAGTAGAGGGCCATGTCCCAATGTCGTCGTTGGCTCAAACAGTGATGGCAAAGTTTGGTGGAAAAATAGAGACGATAACAGAGTATTGTTTTAAAGGTACTAAAGATCCAGATGTCTACTGTCATTTTTCAGCGATATTATTACAGGCTTATTGGGGGCAAGATATCGTCGCTAAAAGCCTTATTATTAGAGGTTTTGAAGTCATACAGAGAATTATTGATCGTGTAGATAAAGTTACTAATGTGTCTTTACCTATAACTATGATGGGTTCATTAATGGATATCTATAAAACATTTATACATCCATCTAGATTATTAGAATCAGTTAGTGATGAATATAAAACGGAATTACTCAGTAGCTTAACCAATGATGACTTAGAGAGAATAGGGTTATAATTGTATTGTTGCTAGCATTATAATTGCCAATAGAAACAATAAGCAGACATATAATGTGTGGCGGTGATATCGAAATTCGTGGTATTTCCATGCCCATGCTTGTGATGTGAGAATAATAAAAATTATGAATAAGGGCCAGGCAATTATATGCAATACATTAGGTATTCTATAAAGTCCTTCACTGTAAAGCGCAAGAGAGCCTACAAAGAATAATCCCATTAAGAAAATTAATAAAATATCTCTAAAACAAATTGATGATTTAAGATTTTTTTCGCGATACAATAAGTTACTGCGGTACCAAAATCCAGCTAACATAGGTAATGCAGCTGCTGTTAGAAATGGCGGCCAGATCCAAAATGGATTTACATTTATAACGCGATGATTGATGGCTACAATGATGAAAGTGATATTTTGCAGGCCACTGGTGATACCTGCTATTATTGCTAATATCCAGCCTAATGGATAATGTTTACAGGAGACTCGTTGAGTTGTGTGCTGCTGTGTTTGATAATTGATAATCATGCCAAGACTAATAAATATAATGGCGCTACAAACGAATAATCCTTGTTGACTCAGTAATGTATGTTGGTTTAATACTACAAACATAGAGCCTAAGATCATAGCTAATCCTAAATTAATGGTAAAGCTAAGGCCGATTCCTATGTATGTTATGGCATAAGCAAAAGCTATTTGACCAATGCCAAATAGTAAACCAGATAATATTAAATACAGCATAATTTTATCTGGTAAATATAAAAAGTGTAATAATGCTTGAGGCTGTATTAATATAAGCAATAACCAGGGTAAAATTAGTATACCAATGACGCTATGAAGAAACCATATTTGCTCAGAGGAAATTTTCTTTATATGTTTAGAGGGTATAATAAAAGAACCATTTAATGCCCCAGATACAATAATAAATAACAATGCTATATTAAATGTCATTGGTTAACACCTTAATTTTTAACATAATGTTTAGTATTGTATCCACATAAAATATTAGTAGACAATGAATTGAATGAACACACTTGCTAAGCCACGACTTCAATAACAAATTTTAACATATTGTTAAGCTGTAGAGAAATTACACTGCAAGATTAAAGCACAAAGTTATTTAGCTATATTACACTAAAATTTATATTTCAAATTTAGATCAAATGTATGCAAAAGACTCTCAGTTGCATATACATATCCTATTAGATGAGCGTCTATACTACTTAGATGCTTTAATATATTAGTATCAAGCGTAATCTCGTGCGCTGTTCTCTCGATAAAATCATAAGTTCCCATTTTCTGAAGACGAAATAGCGTTTCATGGCTTTTAAAGGATTGAGAGACTATTGTGTATTGTTGCTGTGCTTTAGGTATATTCATAATTTTTAATGTTTCCATTAATGTGTTGAGAAAGATAACAAAAAATACGCTCATTTATATGGTGCCGTATTAAATCATCTCCGTAGACTTTGGGCGCATGCTTACAATGCATTTCTAATATCTTCCTATGGGAAGATATATTTATATGATTCCAATAAGAACAGACTAACGTATGTGGTCATATCTTGTCAAATAATTTAAGACAAACGGGAAGTAAGGCTATTGCCTATACCGCCTACCCTATCAGATGAAGGAATGACAGGATTTATGATTATCACGGCTAAACTTTTTGCACATTAGGTATGGTCAGCCATCATTTGATATTTAATATAATGTACATTATAATAATCATAATTATGAACTTTGATCATTTTATGAGATGTTAATGATGAAAATAGCGATTCATTTGCCCCTGCCTGTAATGAAAGCGCTGCACAAGCTGGGCAGCGATATTTGTGATGCCAGACGACGGCGACGTATCTCGATGCAGCTGATGGCGGAACGTACCAACCTTTCTCGAGGGACCCTTGGTAAAATCGAACGGGGTGATTCAACTGTATCCATGGGGGGATATGCTGTTGTGCTGTTTGTTTTGGGTATGTCTCATCGTCTACAAGATTTAGTTGATATTGCTCATGATCTAACAGGTCAACGATTAGAGGCAGAGCAATTACCTAAGCGAGTACGTTATAAAAAAAGCCATTAAAAATCACAATGAAGATTGGGTGACTAACCATGAAAAGCGATAGTAGTTTATTATGAGTGATGATGCCGTTATTGTATACTTAACCTTAGATCACGAAAATATTCGTGTAGGTAAACTTTGGTTTTATAACCGTCATGGTAGAGAGAGTGCATCCTTTGAATATGATGCTAATTGGCTTATGCACCCAGAAAGGTTTGCACTAGAACCTTTGCTTGAACTTAATAGTGGGGTATTTCATACCGGAGCAGGCATGCATAGTTTTGGCGCTATTGATGATTCTGCTCCCGATCGCTGGGGGCGAGTATTAATGCGTCGAGCAGAAATAGCTAATGCAAAAAAAGAAAAGCGTATTCCCAGGACGTTAACGGAAAAAGATTATTTACTTAATGTTAACGATGAGGCGCGTCAAGGTGCATTGCGTTTTGCGTTAACTACCAAGGATCATGAATTTTTATCACCGCCAGGGAAAAAAGCAATTCCTCCGCTTATTCAGCTGCCTAAATTACTATCTGCTACTGAGCGGGTGTTAAGCAATCAAGAAAGTAGCGAAGATCTTAAGTTATTATTAGCACCGGGTTCATCACTAGGGGGGGCACGCCCTAAGGCATCTATTAGAGATCATGATGGTTCCCTTGCAATAGCTAAATTTCCAAGAAAGGAAGACGATTTTAATGTCGTACTATGGGAAGCGGTAGCAATGATATTAGCAAAAAATGCAGGTATTCATACGCCTACATGGAGATTAGAACATATATTGAATAAGCCAACGTTAATTGTTAAACGATTTGATAGGATTCATAGCCAACGAGTTCCTTTTTTATCAGCTATGAGCATGTTAACCGCCCAAGATAATGAACAACATAGTTATCTTGAATTGGCCTTCACCATCATGCAACATGGGTCATCACCACATGAAGATTTAGAAGAGTTATGGCGACGAATTGTTTTTACCATTATGATTTCAAATACAGATGATCACTTACGCAATCATGGTTTTATCTATGAACGTTATAAAGGCTGGCGATTATCACCCGTCTATGATCTTAATCCTACACCACTTGAAGTGAAGCCACATGTATTAACAACGGCTATTGATTTCGATGATACGACAGCTTCTTTAGATACAGCGTTAGCTGTAGCCAAACAGTTTCGGCTATCAACTGAAACTGCTGGTAAAATTATTACCGATGTTAAGACTGCAGTTAATTCATGGCAAAAAGTTGCAAGTAGAGTGGGTATAACTAAACAAGAGTGCGATAGGATGGCTTCGGCATTTGAATTATGTTCATAGCTCATTGATTGCTTGATGCCATGCATAAGATACAATAATATCTATTGCATGATTAATGAGAAAAAATCTGCACTTTCTTATCTTCAAACGGTCGGCCATCGTAAAATAGTTCTATCTTACTGATAAGTCGCTCATTGTAAAATGTTTTGATAATAGGATTAACCGTAATAAATGATGATTTTATGATGAAACGTTTTCTTTCAGAGAACAAAAAATTACTTACCTTAGCATTGCCTTTAATTATTAATTATATGATTGAAGCGTGTCCTAATTTTATCAATAACGCCATGATTGCGCATTTGGGACAACAAGCACTTGCCGCAGGTGCCATAGTCAGCACCAGCTTCAGCAGTTTATTATTGTTTTTTTACGGTATTTTAGTCGCAGCCAGTACATTGATCTCACATTATTACGGTGCTAAAGAAATGCAATCTATCGGACTTGTTGTTCGAGATGCAAGTGTGCTAGCGCTTATTTGCAGTGCAGTGATGCTTATTATTATGTCTTTTGCACCTAGCTTATTACATATGGCAGGTCAATCACCTGCATTGATAGCAATTGCTATGCCTTACGTTCACGGATTAATGTTAGGCGTTATACCAGATTTTATATCTATGGTTTTATGGCAATTGTTTTTAGGTATCGGTAAACCTAAAGTAACCTTAATTTCATCTTTGTCTTATGTGCCGATTAATTTGATGGTCAATTATGCTTTAGTCTTTGGACACTTTGGATTACCCAAATTGGGAATGTTGGGTATTGGGCTTGGTACAGCGATAGGCTATAGCCTATTAGCTGTGGGATTGGGGGGTTATGCTTTATGTCATCCTATCTATAGGCATTATTTTAAAGGTAGTTCAAATGGCACCAACATTTGGCATATAAAATCGTTATTGCGCATTGGTTTCCCTATGGGTGCTATGTGGACAATTGATCAAAGTTTTTTTACGGCGGCTGCTTTTTTAGTGGGTATGTTAGATGTGTCTTTATTAGCCGCGCAGCAAATCGCCATGCAGATAACTTCTTTGATTATGATGATGATTGCCGGATTGACGCAAGCGATGAGTATACGCCTGGGGCACACATGGGGTGCAAAGGCGTATCAAAATGCACCCATGATTGGCATCACAGGTATCATGAATGCCTTATTATTAGCGTTAATAGCTAGCTTGGTATTATGGTTATGGCCATTACAACTTATCAGTGTTGATTTTGATATCCATAATCCGGCTAATCTCAAGATAGTAGAAGATGCAAAGCCATTATTATTTATATTTGGTTTTTATATATTAGCTAATGCCCTGCGTTATGCCGCATTTGCTTTACTAAGGGCGTTAAAAGATACATATTTTCCGGCTTTTTGTTCCTTGATAGGATTTTATGGCATTGCCCTGGGATTGGGTTATCCGATGTTGTTTTATTGGCATGTCAGTATTAATCATTTCTGGCTTTTAGCAACTGGTGTTGTGTTTATCATGGCGCTGCTTATGTTATGGCGTTTTAAATGGCATTTGCGCTTAATCCCACCGATATAGCTCAGTACTTTCAACGCCACTTTTAAAATGCAAGAGCTCTTTTATAGGAGGCGACAGTACGGTAACCAAGATGTAAGTGTAGCTGCTGCTGACGCATTTGGTGCTGATGTCTCAGAGCTTATAGGCGACGTATCTAAAGAAGACAGGCTAAACAGGCTAGGCTGCGTGGCAAGTCCAGATGCAGATGTAGAAGACACTGACGGCAAAGCGGGGGCTGATGTCTCAGAGCTTATAGGCGACGTATCTAAAGAAGACGAGCTAAACAGACTAGGCTGTGTGGCAAGTCCAGATGTAGATGTAGAAGACACCGGCGGCAAAGCGGGTACTGATGTTGCAGGCATAATTATAAGCGAACGGTTAGACGTGGTACTTGAAGCAGGCAAGCCAGCCGTGCTATGTCCAGCTGTAGGTTCTTGTGATGACTCAGGTGTAGTGCTGCTTGTTGCAGACTGAGCTTGGCAAGTTGTTATATCTGCTTTAAATGCCACAATCTTTTCTTGAAGCGTGGATGCCCTAAACCAAGTGCCGTCTTCCATCTTCCCCCCAAGTCGAGTCCATTCTAAGGCTAAGGGTATTAAGATTGCATCTGGCAAAGCGCCGTAACCTCTCGCCTCTCCGCCAGCTATCGCCGGGTTTTGATAAAAAACACTCGAGTATGGAGCAATTTTAGGCCGTAAATCTAGCGTTGTACCATGCGCTGCTAAAAGCTGTATGATACAAATTAAATTTGTTTTAACCCGGTTTCCTTCGTCAGTTAATACACTGATGTTTGTAGGTTCCGTTAACCGCGCTATATTAATAGGGGCTGTTTCAATATTGTGGCCATTGGGATCACAGGCGAGATGGAAAAAGCTATATAGCTCTCTATACCCCCAAATCATGGCATCAGGGCTATCCAAGCGAGTCTTCCAATAGGGGAGCAAATTTTCCACCGCTGCAAGATTAGCAGTTGCTATAGCGAGGGCGAGTGCATGCGTTCTATGATATAAATCATCTTGCTGCGGTATGAACGGAACTGATACATCGCGAGGAGTGGCTGTTAGTTCCGCTTTATGATACCAACGTTGTGCGTATGTTGTCTTTTCATCAGCATCGCTTATCGTATCAAGTGTTTCAAGTACAGTACGTAGAAAATTGTCTATGATAGACATCATTGAAGCCTCTCTTCATTATTTTTTGCCATATTACCCTAGGCAAGTTGACGAAACAACAGGGTAGCTAATTTTTGTTTATCGCAATGACCCGCTTGAGGTTATGCCTTAGATAAGGCATAACGCTCGGTTTGTTAAGCAACAAAGGCGTCTTGTATTGGCTGATAGCTAAGCAAGCTCGAATCTGTAGCTACATCAATAGAGGCTATGATCGACCATACCAGGACTGCCATGTAAGAAAATCACGGTGGATTTATTATTATCGAGCTTTTCAGCAATTTTTTTCTGGTCATAGACGATATAAAAAAGACTAATATCACCGATACTTATTTTTGCCATGCCATTCTATTCTCAGTGAGTGAGGGGGCGGTAAAATACTGTAATTTACCCATCATCAATGAACCCCACCAATTCGTCATGCGCTCTTGGTTCATTTGACTCCAATCGGGGGCTTGCGTCACAAGGGCATTACCCACATGGCTGGCAAGTTTAGCCATATGTTGACTTTGTGGATCTTCCGCACTCGTCCAAGTTGATATAGCCGACGCTAGATCAGGTGTTTTGCTTATGGTATCCGCCAACTCGAAGGCTTGACGAATCCCTTCAGCTGCACCACTGCCCAAATGGGGTCTCAATATCTTAGCGGCATCACCTAATAATACAACCCTATCTTTACTTACAGAAGGTGC
The DNA here is from genome assembly GCA_945957175.1 of uncultured Legionellales bacterium. Taxonomy (GTDB): domain Bacteria; phylum Pseudomonadota; class Gammaproteobacteria; order UBA1113; family UBA1113; genus CAMFJL01. Next base: position 160,642 of record CAMFJL010000001.1, read on the forward strand.
TATACCGTCGTAGATAGTTTGATAAAATAAGCTAGATGAACGCCTAACTATGCCCTTCATCTCTTTTGATAAATGGTGATCGGCGATAGAAAAAAGTTGTTCTGTCGCATCTTTGTTAAGTTGCTTAGAGGATTTTTGCATTTGTTTAAATAAAGCCAAATCTTCATGGCTCATATGGCTATAAAGAACCCAATTAATTAACGCACCATTTTGATGAGGAATGGTGTAGCTTACAAGATGCCCTTTATCAAAACAATGATATTCTAGTGAGGTAACTGTTGGTGGTTTGGGTAATGCTAAGGTACCACGCCAGCCTATATACCCAGCATAGTTAAAAGAATAGTCTGGATATAACGTCTTTCTTCCCAAAGAATCATAACCATCTGCACATACGACTAAGTCAAATGTTTTTTTACTGCCATGTGCTAACGCAATGCTCGGTAATTTATCGGTTCCATGGTCAATATGTAGAACCTCAGTGTCTGTATGATAAATACCGTCTAAATCATGGCGTAAGGTTCTATATAGCATACCCCAATTAATAGCAGCTGCTGAAATAGTTTGCTGCCATATTTCAATAGCATCGTTTTGTTGTACTTCGTTTCGATAAAAAAATCGTTTATGTGCGGGATAAAAAGAGCAAGGATTATCTGGCAATAGATTGTTAACTTTCTCGATGATGGGTAAAGGTAATGTGATGCCAACGCCACGAGAACCAAGTACGCTGGATGAGCGTTCAAATAGACTGACGTGTACTTGGGGATTTCGTTTTAATAATTGTGCCAACATGCAGCCAGTAATTGAGCCGCCTACAATGGCAATTTGATATGCCATACGGTTTTTCTTCCTTCTTAGCTTATTCAGCTGCACAGTATAGCTTAAGATATAGCAATGAGAATACCTGATGCGTAGATTGGTGCATTACCATTGAAAGACAATGTAATAAAGTGAAGAAACATGTTTTTTTGAGTATTAAAATAATGTTGGGCCTACTAAACCCTGAAGTGTCTGTTATAAGGTCTTGTCATATAAAGATCTCGCTTGGTTTTGTGATTTATAAAACCCATGGGTCTAGCCCCGCTTTTTATGTGGAATATTTCATCAAATGTTGTTTTTTTCTTAAGAATGAAGCAGAGAAACCTTATCATGAAGCAAGTAACTTTCTTATATCCATGTTTGCTTGTACCACTGACACTTTTCCACCGACTAAAACAGTTGCTTCATCAATTCGTGTAACGTGAATCATACTTGGTTTTCCAAGGGATTCTCCCTGTTCAATAGATATATGTTTCATGTCAAAACAAGTCGCTAAAGCACCTGCGGCGACACCCGTAGCGGCATCTTCATCATGTCCTGTTTTAGGATTAAAACCTCGCGCGTAAAAAAGATCGGTTTCGTTTAGGTCTCGCGCATAAACGTAGATGCCATTGACATTATTGTTAATACTCCAAGTCGTAATATAGGAAAAGTCAGGCTGTAAGTCCATTAATGCTTTTTTGGAAATCACGGGAATTAACAATTTAGGACTTCCCACGGAGGCTATTTGACAAGGTAAGGATTGAGAAAGTATCGTATCTTCTTGTAATCCCAACATGTGACATATTTCATGAATATCAGAAAAATCTTTCAGTTTCTGACTGATGCTTAATCTTATTTGTGCAACGTCATTATCAACATAAAGATTCAACGATAGACCAGCGGTTGCTTGACATGTAAAGTTTTTTACTTGATAAATATCAAATAAGACTGATGCAGCACCTAATGTGCCATGAATACAAAGTGGCATTTCGGCATTTGGATAAAAGTATTCAAGTGTAGGGATGCTACCATCATGATGTGAAATAAAAACCAATACAGGCAGATTCAATTGCGCTGCAAGTTGCTGTTTCTCATCCGTCGTACCTAAAAAGTCTTGTATGACGCCACAGGGATTGCCAGAAGTTACTGAATCACTACAGAAGCAGTTTAAAATGGTAACCTTCATTGGAGGATCCTCGATAATTAAGGCCCATTTTAGCACAAAGGATTATTTTAATAATATCCGCTCTAGAGGATAAATTTGCTTTTATCCTCTAGAGCGGATAAAATCATGTGTGCTTTTGACCATCCAGTATGCTAGCTAGTTGATTTTGAGCGCAGGCATTACTTTAATAGTTTGTCACGTGTAGAGCGCATACCTTTAAAGATAGTTTGCGCTATTTGTTGAGGAAATTCCTTGGGTAGTTTTTCAGATACTTCTAGGATAACGGTTTCGACTCTGTCTAACATGTCATCAAGAATTATCGTGGCCTCCTGACTAGAATAATTTGAAAATTTCGCAGTTTCTAAAAAATATCTACGATTTAATTCATACCAATGATAGTGATTGTTTTTACCTCGCAAAGCCATAGCCATCTTTATTTTTTTAACCTCTAATTGCTTATTTGCCAGTAATGGATATGCTGACATAATGTCATATAAAGGTGTTAAGCGATATTTTGCGCCAGCTTCAAGGAATAGGCTAAAATTCTTCGCATGTCCATCAATAGCTGCCAATAACCAAAACAGTACTTGCGAGCGAAAAAATAAATCTCTATCTTTTGTAGCATTGGCTGAGCCTAATAAAACCCCCATTATTTCTTTTATGCCTGGACCGCCTTCAGCCTGGTACTTTAGATTAGGTGAAACACCCAAGGCTTGACAAAAATCCTCTTGTGGTAAGCGCATAAGCCAACGGCCATTACTTGATAGGGCCCTATCAAATCTTTCCACAACAAGCACTTTAATATCTTCAAAAAATTGAATATCGCATTTTGCTACGGGGAGTCCAAATGCAGCAGTAATTTGTGAACATAACCATTCATTTTCACAGCTATCTGTTAAATCAATACGCTGGTGCGGGATGACTCCAATAGGGAGTTTAAAAAGGTGTGTGGTTGGCGTCATATTTAAAGGTTCACACCACTTTTTATTCCAATATAACAATGCTGTTTTTTCTTGCACACCGGCAACCGAAATACGAAAAGCTTCATTATAGTCCGACATGCCCAAAGGGTTGACTTTGATGTTTCTTAAAATATCTGCGATTTCTTTTTCTTTTAAGTACTTAAATGAAATTTCTTTTCGAAAATTGACAGGCATGTCCTCTGCAATTTGTATTGCACCAATACAATCACGACCTATCGCTGCTAGTAAGTCAAAGGGTTGATTTGTTATAGTTTGAAATTTTGTTTGGATTTGCGATCTCACTAAATAATTATCTGGAAGTAAATTATCAAAAAAATTGTATACTAAGTCGCCAGAAAAAGTACGATTTATCAAAGGAAGCGATAATGAAATTGGACGTGCACCTGGCAAATCTAACCATTCTGAATGATAATGAAAGCTAAGGTTGCCGTTCATCATTTTTTCAAGTATGCCGACCAAGTAGCCATTCATTAAAACATTGAGCCGACGCACTGTTCTTTTCATGGCTACCACTCTTCATTCCACTTCATTGCTTTGATTTTATCGATATTTATTAAATCCTTTTCTTGTTTCTGCCAGATGGCTCTGGTTTTGTTGGCGCCCCTGATTTTACTATAGATATCTTGAAAAGCCTTGTCTTCTATATATACATCTAGGCCTACTGCAGATAAAATGCGAAAAATGGTATCCAGTTTGCTACTTTCTGGTTTGTTTTCAAAAGCAGACACTGTAGCTTGCTTTAGTCCAACGAGAGCACCAACGGCTGCCTGACTCAGTTTGAGTTTTTTTCTTTGGCTTATAACAAACAGCGCAAGATCTCGCGGCGAATGAGTTAACATAGTACACCTCTTTATCTGTACTTTATCCCTTAGAAGGGATTGTTTTAATAATATACCCTGTAGAGGATAAAATCCAGTTTATGCCTTACAGGGTATAAACATATACTATGTTTGACATTGTGAGGTTGACAAAGTGCCCGCTCAGGTAGGGTAGAGTGCAAAATTATCGTTAAAGTGCAAGCAATATCTGAATGTGATATTCATCGCACTTTAAATATAATAGACGTTAACAATATTGAACAAAGATGAGCCGAGCTTTGTGCGGTTTATTAGGATTCATCAAGGTTGAAGGAAATTATATGTATTTAGAAATATTAAATTTATGGTGGGCCCACTAGCCCCGAAGTTATTATCATGAGACCTTGTAAAATAAGCATTTGTCTTGGCTTGACGATTTATAAAACCCCCAGCTCTACCCCCGTATTAAATCGATATTGAATGGCTTCGATATAACTAATCTTAAGTTTCAATAGTTGTTATTATCTGTGTTTCAATTGGTGTATAAAGGTCTACCTCGACCGAATCAGTACTTATAGAAACTATTAAACTATAACGCGCCATCTTCTCTGTGTGTCCCTGAGTGTGTTTTTCTCGCCACCACCCAACCACTGGATAGACTGCTATCATTCCACGCTCAGCAAGTTCAGCAGCTGTTCCTATCCAAACATCACTATGAATGCTTCCCTTGGAACGTATCTGCTCACCTAAAAACCAGCGAGAAGAATCACCGGTGCTGGTTACAGAATCACGCTTTTCTTCATCCCACCGTTTGCGATTTAACCTAGTTAAAAATTCCGTTTTAGATTCGGTTGGTGTTTTTACATCAAAACGTAATCCATGTGATTGATAACGAAATTTGTGTTCCCATCCACGTCTTGCTGGGTTTGGTTCAATAAAATACGAGAGTGTCACTCTCATTTTTACTTCAGCTTCACCCAAATCTAATAATGTTTGGCTTGGCCATGGAATATTGTGGATATTTAGGTGTTTCATTGCTCTTCCCTCAAAGGGTTTAAGCTGTTCCTGGGCAACCAAGGTGAGATGATTGTTTGCACTCCAGAGTGCACGATTTAAATCAGGGACTCCATAACCGCAGATTCTTAATAGATGCTCTTTGTTAATCCTAGTTTTTATCGGATATATGGACATCATTTTGGGAGTCCATTCTGCAGAATGGACTAGTAATGCTCGTAAAGTTTCTGGCCAAAACTCTGGGTACTCATGGCTTAGAATTGCTGCCATATTGGCGGCCTGAGCGGCTGCTGCGCTGGTATCAGATATCGATGCAAATGATGGAGCGTAAATATTGCTTTTATAGTTTGTTGTTAACAATGATAAACTTTCAGGAAGATCTATTTCCCCTTGTTCTTGATTAAGTGCTGCATTACCACCTTCAAATACTACATCAGGTTTAATAGGCCAGTTAGTTTTTTTCCATATTAATGACGTGGTGGTTGCAGGAGCAATATCGCCAGCTTGCGCTAATGGGGTCCAATCACGGAAACTTGGTTCAGTTATATCAACTCGATTAGTAAACGCACCAATTGTCAATGCATTCCAAGATTGTCCTGGATCATGTATTTGATCAGTATAGTTAGCTGAAGGATAATCAACATAAAAGCTTGGATCGGCATTGCCGGCAGAAAGAATAAACAAGTGTGATTTGCCTTCAATATTTTTACCTATGCATATATTATCAATAGCAGCTGACCAAGATGAAGGTTGGCCTTTATCTCTGAAATCTTTTGCTGTAACAGCCATACACAGAATTCGATTCCGGTTAGGTGCAATAGCGGTGGCCTGAATTACAGCATCTTCAGTAACACTACCATAGAGGTCAGGGTCATGTTTTTCTATAGGGTGAAGAATTTTAACTGATTCTATATTACAGGGGACTAAAATTTTGTTTGTGGATAAAAGAGCGGATGTAAGGTCCCCATATAATGCAAGACCAGCCATTTGTGTGCCATGCCCATGATCATCATGTACATTCCAATCTGGATTGCACGTAAGTTGTTTACCTTCGGGTAGAAAATCACTAATTAAAGGATGGTATCGATTAATCCCAGTATCCAAAATACATACAACGGGACTGGAAATTGGGTTTGGCGGAGTTATTAAACCTTTTAGGGATTCAACCCACAGAGATTGCTCCCTGTGTGGCATATCTAGGAAATCGGCGGTAGTTTCTTTTGCCCGCCGAAGCTCAGCTATAAAATCAAGAGACTCAATTGATGTTGACAAGCATTGAGCTGACGTATATGCAAGAAGAACATATCTGTCAGGAAACGTTTGTATTCTTTTACTAATGGCAATATTTTGATTACGTGCAAAATTTGTAAACTGTGAGATTGTTTTTTCTGTGGCTCTTAACCATACTTCCCACCAAATGTTCTCATCTGGTTGTGGGAAGAATTCATCTAGATCTGTCCACAGCGAACGAATAGCAGAAAGATTAATATTTTCTATACTGTTAACTAAATCGCTGTTTTTTGGCTTTCCACTTTTTGTTTCTCGATCGCGGTATTGCTCAATTTTTTTAGTAAATTCACTTATTTTATTAAGAGGAATAAAAACTTGTGCAACGGTTTTTTCTTCTTCATTTTCTTGAATTTTTCTAACGGAAAGTAACTCTATGCCTTTAGAGGGTAAATCAAGACTCTGTGTTTTTAAA
>CAMFJL010000002.1 GCA_945957175.1 uncultured Legionellales bacterium
GAAACAATTCTTCCAGACGATTCGCGCGGTTACGCAAACTGGTAACAAGAATGCCTTGTTCGCTGAGTAATTGAAAGATCTGATTCATATCTTGTTCGCGAGAAACCTCAACCGTCAGAGTGCTAGGGTCGGCTAAGTGGCTGACATAACCTGTCAGTAATGGTGCCTCACTTAAGGGCTTGGCTAAATCTAAGAGAAACGTTTGTGTATGTAATTTGCCTAGCAAACTTTTCATTTGTTCATTGGCAATGATCCGGCCTTGATCAATGATGGTAATATTGCGACACAAACTTTCAGCTTCTTCAAGATAATGCGTTGTTAAAATAACAGTAACACCTTGTTGATTAATATCACTGATAAAGTCCCATAATAATCGCCGTAATTCTATATCAACGCCCGCTGTGGGTTCATCTAGGATTAGCAAACGTGGTTCATGAATCAACGCTCTTGCAATCAGTAAGCGTCGTTTCATACCACCGGATAACAGTCTTACACGTTCATGACGCTTGTCCCATAAACCTAATTTATTTAAATAATATTCAATGCGAGCTAATGCTACTTTTTTCTTAACACCGTAGTATCCAGCTTGATAGGTTAAAACTTGTGTTATTGTTTCAAAAATATTGAAATTAAACTCTTGAGGCACGAGTCCTATACATTGTTTAGCTGCGGCTAAATCTGTATCTAAATCATGGCCAAATACATTAACTGTACCACTGGTTTTATTCACCAGCGATGTAATAATACCAATTGTTGTTGATTTTCCAGCACCATTGGGGCCTAATAGTGCAAAAAAGTCACCTTCTTCAACAGATAAACTAATGTTTTTTAGAGCTTGTACACCGTTATCATACGTTTTAACAAGATTTTCGATGGTTAATGCTTTCATGAAGGTACACCTTTTGTCGGTTCCAATAAATTGGGAAAATGCTTAATATTGATGTCTTGTTGTTGATACGGTGTACGAATATGATGCGTTTTAAACGCTTCAAGTAATGAAAATAAAACTTCCGAACGAATTTCTGTACGCGTCCGTCCCAGCTGCATATTAATGAAGTAGCGTATCTCAAATTCGAGCAAGGCATCATCCATATTCATCAAATAAATTTGAGGCGGTGGGTCGCCCAGTACAGCAGGTATTTGTTGCAACACTGACAAAATGACCGCACGAACATGGTTAGCGTCATCCTCACGCACCACTTTGAGTGCAATGACGGTACGAATAATCGTATCTGCATAGGTCCAATTGGTGAAAGGTTTTTCAAAGGTTTCCGAGTTTGGGACCAAGACTTGCATATGATCAGAGGTCTTGAGCGTCATGGCCCGCATACCCATATGCGTAACCTCGCCTTCAAAATTGCCAATAGTCACCATATCGCCCGTCTTCACTGGTCGCTCAAATAGCAGTAATAAGCCACTTGCATAATTCTTTATAATATCACGCAGCCCTAAGCCTACACCCGCGGCAAAACCTGCTAATACATAAGAAACACCACTTAAATCAACACCAATGATTTTAAGCGCTAAAAAAATACTACAAATGAATATGATATATTGTGTTAGCGTAGCCAAGCTATTGCGAACGCCTATATCACGTTGCTTGGCATAAAGCCAACGAAATGCAAACTCTCGTGACCACTTGGTTATCCAGCTTACAACCACACCTGCAATAATGAGTGACAGCAAATTTTCAACAGTCAATGAAAGACCTTTCGTATCAATCAGATGCATATGCATCAATTCAACAAGTTTTCCGTAAGCGAACGAATCTTTATCCCAACCATATAGCCAAAATAATACCGTGCCTGCTGCAATCAGCAAGCATAAACGCATGAGCTTATCTATAGGTTTTAAAAATGCTTGACGCCATAACCAACCATGTTGAAACTGACTAACTAAAAGATCGGAGACCCATTCAATGATATCTTTTAAAAAACCACGCACAATAATATAACCAATCATAACCAGCAGCAATAGTCCTTCATATTTACTAAGCGTCCAAGCGAGATCGACATAACCAAGCAAACCAACAAATGCCGTTGATAATACGATAAGTGGCACCAATAAAGCTAATAATTGAATGGCTTTATGTAAATAAGATTTTTTATCTACGATATAGGGTGAAAGTAACATAGGCATCACCCGCCAATTTTTTAGTAATACGAGGGATGTTACCAATAGGAATAGCATAAAAAAGCGGTTAAAAAAGTCAGTCACTTCATAACCAATGGGTAACTGATGTGCAAGCACTGTCAGCATGCTAAGCGCACCACCTATCATAAGCGCCCAATACAAATCACGATATAATCTCACATCGGCACCAACTAACGTGTCGACATTTTCAAGCAGAATAATTTTAGCAAGGCCTAGTGCAAACTTAAAAATAAACCAAACCAATAACAAATAAAGCAATGGCGAAAAGGTCGTTAATGACAGATCCATGAACCAAAATGCAATGGCAACACTTAACAAAATATAAATGCTGGACATATTACGCTTGCATAATTGCAGCATCACATATCTGCTTTTATCACGCAATTGCTCGCTGCTCATCTTGCAAGCACGAAGCACACAGCCCAATCCATGACGTGCTCGCAACCATAACCATAACCAGATAAGCTCAGCAGCGATTAGTAAACAAACCAGTGCTAATGACATTTTACTTGCGGCAACAATCACTTGATCTTTAAGCGCTACACCTGCCTTCATAGCAAGCCCAGGCATTGTCATTACCTGTTCCGTCAGTTCTTGCCAAGCAATAAAATTAAACCCTGGTAAGCTTTGTCTTCTAGCAAGTGATTTATTAAGCGTCCTCTGAATGACCTGTTGTCTATTTGCTACTTTTTGTTGCAGCGCTATAATTGAATTCAAATTATTTTGGTACGCATTAATAAGCTTCTGTAACGCTAATATATTTAGAGCGTACGATTGATTTTTATTGTTTGTATTTTTATTTTTTTCGATGAATAAACGTTTTTGAAGTATTTCTAGCTTTTGTGTAATCAGGCTCTTTAGGCTATCTAACTCATTCATAATGCCATTGCCATCATTTAATCTATTTTTTAAAATTTGTACTTTAGGATCCATAGGCAATGGCTCAAACATTTCATTCACATTTAATTTTAACTTGAGTAAGACGCCATCTAGTTTAAGTAAATTACTCTGCTCTTGTACTTCTAATATTTGAAGTTCTAGTGCTGAACGAACATCGTTACCATTGAGAGTATCTTTATTAATTGCCGCCATTTGCTTGTTCAAAGCTTGTAACCGCGCTAGCCACAGACCTTGCTGACGTTGTAGGTTTTTTTCAACCATCTGAATTTTTTCATCTTTGATTTGCTTTTGGCGCATTTGATAAATATTATAGAGCTGATCCCGCCAAGTGCTGAGTATGGTATAACGCTGTTTGGCTAAATCTTGGCTTGTTGCCAGCGCCTGAACCAAGCGATTTTGCCATTTGAGAATGTCTTTTTGTGTGCTAAGTTCGCTTTGCATACTCGCAATTTTTGCTTTCACAGCTTCCGTCTTCCCTGCTGCTAAGGTTACTGTCTGTAATTGATTTTCAAGATTATTAATGCGGGTATTAACAGTATCCGCGACTTGTTCAGCTTCCGCTTTTGTCAAATTGGCACTCTCTAAATTTGAATTAGCTAATGCTACTTCTAAATCAGCAAGATTAAGTGTTTGACGATTGACAGTGCCCGCAATGGGTTGATTCATAACGTTGGTTTTTTCTTTTTTAAGCCGTAACACCGCATCGGTATTTTCGTTATTTCTGTCTTGCACAAGTTGATATTGTTGTTTAAGCGCTGTCAGTGTATTTTGTGCAAATATCGAATTTGCCGTTGTTATGGCTAATGGCTCATCCGCAAGGATTTGCGCGCTGGCTGTATGCCATAGGAACAATCCTATGAAAACGAACATCCACCCCAAGCAACACGTATGACTAACTCGCTGCATAAGGCACACTGTCAAAATCATAATAGCGTCTTAAGCCATATAGCGCGAGAAGTCCTGGAATACCTATCATGAATGAGCACAGATAAAAATCAAACCAGCCATATTGCGCGGCAATAAAACCACCAAGAGGACCAATAAAAACACGACCTATTGCGCTTGCTGCGGAAAGTAATGCAAATTGAGCTGCGGTATAATTAGGATGACAAAGTCCCATTAATAATGCAAGAAAAGCAGCGGTGCCCATACCTGACGCAAGTTGCTCTATAAAAACCACCGCTGCCATTAAAGCAAATTGATGTCCTACCCATGCTAATAAGGCAAATAAAAGATTTGTGATAATTTGAAAAATACCAAAATACCATAAGGCACGATAAAGGCCTAAACGTGGCATCAAGCCACCACCAATAAAAAGGCCTAGCAGGGTCGCACCCATACCAAAAATTTTAAAAACCATACCCACTTGACTTTGAGTAAACTCAAGACCACGTAACAAGAACGTAGTCGTCATTGATAAAGCCATCGCATCGCTTAATTTATACAAGATGATGCATAGAAGTAATAAACCCAGTGGAAAGCGAGCCAATAAATCTTTGAGCGGTGCAACGAATGCCATACATACCGTTTGCGGCGAATGCGCGCGCACAATGAGTTTGGGTCCACATAGCGAGGCTATCACCCCCACCAACATAAAACCGGCCATTAGGCGATAAGTTGCTGCCCAACCGAGATGATCCGCTATCAGCATAGCCAAGCCACCAGAAACCAACATTGCAATACGATAACCTGTCACCGCATAACTTGCACCCAAACCACGCTCTTCGGGTTTTAACAAGTCAGTTCGATAGGCATCAATTGCAATATCTTGTGTTGCTGAAAAGAATGCCACGAGAAAACCAAGGATCACTAAAGGTAGTGGTGAGGTTACGGGATTACCCAAAGACATGAGCAGAAGCCCGAGTATTAATAATACTTGAAACGTTATAATCCAGCCCCGACGTCTATCGAGCCAAGGGAGATTGAAACGATCTAAAAGGGGGGCCCATAGAAATTTATAAACGTAGGGCTGACCAATAAGGGCTAAAAAACCGATGGTAACAAGATCAACATGACTGAGTGTAAACCAAGCTTGTAAGGCAGTGCTGCATAAGGCAATTGGCAATCCTGATGCAAAACCTTGAAGAAATACAGCAACGAGACGCGCATTAAACCAAAAATCTTTCCCGCCTGAAGGCAGGCTTTCTGGCAATAAAGGATTAGGTGAAGAAGGCGTTATGGATACGTTCAATGCGTCATCCTCAGATCTTGTCATCGCTACGCGATGGTTTTATCACCCCTCATCCAACCTTCTCCCGCAAGGGGAGAAGGACATTTTTTGCACTGCAGTTAGCAGCACATTTTCTATGATCGCGGGTACAGAACAGGCAGGCAGATTCTTAAGAAGTAGCTGTATTATCAACGCTAATCAGCTGCACCTTGAAAATCAAAGTTTCGTTGGGACCAATCGCATCGCTTGCGCCCTGCTTGCCATAAGCAAGTTGTGGTGGAATATAAATCATCCACTCAGCACCAGGCTTCATCATCTTAAGCGCTTCTTGCCAACCAGGAATCACTTGCGATACTTTGAAAGAAGCCGGCTTACCACGCTTATACGTGCTATCAAAGACGGTGCCATCAATAAAAGTACCTTCGTAATCGACCGTTACTGTGTCATTCGCAGCAGGTGGATTACCATTACCTGCTTGGATGACTTTATATTGTAAGCCATCGCTTAAGGTCTGTACGCCAGCCTGCGTTTTATTCTTAGCCAGAAAATCGGCGCCCGTTTTAGCATTTTGCTCAGCCATCTGTGCAAAAGTCTGCTGTTGTTTTGCCATAAAGGCCTTTTGATAGTCTTGCAAAGTTTGATCCATCTGTTGTTTGGTTAATCGTAAAGGGCTACCACTCACAGCATCTTTGATGCCTTGTGCGAGCATATCAGGATTAATATCAAGCTGTTGAGCTTTGAGACTATTCCCCATATCGACCCCAATCGTATAGCTCAATTTATCTGTACTCGTCGTCGGCGTCGCTACACTGGCGGTTGTGCTTGTCGCTGCAGGTGTCGATGCAGGTGCATTTGCCGCAAAACTAAGACCAGGCAAGGATATAGCACCAGCAAGCAGCAGGCCTGATATCAGACGAGAGTTAAGTTGATTACGCATAGATATAATCCTTAAAAGCAGGTAAGCCGGTAGTATATACCCAAGTTACTTCAAAATGCTAGTTTTTTGGTTTCGCTCATTACCGTAGCGACAGCCTACGGCCGCCCCTACATGAAGATTTGGAGGAGGCGTTTAGGCACAAGTTGCGAGGACAGGGCGTATCAGAACGAAACTTTAGTTATTACCAAAACTTTGCTATCATTGCTTAAAATTTAACCCTACATGGTACGCTTTACGATGAGCATCAGTGTTTTTGATATGTTTTCCATTGGTATTGGACCTTCGAGCTCCCATACAGTAGGTCCCATGCGTGCAGCCTATGCTTTTGTACAACGACTTGCGGCGCAGGAAAAACTGCCGCAAATCACACGCTTACAAGCCGACGTTTATGGATCACTGGCATTAACTGGCAAAGGCCATGGCACCGATGTTGCCATCATCAATGGCCTACAAGGGCAAACCCCAGAAAAAATTGCCCCAAACAATGCTCGTCCCATGATGGAACAAGTCTTTACGACCAACACATTATTACTTAATGGCACACATAGCATCCACTTTAATCCTAAAAATGATTTTTGTTTCCATCAGCAGCAAAGATTACCTCTTCACTCAAATGGCATGCAATTTCAGGCCTTTTCTGACAATACCTTAGTAGACTCTGAAGTTTATTACTCCATTGGGGGTGGCTTCATTATTACTGCTGAAGAAACAACAGAAGAATCATCCACACCAATCCCTTATCCATTCACTTCTGCCAAAACATTATTAGATTTATGCCAACAGCAACAGTGCACGATTGCGGAGCTTATGTGGAAAAATGAACAAACCTGGTGCACCAAGACCGAGATTCAAAAAAAATTATTACATATTGCCAACACCATGTTGGCTTGTATTGATGCGGGTTGCCAGCATGAAGGCATTTTACCTGGCGGATTACACGTTAAACGTCGTGCCCCCGCTCTTTATCAAAAACTCAAAAAACAAGCGCATAGCAATAGTCAGGTAAGCGCCATGAATTGGCTTAGTTGTTATGCTATTGCTGTTAATGAAGAAAATGCTGCAGGCGGGCGTGTTGTTACAGCACCTACCAATGGTGCTGCCGGTATCATTCCTGCCGTATTAAAATATTATATCGATGCGTGCGATAGCAATGAGCAAGGTATCTGTGATTACTTATTAACAGCAGGCGCCATTGGTATTTTATACAAACACGGTGCATCCATTTCTGCAGCAGAAGTTGGCTGCCAAGGTGAAGTCGGCGTGGCTTGCTCTATGGCTGCTGGTGCATTAACCGCTGTCTTGGGTGGCGATATTTTTCAAGTCGAAAATGCTGCCGAAGTTGGTATGGAGCATCATTTAGGCTTAACTTGTGATCCCATTGCAGGCTTGGTGCAAATCCCATGCATCGAGCGAAATGCGATGGGTGCTGTTCAAGCGGTTAATACTGCACAATTAGCGCTTTTAGAAAGTGGCGAGCATAAAGTCTCTCTCGACCAAGTTATTGCTACCATGTTGCAAACAGGCAAAGATATGCAAAATCGCTATAAAGAAACGGCACAAGGTGGACTTGCCGTGAATGTCAATGTCCCTGAATGCTAAAATAGTATCCTTCTCCCTTGCGGGAGAAGGTGGCCGCTAGGCCGGATGAGGGGTAATCAAACCATCGCGTAGCGATGACAAAATCGGTACTTTCATTTCCGAAGAGGTATATACTCAAAATCTTTCAAAATGCATAGGCCCGAGTATATATGGCTTATGCCATATACATACCACCATTCACATGTATCGTTTGACCTGTCACATAGGCTGCCAAGGGCGACGCTAAAAAGGCAACCACGGCCGCAATTTCTTCAGGCGCAGCAACTCTCGCCATAGGAATTACCGTTTTTAAATGCTCACGTTGTGCTTCCGTCAACGCTTTAGTCATATCGGTATCCACGAAACCAGGTGCAACCACATTCACTGTAATATTACGAGAAGCCACTTCTGCTGCAAGTGACTTTGAAAAACCGACTAATCCAGCTTTTGCTGCACAGTAATTAGCTTGACCGGGATTACCAAGATGTGCGGAAACAGAACCTATATTAATAATACGTCCCCATCTGGCTTTAAGCATTGCGCGGATACATGTTTTCGCTAAATGAAAAGCAGGTGATAAATTGGTATTAATAATAGCATCCCATTCTTCATCTTTCATACGCATAAGCAAATTATCGCGTGTAATCGCTGCATTATTCACTAAAATATCGGGCGCTTTACCAAATTTATTTTCGATTGTGGTAAGTAAATCAGGTAAATCCTGTGATGCCGTCACGTCTAAACAGTAACCTAATCCTTGAATACCTTTTTCATTTAAATCCGCCTGAATACGTTCAGCACCACTTGAAGTCGTTGCTGTGCCCACAACAATAGCACCTTCATTAGCAAGGGCATGTAAACAAGCCTGGCCAATACCACGGCTTGCACCGGTAACTAAAGCAATTTTATCAGTTAATACTTTCATAGAGATTCCTTTATGTTTAAACTGGTGTTGTTTCTAAGGCAGTCATTGCATCCGCAAATACATCTGGCGCTTCACTGATATAACTCACCAAGTCTAAATCAAAGCGTTTAGTCAGTCCAGCTAATACTTTACCCGGACCACACTCCAATAATTGCGTAACATCAAGATTCGCCAACTTAGAAATAGTATCAACCCAGCGCACTGATTCTGATAATTGTTGTGTAAGTGCAAACTTAATGCCTTCAATACTATGCTCTACTTTGGCATGAATATTATGCAAAATGGCTGTATGTGGTAATTGCATGGGCAATGTCGCTAGCGCTGCTGCTAATTTTTCCGCGGCTGGTTTCATTAATGGCGAGTGAGACGGCACACTCACAGGCAATACTTTAGCCAACCGCGCACCTTTTTCCTTAGCCAGTGAAACCGCCCGTGAAACAGCTGTGGCATGCCCTGAAATCACAACTTGACCCGGCGCATTATAATTTGCGGCAACAACAACCTCACCTTGAGATGCTTGTGCACAAATCGCCACGACATCTTGATCACTAAGCCCCACAATCGCAGCCATGGCACCGGTCCCTTCAGGTACAGCAGCCTGCATGAGTTGCCCACGCAAAGCCACAATACGAACCCCATCGGCCAAGGTCAAGCTATCTGCACAGACTAATGCCGAATATTCGCCTAAGCTATGCCCTGCAAAATAATATGGTCTTATTGCTGTTTTTGAGCACCATAAACGCCATAGTGCAACACTGCTTGCAAGCAATGCAGGCTGCGTGTATTCCGTTTGATTAAGTTTATCGTCAGAATTTTCTTGAATCAACGTCCATAAATCATAGCCTAAAGCATCATTTGCTTCTTGAAAGGTGTGACGCACAATGGATTCTGTTTGATAATGCTTTGCAAGCATGCCTTGTGATTGTGAACCTTGACCTGGAAAAATAAAAGCAAGTGATGTTTGTTGCATGGTAAATCCTTCATGTTATAAGGCATATGTACTTGTTAAGGAAAGGTATTTTATCAGCAATGTTGCCGATTAAAAGACAACGAGTATGTTGGGTATACTTAGTAACGAATCAGTGCGGAGCCCCACACAAAACTCCCACCAAACGCCTCTAGTAATAACAAATGACCGCGCTGAATACGACCATCGCGAATACCTTGATCTAAGGCCAGCGGCACAGATGCAGCTGAAGTATTAGCATGATTGGCTAGTGTCAAAATAACTTTATCCATGGAAAGGCCTAGACGCTTAGCTGTTGCGCTGATAATACGCGCATTCGCTTGATGTGGTACTAACCAATCAATATCGTCTTTGAAAATATGATTACTCAGCAAGGTTTCTTCAGCAATATCGCCAAGCGCCTGTACTGCAAATCGAAAAACTTCTTGGCCTTGCATGTGCACGTAAGTCGGTTCATCAGCTTTGCTACGATTTGTAAAGCCTGTAGGAATATACATTTTATCGCCATGTCGACCGTCCGCTTTAATCTGAGTCGATAAAATACCAGGCGCATCACTTGCTTGCAACACGACGGCACCTGCGCCATCGCCAAATAAAACACATGTACCTCTATCTTGCCAGTTAATAATACTGGACATACACTCTGCACCAACAACCAAAACTGTGCGATAGGTACCACAACGAATGAATTGATCAGCAATCGATAAACCGTAAATAAAACCCGCGCAAGCGGCGGCTAAATCAAATGCCGGCGTGCCCATGATATCCAGCTTTTTTTGTAATAAACAAGATGCCGTAGGCAATACCTGATCAGGCGTTGTGCTTGCAAAAATAATTAATTCAATATCACTTGGCGAAATGCCTGCGGCTTCAATCGCGCGCTTAGCTGCTTTTGCTGCCATATCTGATGTGGTTTCATTGGGATCTGCGATGTGACGTTGATGAATACCTGTACGCTCAACGATCCATTGATGATCCGTCTCAACTTGCTTGGCTAAGTCATCGTTAGTCACAACACGTGATGGTAGATAGCTACCCGTACCCGCAATTTTGGCATACATAGCGTAATTCCTAGATTAATTCCGTGGATACAACCACAGGTTGTTGACTGATTTGTGCAGTAAGGTCTTGAGTCACTAATAAACGTGCAGCTTCAATGGCCCGTGAGAAAGAAGGCGCATCAGCGCCGCCATGGCTTTTAACAACAATACCTTGCAAGCCGACAAAACAAGCGCCGTTATAACGGCCTGGATCAAGATCATGACGTACACGATTGAGCGTCGATTTCACTAATAATGCCGATAATTTTGTCCATAGACTTCGCATAAATCCTGTACGAAGCGCATGCAAGACAAGTCGCGCAGAGCCCTCTAAGGCTTTTAGCGCAACATTACCAACAAACCCATCACACACAACCACATCAACATCACCGAGTAACATGGTATCGGCTTCAATAAAACCGACATAATGTAAGGCTGTCTGGGCTTCTAAATATTTTGCTGCCAACTTAACTTGTTCATTACCTTTAATGTCTTCATGACCAATGTTTAAAAGCGCAACACGGGGCTTAGTTATTTTATCTAGGGCATGACTTACAAGCGACCCCATAATAGCAAACTGATGTAAATGCACAGCAGTTGAATCCACATTGGCACCTAAATCTAACATACGAATACATTTGCCAGGCACCCGCGTGGGTAAAGCTGCAATAATAGCGGGTCGGTCAATACCAGGGAGGGTTTTTAAGACAAACCGTGCTGTTGCCATCAGCGCGCCAGTATTACCTGCGCTGACTGCAGCTTGCGCTGCACCTTGCTTAACAAGGTCAATGGCAACACGCATAGAGGAATCTTTCTTACCGCGAAGCGCAGCAGCGGGCGACTCGTCCATACTAACGACTTGTGTCGTCGCATGAAGCTGTAATCTAGGTGATAATGTCGCATGAACAGCCGTAAGTTCTGCCTGTATTTGTTGCTCATCGCCAACCAACACCAATGACAAATCAGCATGTGCCGCTAACGCTTGCAGCGCAGCAGGCACAATCACAGACGGGCCAAAATCACCACCCATCGCATCAAGCGCAATCAGCGTATTTGCCACGATTGAATAACCTTTTTAGTTAGGGTTATGCTTCATCATCCATTTCATGGACCGTTTTCGGTACAATCACTTGACGACCACGGTAGTAGCCATCTTTGGTGATATGATGACGACGATGGGTTTCGCCTGTCGTGCTATCGACCGTTAAGGTTGGGGCAGTGAGTGCATCATGGGCGCGGCGCATGCCACGACGTGAGCGTGATTTTTTACTTTTTTGAACAGCCATTGCTATCTCCACAAACAAAGAGGTAGAATTCTACCCTTCTACTCGCCAACTGTCAAAGCTTATCAAACCATGCAAGTACATTATCATATCGTCGATGCCAACCAAGCCGGTCAGCGACTAGACAATTTCCTGATTACCTTATTAAAGGGCGTGCCCAAAACGCATATTTACCGCCTCATTCGCAAAGGTGAAGTGCGTATCAATAAAAAACGTGCCGATAACCAAACCCGTTTAGCCATCGGCGATAGTGTACGGATCCCACCTGTGCGACTTGCCGATCCCAAAACGCCTGCGCCGATTACTGCAACAGATGTTGAGACGATATTGGATAGTATCCTTTATGAAGACGAATACCTCTTAGTGCTCAACAAACCTGCAGGACTCGCGGTCCATGGCGGCTCTGGCATAAGCCAAGGATTGATTGAGCGATTACGTCAAGCCAAACCCTATACGCCATTTCTTGAATTAGCACACCGTTTAGATCGACATACCTCAGGCTGTTTATTGATCGCAAAAAAACGCGCGGTATTACTCAAACTCCAAGCCCAGTGGCAAGATGCCAGCACCCAAAAGTATTACCAAGCACTGGTGCACGGTCAATGGCCTAAACGACTCAATAAAGTTGATTTAGCTTTAGCCACACACACACGCCAAGACAGCAAACGCCATATCGTCACCAAGACCGATGGCAAAGCTTCTCTCACCATTTTTACACGTGAGCAGGCATTCTTGCGTGCAAGCCTTGTAACGGCAGAGCTTCGCACAGGACGTATGCATCAAATCAGAGTACACGCTAGCGCCAAAGGACATCCTATCATTGGCGATGGTGAATATGGTGATGCCGAACTTGATAAAGCCCTCTTAGGCCATCGCCCTAAAATCATGTGCTTACATGCGAGCAAGCTTCTGCTGGTTCACCCTATTACCCTGCAAAAGCTATGCTTTACCGCCCCCCAGCCAAGCAGCTGGGAACCTATCGTGGATAGACTCAAGTCACTTTCCTAATTTTGCTCAACTATGCAAAGCACGACGCTCGAAGGATAAAGGGATAATCCGAAGTCAAAGACAACGGGTATATGTCAGCATTGATACAAATAAGCTGCCTAGGTGTGACTTTCGTGTGTGAAAATGGTACAATATCACTAAGTTAAAACAGCGATAGACTCGTTAAGAGAAACGTATTATGCCTTTTTTTGAAAAACAAAATCGCCCAGCGCCCGTCAGTATGCCCGGTGACTACCGTTGCGTCAGCGTGATTTCTGACGGCAATTGCGGCTTTGCAGCTGTTGGTTATTCGCTGATGCGCGCACTCATAGAACACCCCGAGGCACTTAACTTAGAGGCGCTTCAAGCTTGGCAACGCGCCCTGGCTAATCCAACTGTTGTTAACGAGAGGGATGAACGCGTTCAACTAAATACCTCGCGTCTTGGTCCAGACGATAAGCGCACAGGACAAGCCCAAAGCTTTTGCGAAAGCTGGCAACGTGCTCAGCTTGCATGGCGCGATGGTACTCAAACAGCTACCGAATTTGCTAACACCCTACTGGATTTATTCGACAAAGCCGAGCGTGACACACTGCCCAGTGCCATGAAATTGTTTATGACGGGCCTTAGTGATGGTCTACGCACGGTGTTGGACCAGCGAGCCAAGGCAAACCCTGCTATTTACGACGCATTCGAACCCGCGTACTTACGTCGAGAACGCGAACGCTTGACGACAGCTGCTGGTTTACCGCCTGAAGCGCAAGCAGTCCATTTTGCGAATCCCGAACTGCGAGAACGAATTGCTGCGATAGACGCCACAATGGCAAATGAAACGCATGAAATGGCGCAGGTCACAACTGAAGGTGACGTTCTTCGAGATAAAAACTTTGTAACCCAAAATCATTTAGGTGCGCTGTGCCACACCTTCGGTATGGCATTTCATACTAACCGCACTGACACCCTATACGAGCCCTCCCCAAGCGGCGGTTCTGGTGATTTCCTTGGACACGTACCTAGGGATGCTCGGCAATTTAATATCGAAGGAAACCCTGATGCACCCGTCGTCGAGGTCGTGTTAATCGGTAATCACTATGAGCCTGTCTTAGCTGCCAACGCACCTGACTTATCCGAGCTTGCGAAAGCACGCACAGCCTCTCAATCAGCCGCCACAATAAGGGCCACTGATATCGACACAGAAATAGAAGAGAATCCTTTTGCTTTCGATGATGATACATCCACTGAACCTTCTGCTACGCTGGAAGAGACGCTAGATTTCACTTTCGCTGCACTTAACGAGCTAGAAGCTGAAGTTAGTAGTCGCACTCACGGCGACGCACTATCCAGCACATCATCCGATAGCGACTTGTTCAGCAGCGAGAGCGCATCTTCCGAGGAAGATGATGAAGAAGTGGAAAGTGACAGTGTGAGAAGAGGTCCACCACTCTCCCCGCCCTCGTTTGATTTCAGTAATGATGAAGCGGCGTCATTTGATAGTGCTAGTCGCACGCCTGATACATCTGATGACAATGACCGTTCTGAGAGCGAATCATCCGATGGTTCGAGTGATATGGATACCGATGACGACAGCGACTTCGATGATGACGATGACGACAATAACTGGGAACCTGCGTCCGATTTACCGTCACCGTCACCTCGTTCGGCTACGCCACCGCCACTACCACCAAGACAACTTCCTCCGACACACCCAACAGGTGTTAACCTGCATTCACAACCCGCACCCAATGGCGTCGAAAGCACTCAGCGCTTTCGCTCCGTAGATGATCAAATTCAACACTACCAGTATCAGCAACAAAGGGTGGCAGAACGGACATCCTCGTTGACAAACACGGATAGAGCCGACGTAAAAACGCTAAAAGACACTTCGACCGAAATAAAGCTTCAAGTAACGTTTACGCCGCCTGCACCAACCCAGCGTGCGGATACGATGCTGACGGTCAGTGCTCGTCATCTGCCAACACAAGCCAAAACCCAGGACGTTACCATTCACAAAGATAAGGCGATATGGAAAACCCATTTACCCGCAGGGCCCAATGGCGTGATTCATGAAACGCTGGCCGATGTCACTATGTTAGCGTTTTTTCACAAAGGTGAGCGTATTGTTAATATTGCGCCAGTTGCCAAAACTGAAGAAGATCGCGTGCAAATAGCTGCCATCATGTTGCGCGCAGCCGTGAAAGCTAATTTAATCCCTGTGATGCAAGCTGCTTACGCCGAGCGCATTTACAACCATTATCAGCAACAAGGTAGGCTCGATATCTGGCAAGAGATAATGACCCATCTCAATCGCCTAACGGTGTCTGATCCTGCGGCAACCACCAGTGCTAAGGCCGCTGAACAACGATTATTACCACTGACCCCGCTACCTTCACGCGCCGCACACGCGGCTATGTTCCCACCATCGCAAGCGCCTCACCCACCGCAAACAGGACTGAGAAATCGGCCCCGGTGATGTTTTTGCATTGGAGATAACAATCTGTTAAGATGATTGGGTTGCAGAAAGATGCAACAATACGAGCTGTATGAACCCTAAACACTAGACTATTCTGTACTTTGTGTCGCCTGCGTTTGTGTCAGGCCTGGTTCCGCTAAGATCGTACCTCGTGTTCGTGATACCGATGAGAAAACGTCACGGTACGGACATGGTTTTAACAGTGCATCATGATACCTTAGGGTTTGAGCTACGCGAGCGCTTGGTTCGCTCATGATATGTAGCCCATGTTTGCACACGACATAAAATTGTTGATGCGCCTGTCGATTGAACTGGCCATATGTGATACAACCATAGAATTTTGATGAAGCTTAAACACTGTTATCGTCAGGTTTAAGCAGTGATTTTACTGCCAACGTGCCGCATTCAAGACTTGTTCGCGGGCATTTATGTGTTTACGACCATGAATAATATACATCATGGTACCGCAAACCATTACGCGATGCGTCGCGGAGACAGTTGTGCGTTTTCGCACATTCAAATCGTCGGGATATAACCCGAGCCTCATCAAAATGGTTTCATCACTTGCCTCAAGGCGCGCGCATCTATGCTCACTGCACTTCAAAGTACCTTTGATGCGCGTGGGAGTGAAGCGGAGCCATGTGCATAGTACATGACCGACGCCGATAGCCTCCCTTGCAACAAAGCCGGATTTTGAAGGGCGAAGAGCATCCATTTGATGGAGTCTATCAATGAGCCACAACCCCATTAACCGCATCCTTATCAATGGCACACAACGCGAAGAAATTCGTATTGCCTTGACCTCTGATAAGTTTCTTGATGATTTGTTTATCCAAAGCATCGACCAACAACCCACAACGGGTAATATTTACCTTGCGAAGGTTTCTCGTGTCGTACCCAGCTTACAAGCTGCATTTGTTGATTATGGTGCCGAGCGTCACGGCTTTTTGCCGCTTAAAGAAATTGCACCGCAATACTATAAGAACCCCGCACTCTCTCAAAGCCAAGAATACATCAATATTTCTGACGTACTCAATGAAGGGCAAGTGATGTTGGTACAAGTAGAAAAAGAAGAGCGAGGCAATAAAGGCGCTGCACTCACTTCTTTTATTACGCTTGCAGGCTGCTATCTTGTACTGATGCCAAACAACGCCGATGCTGGCGGCATTTCACGCCGAGTTGAGGGCGATGAGCGTGATCAGCTTAAAGAGCTGCTTAGCACATTACAATACCCACATGATATGGGTCTCATCATTCGTACAGCCGGTGTTGGAAAAGCCATTGAAGAATTACAATGGGATTTAGATGTCTTACTCAAACTTTGGTCGGTCATTACGCAAGCAGAGCAACAACAAAACTCACCTTGCCTGATTCATCAGGAAAGTGACATTATCATCCGCGCGCTAAGAGATTATTTGCGTAAAGATATTCATGAAATTATCGTTGATACACCACAGTTTTTCGAACAGGCACGTAATCATTTAGCCACTGTTTATCCGGAAATTGATATCGTTAAATTCTATGACGACCCTGCTATCCCTTTGTTTACTCGCTATCATATCGAAAATCAAATTGAAACAGCATTTCAGCGCGATGTACGTCTACCCTCTGGCGGTTACATTGTTATTCAAGAAACAGAAGCTTTAGTGTCCATCGACGTCAACTCGGCTCGTGACACTAAGAGTGGTGATATCGAATTAACTGCATTTAATACAAATCGTGAAGCCGCTATTGAAGTAGCAAGGCAATTACGCTTACGTGATTTGGGCGGTCTTATTGTCATTGACTTTATTGATATGAATTCAGCAGATAATCAGCAGCAAATCGTTGACACATTTAAAAATGAAATTCGTCATGATAAAGCCAGAGTGCAATACAGTCGTATTTCTCGCTTTGGTTTGCTTGAAGTATCAAGGCAAAGGCTTCGACCTTCACTTAAAGAAGGCAGCCAAATTGTTTGTCCGCGTTGCAGCGGCCAAGGTTCCATTCGCAGTGTGGAATCATTAGCTTTACTATTGTTACGTCTATTGCGCCAAGAAGCTATGCAGCCTAATGTAAGTGAAGTGCATGTTCAAGTACCCGTGGAAGTTGCAACTTTCTTAATGAATGAAAAGCGCAGCATATTAAGTGAAATTGAACATCATCAACGCGTCATGCTACGCATTTTACCGAATCCCTACATGGAAACACCTCAATACAAGATTGAGCGAGTCTATGAAAACCAAACCAGTCAACAAGGAAAAGCGAGTTACGAGCATCTTGCAGAAGCGAATTATATTCCCCCAGCAACGCGTGTAGAACAAGCAACGAAAACACTTGAGCCTGTCGTCAAAGGTATAGAAACACCCGTTAAACCCATTGTAAAACAAGCTGCGAAAGCCAGCCGTTTAGGTCAAGTCTTGAAAGGTTTGTTTGGTAAAATTGTTGGTCACAGTGAACCCGAAGAGACGCAGCAAAAACGTCGAGGACCACAGCGTCATCGCAGACAAGGCGGCGGTCACACATCAAGACAACGTGCACCGCATCCTCACGCGCAAAATCCACAAGCTCAGCAAGCGCAAACATCGACGGGTTCGGGCCGACAAGGCAACCGACGCGGGCGCGGCACCCAAGGGCAACATCCACGTCATGCCCAAACAGGCAACCACGAAGCAACTTCAAGAACGCATGAACATCGCCGTGAATCGCAACGCCAACATGAACATGATGAAACACGCTCATCGGAGAATCGTTCGCCTAGACAACCGCGTCATCAAGGTCAAGATAGACGCTCGCCTCGTGCGCCGCGGCAAACAGAACGCAGTCCTGTGGAAACATCTGTGGTTGCAACGCCTGTGGCAGCACCGGTGATACAAGCACCGGCGCCAGCACCTGTTGTGCGACCTATCGAGACACCAAGGCAAGCGCCAACATCATCGGCAGCACCAACACAGGCTGTTATCACACCGCCTGCTGCGCTAGAGGTTAAACCAGGCCTTTATACGAGCCAACCCAGTGCGTTAGCACCCACCACGGCCCCCGTGTCACATCCTGTGATACCAAGTCATACTGACACCAGCAACATAGCACCTCCATCTGAAACCGCAGTGGTGCAAGCAGGTACAGAGGCTGACGATAAGCAACAACGCCATCACGGTCAACGTCGTCCTCACAGCCGTAATCGCTACCGACGACAACACCGTTCAAGTAATCAAACAAATCGTGATGAAAACGGCGTAACTGATGTATCTAAAACAACGACGGAAGATGAAAGCACGTCCTAAGTGAGGAGATAACGCGATGGATTTTCGCTATCTGCGAGTCTGTCTTGATAAAGCGCCGGTGGCATATCTTTATCTGCAAAGACCCGAGTTACACAACGCTTTTGACGATACTATGATAGCGGAATTAACTCAGGCGCTTGATTATCTTGCAACGCAATCTGAGTTACGAGTACTTGTGCTTGCTGCAGACGGCCGTTCTTTCTGCGCTGGCGCCGATCTTAACTGGATGCAACGCATGGTTGATTACAGTCTTGATGAAAATCGTCAAGATGCATCGGCCATGGCGCTCATGTATCATAAACTCGCCCATTTTCCGCTACCAACCATTGCCATGGTCCAAGGTTCTGCATTTGGCGGAGGCGTTGGTTTAGTGGTTGCTTGTGATCTTGTCATTGCAAGTGACAATGTTCAGTTTTGCTTATCTGAAGTCAAGCTTGGCATTATCCCTGCAGTTATTTGCCCTTATTTGATTAAAACGCTCGGTATGCACAGTACAAAGCGCTATGCACTCACGGCGGAAGCCTTTACCGCCGCCGAAGCTAAACGACTAGGTTTAGTTCACCATGTCGTTGCGCGTGAAGATTTAGCGACCCAAACGCATGCGCTATGCCAACAATTGTTGCAAAATGGACCTGAAGCACTTAAAGCAATTAAGCAATTGATCTGGCAAATCACTGACCTGCACGATGAATCCCCTATTAATCAGGCGAGTATTGAAGCGATTGCCCAAATTCGCGTATCATCCGAAGGCCAACAGGGACTTCGAACTTTTCTTGCAAAAGAGAAAGCACCTTGGCTTAAGCCCCCATCGCATTAACATGTGACGAAGGATATTGTATGTTATCTGTTTATCGTAAATTACTGATCGCCAATCGTGGCGAGATTGCTTGTCGAATCATTCAGACGGCTAAACGCCTTGGCATACTTACTGTGGCAGTCTACTCTGCTGCCGATGAACACGCACTTCATACACGCATGGCTGATGAAGCTTATTATCTTGGTCCAGCACCAAGTCGTGACAGTTATCTCAATATCGATAACATACTTGCTATTGCAAAATTGTCTGGTGCCACTGCCATTCACCCGGGCTATGGATTTCTTGCAGAAAATGCTGATTTTGCCGAAGCCTGCGTACAAGCGGGATTTATTTTTATAGGGCCACCCGCCCAAGCTATTCGAACCATGGGTAGCAAAAGCGCCGCAAAATCTGCATTAACACCCTTAGCTATCCCTATGCTTCCTGGTTATCACGGCGCTGATCAAAACGTCAAAACCTTAGAAAAGCACGCCTTATCTATTGGCTTTCCTTTGCTTATCAAAGCAGCAGCTGGCGGTGGTGGTCGTGGCATGCGCTTGGTAACAGAAAAAACTCACTTACATGAAGCCATCGAAAGCGCCAAACGCGAAGCATTGGCAGCTTTTGGCGATGACACTTTATTACTTGAAAAATACTTAGAAAAGCCAAGGCACATTGAAATTCAATTATTTGCAGACAGCTTAGGTCAAGCAGTGTATCTATTTGAACGTGACTGCTCTATCCAGCGACGCCATCAAAAAATTGTCGAAGAGGCGCCAGCTGTTGGCCTTCCTCGTGAGCTTGTTGCACGCATGGGAGACGCATCGGTTCTTATCGCGAAAACGATTGGCTATGAAGGTGCTGGCACCATCGAGTTTTTAGTGGATGAACAACAACAGTTTTTCTTCATGGAAATGAATACCCGGCTTCAAGTCGAACATCCGGTGACAGAATACATCACCGGACTCGATTTAGTGGAATGGCAATTACGTGTTGCGGCTGGTGAACCTCTGCCCTGTAAGCAAGATGCCTTGCAATGCCGTGGTCATGCGATTGAAGTGCGCCTTTGCGCCGAAGATCCTTACGAGCAATTCACGCCAGCAAGTGGCATGCTTAGCTTTGTTGGCCTGCCAACACCTCAAGCTTGGCTGCGTGTAGATACCGGTTTTGGTACAGGCGACACCATTAGTCGTTACTATGACTCCATGATAGCTAAACTTATTGTCTTTGGTGAGACCAGAGAACAAGCAGTGGTACGCTTACAACAAGCGTTAACGCAATACCATATTGCAGGTCTTGCCACCAATCGCGACTTACTTCTTGCTATCAGTAAAACTCAAGCATACCGCAACGGTGATTTATCCACACGATTTATCACAGATAATCCAGGGTTATTGCAAAAGCCTGAAGTCCCTGATTGCTTCGTTGCCATTGCCGCAAGTTATTGGTTGTATCGCGAAAAGCCCCTTGTTCATGGTGACAAGCACTCACCATGGAGCCTTGGTCAGAATTGGCAACAAACCCTACCCGCAACACAACGATTACGTTTAAAAACAGCTGAAAAAATTGTTCACACGACGCTTACATCGACAAGTACGGGTTTAGATGTCAGCATAGAAAATACACCACCCTACCACATTCACCTGACCTTAATCCAAATGCAAGTGTTTGGGATGACCACAGTCACTGACTGGGACATTGCGGTTGACGGTAAACAACAGCATTATCAGTTGGTTGAAACCCGTGGGCGAATTGATATTTTTACAGCCGATGTACACCACACTGTCCATACATACCCGGCGAGCACGGAAACTGTGCTAAGTGAAAGTGAAACGGCTTTACATGCGCCTATGCCCGCAGCTGTTATCGCTATTCCGGTCCAACTTGAGCAAACCGTTAAACAGGGTGAGCCACTCATGGTACTTGAAGCCATGAAAATGGAACATACCATTGTGGCGCCCTTTGCAGGTACCATTACTGCCATTTATTACCATATTGGCAATATCGTACAAGAGGGCAACAAGCTAGTTGAGCTTGAACCCACGGTTTAATTTACACGATGATGATACTTTGAGATAACTCAGGCTCGGGGCCTGAGTCGTTGTGATGTTTTAATTTGCAGCAGGCTGAGTAGGCGCTACTGTTGTGGCAACTGGCGCAGGTACGGCAGGCTGGGCTGGGGCTACTGTTGCAGCAGCTGGCGCAGACGCAGCAGATTGGGTGGGCGCTACCGTTGCAGCGGCTGGCTCAGCAGGTTCTGCATTTAATACTTGCGTTTGGGTATTAATAAATTGCTCAAGTTGACTAGCAACTATTGACGCAGGCGGATTATCTGAAGGATAAAGCATAGCATACTGCACGCCGGCCATATCATAAGGCCCAGAATAATAACACATCGCTACCATTTCATGACGCTGATTGACATGGTAATCAATGGTTGTACATGCTTTTTGATAATCTTTATACTGTTGCGTTGTCGTGTCGATGATTTTCACATCACTGGCATCTTGAGAAAATCGTTGCTGCATATATTGAATAAAATTACTTGCAGTGAGTTTTTTATTGACAAAACTATTCGTTGTAACAATCTTCGTCCAATGCGTTGCTGTTTCATTTGCAGGAATAAACTCAGCCATCGCAAATTCGGGAATACTCGTTTGGTTGGGTAATGCCTGAAAATCTTTAGGCATCGAAACAGCTAAAGCAATTTTGGGATTTTGTGCGGCATTGATAGGCAAAATAATCGATAGTTGACTATTTTCCGCCAACGCAGGCAACGCAAGCGATATCATCAATGCTGGCATCAGCACACTTAGCATGGATTTAGAACGGCTTAGGTTTACGAACTTAGACATAGACATGTACTCCCTGTATCAATGAAGAATCATCGATTGTGACTATACACTTTGTCAACGGTTTTGTCATCGCTGCCCGATGATTTTCAGCTTAACGGGCACGGCACGCCGTGCCCAGGTACCTTAGATATGTTTAGCTGTCTAATGCTAGCAAGGCCCTATCACCAAACTGCTGCTTGACTAAAGCTGCAACAATTTGAATCGGATCAGCCTGAGCAAGTAGATGCTTAGCAAGATGAATATGACCTTCGTGGCAATCATTAACCTGCGCTAAAACCTGCGATTGCATTTTTTCAAGCTGAATCCGACGAATGACCTTGATGGAAGGCACATCCATGCGTCTAATATCCGCTTTAACAATACGCTGAATAAACTGCAAATTTCTAAAATCGCGTCGCGACACCAAGGTAATCGCCGTACCTTTCTGCCCAGCACGCCCCGTACGACCAACGCGATGTACATAGGTTTCTGGCGTATTTGGCAGGGAAAAATTAACAACATGCGTTAATTCTTTCACATCTAAACCACGCGCAGCCACATCTGTTGCAACCAGTATCATGATATTGCGTTTACGAAACTGTTGTAATATGCGCTCACGCTCTGATTGTTTAAAATCACCATGAATCCCAGCCGAAGCGTAGCCTGCCTTATGTAGCGCCATATTAACGCTATCGACTTCCATTTTGGTACGACAAAAGATAACGCCATAAAAATCAGTTGCAGCATCAATCAGTTTCGTCAACACTTGGACTTTTTCAGGTTCTTTAATATCAACATACCATTGTTCTGTTAAGCTCTCGGTATGCAGTTCTGCTTTCATACGAATATAGAATGGGTCTTTAGCGTAACGCTGAACCATACGTTCAAGTGATTTAGGGAGGGTCGCAGAGAATAAGAGTAATTGTCGATTGGGCGGTGTTTGAATCAGTATTTTCTCAACGTCTTCAGAAAAACCCATATTGAGCATTTCATCTGCTTCATCAAGCACCAAAAACCGAGTACGACTTAAATCAAGGGTTCTGCGATCAAGATGATCGATAATACGCCCTGGCGTACCCACGACAATATCGACAGGACCTTTTAAGGCACGCAATTGCTCACGCATCCCTTGACCGCCATATACCGGCGCTATAATAAGCTTTTTATTGCCGCGCAGAGATTCGATTTCTTTACATACTTGCAAAGCAAGCTCTCGTGTGGGCGCAAGCACAATGGCTTGCGGTTTGCCATTGGGTACAATGCGCTCGATAAGCGGTAAAGCAAACGCTGCAGTTTTACCCGTACCTGTTTGGGCTTGGCCAAAAATATCACCTTGATTGCTCAATAAACGTGGAATCACGGCGGCTTGAATAGGGGTAGGTTTGGTAAATCCTTTAGCGGTAAGCGCGGATACCAGGGCCGGGCTAAGACCTAGCTCAGCGAAGGCAGATGTTGTCATAGTATGTTTCTTCTTTAGCAAACCATTATGGTATCATAGAATGGATAAACTGTCTATTGTTTTGCCATATTTACGCACATCGTACTTGAGGATGTTTTTATGAGTGCCTACCCTACCCATGTTCGTCTGGTCGAAGTCGGTCCTCGCGATGGTTTACAAAATGAAGCACGCATTTTACCCCTTGAGACTAAGCTTGAATTGATAACGCGCTTAGCGCAAGCAGGTCTGAGTACCATTGAAACAACCAGTTTTGTTTCACCTAAAAAAATACCACAAATGGCCGATGCGACAGCACTTTTTACCCAACTTAGACGAAAACCCGATGTCAGCTATCCTGTGCTAGTACCTAATCTCCAGGGATTGGATGCTGCAATCGCTGCAGGCGTCCAGGATATTTGCTTATTTACTGCCGTATCTGAGCGCTTTTGCGAACGTAATATTCATTGTTCTATCGCTGAAAGCATTCAGCGCTTTAAGGCTATCATGACACATAAGCCTAAAGATGTGCGGGTCCGGGGTTATATTTCTTGTGTCATTGCCTGTCCTTATGAGGGACCTGAAGCGCCCGAAAAAACGCTAGCATTGACAGAGCAGCTGCTTGCGCTTGGCTGTTATGAAGTATCCCTGGGTGATACGATTGGTGTTGGTACACCAGGCCAAGTAGCACCCTTATTAGATACGCTGCTTGCCCGCATCCCATCAAAAAAATTAGCCGTTCATTTCCATGATACTTACGGACAAGCGCTTGCAAATATTTTGCGTTCGATTTCTTATGGTATAAGCACTGTAGATAGTAGTGTCGGTGGCCTGGGTGGTTGCCCTTACGCGGATGGCGCAACAGGCAATGTCGCAACAGAAGACGTGGTTTACATGTTACATGGCATGGGTATCGACACTGGCGTTGATCTTAAACAACTGATCGATATCAGCTGGTTTATCAATCAAGCCCTTGGGCGTGTGCCGCGCAGCAAAACCGCCATTGCCCTCGCACCGAAAGACGTACCCTAAGGAAAGGTTCGTTAGTGTGAAAGGGATTCGTAAACCCTTTTCACAGCATCAAGCTCTCGATACACTCTTAAAAAGGCTGGTTCAATTTGGCTCAAATCGACAATGTCACCAACCTGATCATGTAAGGCCTTAATCGCAGCTTTAAGCTGTGGTACGCCGCAATAGCTAGCACCACCTTTTAATCGATGCAGCGTATCGCGTACAGCATCCACATTATTGGACTGATAGGCTTGTACTAATGCTGCTCGCTCTTCCGGAAAATCGTGTATTAACCGACCAATGAGCTCCAAAGCAAGATCTTTGTCGCCACCGCTGATGGCTTTTGCTTGCTCCAAATCAATCACGGCCTGTGAATCGCCCAGGTAAACCCCACCACCAATATTGGCATTCAGGTTAAACGCATAAACATCAATGACCGCCTTTGCACTTTCCTGCGTCAGTGGTTTAACCAGGTAGAGATCAAAGCCATGCTGCTCTGCTATTAAGGTACGACCCTTATCGTTATCCGCTGTCAAGGCGATGAATGGGGTATGATAATTAGGGCCTAAAGCATCTTTTTTGACCATATCAATGATCTCAAGGCCAGTACCGTCCGGTAATTTCATATCACAGAAAATAATATCAAAGGCTTGTTGCATCAGGACAAGGTGCGCTTCAGCAACCGTCTTAGCCACGGTAACACTGCAAGGTATTTGACTCAATGTGCCATTTACGCCCATCAGCGCCAACTCGTCGTCCTCAATCAAGAGCAACCGTGGAGCCTGTCGCGATGAGGACACTGTATCCGACGTCGTTGCCTCGTTATGCGAAAGTGCCTCAGCGACCGTTTTCATCTCTTGTAACGCATCTCGCAGCCTCGCAAGCTCGAGCTCTTGTGAGCGCACTAGACCGTTGAGCTTTTCAACTAAGGCTCGATCGTTAAATCCGTTCTCCATAAATCACCCGTGTTGGTTAAAAATACGACACACTGTCTGATTATAGACACTTTTTAAAATTATGCCAATTTCTGTTGACTACCCGAGCTAAATCTACTAGAGTTCTGCATCCAAGCTGGTCGGGGGCATTCCATTATGCAAGAGAAAGTCATCGTCGAATTACACGGCGTTTCTAAAAATTATCACAATCAAACCGTACTACAAAACATTGACTTAACTGTCAATGACGGAGAGTTTTTAACCTTGCTTGGTCCTTCCGGCTGTGGCAAAACAACCATACTAAGGCTGATCTCTGGTTTTGAAGAACCGTCTAGGGGAAGTATCTCCATTAACGGTCAAAAAGTTAACGGTGTAGCCCCACATCTTCGCCACGTACATACCGTGTTTCAAAGCTATGCTTTGTTTCCTCATATGAGTGTCTTTGAGAATGTTGCGTTTGGCCTACGCTGCCAGGGAGCACATAAATCCGAGATTTCTGACCGGGTCATGGCGGCCTTGAAAATGGTCAAACTGGAGCAGTTTGCTTTTCGCAAACCAGTCCAACTCAGTGGTGGACAACAACAGCGTGTGGCCATTGCACGGGCAGTGGTTAATCGCCCACTGGTATTATTGCTGGATGAACCCTTAAGTGCACTTGATTATCGCTTACGTAAAACCATGCAGCTCGAGCTGAAACAGTTACAAAGACAGTTGGGTATAGCCTTTATTTTTGTCACGCATGACCAGGAAGAAGCTTTATCTATGTCAGATAGAGTCGTCGTCATGGAAGAAGGTACCATACAACAAATGGGAAGCCCGCGTGAAGTTTACGAAGAACCTTCGAACCTGAATGTCGCCAAATTTATCGGTGAAGTGAATATTTTTAGTGTTACTGTTTTAGCGACTGAAGGTAAAACGCTGACAGTCAATATTGAGGGTTCAGAGCATACTTATACGAATAAACGTGACTTTGTTGTCGGCGATGAAGTGAATATCTTATTAAGACCCGAAGATATTCGCGTATATGATAATACAGAAGTCACTGACACCCAAGATATGCTTCCTGGTATTGTTGAAGAAGTCATTTATAAGGGCAGTACCGTTGATCTCATGATACGATTAAGCACGGGTAAACTTTTGCATGCAACTGAGTTCTTCAATGAAGACGATGATAGCCTCGTCTACACCATTGGCGAACGCATTTGGGTACAATGGGTCCCTGGCTGGGAAGTTATTTTGCCTGAAGGGGTGTAATCATGAAGTCAGATGCGTGGTTCCGCTATTTCGCCATTGGCTCAACCTGGTTTTGGTTGGGCGTTTTCTCTTTGCTTGCATTTTTACTCATGCTACTCGCAAGCATCATGCGTCAAGATCAAGCACACATACTCTATTTGCCATTTACCTTTAATAATTATGTGCTTAGCTTTAGTCCTATATATCTCACTATTTTTTTACGTTCGTTTTATTTAGCTGGATTCTGCACTTTTTTATGTCTAGTCTTAGCCTACCCTTTTGCTTTTTTAATCGCACGTGCTGAAAAAAATCGGCGCGAGATCATGATGCTTCTACTCATTATTCCATTCTGGACTAGCTCACTTATTCGAAGCTATGCTATGGTATCACTCATAAAAACAAAGGGTATTATCAATACCTTACTGTTAACATTGGGCATTATTCATCAACCCATGCAACTTTTGTATACCAATACAGCGGTCATGATAGGGCTTGTTTATAATCTACTGCCATTCATGATTTTACCTTTATACGCCAACATCGAAAGACTCGATATGCGTTTAGTGGAAGCTGCCAGAGATTTAGGTGCAAATCGACTTACTATTTTAAAACGCATTATTATCCCACTGACCATGCCTGGGATTGTTGCTGGTTGCATTTTAGTCTTACTGCCCGCAATGACTTTATTTTACATTCCCGACTTATTAGGCGGCGCCAAGTCCATGTTATTGGGTAATCTTATCCAATATCAATTTTTGACTGCGCATAATTGGCCGCAAGGTGCGGCGATTAGCATGGTATTAACATTGCTCATGGGACTTATGCTGATTGCCCACAAGTTGCTAAGTCATGGTAAAGATAGCAATGAGGATTTTGTATGAAACCGAGCGGACCAGAAACAGAAAAAACAGGTATCGCCGCATCCATTTATACCTATGCGGTATATTTATTTTTCTACATCCCTATTTTAATTTTAATTGTCTATTCATTCAATGATGCAACCTACTCTGTCACTTGGAAAGGCTTTACACTTGACTGGTATCGCGTGTTATTTCAAGATACTAACTTGTGGATAGCCGCGCTTCACTCGCTTATTCTCGCTATTTCTGCATCGATGGCTGCTGCATTTTTTGGAACACTCGCAGCCATTAGCTTGTTTCGCTATCAGTTTTTTGGAAAAAAGCTGGTTCATGGGTTGGTTTTCATTTTAATCGTCACGCCTGATATCGTCACGGGTATTGCTTTATTATTATTATTTAGCTTATTCCATTTGCCTTTAGGCTTTTGGAGCCTATTACTTGCACATATCAGTTTTTGTTTACCCTTTGTAGTTGTGACAGTTTACGCACGGATGTCTGGTCTAGATAAAAATATCTTTGAGGCAGCAAGAGATCTTGGTGCTCGAGATTTGACCATTTTTGGCAAAATTATTATCCCTTTACTCATGCCAGCCATTATTGCAGGGTGGCTACTTAGCTTTACGCTATCGCTTGACGATGTCATGATCAGTTATTTCGTCTCAGGACCAGGCTTTGAGATATTGCCACTTAAAATATATGCTTTAGCTAGACTTGGTGTAAAACCTGAGCTTAATGCGCTTTGTACCATTATTTTTGTCATCACCATGAGCTTTGTTGTGATAGCACAACGCCTGCAACGGAAACAACCATGACACATACCCAAGCTTCAAAATACGGATTGCTTAGTTTTGCCCACCATCATATAAAAAGGACCCTTCTCCCCTTGCGGGAGAAGCTGGCCGAATGCCGGATGAGAGATAATAAAACCATCGCGCAGCGATGGCAAAACATGCGTGTTGAAAAACGACGCGTATACACTCGATTATTATCGGGCCTTGCTGCTGTCCTACTCTCTTTGACTTATGCAATGCCAAGCTTTGCCGATGACAGCGATACACTGAACATTTATATCTGGGGTGGTGAAGTACCTGATGACGTTATCCAGGCGTTTCAAAAAGAAACCGGGATTACAGTGAATTATTCAACCTATGACAATAATGAAACCCTGTATGCCAAGCTAACTGCTGTCGGTAATCCTGGATACGACATTATCGAGCCATCGAGTTATTATGTTGAACGCATGCGAAGTGTTGGCATTTTACAAAAGCTAGATAAATCTAGATTGGTTAACTGGCATTATCTTAACCCCGAACTTTTAAATAAATCCTACGATCCTGGCCAGGAATACAGTATTCCGCATTTGTGGGGAATCACCGGTATTTTCGTTAATGATAAATATTATGATCCTACGAAAATTACAAGCTGGAAAGATCTGTGGAATCCAGCTTATCGCAACAAACTACTCATGCTAAATGATTTGCGTGAAGTGTTTTCTGTGAGTTTATTAACGCTGGGACTCAATCCTAATACCAGTGATCCTGCAGAAATAAAAGCAGCTTATAAGCTACTAAAAACACTTTCCCCCAATGTTAAACTCTACATTGATGATACCGTTATCTCCATCATTACAGATGAAGATGCAACTATCGGCATGGCGTGGAATGGCGATGTATACAAGGCAATGCAAAGCAATTCGCATGTTCATTTTATCTTTCCAAGTGAAGGTTATATGGTTTGGTCAGATAATTTTGCGATTGCCAAAGGTGCACCGCATCTCGATAATGCTTATAAATTTTTGAACTACCTTATGCGTCCTGATATCGCAGCCAAGGTTACGATAGAAGAGGGATATCCAACGGCTAATCTCGAAGCTGAAAAATTATTGCCCGCAAGTTATCGTAATAGCCCTATTATTTATCCTAATAATGCCGTTTTAGATAAAGCGACATTTGAAACGGATATTACCGATCAGTCGTTATCAGTCTATGCACATTATTGGGAGTTACTCAAGCTAGAATCATAGCTGCTCTGGCAACTCAGCCACAGCTTGTTTTAACGCTGCTAATACTGGAGCCCAATCACCGCGCGTTGTCTGCCGAAAAAGGCGCATGGACGGATACCATGGCGAGTCGGTGCGATCAAGCTGCCAACGCCACTCGGGTACAAATGGTAACATAACCCACACGGGATGGTTCAGGGCACCAGCTAGATGTGCTAAAGAAGTATCAACAGTGATCACTAAATCGAGTTGTTTAATCACATGTGCCATGTCATTGAAACTATCGCAAAGGCTACCCGCATCGATGAGATCAGGATAATTGTTAAGATCAGGGGCTGGTTTTTGTAAAGACACTAATTGGCAATGCTTGCCTTGCAGGGCTTTAACCAATGCATCAAAATCACATGAACGATTGTGATTGTTTCTATGTGTTTTTTTGCCTGCCGCACAAATGCCTATTTTTTTCTTATGTAAATCCCATGGCAACTCTGCCAATTTTGCTTTCATTTCACCTACTGGCTTCAAGTACGGCATTTTTTTCGGAATTGATGCCTCGTCTTCTGTAAAAAACTCTGCTAAACCAATCACAGGTGACATGAAATCACAGCTGGGTAATGCTGAACCACGGGGAATAATGTTATGAAGACCTTCAATCGATGAGAATAAATGTATTAATTCTGGATACGTTTCTAGGTAAACTTTAGCACCCACAACGGTAAGTAGCGAAATATACCTTGCAAATTGGATATTATCACCAAATCCTTGCTCAGCAAATACAAGAATTTTTTTACCTGCTAGTGATTGGCCGCCCCAGCGTGGTAATTTAAATAAACTACGAATCAGACCCATTTCTTGACGTTGCCAACGCCATGCATATTCTTGCCATCCTGCTCCATATTGTGCTTTCATGAGCAATACTGTCGCTAAATTAAAATGGGCATCGATAAGATCTGGATTGAGTTCTATCGCTTTTTCATAGGCTAATTTAGCTTTTTCTATTTCATTCTTCATCTGCCATACATAACCCAAACCATTATGGGCATCTGCTTGATCGGGGCTCAGTTTGATAGCTGTTTCATAATTTTGTAAAGCCTCATCAAACTGCTCTAGCTTGATAAGTGCACTTCCTAAATTATTATAAATATAGGCTAGTCCCTTATCGTATTCTAATGCTTTTTTATAGCAGATCACCGCATTTTGAGGTTGCTCCAACTGTTTGTACGTTACACCTAAATTGGTATAGGCTGCAATCAGTTCCGGATCTACTCTCAATGCTCGTTGATAATACGGGATCGCTTCTTCCAACAAGTTCAATTGTTGCAAACAAATGCCTAACCATAAATAAGCAAGTGCAATATTATCTTGCTTTCGTATAATACGCTTAAAACAACTAATGGCAGTTTGAATTCGGTTATGCCCATAAAGACTCATACCATATTGCAATAATGCACCAACGTGTTCGTGATCTTGCAATAAAATCCGCTGATAACATAATTGCTCACGCTCCCATTGCCCTTCTGCACGAAAAACCAAAGCAAGATTAAGGAAAGTATCTAACAATTGCGGATTAATTGCGACAGCATGTTGATAAGCATCGATTGCACCTAGACGCTCGCCACGACTCAACAAGATAGCGCCTTTGGTATTCCAATAATGGGCCGCCTTAGCTTCGAGCTGCAAAGCAACATCGACGGCTTTCAAAGCCCATGATGACTTACCGCGTTGCTGCAACCCTAATGCCAATAAGTGCCAGGCCTGTGCTGTTGTTGGTAATGCATTTAATAACTGGCAGCAAAGTTTAATACATACGCGACTTTTGCCTTGATGAAAAGCCTCTAATGCCTGTTTATAGGTAAGCTCCGCTGATTCAAATGTATGTTGGATGCTACTTTTCTTCGACATAGAAGCTTTCACCACAGCCACAACTACTCACCTCATTAGGATTTTGATAGCTCAATTGCCTATTAAGGCCCTGACGAACATAGTCAACGACTGTGCCTTGTAAATAGGGAACTGATTGGGGATCAATATAAAGCTGATATGGCTCAGACAAGGGGTAAACAAAATCGGTCTCATTGACTGAGTGAACAGGTGCAAGCACATACTGATGCCCTGAACAGCCTGCGGTTTTAACGCTCAGGCGCATACCTTTGGCATCAGGCACTTCATCTAATTGTTTACGTAAAAAATCTGCCGCGCTTTCAGTGAGCGTAACCACCGATGGTGGCTTAATAGACATATGATAACTCCCGCTATTCTCGTGCATGACTTAAGTCTATGTCATGTTTGACCATTGTGCAATCCATATATACGCCGTCTTTTCATCGCTAACGCTAGGCGCCAGCGCCGACGCGTAGTCGATTAACGGCGGTGATAAACATATCCGTCGCTGTTGCGATATCCACAAGTGTAGTATGGCGACCAAAACTGATGCGTACCGCACCTTGACAGCGTTGAATGGGTAAATCCAGCGCCTTTAATACGTGAGAAGCCTGCATTTTTCCTACTTGACAGGCAGAGCCAGCGGAAAGACTGAGCGAAGGCACAGCAAGCCGTAGGGTTTCGCTGTCAATTCCTGTAAAGCTGATGTTTAAATTGTGGGGAACGCGATACTCGAGCGAACCATTGAGGTCCCAATCACCCAGCTTAGCAAGGCCGGCTAGAAACGCATGACGTAAATCCATAGCATGTTGCCAATCATCTTGTTGGCGTAAAATCACTAATTCACACGCCTTACCCATACCAACAATGAAAGGTACTGCTAAAGTCCCTGCGCGCAAGCCCTGCTCTTGGCCCCCCCCCATACACATCGGTTGCACCTTGGAGGCGAGACCGTCGCGTAACCATAAAGCACCGACACCTTTAGGTCCATAAATTTTATGACCACTGATAACCACGGCATCTACATCCAATGTAGCTAAATTCATATCCACTTTACCTAAGCCTTGCACTGCATCTACATGCAGATAAATTCGCTCAATGTCGCCCACCTGCGCCTTGTCATCGCTTGGTAAACGGTGCACAGCTGCTTCATGTTGCCTTACTATATCACAAAGTTCTGCTATCGGTTGGATAACACCAATCTCATTGTTAACCCACATGACACTGACAAGACCCGTATTAGGACGCAATGCTGCTGCAAATGTCTTGAGATCCACAAGACCGTCTGCTTGTGGTTTAATAAAGCTGACTTCATAGCCTTGCTGTGCAAGACGCTCATAGGGTGCTAGTACCGACTTATGTTCTGTTGCTAAGGTAACAATATGACGTTTATGTGGTGGAAGCGCGGCTGCTAAACCAAAAATAGCTAAATTATTAGCTTCTGTTGCGCCACTGGTGAATGTGATACCGGATGGCTCTGTCATCATTGCTTTCGCAACTTGCGCTCTGGCAAACTCAACAGCATCTCTTGCCGTTTTACCATAAGCATTTAATGCACTGGGATTACCAAAATGCTCGCTAAAATAAGGTAACATTGTTTTGAGTACAATGGGATCCACTGGGGTTGTCGCCATATAATCGAGATAAATAGAGTTCATATCTTATACCTTAGAAAGAATATGCCGCAATATGTTACGAAATGCGCCACGCAACATCGTGATTTCAATCGGTGAAGGTTCTGCGCGTAACCAGAGTTGTCGCATTCGAATCAGCATTTTTTGCCGTTGTTGTGGATGTAATACCTGTGATACCTCCAACACTTCACACCAATGCGCAAACATTCCTTCAAAATCTTGC
The DNA here is from genome assembly GCA_945957175.1 of uncultured Legionellales bacterium. GTDB lineage: Bacteria > Pseudomonadota > Gammaproteobacteria > UBA1113 > UBA1113 > CAMFJL01. Next base: position 33,516 of record CAMFJL010000002.1, read on the forward strand.
TGCGTCGCGGGTTGATGTTCATCCATTGTCTCAAGCATCTCAGAAGCTTGAGACAATTCATAACACACAATTTGCACGGCCTGAGCCAAATTTAGCGATCCGTAATCGCCTGCCGTAGGAATTTTCATTTGTTGATGGCAATGGGCTAAATCATCATTGCTAAGCCCACTTTGTTCATTACCAAAAACAATCGCGATAGGAAAATGCTTATCTTGATGGGGCTGGGATGCAAACATTCTCGGTGTCATACAAGGCATAGGAACATCGCGTAATCTAGCACTCACGCCAACAACCCAACGCGAGTCTTTCAAGGCAGTAGGTAAATCCGCAACAACGACTGCGTTATCCAAGAGATCAGTTGCGCCTGATGCCAATGCTGTTGCATCTTCGTGGGGAAAACGTTTAGGATTCACCAACACTAACCGTGAAAATCCCATGGTTTTCATGGCTCTTGCAACTGCCCCAATATTTCCAGGGTGCGATGGCTCAACCAATACAATTGAACACCCTTGCGCAAGAGACAGATTAGGCATGCGTACTTTGCACTAACGCTTTGACAACTTTCATATTGCCTGCAATAACGCCACCGGTGCTTAAGAAGTTTTCACCACCTTGCCAGTCAACAACAACGCCACCTGCTTCACGTACCAATAATGCGCCTGCCGCGATATCCCAAGGTTGTAATCCAAGTTCTAAGCTACCGTCTAAACGCCCTGCAGCTACATAAGCCAAGGTCAGTGCCGCAGAGCCACTTTGTCTAAGCCCCGCAATATGAGGAGAAAGCTTTTGAAACCGTTTAAAAAAATCGAGTTGCTGGGTTTCTTGTACGGGAATAGCCATACCTAATAGCGCACCATGCAAGCCCGGACGCTCGCTAACTCGCATACGATAATTGTTAAGCTGTGCGCCTTTGCCTTTACTGGCAGTAAATAATTCATCGCGTAATGGGTCATAAATAAGTCCATGCTCAAGCCGTCCTTCTTGCATCACCGCCATGGAAATGCCGAAATGGGGGAAACCATGTACAAAGTTTTTTGTACCATCGAGTGGGTCAATAACCCATTCGTACGCAGCGCTGCCTGGTCTATGACCTGATTCTTCGGCTAAGAAGCCATGATCAGGATAGGCTTCGCTTAAACATTCAAGCAAACAGGCTTCAACCCGTTTATCGAGCTCAGTTACATAATCAAAGCGTCCCTTATCGCGCACTTCCCATATTTTCACGTCACTGAAGGCACGTGTAATAAGTTGGCCCGCTTTTCGCGCCGCTGTCGTTGCTGTATTTAAAAATGGGTGCATAAAAACTCGATTTTAATAAGTTTGAGAAAATAGCCTGAATTATAGCAAATAGACGCCCCCTCTTTCAATCTCTAAGGCCAATACGGACAAGTCGCGAAATATGGATGGGAAGAAAGCATCGGCAAGCAATCTAGAGCGTGTCCTCATTTCAGTTTGAGCCAAATAAATGTGCAAGCGATGAACAACATGGCTTTATAATTTCGAGCCAATTTATCAAAGCGAGTTGCAATACCACGAAAATGCTTCAATCTAGCAAAAAGATTTTCCACGAGATGTCTGAGCTTATACAGATAGATATCAAATTCTGGATTAGGTTTTTGCTATTTGATTTCCACGGGATCACCGGATTCATTTTTGATTGCTTTGCTTTCTCCCTGATGGCTTCCGACGCGTCTTACCACTGAGCTCTCCTTATGACCAATAGGACCTAAGGAGCTCATAAACTCACTTCTAGTTCATCTCTTACACAAATTCTATGCATTTATTATACAGTTCGCGACTCATCTCAAAATGAGGACACCCCCTAATATTTCCTTAAGCTGAGTATGATAAAATCGCTACACCGCTTTATCCCAGAAGCAAGATTAAGATGATATAAAGCAGAATTTAACAACCCATCTGAGGTAACGCTATGCCAGACAATAATGAAGGTATCGTATCAACAACAAGCATGACATTTGCTGCAACTTCTTCTAGCACGCCAAGTACCCCTTCCATGCCATCACTAGCAGAAATAACTCAATTGTCTACAGCTATTGAACGTAGGAATTTGACAGAGCTTAAACGGCTCATTCAAGAAATTGTTGCTACTTATGGGAAAAGCGGGCTCGATAGGCAAAACAACAACGGTAAAACTCCCTTATTGTTGGCAGCTCAGCTGGGATGTACAGAGGCTATTACATACCTGCTTGACCATGGCGCTGATGTGACACTTCAAGATAACGAGGGCAACATGCCCTTGCATTGGGCTATACGCAGTACGTTGTCACCGGAAGTAATATTGCGTCTTATTGCTGCTACCCATGCGCAAGGCGAGCTCGATAGGCAAGACAAGCATGGTCGGACCCCCTTCTTTTTGGCGATTCAGTGGGGATATACAGAGGCTATTGCATGCCTGCGTAACCATGGCGCTGATATGACACGTCAAGATAACGAGGGCCGCATGCCCTTGCATGCAGCTATACAGAATACGTTGCTACCGGAAACAGAATTGCAACATCTTATTAATGCTACCCAAGCGCAAGGCAAACTCGATGGGCAAGACAAGTATGGTCGGACCCCCTTATTGTTGGCGATTCAATGGCAACGTACAGAAGCTATTGCATATCTGCGTGCGCATGGGGCCAATATCGATGTTACGCAAAAAACCGAGGAAAGAACCCCAGCTCATCGTCCCTTATCTCTGCGGTCACCTTTTCCATTATTCGGAGGGGACGCTTATTCTGCTTATCGAAAATATGCGCTAGACGACAGCCTCCCCCCCCCTTCAGATCTTGTGATATCTAAAGCAGCTGATAAAGTCCAAACGTTGACAGGTTCTAGCCTGTTTGCACAGATTCCAGTACAGGCCCCGGCACAGACGTCAGCACAGACGTCAGAGCTGTATATGCTGCTCGGATGCGATTTCGATTTGTGATGTTGAAAAGCTGATAGGTAACCATCATGTGAATATCGGCCGTATCGGGCATCATCGTCATGGCTCGATTTATCGAGCTACTAGATTTATTGAGCTACTACGTAAATCGAAACATAGCGCTATTGAATTTATTGAATAAAAAATTTCTTATATAAAGAATTAATTTCGTTTTATATAAAAATTGCCCCGTGATTAAAATATGCGCAGATTATAACAATCCGATAATCAATGCGACGTCATTCGGCTTATTTGAACCAGCCCCTATGACAATAAAGCCTTAAACAGACTGAAAATAATTATGCAAAAATGCGACTATGTTTCCAGCCCGGCTTCTCGTCTGACTATCTCATAAATACTGCTCCAATCTTTATTTTCATAGCCATGCGCTAAAGCACTGATTTGTCTGCTCTTCACAAGATCAGCTAAATAAGGTGGAACGCCAACATCGGCTAAAGCCTTTTGAAAAATAGTCACATCTTTCATGCCACCTTTCATATCAAAATTCACATCATCAAAGTTTCGCTCTTTGATTTTATCAATGTAGCGTTTAAACGCAGGATGGCCATAAATATGGTGTAAATTTTTTTGGACAATCGCTAAATCTAAACCACTTTTTTCGGCAAAGACATAAAGTTCCGAGATTAACTCTATGGTAGTGCATAGCGCATAATTGGTGCAAATTTTTAAGATAAGTGGTGCCTTGATATTTTCACCTAAATAAAAGGTAGATGCGGCAATCTTTTGCAGTAAAGATTCGCATAGTTGACTACACGCTTGTGTACCAGCAAAAAAAGCGGTTAATTCACCCGTGTAAGCCACTTTGGGTACGCCTAAGACTGTTGCTGCCATATAATGACTACCGTACATTGTATGTGTTTTATCTAAGGCTATTGCCGTATCTGGTAACAAGGTGGCGGTGCTTAAGTGTATTGCGCCAGACTTCATGTATGCCGGTAAGCCTTCTGGGCTTAATACCATATCAAACATAGCTTGATCATCTAACAGGCAAGTTATCACTACATCAGCATGACTTACAGCCTCTTGTAGTGTTGCCGCTGTTTTAGCGCCTTTTTCGGCTAAACTGAGCATTTTTGCTTGCGTTCGATTGTAAACGGTGAGAGCTACCCCTTGTTCAAGTAATCGCGTTGCAATCGCTGTGCCCATTTTTCCAAGGCCAATTAATGTGATGTTAGTCATAGTTGCTCCGTGAAAAAGACCGGCTTCAGCCAGGCCTTGATGTAGATAGAAAGACGACGGGTATACAGTTAAGTTACTGATACTGCCATTGATTAACGATAACAGTCACCGTCAACTGTGGCTGGGTCAAGATGATCCGCGAGGGTAACACCGCGCTACCCGCCTGCGTATACGATTGATAAACAACTGTCCAGCCGGCTTGTTGCAATTGGGTCAGCTGACCATTGGGATTAGCATGGCTGCTGGTCACTGCTAAACCAGGTACGGGTATACCCCGTAACCAATAATATAAATCGCTGACAGGTAACTGCCAACCGGTTTGCTCTGCAACCAAAGCCTCGGGCGTTGCCGCTGATACCGTTTTACCTTGTGCGTTTTTGGCACTTACCCCGGTGGATGTTGCATGAATCGCAAGCGCGCCAATGCCCATAACCCCTTGTAGACGTAGATCAAATGCTGTTTCACTATGCTGTTGCCAATCAAAGTGGGCACTGCTCGCCTGCTTACTATCGCGAAAGCCAACAATACCTGTCGCTTCCCAGCTTTTCCAGGCACTAGCCTTTGGTGCTGCTTTCGTTTGCGGTGTTTGCATAGGACTACACGCTGTAAGCCAAACAACGCTCGCGGCAAGCAAAGTTATTTTGATAGATTGAGAAAATCGTATTGGCTGTATCATTGCGTTTCGTATCACCTTAAGTATTACCTGTATATACCCAATGACATTCAACATGCGAGAAAATCACTGGTATACGCTTGTAGGGGCGACCCTTGTGGTCGCCCGAACATTGCTTGGGCAGCCACAAGGGCTGCCTTTACAACCGTCGTTTCGCGCATATGAAATCCGGTATAATATGAGTAAAGCTAAGAAACTTGTATGTTGAAGTTAATTGGGTATAGTGCGTATCTTCATTCATCCAACTATGTTAACACAAAAAAACGGCTCTTCTTAACCATGAGGCATCACGGCTTGTAAAAAATGCTGGATGCGCTTTTCCAGCCAATAAATAGGTTTACCCGGCACGCGCCCACTCACAAAGCCGACATGTCCACCTGCCTTGGTCACTTCTATCGTGACAGATGGTGCTAGTGCTTCTGGTGGTGGAATCACCGCGGGTGTCATAAAAGGATCATCTTTGGCATGAATAATTAAGGTTGGGACGGTAATATGCTGCAAATAATGCAAGCTGTTTGATTGAATATAGTAATCTTTTGCATTTTCAAAACCATGCAAAGGCGCCGTAATAGTATTATCAAAATGCCAAATCGACTTCAGCTTAGATAGTGCTGCGAGAGAAATTGGTAATTTTTCTACGGGCACTCGTGTTGTAAACTTTTTATGTAGTTGAGCTTTGAGTTGTTTTAATAAATACCATTGATATAACTTAGCAAAACCTGTTGATAGTGTATTGGCGGCGACGCTCAGATCAAATGGTACAGACACAGCAACAGCAGCACGCAATTGATAACTGTGTGAAGACTCACCCAACCACTTTAATAACACGTTACCACCAAGTGAATAACCTACAGCGACTAAAGGCAAATCTGGCTCTCGGGTTCGCAAATGGGTAACCAAAAAATCAAAATCTTGGGTATCTCCAGCATGATAACTTCTGGGCAAGCGATTAGGTTCATGACTTGCACCGCGAAAGTGCATCACCACTGCTCGCCAGCCCATGTTATCAATTGTCTGAAGTACACTTCGAACATAATGGGAATCCACAGAGCCGCCAAGGCCGTGCAAAATAATCACCAATGGGCATCCCTGCCTATCACGATGCAACCAAGCAACATCGATAAAATCACTATCCGGTAATTCAATACGCTCTTTTTGAATAGGTATAGACAAGCGCCGCCCGGCAAGCACACGCCATAATGTTTGCATATGACGATTAGGCAGCCACCAAGCAGGTTTAAATGGATGCATTAATTTGTCTGATGTAATATCATCACGGCTTCAGCTTCAACTAAAGCATGCATAGGCAAACTTGCAACCCCAACCGCGGCTCTTGCAGGATACGGTTGGCTAAACCAAGCACTCATGACTTGATTCACGGCAGCAAAATGACTTAAGTCCGTTAAATAGATATTTAGCTTAACAATATCTGCTAAACTACCGCCCGCCGCGTCACAAATGGCAGATAAATTCTCAAAGACCTGGGTTAATTGCTCAGAAAAGTCTTGGCTTATCAATGTTTTTGTACCTGGCACCAAGGGAATTTGACCCGAAATATACACGGTATCATCGATGCGTACAGCTTGAGAATAAGTACCAATGGCTTCCGGCGCTAAGCTGGTGTTGATAGTTTTGCGATGATGAATTTTATCTGACATAGACACCTCTTTATGTTTGTCGTCGTACAATCTTAGACGCTTCGGGAATTTTTCTCAGCGTCCGCAATAATGTGGCTAAATGTTGTCGATGCCGTACAGAAACCACCATGCTCACCGCACTGTAGTTACCATCACGCTCAGCCACCGTAATGTTATCAATATTGGCGTCAGCATTAGCGATAGCCAAGGTGAGTGCCGCGAGCACGCCTTTACGGTTCAATAATTCCGCGTCAATCACGACAGGAAATGCGCCTTGCACATCAGGCTGCCAACTTAAATAAATCGCCCGTTCTGTTGCGCGTAATTTAGCAATATGTATGCAATTTTGCGTATGTACAACAATACCTCGACCTGCATCGAGAACACCTAAAATGGGATCGCCAGGGATAGGATAACAGCACGTTGCAAACTGCACGACCATGCCTTCCGTACCTTCAATGAGCAAGGGTGTTTGTGATAACTGACTGGTTGCTTGCTGTTTTTCTTCGGCTTCTAAAGCCTCTTCATGCTTTTCAACAAAAGCTAAACGTCTCGCGACAACTAACGGTGATAAATGGCCAAGCCCTAATGTTTCTAATAATTCATCCATATTTTTCAAATGCGAATCATGGAGCACTTGATTCATGTTTGCTTTTGGAATATCTGCCAAACTTAAATTAAGCGTACTTAAGGCACGTTCAATAAGGCGCTTACCTAAATAAATGGATTCACTTTGCTTTTGACGTTTGAGAAAATGACGAATAGCGCTACGGGCTTTTGCAGTAACAACAAAATTCAACCAGGTTGGATTCGGTTTAGCTGATGCTGAGGTAATAATTTCAACCGTCTGGCCATTAATAAGCTGTGTGCTTAGGGGGGAAAGCCGTCTATCAATCTTAGCAGCGACAGCAGTATCACCAATATCTGTATGAATCGCATAAGCGAAATCAACTGCAGATGCCCCATTGGGAAGCTCTAAAATATTACCTTTCGGCGTAAAGACATAAACCTCATCCGGAAATAAGTCAATTTTGACATTCTCAATAAACTCAATCGAGTTACCTGTGGATGATTGCATTTCTAATACGCGTTTAAGCCACTCTTGCGCGCGCACATGTGCCGGATTTTCTTCCGTTGTATCTGCTTTATATAACCAATGAGACGCAACACCGCTTTCAGCAAACGCTTCCATAGCCTCTGTGCGAATTTGAATTTCTAATGGTACGCCGTAGGGGCCAAATAAAGTTGTATGCAGGGATTGATAACCATTGGCTTTTGGAATGGCGATATAATCTTTAAATCGCTCTGGCACCGGCCTATAAAGGTTATGAACCGCGCCCAACGCTCGATAACACGTATCGACTGAATCGACAATAATGCGAAAAGCATAAACATCCATAATCTCTGAAAATGGAATGTGTTTGTTTCTCATTTTTTTATAAATACTAAATAGATGCTTTTCTCTACCCCATAACTTGACAGGTGGCATACCTGCATTAGCAAGTTTTTCTTTGAGCTTTGTTTCGATCTCATTAACAATTTCAAGGCGATTACCACGTGCTTTTTTAACTGCATTTTTTAATACGCGATAACGAAAAGGATAGAGTGTAGCAAAACCTAAATCTTCAAAGGCAATGCGAAAAGCATGCATACCGAGGCGATTAGCAATAGGGGCATAAATATCGAGCGTTTCACGTGCAATACGTCTTGCTTTATCAGGTCTTAAAGCACTCAAAGTGCTCATGTTATGCAGGCGGTCAGCCAATTTAACGACAATCACGCGTAAATCTTTCGCCATGGCCAAAACCATTTTACGAAAGTTTTCGGCTTGCGCCTCGGCTTTGGATTCAAATTGAATTTGGGTAAGCTTGCTGACCCCATCGACCAAATTAGCAACAGACTCACCAAACTCGCGTATGAGTGTCGCTTTATCGACGCTGGTATCTTCAATAACATCATGTAGCAGCGCAGCCATCAAACTATCTGGATCCATTTTTAATCCAGCCAAGATAGTCGCAACCGCAACAGGGTGAGTCACATAGTCTTCGCCTGTACTGCGCTTCTGTCCAGCATGCGCGGCTTCAGCAATATCGTAAGCATGGCGCACTTTGACCATGCTATCAGGGTCAAGATAGGTCGATAACACTGCTTCTAGTGCTGAAAAGTGAGCCATAAGATCCCTTTCATTTCCCATGCGGGTCTATACATTTTGAACCATCACGAGTGTATGCCCAAATAGCTTCAAAATTGCATATTTTATCATTGCTATGCGATGGTTTTTTTACCCCTCATCCGGCCTTCGGCCACCTTCTCCCGCAAGGGGAGAAGGGCATCTTTTGTACTTCAGTCGATGAAATCAAAAAAGTTGCAGATGAAAACACGAAGGGTACATACTAAGACTCTTCAGTCTCCGCAAATGCCGCATTATTTTGCTCTAAGGTATCGACCAATGCCATACTCATCTTGCCTGCAGCAATTTCACGTAACGCTAGTACGGTAGGCTTATCCCCGTCTTCATCCACTAATGGGTCTTGAGAGGTCATCGCCAGCTGTCTAGCTCGTCTTGACGCCAAAAGGACTAATTCAAAACGATTATCGACATGATTTAAACAATCTTCAACAGTTACTCGCGCCATAATATTTATTTACCCTACATACTTAAATTAATTGGACATTATACCAGCAAATCTTGCAAAAGTGTGCCATGAACATGCAATTGTCGCTTACTCTTGAGACGCTCAGCTGCAATGATAGCTTGTAGCTCTGCCGCGGCTTGATCGAAGGACTCATTGACGATGATGTAATCATACTCATCGCAATGGGAGATCTCTGTAGTTGCTTGACGCATCCGTCTTTCAATTACGCTTTCATCATCTTGACCGCGAGCACGCAAACGTTGCTCCAAGGCTGTAAGACTTGGTGGTAAAATATAGATGCTTATCGCCGTTGGAAAATTTTGTTTAATTTGCCTTGCGCCTTGCCAGTCAATTTCTAAAAGGACATCTATACCCTTAGTAAGTTCTTCTTCAACCCATACACGTGAGGTACCATAAAGATGACCAAATACATTGGCAGATTCTAAAAAATGCTGCTGCTGTTGCATGGACTCAAATTGTTCTTTATGAACAAAAAAATAATTATCACCGTGTTTTTCACCACTACGTGGTGAACGTGTTGTATGCGATATCGATAAGCGCAAATGCGATGTCACTGCAAGTAGTGCATTCACTAAACTGGTTTTTCCACCACCAGAAGGCGAGGAAACGATATACAAAGTGCCTTGCATATGAGATCTCCCGGGCTTTAACCCAAAATAGGTTTAACCTAAGGTTTGACGCTGTAGTTCAAATAGCTCCGAAATACCCTTCTTTGCCATGCTAATCATTGCCATCAGTTGCTCTTCCGTAAAAGTGCCATGCTCAGCTGTCCCTTGCACTTCAATAAGTTGCCCTGCTTCATTCATAATCACATTCATATCAACATCGGCGGTGGAATCTTCTTGATAATCTAGGTCTAATATCACTTCCCCACCATGAATACCTACAGATACTGCAGCAATTAAATGTTTAAAGGGATCGGTTTTTATTGCATTTTTTCGCTTTAAATGATAGATTGCGTCGATAAGTGCTACCATGCCACCCGTAATCGATGCTGTACGTGTGCCGCCATCAGCTTGAATAACGTCACAATCCATCGTAATGGTATTTTCACCTAAGGCATTTAAATTCACTGCTGCACGCAAAGAGCGTGCGATAAGACGCTGAATTTCTAGGGTTCGTCCGCCCTGCTTGCCTCTGCTCGCCTCTCTATCTGAGCGATCGTGTGTGGCACGTGGTAACATACCATATTCAGCTGTTATCCAACCCTTACCTTGACCCTTCATAAATCGTGGCACGCCATCAACAACGCTAGCCGTACAAATCACTTTGGTATCACCAAACTCAACTAAGACAGAACCTTCAGCATGCTTCGTATAATGCCGGGTCAATTGGATATCGCGTAGATCGGATGGATTGCGGCCACTGGGTCGTTTCATTCTATTTTATTTCCTCATAATGAATGGCACATAGTATATACCCATCCCTTTCAAGATGCGAATTTCTTGGTTTCGCTCATGTATGTACAAAAAATGGCATTCTCCTACATATTTTGAAAGAACTTGAAAATGCACAAATGCTTACCTGTAGGGGTGGCCCTTATGTGATAAAAATACGTTAAAGTGCTAAATAAGATATTTTTTTGTCAAAATTCTGACGAGACATGGCATATCTCTATCACTCAGATTTTAATAGCAAACACACGCTTCATTTAAGCGTGTGTTCGTTTAGAATGTCAACAAAATGCAAACATATGCATGATGACTATTGACGTATTTATAAAGATTATCAAGTCTTTGACATTGTTTTTGATGATGTCGATTCTGATAACTTGCGAACTACCTCACAAAACGCATTAGTCTGACTCTCGACATTTTTCGAAGATGCTACTTCTTTCATACCCTCATAAAATGCCTTGTTAACATCTGATCGAAAAACACCTTCTGTCATGAAGCCCAGTTTTGCTCCCAACGACTGCTTTCCTGTATACATGTTTACATACTCAATAATTTGTAAGAGTATTGGATATGCATTAACATCATTAATAGTCTGTTGTTTTTTCAATATACCCAGTATCACTGACAATCCCGTACCTATTGTGTGATTTGCTTTCATGCCTTGCAACTGCCGATAGAACCCTTGAAGTGCATTGACAAGCGGGTCTGTCTCAGTTTGTGCTGTAGAACTTGAACTGCTTGATGAGGCACTTGAACTACTTGATGCACTTGATATAGCCGCTTGTGTATCTGTCTCAGTTTGTGCTGCAGAGCTTGAACTGCTTGATGGAGCACTTGAACTACTTGATGCACTCGATGTAGCCGCTTGTGTATCTGTTAAAGCTTCTACTAACGCATGGTTATTACCCTGATGTCCACTGATGGCAGCAGCCCAATCTTTCGCTGTTTCGCCACGAGTATCTTTCGCCAATTTATCAGCACCCTGTTGAACGAGAAATAACACACAGTCTAAATGCCCAGCGCCAGCAGCATAATGCAACGGATGAGCACGACTGCCATCACGTACATCTACCTTTTCACCTAAGCCAATCAGTGTCTTAAGAACAGCGACATGCCCCGCACCAGCAGCAATATGCATCGCGGTTTGACCTCGTCGTCCCGTTTGCTCTTTCGTTGCGCCATGCGTAATGAGCCAGCTAACTACGTCTGCATGTCCATGCTCAGCCGCTAGATGCAATGGACTTGCTTCAAAGTTGTTTAGCTTGTTTATACCAGCCCCTTTACTTAAAAGGAGAGCCATCATGTTGATATCCCCTTTTCTGGCGGCTACATGGAACGCCGTCTCTTGGTATACCTTTCGTCGCCCACTCATGGCATGCATGGCATCTATCAGCGCGGGTATTTGTTCAAGAAGCTTTTCAACCGCTTCTTTATTTGCTTGTTCAACGGCAGTAAAGAATCTAAGGATCTCTGCTTCTGATGGCTGTCTAGTGCTATCTGCATTTGAGGTAGAACTGCTACTTGACGAACTCGGTGAAGCACTTGAACTACTTGAGACACTTGATGCTGAAGCCGCAACAGGTTTATCCACCACCGACGGAGTCACCTCATTTGTGCTTGAATCAGCACTGCTGCTTGATGTACTCACTGAAGCAGCGGTTAAATCCACTGACTTGTCTGATGGCTGTCTAGTGCTATCTGCATCTGAGATAGAACTGCTACTCGACGAACTCGGTGAAGCACTTGAACTACTTGAGACACTTGATGCTGAAGCCGCAACAGGTTTATCCACCACCGACGGAGTCACCTCATTTGTGCTTGAATCAGCACTGCTGCTTGATGTACTCACTGAAGCAGCGGTTAAATCCACTGGCGTGGATGGGCTTGACACTGAACTTGAACTACTTGATGTAGCACTGCTGCTTGATACAGTGCTCTTACTCAAAAAAGCGACAACAGCGTCATCAAATGCTTTAATAACATAAGGCCACGCGGCTCCCCAGTGAGCCAAAGCTGATGGTGTGTATCCCATCTTGTTTGGTATATCTATCCGAGCACCTGCTTCTATCAATAATTCAACCGCTGTAGGATGATTGTACTGAATAGCCAGGTGCAACGGAGTATTACCATCTTCATCTTGTTGATTTAGATCAACTTTTTTTCCATCAATTAATGATTTAATGATGGTGGAGCCTGCATCATACCAAATAGCCACATGCAACGGGGTACCTATAGCTGAAGGAAAATTTATATTCGCGCCTTTCGTGAAACAGGCATTAACGACCTCAGACCGGTTAGGAACGAGAAACATAATCGCCCGAATGAGATCCTGATTTGCTTGCTCTTTGGGTGAAGAAAGGGGTGATTGAAGGTATGCATATATGCGAAGATAAGCGACAATATTTGGAAAGCACATCTCAGCATTATCGTGGAGAGCACGATTCAACATGCGCCGTGCTGCAACCACCGCCGCGCCTTGTTCTGAGTCCAACCGTCTTGCCTGATCTTGCGTCAATTCACCTTTCTTTACTCGCTCTGAATTCAACTGCCGTGCCCGAGCTGCCGCTATCTCCACTTTCCGAACGACATTCCTTGCCTCTGCCTGTACTTGAGCTAAATCCAACGGACTTTGCCCCTGTTTATTTTGTACATCTACCTTGGCACTGATAGCTACGGCACTGATAGCTGCCTCAGCACTGACCGCTACCTTAGCACCAAGAGCAAGAAGCGCTTTCACTGTGTCCCTTCGTCCATTAGCGGCAGCCAGATGTAATGCTGTGTTACCAGTAGTCTCATCTGGCGCATCCCGATCAGCGCCCGCCTCTATGAACTTATTAACGAATACTGTTATCCCTTTAGCTGCGGCCCAACGTAACAAAATTTCGTTGACACGCTTATCCTCAGCTTTGCTAAAAAAGTCTATAAGTTGCCGAAGTGTTGGCACTTGCGGAGGTCGGGTTTTAAATTGGTAGGTATCGTTACTTGAATAAGACCAGTGCAAGAATTTCTCGATCTGACGTGCGTTTAGCGCCGTTACGCTAGCCCCACCTTGAAGATATTCTACAGCATCTTCAAACCGTTCACCGTCCAGAGCACTAATAAGACTTACATTAAGACTTACATTAAGACTTACATTAAGACTTACATCAGATGAATTTGGCATGGTTATTTCCTCAATTTAAAATATTTTAATCACTTGGTTAATGTTGTAACACTGCTGTAGCTAGCGCGATATCCGCACATTTAATATGAGTGTATCAAGTGAAGCTTAAGGAAATATGAGCTGTAAAAAATTAAACGCGATGAATCTTAGTATGAAATAATGTTGTCTAGACACCTATCTTCAAAATGCTCAAACCCGTTTTTACTTGCTTAACTGACATTTTAGCGTTAACAGTTGGCATGTTGGGATTTAAGGAAAACTTGTGCGCTACTAGACGAGATCGTTGACATTATCTTGCCTGCGGATCGCATCTTTCATACATCTGCGATTTTCTCGCGTGTTGAACGAGCACAGATATAGATGCAGGTATTCCTACCTGCGATTTTGTTGTCTTGGGACAAGGACATAGCGCGCGTTAATTAATGCTTGCTATGCTATACGTTTATCGCTAGAATAGCGGCCTATGCTGGTGTAGCTCAGTTGGTAGAGCAGCTGATTTGTAATCAGCCGGTCGTAGGTTCGACTCCTATCACCAGCTCCAATCAGACGCCAATAAAATCAGTACCTTATAATAAAATCCAAATTGCCGAAAAACCTTAAGAACTTGCTAGATCAAGCGTTAGTCGCGCAGGACCCTTCTGTAAACATACCCCGAACAAGCACAAGCACTGTCTTTGAATAGCTCATACCCCCTAAATTGGATAGGGCTATTTCGTATTCTCATTAGTATTAACCTAATACGACCCATGCCCTGTCGTACGTAACCGATGACTAACACTTTGCAATAAACCCGCAACAATCACCAAACTTATCGCCAACCCAACAAATAAATGCCAATAACTTCCTAATGTCGGGATAGGCGCTAGCAGGCTTTGATACCACTTATTGATAAATCCACTGAGATAGCCCGCAATGGCAACAAACAAGTAGCAAAAGCCCATCATGAAACCTCTGAAACCCGCAGGCGTTAGCTGACTAGTCAGTGCGAGCAAACCTGGAAAAATGACCAATTCCCCCGCACCCAAAAATAAGTTACCAATGACGATCCATGCTAGTACCGGGGCAAAATGAGTGACCTGATGGCTAACTAACACCATCATGGTAAAAGCTACAAATGCAAAGACACCAAACCATAAACCAAGGGTCATTTTTCCTGTTGTACTGACCTCTTTATTCTGTTTCTTGAATTGATACCATACGTATGCAAGCACCGGCGCCATGGCAATCACAGCGAAAGGGTAAAGCGAGCTAAAAATAAGCTCAGGAATCTTGTGCCCCCATAAAATTGGCTGGGTAAATGTCGAGATAAAGACGTTAATGGAACTAGTTACTTGAAGGCTCGCAATAAAAAAGCACATGCCAAAGCTATATAGGATCACCAATGTAGTGAGATTCTTTTTAACATCTATCGTATACCGAGCTGCGAGGTGTATACCATACCCAATAATACCTACCAATAATATTGATAGGCCCCAGCCCACAAGATTTGGATGTATAAGTCCTAAAAAAATCAGCCACAAAGCAGCAACCAATAATGGTATGGCTTTCAACAATAGGGTATTGAAAGTCAATGATTTATGGGAAGTTATCTGCTTATGATGCACAAGTAGAACAATAGTATTGATGACTAATAAGATACCACTCATTAAAAAACCTATATGCCAATCATTGTTTGCGACAAAAATTGCATAAACAATACCACCTAATGTTGCCCCAACATTCATGCTTAAATAAAGAAAGGTAAAACCGCGTTCACGAATATTGTGTTTAGCATCATGGTGTAAATCACCTACAAACGCGGCGGCATTGCTCTTATAACAACCTGAGCCTGTGAGAATGCTAGCTAATCCGGCATAGAAACAAACACCTATGTGTAGTGCCAGAAGAAAATTACCCATAATCAATAAAAACAGGCCTAAAAATATAGTGGTCTTAACACCTAAAAACCTATCGCCTAATAACCCGCCAAATACAGGTAAGCCAAAGGCCAGTGCAGCATAAGTACCATAAAGCGCATAACTTTGGCCAGATGAAAGCCGAAGAAATTTTTCTACATAGAAAATCAAAATCGTCAGTGCACCGTAGAAGCTAAAGCGCTCGAGTAAAGAGCCACTTGCTATAAAATAGAGCATCCGTTGGTTACTTTGGTGATTAACATTGTTCGTCATCATTGACCCAGTACGATATTGTTCATTAATAACACTATCCATTTTATGTATAGTATGACATGATAGCCTGGAGTGCTTCATCTAGCAAATGCGCTACACTTATGATCACCTTCTATAAAACGGTGATTTGCCTAAAATCGAGTTATACTAAATGGTATGTTATTGAGAGACACTGAGCACTGATGGATAGAACCCGCCAACCGACACTCGATGCGTTGACTTGGAGCCAGGCGCGCGAATTGCTTGTGCCACATACACCCGACTTGGTGGATATTATTGATGCCATATCTCCCGATGATAGTCATCTGCTTTATAGAATTTATTATCCTTTTGGAAGCAAAATTCTTGAGGATGGCGTATTTTGTCTGCCCTCCAATGGACAGCTATATCCACTACATCATCCTATGATACCTAATGAGCTAAAACGACAGCTTGGCTATAATTTTGATGCCAATCCAGTGAGTATGTTACTCAATCACTCGGCCGAGCTCTACGTAGAAATAAATGATAGAATTATTCCGTATAGCCTGGTAACTCCAGGACACATATTTGGGTTGTGGAAAATTTTTGACGAACCTATTTCTCACTGTCCTCCAACGTTTTGCTGGCAAATGACGGCAGGTGCTAGATCGCTTTTTATGGTTCCAAAAATTTCAGAGACGGCTGGCCATAGCCGGTTAGTGAAGCGTTATGGTTTAAGAGCAGACAAACCACAACATTTATATGAGCACTGGCCCATATTTCGAGAATTAGTTAATTCCCCAGAATTCCCTATTGCCTGGGGGACAGATATGCTTTGTTTCAACCAGACTTGGTTTAAGAATCTGACAGACCCCGCGTGGATTTTTTTCAGAGATTATCTCATGCGTAAAGCATGGAGAAGCAGTGAGTTTTGGCGTAATCAATATATTTGGAATGCAGTTTTTACCCTTATAAAGAATAAGCGTAGCATTAAGGCATCCGCTCATATTATTGATCATGTCAAGCATATACTTAGTGTCGCTGTCGGTGGTTTACCTGGTTTTGCACCCGCAATAAACGATTGTGCAGCACCCATTTCTCAACTTCAAGATATATACCTTAATATTTATGAGTTAAAAAACCATTTACCTATTATCGTTCACCCCCACTCTTTTGATTTAAATGAAGACCGTCCTGTTTATTTACCAATACAATTCTCGACTGCGCTAGAATTATCACCCAAAGCTAATGACAAAACAACAGCGATTGCAGACTCCTATGTTATTCAATCAGTACTTACTAAATATTTGGAAGAGATTGAGTTTGATAGAAAATTTGATATGTCAAAAACACCACTTGCAAGGCTACCGCAGACTGTGAAGTTCAATTTCTTGCATAATGACTGTGTAGACTACACAACCATCACTCAAAGTTCAATGATCCCCATTGAAGATAAAAACTTTAATCAGATTATAAGTGATACTAGCCTAAAGCGTGACTTCCCTTCAGCTGGACATTTTGTTAGAAGTTGCGTTAGGATAATGAAAAAATAGTTTATTTATATATTATATGTAAAAGACGCTCTCTACCCGTTGCTGTTGTGTAATGGACGTGCTCTATTTTTCTAAGTTTTAAAGCTTTTGAGTAGTCATCTATTTCCTCTTCGGATGGAATATATCCTTTTGCAATATGTCCATGAGTTTCAACTATGTAATGCTGATGATCTGACATAGTAGCATTTATTGGCTTGATTGAATGAAGCAATGTGTCCATAATAAAAATACCATTTTCATTTACCATTTCAAATATTTTTTTAAAGATATGTGCTTGCTCTTCTCTTGAAAAATCTGATACTCCAGACCACATCCATATAGCAACTTGAAATTTTTCAAATGAATTAAATGATTGTATATCAGATTCATAAACCTTTACCTTATCTTTGAATTTATTACGTAGCTCTTTGCAATATCTTGCACTTCTTTCTAAAGCATAAAGTTGCCCTTGATAATTTTTTTCAATGAGATAATCTAACACTCGCCCATAACCAGCGCCAATATCTATAATGGATTTTGCATCTAGCAATAGGTGACTAATTAGCGCAACATCGCAGTGCTTATCAAAGCCCGCAATCGTTGCGTAGCCTTTCAATACATCAAGTATCTCATCCGATTCATAAAAAGCAATATTGTCTTCATTGGTCCAGCCATCCATCTCAGCTTGTCCTTGGGTTATTGGAAAAATTAGTATGCATTAATTAAATATTATCTATTTTTATTTTTGTTGAAATAAAGAAGCTCGCATTTTAGCTATTTAAGCAAAAAATTACTAGCCAGCTCTACATAGATAAATTTTATATACCACATTTTAGTACCTTATTTCGGGTAGCAAATTAGGCACCTTTTTCGGCCCTGATATCTTTTTAATCTATGTGTTTTAATGTAAAGACAGCAAAGGAGTCAAGGAGACAAATCATGCAGTATGAACATTTCATCAGGGTAATAGAGAGCTATCAAACAGAACATGTCCAAGCCATCGCCTTTCCAGGTAGTTGTGCCCCAGAACAAGTACCACCTGAGTTTGCCGTACTTTTCGCCGATATCGTTATCGCGTTAGAACAACAACATCACTTACTATGTCAATCCGATGAAGTTATTGCCATTTTTGGCATACAGGCTGGGCCTGCATTGCTGAAATCTAGCCAGCCTGTACGCTTAAACCGTATTATCTGCGACGGTAACCCAACCTACCATCTTTGTTTAGTCTTACAATATCTTGTTACCAAACCCAGCCAATTAGCTGGATTACCGTCCTGGCAGGGCTCGCACAACATAGTCCTAGATTTTACTACGGGACACATCATGGATCCTGCTTACTATGTTGCATTAGTGCAACAACAACTACCACAGCATGGCTTGCTATTAGGCCAAATGAATCAACAACGTTTAACAAAAGTATGGGAGAGACTTAATCAAATGCATTTCAAACAGGCGCTAAAACGTCATTATCAATAAATCATTTATGTTATGAACGGAGTTCTCTTATGGACAAAAATAATCGTATTAAAGTACTTATCGCTGACGACGATATGATCATTCAAATAGCTCACCGCATGGCACTTGAAGCCACGGGCCGATGTGAGGTTATTATCGCGAACGACGGTGCTGAAGCTATTCGCAAAGCACAAGAAGGCGTCGACCTTATCTTAATGGACTTCAATATGCCAATTATGGACGGTATTGAGGCTACAATACAAATTCGTGCTATCGCTGAACTTCATGGCCTACCCATTATCGGAGTGACCAGCAACACCAATGAACAGATTCATCAGAGTGCTAAGACAGCGGGCATGAATGCTGTCGTGGTAAAACCCCTATTAAAAAATAAGCTTGAGCAAATCTTAGCTGAGTTTGTTGATAAATGAACTTGCGCTTAAATGGCTAGCCGACAAAGTCAGCGTAGATCCAAGGCAGTATTCGCAGCAACCCGGCTTAACAATGAAGAGATGCATTATCATGGAAGAATCAACAAACACGCATCAAGACACGACGGTTGATAACCCATTCCATGATTCAGGCTCTAACAACCGCCTTTCACGTATGATGTAACAATACAGTGCTCTATATATCGATGGGCACGATACGTCGTGCGCCTGCAATAAAACCAAGCTACACTATACGTAAATAAACCATATCGCACACGCAAGGGGCACGGCATGCCGTGTCCTTATAATCAAGGTCTCATTAAACTATCGATTAATACTTGATGCTACAATCGAAATGACACTGGTTGTCGCACTTCTACAATATCCATATGCCATACAATGATTAATTTATTAAAAAATAATTAACAGTTATGCTATTGTTTCTGTTCATTTACAATACATAAAATATTTAATAATAAATTAATATTTATGCTTCATAATATTATTTATAAATAACAACAATAATAAAGAAACATAATTATGACAATTGAAAATGATATTACAAAAATAAGCTCTTATGAAAAAAGAACAGATCTCTTATCAAGAGAAAAACCAGAACATATAAGTCGTTTAAAAAGATCGTCTTCCTCTATTATTTATCCCTCAAAAAGTGGTAGTCCTAATATTTATCTGAATGGTATAGTCACTATACTTTCACATGAAGATCATCAGTTACGCTTACTATCAAGCTTAAAAGAAAAGCCTGAGTTAGGTGTTATTTATGTTGAAAAAGTTGAAAATTATCTGCGCTATCGAACCATCTCGCCTGCTGGCATTGTGGTTGAGGATACACTTGATATCTGCGTTGAGACAGAGCTGACACCCGAAATGCTCGATAGTCTCAAACCTATCATCTTAGAAAAAACAAAAGAAAAAGAACATTCCGGTGATTGGGGAGCATACTGCCGCCATCTTGCTCATTATGCAATGACGGTAGGTATAAAAGATTACCACGATACATTAAGCAATACTGAAAGCATATCCTCCATACCTGCCATAAAAGATAATCATTATGACAAGCTTAATCTACAGTCCAAAGCATCCCATTATGAAGTATTCGATGGCGACGCCTTGGGCGATCTGCTCTTGAAATCCAAAAATCAAATGCAAGATGGCGAAACGAGAAATTTCCTAATGTTTACACATAATCATGTGCTCGCTATCACCCTTCGAAGAAAATCTGGTGTAACCATTGTCAAGTTTTATGATCCCAATAATACAAACATGCATATGCGCGCCATCTGTAAAAATGATGACGCTATCCTTGATTTAACATTACGTGATTTTATTGGCGACTTATACGATTATTACAAATGTTATAAACCTATAACCATGGTTTATTATGGAAAAAAAGAAGAAAAAATCCAAGTGAGCATACAAGAAAGTATGTTTTATAGAGAAAATATTGTATCATTAATTACATCGCTCATCAGAATAAATGCTTATACGCATATTGCAAAAACTATAAAAGACATGATGAATGATACCGATAATAACCTACTATCTCTCTCTATCCACCGAATACTATCTGCTTGTGAGCAGCCTAATTATCGTTATGATGTTTTTTCCTTGTTAGCACTTAATAATGATACACAGCAGTCCTTACTATTTCAGTTATTACAATACGGCCAGCACGATCTTGCAGAAAGCCTTATTGAAACCATTATCACCAGCGGTAGAAATCTAACCGGTCTGCAAAAGTTTGAGTTGTTGCTCGCTCAAACAAAAGCATGGCCGTTTTTAGCTGCTATGACACAGACGACTGAGCCAAGCCATCTTGCGACGGCTGAATGGTATCTGGATATCATGGCACGCAAGTTAAGTGGCCCTGGATTTATTAAGCTCTTATCTGCGCCGAATCCCAAAGGTTACTCTGCGTTGGAATATGCATTAGCGAAGGGCCACGAACCTCTAGTTAAGGCTATTGTCATCGCGGTGATAAATACACCTAAACTTCATATCGAGCAAAAAATGGCATTTTTATCAGCATCACACTTATCGCTCTTATCTCATATTGTCACGAACCCTGAACTTAATAAAGATGCATTTGGTATGCGCGTGGTTCGTTTCTATCTCAAGACTATCATTGAACAATCGACGCTAAGTCTCTCACAAAAAATAAAATTACTTTGTCATACTGAAGATACCGATATACCCAGCATCGCCACCTTAGCGCATCAAGCAGGCAATGAAGACATTATGATTCAGTTATGTAAAGAAGCCATTGCGGACTCAACACAGCTCTCGCTTTTTGCGAAAGATAGTATCATAAATGCCATGCTACCTATGCCACCAGCACAAGATAAACCGTCTGTGCCAACAGACGAGCCGTCTATATGCAGCAATTCGGCGACATTCTTTCAAACACGGGCTGAGCTTAAGGAACCAACGGACAGACAAGTCCGGTTGGCAGGCCTATCGGTGATGGGTGCATAAACGTGCGATATAACAACCCCACTATATAGCGAGGTTGTTATTCATCGATTTTATCGAGTTAGATAAGGATCTAAAGGGACTGGCGCTTTATTCGCTAAATTGTTCAAACGCTTCTAATGCTTCGGCCGCATACATCAGTGATGGACCGCCGCCCATATAAATGGCCATGCTTAATGTTTCAAGCAATTCTTGACGGCTTACACCCAATTTGACGAGGGCTTGTGAGTGAAAACCGATACAACCATCACAACGCGCAGCAACGGCAAGTGCAATAGCCATAAGCTCTTTAGTCTTTTTATCAAGTGCACCATCTTTGGTAGCCGCTTGTGACAGACCGCCGAATGCAGTCATGACCTCGGGTATTTCTTTGCGAAATTTGGCCAAAGTTGCACTGATATCACGGGTCATGTCTTTATACTGTTTGCTCATCACTCACTCCTGTTATTCAAGACTTAAACGAAAAAGGCACAGTCTCCCGTGCCTTTTCACCATACAAAAATAAAAACTATTTAATCTTCTCTTCTTTAAACTCAACATGCTTGCGCACTTTAGGATCGTACTTACGCAAAGACATTTTAGCCGGCTTTTCTTTAGGGTTTTTCTTTGTCGTATAGTAATAACCTGTGCCTGCAGTAGACACGAGTTTAACTTTAACGGTGGTTTTGCTTGCCATGATAATGTTCCTTAGGCTTTTTGTTTACGTTGTTGAATGCGTTCTAACACAGTTTCAATACCGAGCTTATCGATAATTCTTAAACCGTGATTGCTCACCACGAGGGTAACAAAGCGGTTAAGCTTAGCGACCCAAAAACGACGCTTATGAATATTAATGTCAAAACGACGACGCGTTTTATTGTTGGCATGAGAAACATGGTTCCCAACCATTGGTTTTTTTCCTGTGACTTCGCACACTCTAGACATGACTGATACTCCACAAATAAATTAGGGTCGCACTCATTCAAAAACGAGCGCAAGCCGAACTTTATACCAAATTTTGAACCAAGAAGCAAGCACTTTTTGGCGGTCGTGATAAAGGCTAATATACAGCCGCCAATCGTGACAAACTCTTCTCTCGCCCCATCAGCATAAGGGTTTGTGCAAGTGGTGGTGAAGCCGCATCACCAAGCAAAGCCACTCGAAGCGCAGGGCCCCAAACGCCTAACTTAATACCTGTATCCGCTAAGGTTGCATCCAGCGCTGTTTGTAGGGAAGGCAAGTCCCAAACTGTCAATGCGGTAAGCTTAACCGACAGTACCTCTAATGCTTGCTTTGCCTCAGCATTGACATGCTTAGCCAATAAGCTGGCATCAATAGTGATATCATTTTGATAATAAGGTCGCGCACGTTCGGCCAAGGTTAACAGTGTGTGGACCCTTTCTGCATACGTTGCAATCAATAATTCAAGCGCAGGCCCTTTCGTTACATCAAGGTTCAAAGCTTGCATGTGGACTTGTAAATAGGGAATAACTTCGCTTGGTGGCAAGGTTTTTAAATAATGTTGATTAAGCCAACGTAGCTTTTCCATATCAAACGCACTTGGAGATTTATGAACATCGTAAATATCAAAGTGCTGAATGAGTTCGTCGATAGAAAAAATTTCCTGATCGCCATGCGACCAACCCAATCGTGCCAAATAATTGATGATAGCAACCGGTAAAAAACCCATTGTCTGATATTCGAGTACGCTAGCAGCGCCATGACGCTTTGATAGTTTCTTACCGTCTTCCCCTAAAATCATAGGAATATGGGCATAAATTGGTAATGGTGCACCCATCGCTGCTAACATATTGATTTGCCGTGGCGTATTATTGAGATGGTCATTACCGCGAATCACATGTGTGATTTTCATGTCATGATCATCGACGACTACGGTAAAGTTATACGTTGGTGTCCCATCGCTACGCGCAATAATCAAATCATCAAGCTCTTGATTATCGAAAACCACATCACCAAGCACCGCATCGTGCACCACGACTTGCCCATCACTTGGATTTTTAAAGCGTACAACGTATGGGAGCGCTGGATCGCTAGGCTGATGTTGTAAACAATACCGATCATAACGCGGTTTAGCCTTATTAGCCAACTGGGTTTCACGCATAGCTGCGAGCCTTTCAGTACTGCAGTAGCAGCGGTAGGCAATGCCTTTTGCCAACCATGCGTCAATCACTTCGCGATATCTGTCAAATCGCTTCGTTTGAAAAATCGGTGGCTCATCAGCCGTTAAACCAAGCCAACCTAAGCCATCGATAATGACGCGAACTGCTTCAGGCGTTGATCTGGCAAGATCGGTATCTTCAATACGTAAAATATAATGGCCCTGATGACGCTTAGCGTATAACCAACAATAAAGTGCGGTGCGCACAGAACCTATGTGTAAATCACCCGTTGGACTGGGTGCAAAACGAGTACAGACTGTCATAATCACGAAACCTTGATGTTATCATGCGGGCATTATAACATAAGCGATAATCATGCCTTTGAACACAAAATCTGTATAATCCCTCGTCATGCGCAAACTACTATCGACAATTTATGTTATCTGCTTGATTCTGGTAACTCAGGTATTACTTGCGGCCACACCAACGCTTGAATATCAAGTAAATGGCCTTAACGAGACCATGCAAAAAAATGCATTGGCATGGCTTGCGGCGGAGCAAAAAAATACACCCACACCGCTTAATGACGATGCGATTCAAACCTTATATCAAGCTGGATTTGATGATATTAACCAAGCGCTAAAACCTTACGGTTACTATAATCCAAAGGTGACAGGAAAACTGAGTCATACTAATCACAATGCCTATCTTGCAAACTATCAAGTCTCACCGGGCACGCCGATCCCCATTGTCACAGTGCAAATTAAGCTATTGGGGCCAGGCGCAAACAACACTACTTTACAAAAACTTCAGCGTCAATGTCCACTGAAAGTTGGCCAAGCTATCAATACCGTGATTTATCAACAATACAAAAATAAGTTAATCAACACAGCACTCGAGCAAGGTTATCTTGATGCCAAATTTACCACCAGTCAAATCGCCATAAGTCTTGTTAAAAAGCAGGCTGATATCAACTTAGTATTTGAAACAGGTCCGCAATATTATTTTGGCAAAGTTTTTTTTAGCAAAAACCCAATGAATGAATACTTATTACAACGCTTTGTTACAGCATCTAAAATTATGGAAGGTGCCGTCTATTCACCTAATCAATTACAAATACTTCAGCAAAATCTTAGCAATAGTCATTATTTTAGCAATGTTGACATTGAACCTTCGACGCATGATTTGTCTAACACCACGGTACCTATCCATGTCAATCTCACACCCAGTCCAAAGCAGCAGTATAATTTCGGCGTAGGCTATGGTACAGATACTGGCGTGCGCGGTACCTTAGGTGTGAATTGGAATCGTCTCACGCCTAGCGGACAAAGTTTTCGAACACTCTTGCAGGCATCTCAAGTCATTACATCTTTGGATGCTAAATACAGTTTTCCCGGAAAAAATCCTATCACCGATCAGTATTTCCTTAGTGCCAACATCACAACCCAAACACCGAATACCAGCAAAGGCACCACTGAAAAAGTCAGTGCCGGCCAAGCCATGCAATGGCATCAATGGAAAACCACCCTAGCGCTAAGCCAACAGTTCGATCAATACAATTTACGCGGTGGCCCAAGACTACAATCTCACTTAACGATGCCTAGTATCAATTTAGTGCGGGGGGAAAGCGATGATCCTATTTTTCCACGTCATGCTTATACTGTGTCATTGATGGGGCGTGGCGCCACCACCGCGTTAGACTCAAGCACTAACTTTGCACAAACAGAGCTTTTTGCCAAATGGATAACTAGCCCAACACCGCTCAGCCGTTTATTACTACGCGGTGACCTTGGGCTTACTGCCGTGAAAAATCCTGATACAATCCCTTTATCATTGCAATTTTTTGCAGGTGGTGCTGATAGTGTTCGTGGTTATAATTACGAACAACTAGGTCCTGGTCGCTATTTAATGGTAGGTAGTGTTGAATTTCAGCATCAGGTTGTGCATAATTGGTACGGCGCTGTATTTTTTGATGCCGGTAATGCCTTTGATAATTTCGTCGATCCCGCCTCTCAAGGTAAAAAAGTTGGTGACAAAAATCAAGATGTGAATCTCAATCAGCTTCTTAAAGCAGGTACAGGTGTTGGTATTGTATGGGTATCGCCTGTTGGCCCCATGGAACTAACATTAGCAAAAGCCGTTGGTGATAGCCATATGAAGCCCTTAGTTCAGTTTACCATGAGTACTAACTTATGATAACTAAAATTCGTATCAGTCTACTCAGCTTATTACTGCTATTAAGTTGCTTATTATGGCTGGTCGCAACAACAGCAGGCGCACGACTACTACTTAGCAGTGCGAGTCTTATCATGCCTGGTACCTGTCATTTAACAGTTAAACAAGGCAATTTACTTCAAGGTCTAGTCATTGATAAACTTCGCATGCGCAATCGTTGGGTTGATGTTGATGTCGCTAGAATGATTTTACGCTGGTCTTTATCCAAAAATTCTCTAGCACACTTTGATGTGACGCATGCAACCCTTACGCAAATTGTGTTAGCAAAACCAGAAAAACCACCCTTTCTTATCATGCCTTTTTTACAAATACATGCAGAAGGTAAACACACAAACGTCATCTGGCATGGTTTACAACTGCCACTTGATAAATACTTTTCGATACAAAGCCCAGACATGCATGCGCGTCTTATAGGCAATTGGCTTCATTTTAATATGGAAGGCACGCTTAACTTGGCAGGTAGTTTCATTCCACCAGCGATATGGCATGTGCAAGGTAGCGGTAGCGTACTTGGTTTTCAGCAAGTCATTGCCACAAGCAATCTGCTTCAAGGCCAAGTAATGATGCATGGCCAAATCCATTGGATTCCCCCCATTACCTGGCAAGGCGAACTCAATGGAACCACGCTTCACTGGCAACATTATCGACCCGCCATCAATGCCATCACCGATCTCACCGTGTCATCTCGTGGCTATTTTGCTTTACATGAGCCACTACAGCTACACGTCAACCTTGATAAACTCACAGGAGAACTTTCTGGTTATCCCCTATTAGGCCATGGTAACTTTGCTATACTGGATCAGCAGTATCTCTTTCAAGATATTTCTCTGCAAAGTCATAAGGCATTATTACAACTTCAAGGTCAATATGGCAAAAAAACTGATTTAAACTGGCAAATCAGCATACCCAATCTGACACAGATTTTAGCACACAGTGTTGGCAGTGTTCAGAGTCAAGGTCAATTAAGTTACGATAATCAGATCAATAGCTTGCAAGGTCAAGCAAATGCGTTAATTAGCCATGCTTGCTATCAAGACTTATGCTTAAATAATGCGACATTAAATGCATTATTTAATAATAACAGACAATCTCGTATCAATTTTAATTTAGTATCGCTCAAAAAGCAGAACACGATATGGATTAATCAAGGCAGTATTCTTTTTCAAGGTGAACGTAATAGCGGTTCACTTAAAAGTATATTTCAATTCAATAAGCAAAAATTTGAAACCACGATGGACGGTAATATTTATAACAAACAATTAAAACTTAATATATCCGCCTTATCACTGATAGGCGGCAAGATAAACACACACGTTAATCATACAATTCATGCAGTTATCAATTCACAACAATTACAAATACAACCTTTTTGCTTTCAATTTGATAAAGGCACATTATGCTTAGATAATTTTTTCATTAACCGTAGTATTGATAATCAATTATCCGGCACAATGAAAGCGTCTAGCGACAGTCTACGCTGGCTCAGTGATTTAAGCCCACAGCTAAAAGATCTTGACGGTAAACTGAATCTTGATCTCAGCATAAGTGGTGAAAAGAATAAACCCGTATTTGATGGTAATGTATCCTTATCACAGGGGCAATTTAGTTTGCCTATCTACGGCTTAGCTATCAAACCTATCAATGGTATGTTAAGTATTCACCATAATCAATTCCATTATCAAGTTGATTTAAATAGTACACCAGGTCAGCTATCGCTCAAAGGAAAAGGACAAATTGAGCCGCTCAATGCGGATATCGATATCCATGGCAGTAATCTTAGTGTCATGAATAATGCTGATGCAAAAATTCAAGCGAGTCCTGATCTCAAAATTCATATGCGTGATAACCATATGGATATAAAGGGAAGTATTACGATTCCCCAAGCAGAGATTACCCCTAAAGATTACACAAGTACAACACGTTTGCCCAATGATATTGTATGGGTCGATGATGAAAGTCAAGATACGCATTTTTGGCATCTCACTCAAAAAATAGAAATCATTTTAGGTAAAGCAATACATGTCCATTATGCCGGGCTTGATGCTAATCTCAACGGCCATATCACTATCAATCAAAATGATACCGGCGCACAAACAGCTGTCGGCGCCATTAAAATACCCCAAGGCAAATTCACAGCTTATGGTCAAGATCTCACAATTAAAGATGGCGCACTCACTTATACGGGTGGCGCTTTAAACAATCCTGGGCTATCCATTACCGCAACAAGAAAAATTCAAAACTTCAGTAACAATGCCAGACTCAATAATAACAGCGCTATTTTGAGTGCCGCACAAACTGTCGGGATTAGAATAACTGGTACCCTCGATAGTCCAAAGATTGATTTATATAGTGAACCACCTGGTCTTAGTCAAGCAGATATTTTTTCTTACCTAGTATTAGGTCGATCGAGCGCAGAAGCAACATCGAGTCAAAGTGGATTGTTAATGAATGCACTTAGTTTTTTGAATATTGGTGGCAGCCAAGCCGGACAGCTAAGTACACAATTGAGTAAAGCCTTTGGTTTAGATGAACTTAGTGTAGGTTCTCAGCAAGAATATAGCAGTGGTGATAACAAAGTTGTCGATAATACCTCGGTTATTATCGGTAAAACATTTGCATCACGCTTGTATGTCAATTACAGCATTGGACTGCTAGAGCCTATCAATGTACTGCAAATTTCTTATAAGTTGACGCATCGCTTTGAACTGCAAAGTGAACACAGTACCAATGGCAATGGTGTTGATTTATTTTATACATGGGCGAAATAATATGTTATAATGTGCCCTCTTAATTACGCATTCAATTCGAGGTTTCTTGTGTCTACTCACAGCGCAGATATGATCCGCAATATTGCTATTATTGCCCATGTTGACCATGGTAAAACAACACTGGTTGACAAATTATTACAACAATCCGGCACCTTACCCACGCGCGGCGAAGCCGTTGAGCGCGTCATGGATTCTAATGATTTAGAACGTGAACGCGGTATCACGATTTTAGCTAAAAATACGGCGATTGAGTGGCAAGGTTATCGCATTAATATCGTAGATACACCAGGACACGCAGATTTTGGTGGTGAAGTTGAACGCATTTTATCGATGGTTGATTCGGTATTACTGCTCGTTGATGCTGTTGATGGTCCCATGCCACAAACACGTTTTGTGACAATGAAAGCATTTGCCCAGGGTTTAAATCCTATTTTAGTGGTCAATAAGGTTGACAGACCAGGCGCTAGACCTGATTGGGTCATTGATCAAGTATTTGATTTATTTGATAGTCTTGGTGCAAATGAAACTCAGCTTGATTTTCCTATTATTTACGCTAGTGCGTTAAATGGCTATGCCAAGCATCGCCTTGATGAGACCACCGACAATCTTAACGCCTTGTTTGAAACCATTATTCAATGCGTAAAACCGCCTAAAGTCGATAGGGATGGTCCGCTGCAAATGCAGATTTCTTCCTTGGACTATTCCACTTATGTAGGTGCTATCGGTATTGGTCGTATTACCCGTGGCAACATTAAAACTAATCAACAAGTGAGTATTTTGGCGGCCGATGGTACGAAACGTAATGGTAAAATTCTACAGGTTTTATCTTATCATGGTTTAGAACGTCAAGAAGTTCCACTGGCTGAAGCTGGCGATATCGTTGCTATTACAGGTATTGATAAGCTTAATATCTCAGATACTATCTGTGACCCAAATCAAGCTGAAGCAATGCCACCGTTAAGCGTTGATGAACCCACAGTTAGTATGACTTTCCAAGTGAATAACTCGCCACTTGCCGGACGTGAAGGCAAATTTGTTACTTCACGACAAATTCGTGAACGTTTACAGCGTGAACTTATTCATAATGTTGCGCTGCGTGTTGATGACACAGGCGATCCTGATAAATTTAAAGTCTCGGGCCGTGGCGAATTACATTTATCCATTTTAATTGAAAATATGCGCCGTGAGGGCTATGAATTGGGAGTCTCCCGACCTGAAGTTATCATTCGTGAGATTGACGGGGTGGCCTGTGAGCCTTATGAATCATTGATTTTAGATATCGAAGAGACCCATCAAGGTACCTTAATGGAAAAGTTGGGTAGCCGTAAAGCAGAGTTACTCGATATGGTTCCTGATGGTAAAGGTCGCGTACGTTTAGAATATACGATCCCCACACGTGCGTTAATCGGCTTTCACACAGAGTTTTTAACATCGACCTCCGGTACAGGCATTATGCACCACGTATTTTTAAAATACGCGCCATTAAATCCTGGCAAAGTCGGTGGGCGTAACAATGGCGTACTGATTGCGAATGGCCCTGGCGTTGCCGTTGCCTTTGCGCTATGGAATCTACAAGAACGCGGACGCATGTTAGTTAGCCCACAAACAGAGCTCTATGAAGGGATGATAGTCGGCATTCATTCACGCGATAATGATCTCGTTGTTAATGCGAGCAAAACCAAACAGCTCACGAATATTCGTGCCTCAGGCACAGATGAAGCGATCAATCTTACACCACCTATTATCTTTTCACTCGAACAAGCACTCGAGTTTATCGATGATGACGAACTGGTTGAAGTCACACCGAAATCGATTCGTCTTCGCAAAAAATTATTAAAAGAGCATGAACGTAAGCGATCCAATAAAACAGATTAATGCGGTGGAACCAAGACGCTGCCTAGTTTACGCGATAGCTTTACTTCCCCATCATCCCACCCTCGATCACCTTCTCCCATAAAGGGAGAAGGGCATCTTATCAACACCGATGTAAAATCAAAAACCCGCGTTTTGAAAAGCTACGCGTATGTCTGTTATAATAACCGTGCCTGCGACATCAACGAAAGTACATTCTTATCTTCCTACACTTGAGGTTAACTATTATGTGGGATCCTAAACAATACCATCGATTTTCCGACGCGCGTATGCGGCCTGCTTATGATTTAATCGAACGAATACCTGATAATGATTATCACTCCATTGTAGATTTAGGCTGTGGTAGTGGGGAAATAACCCATATATTAAAGCAAAAATACCATCCTAATAGTATCATAGGTATGGATAGTTCTCTGGCCATGATAGACAGCGCACGCAAACAATATGCAGATATCGATTGGCAAATCAACAATATTCAAGATATATATGAAAATTACGATCTGATTTTTTCTAACGCTGCATTGCAATGGGTTGACGAGCATCCTGCACTTTTTAGCAGGCTTGCGAAACAAGCTAATAAAACACTTGCCATCCAAGTACCTAATAATTTTCACATGCCATCTCATGTGCTCTTACAAGAGACTATTGAAGAGAATCCTAATTTTTATAAACAACTGTCACATACCTTGCGCTATGAACCTGTATTAAAAGCAGAAGCTTATTTTGATATATTGAAAGAACATATGAAAACCATTCAGATCTGGGAAACTACCTATATACAACCGTTAACAGGTGAAACGCCTATACTGGAATGGGTAAAAGGTACTGCGCTTGTACCTATAAAAGCCGCATTGTCTCCTGAGGTTTATCAATCCTTTTTAGCACTTTATCAAGAAAAACTGGCCCAAGCTTATCCAAAAAGGGCTGATGGCGTCACCTTATTTCCCTTCAGTCGCTTATTTATGATAGCAACAGCATGAGTCATCATCGCAATATAAACGAGCTATTATTTCATTGTGCATCAGATAAATCTGATGACGGTCAATTGTTTGAGATATATAAAATCTTTGTCGAAATGACAGACAGAATAAGCGCTAGAAGGCAAATTGCCAATTCTTTTTTTCTCACAATTAATATAGCTGTCCTCACTGCTTTTATGCATTTTCAAAGCGTCAGCGATATGAAGCATTTATGGTTTCTCAATATTGCAGGCATCATGATCTCGTATATGTGGATCTGTTATATCCAGTCACTTAAGAAATTAAATGGTGCTAAATTTGACATTATTCACTTGATTGAAAAAAAACTCGTTGCCAGCGCTTATACTGCAGAATGGGCAATTCTATTACGCCCTAAAAATGGCTATAAACGTTTGTCAGATATTGAAATTTATGTACCCTGTGTATTTATTTTAATTAATATCATTATATTTATCTTAACTACGTTATGACTTTTGCTGTATTTTACTTTGTAACTCTTGCATTTGTGCTTGCAGCCTCGCTTTGGTATCGACATCAAGCTTAGGCAATTTAAGCCCCATCTTGAGTTGTATAACAGCACCCCGATAATCACCATTGGATTCTAAGTAGCGCGCACGCGTTTGATAAGCATCTGCTAATCGCCCACTTTTTGCCTGTGCTTCGGCAAGCAAACCATAAGGAATAGTTGCATTGGGATTATCGAGCTGATAACGACGTAAAATAGCCAATCCCTGCGGCGCTTGCCCAGCCTTCACTAACATAGCGCCGTATTGCATGCTCACAGCAAATGTTGGCTTGACTTGATATAAGCTGGCCATGAGTTTAAGGCTGCTATCAACGTCGCCACTTTGTTGTAGTGCATCGGCAAGCGCTAACTGTAAAATGGGCTGATTGGGATTTGCTGTGACTAAGCGCTGTAAAATTGCGACGGATTGCTTAAACTGATTAGCCGAAAACAGTGTCAATGCATATCCATAATTGAGCGCTGTGTCATTTGCCATACCTGGTTTTGCTAAATTTTTTTGATAATACGTCATCATAGATGGTAAATCATTTGCGATAAATACGCGTAGTCGTTCTCGAATGAGCCAAAAACTAAGACTGCTATGATCGGGTATTGTCTTTGGAAATTGTGCAACCCTTGCGTTTGCATCTGCAATCCGTTCAGGTGTTAACGGGTGATCACTTAAAATAGCCGGCGGGCTAGTGCTATATCTGTCATCTGCTTGCATTCGTGTAAAAAAGCGTGGCATGCTACTGGGATCAAATCCCGCATTTGCAAGTGTTCTTATGCCCACCCTATCCGCCTCTGCTTCCATACCTCGACTAAAATTAATAAAGTGTTGCTGTGTACCTGCAAGTGTTGCCGCCATAGCCGATTGTGCAGCTTGTCCACTGACGGCGCCCAGTGCAATCGATGCTAATACACCCGCTGCCGTTGCATATTTTGTTTTACTTGCATCGGCAATTTTTCTTGCGATGTGACCTTGACTCACATGCGCGATTTCATGCGCTAATACCGCAGCGACTTCATCTTCATTTTGTGCAGCTAAAACAAGTCCCGCATTGACCGCAATATAGCCTCCAGGCCCCGCAAAAGCATTGATATTGGGATCTGCCATAAAAAAGAAATAATACGGTAATTTAGGGTTACCACTTGCCTTCACCAAACGCTGCCCCAGCGCATTGATATAATCTACATCAATGGGATCATCGATGACCATGCCTGTACTTCGCAAATACTGCATATATTGCTTACCAACACTTTGTTCTTGCACTTGCGAAAACAACGCCCGGCTGGGGTCACTATAGTCCGGCAATGGCTGATTATCGGCCAACGCCATCACACTCCATAGGGATACGACAACAACCATCAATGTACGGATAAGACGCATAACTGACACCGGCATGAAAAAAAGGTATTATACGCTTTCTTATTCCATGGAGCACCATAGACATGCGTATCATTCAAGCCGAGGATATCAAGGCAAACTTTCCTATTGCTATCGTACAAGCCGACGATTATGAGCAAGCACAGCTGCTGACTGAGGGCGTCACCAATCGCCTCGCTGAGCTTGAGTTTACTGGTGAGTTTATCCAGCTGGTCAGTGTACCTAGCGTATTGAGTTCAAGCATGATTGCTGATGCGCTCGCCCGTTCGGGTCAGGTTGCTGGCGTTATTGTCACCGGCATCATTGTGGCAGAAGAAGATCCCGCACCCGAGGTGCATTATCAAGAAACGCTACGCGCGCATATTCGCAGTGCAACCGAACATCAAGTGCCCATTATTAACGGCGTTGTGGTTGTCGAAACGATTGATGAGTTTTCTAGTTATGTTGACAAGCATCCTGGCGTTGTTGGGCGTGACTTTGCCGATGAGTGTTATGCACTTGTCTCTGTCTTGAGGCAAATTGATGAGGGATGTTAGGAGTCGTTGTCATGCAAGATCTCATGTTAATCGATTCATTACTCACACAAGAAGAGCGTGATATTCGTGATGCAGTTCAAACCTGGGTTTTGCAAAAAGCCAAACCCTTGATTGATGATGCATATGAACAAGGCTATTTTCCTGAGATTTTTATTAAAGAATTAGCAGCACTCGGCGTGCTAGGTGCAACCTTGCCTGTAGCTGATGGCGGTTCAGGTTTGGGTTATGTAGCCTATGGTTTAATTTGCCAGGCGCTTGAGCAAGCCGATAGTGGCATCCGTAGTTTTGTCTCCGTTCAAAGTTCTCTATGTATGTATCCTATTTGGCGTTATGGTAGCGCGATACAAAAACAAACATGGCTAAGGAAAATGGGGCAAGGTGAGATCGTTGCGTGTTTTGCACTCACAGAGCCTAATGCCGGTTCAGATCCATCCAGCATGACGACACATGCGGTAAAAGAAGGTACCGGTTGGCGCTTAAATGGCACCAAGCAATGGATTACGAATGCACCCCGTGCAGATCTTGCACTGATATGGGCTAAAACATCTGAGGGTATTCGTGGTTTTCTAATACCCAAAGAAACAAAGGGTTATCAGGTCGACACGATTCATCATAAATTATCGATGCGCTTATCTGCAACAGGCACAATTTATTTGAATGATTGCTGGGTAGATGATGCAGCTTGTTTACCTTTGGCTAAGGGACTTGGCGCACCATTGTCTTGTTTAACCCAAGCACGCTATGGTATTGCATGGGGAGCCACTGGCGCTGCCATCGCTTGTTTTGATATGGCACTTGATTATACCCAAACACGACAACAATTTGGTATGCCACTCGCACAAAAACAATTGGTACAAAAAAGTCTTGCTGATATGTATAACGAAATCACCAAAGCTCAGCTGCTTAACTTACATTTAGGACGTTTGCGTGAGCAAGGTGAAGAAGATCCTGTACGTGTATCACTTGCCAAAATGAATGCGTGTAAGCACGCTTTGGCCATTGCAAGAGAAGCACGTAATTTGCTAGGCGGCAACGGTATTATGCTTGAGTATCAAGTCATGCGCCATGCCCAAAACCTAGAGACTGTTTTTACTTATGAAGGCGCAGATAACATTCATCATCTTATTGTGGGACACTATCTTACCGGATTAAACGCCTTCTAAATAGACCCGTCGTCTTAGCTGCGGCTGTGTTACCATAACTTAAAAGACTCGAGTATATCAAATCGACGGCGGTGTCAGCTCACTTAACGGCCACCGGGCCCGCGGTTCAATAGCTAAGTCTTCACGCTGTCCACGGCTTAGTCTTAAAAAGCCGGCATATGCAATCATTGCACCATTGTCCGTACACAATGCCGGTCTTGGAAAATAAAGTGTGGCATGATTGGCTGCGGCTATTTCGTGTAATCGTGCTTGTAAACGTTGATTAGCACTCACCCCACCCGCAATCACCAACTGACCATAAGGATACTGCGTTAACGCACGTTGGCATTTGGCAGCCAAACTATCAACAACGGCATCTTCAAATGCTCTAGCAATATTTGCGCGCGCCGTATCATCACCCGCACTTTGTGCCCACGTTTGCATCGTATGTGTTTTTAACCCACTAAAACTAAAATCTAAGCCTGGTTTATGTAACATCGGTCTTGGAAAGTGATAAGCTGAGGGATCACCTTGCCTAGCAAGTGCTGCAATAGCTGGGCCACCAGGGTAAGGCAATCCCAGCAAGCGCGCGGTTTTATCAAAGGCCTCACCGGCTGCATCATCAACACTTTCTCCCAATATATGATAATCCCCTAGCGCTTTTGCCTCTAACAGCATGGTATGACCACCAGAAACCAAGAGCGCTAAAAAGGGAAAATGGGGGGCTTGTTGTTCAAGAAACGGTGCAAGTAAGTGGCCTTCTAAGTGATGAATCCCGATAGCTGGGATAGCTAAAGCAAATGCCAGGCTTTTTGCTAAGGTTGCACCAACCAATAAAGCACCAATTAGACCGGGACCTTTCGTATAAGCAATACCATCGAGCGCATCTATGCTTACATTTGCCTCTGCCAGCAAGGAAGATATCAATGGCGCTAGCTTTTGGACATGATCACGCGACGCAAGTTCTGGCACAATACCACCATGGCGCTGGTGCATCAGTGTTTGACTGTAAAGCTTCTGCGCAATCAGGCCTTGGGTCTCATGATAAATAGCAAGCGCTGTATCATCGCAAGATGTTTCGATGCCCAATACATACACGGCATTTTTCCTCTTATCTCAATACTCATTTTCGCAATTGTAACAGAATAATGCATAAAGATCAGTTGACAGTTATGCTAAGATCATAAATACTATTACCTTCCAATAAGGAACAAAAGCTTATGTTCACATTACCACGCAACAAGGGTTTCACTTTACTAGAATCCGCATTTGTGATCATTGTTGCAGCCGCCATTGTTTCTATGGGTATTAAATCGTATAGCAGCATTCAAATACAAAAAAAAATCACAGTTACTCAACAACAACTTACTGAACTTTATCACGCAGCTATCAAAGCACCCAGTACTGTTGCATCTGAATGTGGTGTTGGTAAACAATGTCTTGGTTTACCTAGCAGTACATTTACAAATCCTTGGGGACAAAATAATAGTGTTTCTGTTTCAGGTACTTATTTTATTTTGCGGACATCACTACCCGATAATTCTGCATGCAAAACATTATTGCAACGTTTTAGCGACATCCAAACAGATGCTGACAAAAATGTTAACACCGCCAGTGGTACCTGTAAGCGTAATACAAGCAATACCGCTGATAAAAATCTTGA
Source organism: uncultured Legionellales bacterium (assembly GCA_945957175.1). Classification (GTDB taxonomy): domain Bacteria; phylum Pseudomonadota; class Gammaproteobacteria; order UBA1113; family UBA1113; genus CAMFJL01. The sequence continues at coordinate 70,405 of CAMFJL010000002.1, forward strand.
AGTCTACATAAGTATCTATCAGTAATGTTAAAAAAATCCTTCGCCACGCGTCTACAATACTGTCTACCACAACATTGGTTATCTCGCGCTGTCGGCTTGCTCGCTCAATGCCAATGGGCTTGGATTAAAAACCCTTTTATTCGTTGGTTTTGCAAACACTACCAAGTTGACTTATCTGAGTGCCCGCGTCAAACATATCAAGCCTATCATTCATTTAACGATTTTTTTACACGACATCTTAATCCACAGGCAAGATCGCTGGCAGCAGCATCCCTCATTTGCCCTGTCGATGGTGCGGTCAGTGAATGCGGATGGCTTACACAGGGAAAATTATTGCAAGCCAAAGGTGTGGATTTTACAATCGCCGCATTAACTGGACAAGCTGCATTGAACAACGTATTTACAGATGGACAATTTGCTACCCTATATCTTGCACCAAGCAACTACCACCGCGTGCATATGCCATTAGCTGGTAAACTTATGTGGATGACATACATACCTGGTCGATTATTTTCTGTGAATCAGCGCACTGCAGCTGAAGTGCCTCAACTCTTTTGTAGAAATGAGCGTCTTTATTGTCATTTTGAAACCGCTATAGGCCCTGTTGGCATTGTGATGGTCGGCGCAATGATAGTTGCAAGTATCGTGACAACTTGGGCTGGACACATAAAACCTTCTCGTACACCTTATACACGCCACTATGACGGACAGATTGTCTATCAACAAGGCGACGAATTAGGTTGGTTTGAATTAGGTTCAACCGTGATATTACTTCTACCACCCGGCGCACCTAAACTCGCAGCATCGCTTAAGTCCGGAGAAAAAGTGCAATGGGGTCAAGCGCTCGTGCATCAAGAAAATGTAAATACTTGCCCTTTTTCCACAAATCCACAAAATCCATCGGCTAAAGCATCCGGTCTATCACCGGCATTATAATGATAAAGCCACATTTTCTCACGAATCTCAGGCGGTAATGTGAGCAGTTCTTGATAATGCGCATGAATACCACCCGTAGATGCTGTTGTTTGACAGTCATGAAAAATAATATCGGCTTTTTGATAGTAAACCATCATCAGATGGGGCACAAACTGTGTATCGGTTGTCATAAAAACTTGCTGTCCACATATGCCAAAGAAAAGACCAAAACTCAAAGCAAGTGAATTCCCTTCCATATAATGAACTGTCTGAATTAAATGAAAAGTAATATCTGACCATGCAAAAGAACCGCCAAATGGGATTTGTTCAACATCAAAATAAGTATCAAGAGCGGCGCTATGTCCTTGTATTGAGCTCATTCCCCCAGAAAGCACATGGACCCACAGCTTTTCTGCTAAGATAGCATTGATAAATAAGTGTGGTTTTGCGCATGCTGCATCAAAGAAGGTTGTAAAACCCAACCATTCAAGGCCGCCAGTATGATCGGCATGTAGATGGCTAATATACACATGGGTAATCGCATCATAACCGAGCTCTAACTCCTGAAGTGCATGTCGTGCATCACCACCACAGTCAATAAGTAAACTGTGTCCCTGATCATCAACAAGCAACTGGTTAGAGTGATAATTTTTCTCACCCACCGTAAATGCTGATCCACTGCCTAAAAAAATAAGTTTCATGACCTTGACTCCAACATAGCAATCACGCGATACGCTTGTACTGGATGACTAATGCCTTTAAGCACCAGTGGATCTAAACGCTCACACGCAACTTCATCTTTGATGAGCAAGTACGTTTCCTCTGAAACCAAAATCTCACCAGGTCCCGCCGCATACTGGATCCGGCTCGTTAAATTCACCTGACTTCCAATGATAGTATAGTCCATTCTATACTCACTTCCGAAATTGCCAACATTACAATACCCTGTGTTAATACCCATGCGCATGCTCAAAGACTCTGCAAATCCCTCACCTACCCACAATTGTTTGAGCTTATCCAATTCATCTCGCATCTCAATTGCCATGCGCGTACAATCCAGTGCATCATGCCGTGCGCCTTTAGATAAGGGATCACCAAAGAAAATTAAAATAGCATCTCCAATATATTTATCAATGGTTCCACCATACTTCATCGCAATGGCCGACATACGTGTCAAATAAGTGTTTAACATGCTGGTTAATACTTCGGACTCTATTCTATCGGTAAGCTCAGTAAAGCCAGTAATATCGGAAAAAAACACAGTTAATTTTTTTCTTTTCGCTTCAATTTTTACATCTTGCTCACCAGAGAAAATACTTTCATAAACTTGTGGCGAGAGATAATGTGATAGCTTGCCTGACAGATTAGCAAGCTCCTCATTTTTTAGATGGATTTCTTCTTGGCTTTTCTTGAGCTTCACAAATAATAAAGCATTATTAATGACAATAGCAAAATTAGACACATATGTATTCAACTTATCTAACAGAGCATCATTCATATTAGTATATGTATGCAAAAAATAGAAACTGATAATCCCTTTGTTTTCTTGATCTAGCACTAACGGAAACATGGCAACTGCTTCAAAGGGCCTTATTTTATACATTTCTTGTTCGAGTGGTGAAGATAAATTATCTAATGTCACATTTTCAATATATTCATATTTTTTATTATCAAATAGATGCAGAATCGTTTTTGCATCTTCTCCATTAATGTGGATATGATGCCATGCCTTTTGAATGTATTTATTGAGCTCAACGCCACTTATAGCATAAATTATATATGTTTTTTTATCATTATCATAGAGCTGAATAGATATGAAATCGAAATAAAATATTTCCTTTAATATACTTATAATATTATCAAGAATATCTTCTATATTTAATGACGAATTAGCAGCCTTCATAATTTGATTAATTCGACTAATATCATCATTTGATTCATATAATTCTGTTTTTGTTCTCTTTAAATTTAATGAACGAACATATACATATGATGCTATCACATACGCAAAACAAATTGTACCCATCGATGATGAAATAATACCTAATAGTGGTGTAGGTCGATAAAACATAAAATTATTAGAGAATAGATACATTGCCATACCAATACTTAAAAAACTACATATAATTGCTAGTAATCCTTTAAGCAGCATGCGCCAACCACCAATACTAATGAGTGCCATGCCCATACCTGAGATGATAAAAACAACATACCATAATGAAAATGAACAGATAGGTGCCCAAATAGCAACAAGGTACGTGTCAATATAAGTTAAACACAATAACTCATAACGTTTAACGTCAACGACACGCTGTGATAACCATAAACAAAATAGCGGCCATGCAATTGCTGTCATAAAAGCTAATACATAAAACCATGGTGTCATGCCCGTGTTATAAACATAGATGCATGCAGCAAGTGCAATAAGAAAATGGCCACTCTGCCTAGGCAGATAAATCATTTTTGTTATATTTGCTATTTTCCACATGATTATTTCACGCCTTCAATTTCAAGAAATTCTACATTATTCAGTTGATAAATAGGAATTTTTTTACTCTTATAACCATAGTTTAAAATTTCTAATAACGTTGCATCAATGTGCTCTTTTGTAAGAGCCATTGTTTCCTCTGTTATTATAATTTGCTCTGTTCTATCATTCAATAATAAGTAATTCACTAAACTTACAATATTACCAACAACTGTATAATTTATACGATGTTGGCTACCAAAATTGCCAACATCCGTATAGCCAGAACTAATTGCAATTCGTAATTTAGCGTTTCCCACAAGCGATTGTGGCCATGTTTCTTTAAAATATAAAAAATCTTTACACATATGTACGGCGAGTTGTAGACAGTTTAGCGCATCTTGTTTAACACCTAAACTATTGGGATCACCAAAAAATATGCGAATTTGTACGCCCAAATACTGATCGATGGTACCCCCATATTTTAATATGAGTGCACTCATACAGGTCAAATAACTGTTGACAAAACGTGTACTTTCTTCTGATGGCAATCCATCTAAAATTTGATAAAAATTTTGCATGCTGACAATCATATAAGTAATACGTTTTCTCTTAGAACCAATTTGAAGACTGGTTTTTTCTGAGAAGATCCAGTCATATATTTGAGGTGATAAATATTTTGACAATTTCTTGGATTCATCATATAGCAATATATTTTTATTATTTAATTCATATTGATTTTTTATATATGCTTTCACGATTTGATAATTACGAATAACTAGTGGAACATTATTAAAGTAATTCATTATTCTTTTTAAAAATGAAGTATTCTCTTCAATGGGACTATCACTAAATAAGCACAAGCCTCCCACATGCTTATCGGCATGTATTAATGGAATCATCAATAGAGACTCATGTCTATGCCTATCTAAATAAATCTTGTCTTCATTTTGCAAAATATCACTATTTTTTACATTGTTAATCACCTTGCAATCAACACCAGAAAATACATTGACAATGAATGATTCGTTGACACATTTATTATCGATCTTCCAAAAAAACCTATCTGTAACTTGCGTTTTTTCTGAACGATAAAGCGTAAGCTTTTTTTGATTTTCATCAAATAAACATAAATCCACTGACTTAAAATCAAAAAAATCTTTCATAAGAAAATTGATATGTTGAATAAGTGAAGATAATGATCTTGCAGATATCGTTGCTTGCATAAATTGATTAATTTGACTTAATTCCTTAACCGAACTCTCAAGTGCTATTTTTGCATCTTCTATGCGTTTTTTAACACGATACTGAGCCAAGCCTATCAATACTGTATATATTGTACACGATGTCAGTGCAAAGAGTTTAAGAATAAGTGGTGTATTGAAGACAATTTTAAAATCGTTAAATGCAAGACTAAGGACACCTAAAATGCCAATAATAAAAAGTCCTCTTAACCATGCGAAAAAACCCAATACTGCACAAATACCTGCGCCTAAGCCTAACAAGGCAAAAAGCATGTACCAAAGCGAACCTTTGGCAAGAATAAGCCAAATGCCTGTCAAAACCGGATCAGCGTATTCAAGCACAGCAAATTCAAAACGTTTAGCTTTGGCATAAGCCATCTGATTGCTGATATAGAATATTGCAGGCGCCCATATACATGCGGTAAATACAGCATAGATACCTACCCATGCAGACATGAGCCCATACATATAGAGGATCAATGCACTGACGGACATGACCCAATAGCCGCCGCATCGCATAGGAAAAAGCAATGTGCTGATGCGATGATACGGGTGTTTCACTACGATCCCCTCCTCCCTTATTGTGAGGTTCATTCATTCAGTATAGCTCGGCTTTCTACCTATTTAACTCTCTTGTAAAATTTCATAAAATAATTAAAAATAAATGTTTTAAAAATTAAAGGAATTATCATGCACACATTATCTTACTGGCTGGCGTTAAGACAGATTGCGGGTTTAGACTGGCAATGGCTGCAACGCGACTTCCTTCCCTATCATTCGCTGGACCAACTATTTGCTGAACCCGAAAATCATGCTTTAACACCCACTTTGTGTCAACGTCTACGCGGCATCGACTGGTCATGTGTCGATGAGGAGCTTGACTGGCAAGCTGCACCGCAACAACACCGTATCACCTTAGCGGATGCAAGCTACCCTGAGTCATTACGCCATATTGATACACCCCCACCCGTCCTTTATGTCGAAGGTCAGTTAAACGCGCTACTAAGCCCCCAAATAGCCATTGTCGGCACAAGACACCCTTCTTATGCTGGTACACAAACAACGCAACAATTAGCTGCTCATCTTGCGAAACAGGGGCTTAGCATTACCAGCGGTCTTGCCTATGGCATTGATGCTGCGGCCCATCAAGGTACCCTCGCTGTCAACGGCCAAACCCTTGCGGTCATGGGTACCGGTATTTCGCATCGCTACCCCAAGCAACATGACATCTTAGCTGCGCGCATTGCAGAGACGGGTGCGCTTATCAGCGAGTTACCACCGCATGCCTTACCCTTAGCCAGGCACTTTCCGGCACGTAATCGCATTATCACTGGCTTGAGCATGGGGGTTATTGTCGTTGAGGCAGCACTTCAGAGCGGTTCGCTCATCAGTGCGCGCTTGGCCAATGAGCAGGGGCGACTTGTCATGGCAGTGCCTGGCTCCATTCATAACCCACAAACCCAAGGCTGCCATTGGTTATTAAAACAAGGCGCCATCTTGGTTACCTCCGCAGAAGACGTGCTGGCTGAATTGCCCGCGCATTTCAATCAGCTGGTCAAAAAAACATCTAAAATACCCCCTATTGATCTAGCCAAGCCACCGTCAAATATGGTACAATACCTAAGTTTAGAGCCTAGAAGTATTGAAGACATCATACTACTGTCAGGTAAGACAACTTCAGTCGTACAAACTGAATTAACCTTGTTAGTTTTATCCGGGCATGCCCAGCAAATTGCTGGTGGTTATGTCAGCACCTATCCAGGCATTGACCGACAAGCGCAAGATTAAACCGTAGGAATAAAGAATAATGTTAAGTATTCTAATGTACTTGTTTGAACGCTATATCACTGTTGAATCTATCATGCCTGAGCCTGAAGCGTTGACTGATGAATTAAGCCAAGCAGGTTTTCGAGCACGCGATATTGAAGCAGCCTTTCGCTGGCTAGCTGAGCTCGAAGAAAACCGAGGTACCTACGTTAATCCTAAAACCTTACCGCAACAAAGTATTCGCATCTATACCCTCGCTGAGCAACAAGCTCTTGGCGCCAATAATTTAGATTTTTTACACTTCTTATACAGTCACCAGCTCATTAATCAAGCCACACGCGAATTGATTATTGACCGTGCACTCGCCATGGGGCACAAACAAATCGATGAAGAAGATTTTCGTTGGATTACCTTGTTTGTGCTAAGTAGCCAGGCCCTTGAGCAACAAGTGCCTGAGTGGATGGAACAACTCATTTTTATGGATCATCGCAGCGAAACCTTGCACTAATTTCATTTCTGCGCTTTAATCATGGCTAAATGATGATTTAAGTGGGTATTGTGTATGTCAGGCGCTATTGTTGTTGTTGAATCTCCCTCTAAAGCCAAAACGATCGAGAAGTATCTCGGCAGCGGTTTTACTGTGCTCGCCTCTTATGGCCATGTACGTGATCTCGTACCCAAGACCGGCGCCGTCGACCCCAACAATGACTTTGCAATGAAGTACCAAGCGGTCGAAAAGAATGCCAAGCATATCCAGGCTATTAAAAAAGCCTTATCGACCGCCGATAGCCTTATTTTGGCAACTGACCCGGATAGAGAAGGTGAGGCCATTGCCTGGTCGGTTTATGAACTGATGAAAGCCGCTAGGGCCGTTGGTAAGAAGCCCGTTCAGCGCGTTGTGTTTCATGAGATCACCCGCAATGCCATTCAAGAAGCCATGACTCACCCTCGCGAACTCGATATGGATTTAGTGGATGCGCAGCAAGCAAGGCGAGCGCTAGATTATCTCGTAGGCTTTAACCTCTCACCGCTGCTTTGGCGCAAAATTGCTCGCGGCTTGTCTGCGGGACGGGTTCAGAGCCCCGCCCTTCGCCTCATTGTTGAGCGTGAAGAAGAAATAGAACGTTTTGTTAGCCAGGAATACTGGTCCATGACGGCTCAAAATGAAGCGCATAAACAAGCATTCACCGCAAGACTCCTTGAATATCAAGGTGATAAGTACGAACAATTTACCATTACCGACGGAGAAACTGCTGAACAAGTCAAGCAAACGTTATTAGCCGCAGCTCAAGGCGAGCTTTTAGTGACCAAGGTCGATAAAAAGCAACGCAAACGCAATCCCACAGCGCCCTTCATCACATCGACGCTACAGCAAGAAGCTTCAAGAAAATGTGGCTTTGGTGCCAGCCGCACAATGCGTATTGCCCAACAGCTCTATGAAGGTATTGATGTAGGCCAGGGCGCTGTTGGTTTAATCACCTACATGCGTACTGACTCCGTCAACCTGTCTCAAGATGCTATTCGTGATTTACGTAGCTTTATTCAAAAGCGCTACGGCGAAGATTATCTCCCAAATGAGCCGCACACCTATAAAACCCGTGCCAAAAATGCACAAGAAGCGCATGAAGCCATCCGTCCAACTGATGTTAATTTAACACCGCAGCAAATAAAAAGTGCCTTAAGTCCGGATCAATACAAGCTTTACCAACTTATTTGGCAACGTACCGTTGCATGTCAAATGATTCACGCAACACTTGATACCGTAGCCATTGATTTAAAAGCGGGGAATACCGGTATCTTTCGTGCGAATGGTTCCGTGATTACCCATGCTGGATTTATGACTGTTTATCAAGAAGGCTTGGATGATAATAAAGTTGATGATGATGCTGAATCTATTCTCCCGCCACTTGTTGAAGGCGAGAAAGTTACTTTAAAAACGATTTTAGCAGAACAGCATTTTACTGAGCCTCCACCACGTTATTCAGAAGCAACCCTCGTCAAAGCGCTTGAAGAATTTGGTATCGGCCGGCCGTCAACCTATGCATCGATCATTTCCACGCTTCAGCAACGTAAATACGCCAATTTAGATAAAAAACGATTCTTCCCAACCGACATAGGACGCATCGTCAATAAATTTTTAACGCAGCATTTTACCCAGTATGTCGATTATGACTTTACGGCAAAATTGGAAGATGAATTAGATGCGGTTGCTCGTGGTGAGAAACAATGGGTACCGCTCTTAGCTGAGTTTTGGCAACCCTTCACACAGCAAGTCACGACGATTTCCGAGACAGTCAGCCGTAAAGATGTGACCCAGGAAGAGATGAATGAAGCCTGTCCTGACTGTGGCCAACCGTTATCCATCCGTTTGGGCCGAACGGGACGTTTTATTGGCTGTACTGCTTATCCTGAGTGCCGTTACACGCGAAGCTTAGAAGAAAATAAAGAGGATGCTGAGCCCGAAGAGGCGCTTGATAGAGATTGCCCTAAGTGTCAATCCAAACTCCTCTATCGCCGCGGTCGGTATGGTAAATTCATTGGCTGTAGCAACTACCCCACATGCAACTACATTGAGTCGCTCAACAAGCCGACTGACACGGGTATTACCTGCCCTGAATGTCATCAAGGTTCCATGCTTGAACGCAAATCACGCTATGGCAAAATGTTTTATTCGTGCTCAAGATACCCTGATTGCAAGTATGCCACCTGGAATCCGCCGATCGTCAAACCTTGCCCCAAGTGTCATTGGCCCATTATGACCATTAAAACCACTAAGCGACGCGGCACAGAGCTTGTTTGCCCTCAAAAAACTTGTGGTCATGCTGAGCCATATGAGGATCCTTCAGCGGCTTGACACATGGATAATGGGCATATACCCAATTAACTTCAAAATGCTACTGTTTTGCCATCGCTGCGCGATGATATAATTACCCCTCATCCGCCGCTTCGCGGCACCTTCTCCCGCAGAGGGAGAAGGGCACTTTTTGTACTTCGGTGAGCAAAATCAAACATCTCGCCTGTTGCATGCTACTGTTTTGCCATCGCTGCGCGATGATATGATTACCCCTCATCCGCCGCTTCGCGGCACCTTCTCCCACAAGGGGAGAACGGCACTTTTTGCACTTCGGTGAGCAAAATCAAGCATCTCGCCTGACCTTATGATTTCGATAACGAAGAACCCTTCTTAGCAGCTCCCTCCTGTGGTGCGGGTGCAGGCGTAGCTGCAGATGACGGTGGTGGTGGGGCTGTCGGCGTAGCTGCAGTTGCCGACAACATAGATGGGGGGGGAGGTGGGGACGCGTTATGCGCAAAAAATGTACTGCTACGAGCGCCACTTATACTGCTAGACGACGATGACGTAGATGAAGAAGATGAAGTCGTCAATGTCATAGCAAGAGATGCATTAAGACCTGATAAATAGCTATCAAAAAGAGTCAATGTCGTCAGCGCAGCTGTTTTTGCCTGTTGGCTACTTGTCAGAAAAGCTGTTGTGTCCTCCGTATCTACCAAAGCTTTACTCACCGCTTGCGCTAAGCGCTGCGTATCAAACGGGCTTTGTTTAAAAATCTCATCGATGGCATTTCTATGCTTTTCTCCAATAAATTTATTGTTCAAGACATGCTTAATCAAATCCCGGGTTATTGGATACGCCAATTCGCGTTCCATTTGCGCATAAACACGTCTCTGTGCCCTAAAATGGTCTGAGCAGATAATCTCGGATATCGCTTCTATACTTCGCATCGGTGATTTTATTTCATCAACACCGAGTGCCTGCAAATACGTATTTCCTTGATACAGTGCCAGCATCGCCCCAAGCTCATCGATTGCATGCTGAGCACCCGCCCAATTTTTTGTTTCTATACACGATTGTAGTGCGTTTAACCTACCTGCTTGTGCCTTTGGAAAGTGTATCTCTAAATAACCGAAGGCCCTTGATATATCTTCTGATACGTCCCCACCACTAGCCTGCAGTCCATCAATCTCTCGTTTTAAACGTCCTAAGTATCCTATGGCTTGCTGTAATAATGCCGGTGTGTCTGCTTGGTGTATTTGAAAGCCAAACTGGCCGGCCTGGCTCAAAAAGTCGAGTTTATCGTCAAAAAATACTACATTTTTACCCTCTACTCGATAATTGTCAGAATAGACAAACTTGCCACTACCCGAATCGGAGCAATCGATACCGAGTACAAATGCCATCCATAAAAAGTGCATATTTTTACCGTCACTGACAAATGTTTTTATGTCAGCTGCATGATTAAATGACTTCTTATAGGTTAACGTTACATCATCTTTTGTAATAACAAATAGGCAATGGTACACGCCATCTTGCTCATATACGTCGATGCGGGATAATGTAGCCTCTGCATGACTTGTAGCAAAATGACCAGAAACATCCTTAATCTTTCCCAATGTAACTGCATTATTTATATTTCCATTGTAATAGGTCTGCATATCTAAAGTTTTTTCATCATTTTTTGCTGTAATAAAACCCAAATATACATTAAAGAATTTATGAAATAATGCTATCTGATCTGGCGATGCCCCTCTCTCTAAAAGCTTAGGCTTTATACTCGCATATGCTTCCAAGAAAACTTGTTCTCTTGCTCTAAATCCTAGCTCGAAGAATGTCGACATATCATTGCCGCCATAGCTGAAAATGGCCTTCTCAAGATATCCTGCCAATACTTGGAAGTTATCAAATGTTTCACTTTCAAGATGAGTGAGAGGGAAATCATGCATAGGAATCGATGACATTGCACCTAAAGGATCAGTCCATAGTTTTGCTTTGAGCGTTGAGCCCATACAGAGTTCTTTGGCTGTCACAATACCGTATTTGACGATAAAGTCATCTAAGGCTGGTATGCCCGTTCTTGTATCACTATGATCGATTGTCGATTTATCTGTCGCAAAACAAACCACAGCGCCACGTAACTGAGGGCCGATAATCGCCTCATTGATAATGTAATACTCTCCATCCTCATTTTTGCCTAATAACGTATCATCGAGATCAAAGATATAAACCGGCTTGCCAGGCTGCCTTCTCATGTAATTGAGCACCCGATTTAAGGGTTGCATAATGGGCCTAGTTGAATCAGCTACGCTTCCAGATGTTGCACTTGACGTGCTAGATGAACTAGACGATGAGGAGCTGGATGATGATGTACTATTCGACGCCCAACGACTAGCGCTCGTGGTCAACCGTGTCTGTATAGATGATGAACTCGATGTTGATGCGCTAGATGCCGGTGTAGTATTCGACGCATGACTGTGAGAGCTCGCGGTCAACAAGGTATCCACTGGCAATGATGCGGCATCGTGAGCTGCCTTTGGCGTCAATCCAGCCACTGGCGGCGGTGGCGCAGCACCGTAAACCATTTCTGGCGACACTGGTAAGCGTGCAGGGGCACCTATCGTCGTTATGACGTGCTGTAAGTGCGGCTCATACACTTCGATGGCTACCGTGCGAGGTCCGATACGCCTAAATAACCCGGATGATGTCATAAGTTTCCAGGCCTCAGGGTCTGCATACAATTCATGTAAGCGCTTGCCCGTGACAATTTCAAACAAACGCGCAGCCAAAGTCGTTTCCTGCCAATCGGCTTCTTGCGGGTCGGAAGGCCGAGTTTGATGTTTTAATTGCGTAAGCAGCCGATTAAATTTTAATGCGACGTCTGAGGTTTTATCCATAAAAGCGCTGGCTATTTGCATAAGTGTTGCTTTACTTAAATCTGGGTGAGGGTTTTTCGCAGTTCGCATAACCTCAGTTAGCGTAACATTAAACGCCAACACAATTTCCAACATGGTTGTTGGCGCCTTGGTTCCACTTTCTGATACAGGATGCGATCTTGCGCCCGTTGATGATGATGATGTTGCTGACAATGCTTGAGGTGATTGTTGTAAACCGTGCAACACATGACGCTGGGATTGGCTCTCCAGTTCACGAACGTGGCCATATAATTCAGTGACTTCCCGAGTCAAATTGGCAATGTCGGTTTGAATCGCCTCTAAATGTGACTTTAAGTCATTGATTCCCTCATAGCTCTTATTTAACGCCATCAAACAGACGCCAACTTGCTCATTGAGCGCCATGAGTGTCTTTAGAAGGTCATCACACGCTTGTTGCTGTAGACTTTCACTGCTAGCTAAACGTTCCAACAGCGTCGTCAGCTGTTGCGAAACACCCACAACCTCAGCAGATACTTCGCCACGAACGGATACCGCTTGCCCCCTGCTATTGGTGACATTAAGCTTAACGCGTTCTAGTGCTGTTCCTGTCAATAGACGCACAGGCCTCCTCAAAATAAGCCCCTGGTGCTTTTGTACTTCTCTACCAAGATAGGCCTGCAAATTATTTTGGCCTGATACCACGTCTGCACGCCTTGCATTTATTTTTTGAGAAAGGACACTGGCTGCAGTGCGACTCGCTAAGAGATGCGATACATTTGAGCTAGGAGCAGGATTCGAACTTGACGAAGTGCTCGAACTTGAGGAAGAACTTGGGGCATCAGAGGGTACGTCGGCATAAGCTGATTGCCATCTATTTTTGGGTTCTTCTTTCAGCTGAGCATACAATTGAATCATACTTGCCTGGTGCTCTGACACTGGCGGCAATTGTGCGCCAGAAAGACCCAAGACTTCTAAATACGCATTTCCCGGATACAATTGAATGCTAGGTATCAGCACTTGACTGATATAGGATTGTGCTTGAGCCAATTCGCCCTTGGAAAGCAAATCGATGCAGGTTTGCCAAGAAGACATAAGTGGCTCAGGCCATCTTTGCGCTATTTCCGTGATAACATGCAGTTCAAGGGGCGATGCGCCTGAACTAAGCGTTCGCAGATCTTCGATAAGAAATCCCAGTTTTCTTATTAAGCCCGGTATCACATCGGGTGTATACGCTTGTGCCGTGATAAGCCCAAGATCTCGGCCGTTTTGAACAAAGCTTTCTTTGTCATCACAAAAAAACATGGGATGCTGCGGTAGGGCATCCACTGTAGGCGCGGCATTTGATGAGCTACTTGAACTACTTGCACTCGTTGTAACGGAGCCCATGCGCCCTATATATTGCCCCTCATGGGCTAATTCAGTTCCCAGTACAATCGCAGGCAAAGTACGCGTTTGGTACATCAAATACAGTAATTGCAGTGCCTTATTGCTGGCTACAAATTGATTTAACGCAAGAAAATTATCAAACCGGCGACGATAGCTCACGACAACTTGACCGTCGGTGCTTTCATAGCAAAATGTGCAACGGATCGATCCGTCTTCGCTGCTTTGATAATCTGTGATACGTACGCGAAGATTTGCATAGCGTGGATCACTGCCGGCATGGCTCACGCTCGAACTCGATGCCAATGAAGGTAATGTATAAGTCGTGCGTACTGTCGATGGTAAGCCTTGGCTTGCTTTGGTGAAAACATCGTGGGTAAAGCTGCGTAATGCTGAATTATCTAAACCTAAGCTGCTATTAGAACTTAGGCCGACACAATAGTCCTCAACGCTTGTTGTATGCGCTTCGGGTGTACGAGCCCAAGTAACCGCCATACCCGGTCTCGCAGCTTGCGATGATGAAGCCTCATCCGTATTAGGTACCAATCGAGTCAGTGACAAAAATGCATCGCTGACTTGTGCTGGAAAATCCGCCGTTATCGATTCAAGCACAGGAAAGACCTTATTCAGGCGTTCCAGACTTCGGTAAAGTTGATGGTGTTGATTCATCCATGTTTCTAATTGATTTCTAACATTAGGGCTAGTCAATGCATAAGCTGAAATTTTATTACGATACCATTGAATAAGTGCCTGCAAATTTTCAGGATCTGCATGGTTGAGCAACATTGCACGTAGTTTTAATTCGAAAAATTGAGCTGACCGAGCGAAAGCCATATCAGTTAGCTCTTGGCTCACCACAAACTGAGGCGATGTGATTGAATCTAATAATGTTTTAGGAAGTAAATCAACGCTATCGCTCTTAAGCACGCTATTTCGTTGCATTGCAATCATGATATTAAATATTTCATGCGAATCGTCTAACTTACCATGATTAATTAACGAAATAAAATCATCAAACAAACAACTATAAATCGACGACATGACTTCCTGTTTAATGTTTTGAATGCTATCCAATGACTCAATAAATTTTACTATAACGCCTAATGATTCAACTCTATTTTTAACCACCATTTCATGAATCAAAAAACTACATATTTGATTAACTGTCTGCACATGATTTGTTATTTGAACTGAAGGATCATCCATATCTTTGCCTGAGCGCTTATAATAGCATAATGCAAATGCTTCTTTAAAAGAGGCCACACTATACGCCTGTGTACCAACAAAATTGACAATATCTACATTTTTTAAATCATCTAGCACAGGTGTCCATAGATCTGTTTTAATAGCAGAACTTCCTATGAGCTCGGGTGATGTGATTAAATCATATTTATTAATGAAAGCCACTATCGCGTCTGGCAGATCTTTTGTCGAAGCCTTATCTGTAGCGAAGCCAATCACTTTTCCTTTAAGGCTATCAGCTAATTGTTCTTCATTAATAATCTGACCTTTTCCATCAAGCACCGTATCATCAATATCAAGCCAAACAACAGGAGCTCCTGGATTTTCTTGTAAATATTTTAGAACTTGTTCAAGCGTTTTCATCTCAATATCTCTCTTTTAAGAATTAGGTACACTTTTTCAGTATAGTGCTTGAATATTAAGGCTAGCTTAAAGAGAAAAATGGAAGAAGATGGAGGAAATATTGAGATAAGAAACTTATTTAAAACGCCGACGCCACCTGGTTATAAACCTCAGCTTTGCGAATAACACTAATCTTGCTGCCATCCCAAACATAATCAAGATGATAGCCTTGTTTAGGTATGGTAAGTGCTGGCGGCCTAAAAATGGCAACACAGGTACCATCAGCTTTACGAACACTGGGATATGCCAGACCATATTCACCCTGCTGCCTCAGCGCATAAGCAAAGGCTTGCCCCTTAGGGTAAGTTGTCACATCGGGTGATAATAAGGTCTCATGCCTTGCATGAGACAGCTTTACCAAGGATTTTAACACCTGGCTACGATATTCACGCATCTGAATAAGGCAGGGGGCTTCCCGAGAGGCTTGTAAAAATTGCTCACGATGAAAGAGCGTTTCTGCAATCGCTGTGCCCAAGCTATCTGCTGCGTAATAGACGCCAAAACGATGATCGGCAAAGCGTGAATAGCCTGGATGCGTAAACGCAGCCATTAGCGGCGTTGCGCCAACGCCGCTCACCCAATCCTCCGGCATTACTAAGGCAATACGCCCATATTCACTTAACATTCTGTCATTTGTTAATCCTTCAAGTGCAGCAATCTCTGATAGCTCTTCCGCCGACCCGGCCCAATCAAAAAAGGAAATGGGGGGAAATCTTGAGGGAATTAAGCGATGAACCGAACCTTGAATCTCCGTATAAACATGCTCCACCTTAGTAGCCTCGCCAAAAGTCTAAAAAACGCCTCACTTCGGCTAAACGTACCAGGCTCCCTTCAAGTAAGTACGCGCGGGGTGTCATTCGATGAAATGGCGGTAAATCGTTGGGTCTATCAATCCATGATAAGGCTTGGGCACTATCGGTAAATAAAATGCGTAACGCTTTATAAATGCCTAATAAATAGGAAATACGCTCGAGCTGATCGCGATTAAGCCGCCCCTGATACGTACTTATACCTTTATGATAAGTCGAGCGTGGCATACCACCCATCAAACAGGTGGCTTCTGTTTCTGAGAGTTGAAAACGTTCCACGAGTTTTTGTAGCGACTTCCACGCCACCGCCTCGCTAATCGGGGATACTTGTTGGGCACGATTGAGCTTGACTATCGCTTGCATAGGATGATGCTCTCTTCATTCACTTATCTTAAGTATAGTCCACTCATAGATATAAGTCTATAGGTAGACTTAAAACGGAGAGATGTACCAACATTACTGCAAAATGCATAGTTGTCATTGCTGCACGATGGTATTCATTATCGCTCATCCCGGTGGTACACAAAAAATACCCTTCTTCCCTTGCGGGAGCAGGTGCCGCGAAGCGGATGAGGGGTAATAACACCATCGCATAGCGATAACAAAACCCATATTTTGAAAGGTGAAAAATATCAATCAAGATAAGCGGCTATTCAATACATCCTGCACATGCGCACCCAAATAGCTAATAAACGGTGTACCACCTGTGCCTGTTGCTACTGGACTGCCTGGTTTTTCTGCTTGTTTATTAATATAATTGACCGCAAACCCTAAATGGGTTGCGCGAAAACGATGAATTCCATCAATACACGCATTGTATGCATCAATTAATGGCTTATCTTTTGCCTGACGGATATAATCACGAATACTACAATGTTTCTCATATGCTTCAATATCTTCAATAAATTGACGATGCTTAGGCGGCATATATGCTCTTAATTCCAGCAAGTGCTGAAACAATGGGCTGGTTCTATCAAAAGTTAACCCTAGTGCTGCATCGAGCGAGGGAATAATAGAGCTTTGTGCACCTGATTCACCTCGAAACTTTTGACCCTGATTGTGCCACGCATCTACGCCTTCATAGCTAACACCATTTGGAATCTCTGGATTATTTAACCACCCAAAGATAAAACGACGTACCCGATTATAATAAATATATGGATCGCAATGCTCCACCATTCTGTCTAAGGTTTCATAGAGGCTGGTTATCGTTGTTGCCATGGTTTCAAGTTGCGTTAAAAGCGCATCATTCGACTGCGACGTAACTGCTGCAAATGCAGCAGGGATAGCAAACATAGCTGGCGCCGCTTTTGCCTCAATCGCAATGTGAATAAGGATAAACCAATCTTCATCAATGCCCCCCCAAAAACGCTGTAACATAGCTACATTACCAAGTGCAATGGGTTGATTGATATCAAAGCGTTTCCAATTTTGCAAAGCATAAGAAGCGTAGGATAAGACGGGAGGGCGCCCCATTTTTTGGGCGACTTGATACCAAGGTAATGCAATATTTTTAGGAAGTGTCGCAACCGTCGGTGATTCACCCCAAACAAAGGCATGTCCTAAGTAGGAAAGCACTAGCATCGCGCGCTCAAGCTCAGCAACATCGGTCATCGATGATACATCAATACAAGGTAAGGCTAACAACCACTGTCGCACATGGCCGCTAATTAAATAGCTAGGTAACTCGGCAACGCATTGCTCCCATGCATCGTAGGCTTGGGGTAATCGTGTTAAGGGATCCCGGGCTGGCAAAAAACCGGTGATAGGATCAATGTCATAATCGCTTGGATTTAGCTGTTTCATACATAACTTCCTTGAATAGAAAACGCTGCTCAAAAGCCGAAGGATAATCATTATCCACAGGATTTTGAGTGGCAGCAAGGCGTCCGAGGGGGACAGGGAGGGAGTGTACATGTAAGTACATGACCGACCTGGCATCCCGATGGACAACGCCGCTGCTGCTCAAAAGCCGAAGGATAATTTAGGGCCAGGCAATGCCTGACATACGCAACACCGAACCCGACAGCTCTTGATAAGGCGCAACCATCACCGGATCCGTATAGTAATAAATATTGCTTTGATCTAACGCCCATGCGCTCAGACCACCATTAGTCAATACAGAAATCTGCGCAAATTGGCTCGCTTTAATAAAGCCTGTACGACTTTTCACTTGTTTTGCATTGATTTGTGAATAATCCATCGCGGTTAAATCCATACGTCTGGACATACCAAAGAGCGTTAATTGGCTGTTACCCCGAGTCACTGCTTGGAAATAATAATTGTTCAGTACGCCTACACTGGCATTGCTACCTTGTGTTAATTCAAGATACGTGAGTCGCGACACATAAATATCTAACCACAAACTGTAACTTTTCGGATAAGCGTATATAGGATTCATGACTAGCACAACATTATCGCCTTGATAACGATAACCTACCTTATCCACTAGCGCATTATCGCCTCGAACAGTAACTTCGCCCGCTGGATTTTTACCAATGTGGATAGTCGCAACAAAGGGTCCTTGGATGCTAAGCTTTTGCGTTGACGGCAACATCAGCACTTGACTACCACTAACACCGGTCAATATAAGCGGTATTTTACCCGTTGGCGTACGATTACCTGAACCTTCAGCAAAATTGGCACAGCCTGTCAATAATAAGATGCAAAGCAGTGATAAACCTTTGCTCACTATCCGCGCATAACGTGGCGCATTTCTTAGTGATATCCCTTTTCGCATCTTTGACCCTCGTGAAAGCAACAATAACTTGGTATACTGTGCAACTTTAGCAGACTATATCTGCGAAAATGAAGTATAACCCTATTGTAAAAGAACTGCTATATGTCTACGAAAACTGTCAATATCGAAGCGCATCAAGCGACACTGGTCACTACCCTTGCGCAAGCCCTCAATGTATCCGCCGCGCATGTCACCAAGGCTATCGACTTGCTGGATGAGGGCGCAACCGTGCCTTTTATTGCGCGGTATCGTAAAGAGCAAACTGGCTCGATGACTGATACCACACTCAGGCAGCTAGAAGAACGTCTGGGTTATTTGCGTCGATTATATGAACGCAAAGAGACGATTCTTCATAGTATTCGCGAACAAGGCAAACTCACCCCTGAATTAGAAGCAAGCATTATAGCGGCAAACAATCTCACCGAAGCCGAAGACTTATACTTACCTTATAAACCTAAGCGCCGTACCAAAGCACAAATTGCTAAGGAAGCAGGGTTAGAACCCTTAGCGCTACAGCTGCTGACACAACCTGAAGAAACACCAGAGGCCTTAGCAACACCTTTTATCAATGAAATATTCACAGATGCCAAAGCTGTACTCGATGGTGCTAGACACATCATTATTGAAACATGGTCAGAAACAGCAACATTATTGGCAAAATTACGCCAATTATTGCAAGAGCAAGGTATTATTACCAGTAAAGTAGTGCCTCAAAAACAAGACGAAGGCAAGAAATTTACAGATTATTTTGACTTTCGTGAACCATTAAAACAAATTCGCCCGCATCGTGCGCTCGCATTATTTCGTGGTCGCCGCGAAGGCATATTGCAGCTTGACTTAGAAATTCCCCAAGCCGATGAAGCATTACATCACCCTGCAGAAGCCCTTATTGCCATCTATGCTAATATCGAAGCTAAATCCAGACCAATGGATGCTTGGCTACTTGAAACAGTAAGCTTTGCATGGAAAACAAAATTACATCAACAGCTGATGTTGGCGTTATTTAACGAATTGCGTGAACACGCAGAAACACAAGCTATTCAAGTATTTGCTTATAATTTACGTGATTTATTGCTGGCAGCACCTGCTGGCATGCGTGTTGTCATGGGTATGGACCCAGGTATTCGTACAGGTGTAAAAATTGCTATTGTCGATAGCACCGGCAAATTACTTGATCATACGACCATTTATCCGCATCCACCTAAAAAACAATGGAAAGAATCCTTAAATACATTAGCTGAGCTTGCCAAAAAACATGCGGTTGATCTTGTCAGCATAGGAAATGGCACTGCATCTCGTGAAACAGAACGATTAGTCACTGAGCTTTTACAAGAACATCCTGAGCTGACATTAACGAAAGTTATCGTTTCTGAAGCCGGTGCTTCTGTTTACTCCGCATCTGAATTAGCCGCTAAAGAATTTCCAAGTCTTGATGTAACCTTGCGTGGCGCGGTATCTATTGCACGGCGATTACAAGACCCTCTTGCAGAGCTTGTTAAAATTGAACCTAAAGCCATTGGTGTAGGTCAATATCAGCATGATGTGAATCAAACTGAGCTAGCCACAAGTTTAACGCATATCGTTGAAGATTGTGTTAATGCGGTAGGGGTTGATTTAAACACGGCATCTGCTGAGTTATTAAGTTATATCTCAGGGCTCAATCAAAGCATTGCCGAGCATATCGTTGCTTATCGCGATGCAAACGGCGCATTTCGCTCCAGGCAAGCACTACTCAGCGTCAATCGCCTAGGCCCCAAAGCCTTTGAACAAGCCGCAGGATTTTTAAAAATCATGGATGGTGATAATCCGCTTGATAGCTCTGCGGTACATCCTGAATCGTATCCCATTGTCTCCAAAATTTGCCAGCATCTTAATCAAGATATACGTACATTAATCGGTGCACAAGACTTATTACGCAGTCTTGATCCGCAATTATTTGTTGATGATACCGTCGGTTTACCCACAGTATGTGACATTATTCGAGAATTAGAAAAACCTGGCCGTGATCCAAGACCTCACTTTCGCACTGCGCAATTAAAAGAAGGTGTTAATACCTTAGCTGATTTAACACCGGGCATGATTTTAGAAGGCACCGTCAGCAATTTAACCGATTTTGGTGCATTCGTAGATATTGGTGTCCATCAAGATGGATTAGTGCATTTATCTAAACTCGCCGATCGCTTTGTGAAAGATGTACGCTCTGTTGTAAAAGTAGGTGACATCGTAACCGTCAAAGTAACGGAAATCGATATACCCAGAAAACGTATTAGTTTATCCATGCGTTTGGAGGAGAAAACCGATAAAAAAGCCGAGCCTACAAAACAAGAAAAAACAAAGACATCTAAACCGATTGAAAGAAAATCACCCACATCTGATACCAAATCTCATACTAGGCCTAAGCAGCAACCCAAAACATTCAAAGAAAAGCCTAAAGCAATAGAAAATCCTGTGTTGGGTGATGCATTGATGGCGGCATTAGGTAAGTTTAAATCAAACTAAAAAAATATCCTTCTCCCCTTGCAGGAGAAGGTGGCCGAAGGCCGGATGAGGGGTAATAAAACCATCGCATAGCGATGACAAAACATGCAAGTTAATTTGAGTATATACCCGTCGTCTAAATCCACGCTCTCGCCGTTAAAAAAAATTCTGTGAGTCTTGCTTCTTCGGAACCTGGTGCGGGTTGATAATCATAAAGCCAATGCACGACCGGTGGTAATGACATCAAAATAGATTCCGTCCGACCACCTGACTGTAAACCAAATAGCGTACCTCTGTCATAAACTAAATTAAATTCAGCATAACGCCCACGCCGAAAAACTTGAAATGCACGTTCTCGCTCACCATAAGGCGTATGCTGTCGACGTTTGACAATAGATTCATAGGCTTTACCGTACGAATCCCCTACTGCCAAAGCAAACGCCGCCGTTTTATCAAATCCCCAAGCCGCCAAATCATCGAAAAATAAGCCACCAATACCTCGGGGCTCTTGCCTATGTTTTATATAAAAATAATCATCACACCAGGCTTTGAAGCGCGGATAAACATCTTGACCGTAAGGATCACAAATCGCTTTGGCAGCTGCGTGCCAATCTTGACAGTCTTCAACAAAACCATAATAGGGTGTTAAATCAAATCCACCGCCAAACCAATAGTGCGATACCCCGCCTGGCAGCGTCGCAACAAATAAACGGACATTGGCATGCGATGTCGGCACATATGGATTGGTAGGATGCATCACAATCGAAACGCCCATTGCTTCAAAGCTAGCGCCGGCAAGCTGTGGGCGCACCGCAGTCGCAGAAGCTGGTAAATTATCACCGTAAACATGTGAGAAATTTACCCCCCCTTTCTCAAAAATCTGGCCACCCGAAATAACACGCGTACACCCGCCACCACCCTCCGGCCGCTGCCACACATCTTCTTGAAGCTGCGCATCCGAATCGAGGTCCAACCATGTTTGTGTCAAGGTATCCTGCAAAGCAAGCAAGGATTGTTTAAAGGATAAAATAAGATCCGGTGTCAACATTATTTTACTCCCCTCAGCGTTGCTCACGCGTTATAGGATACGCCGTTCTTAATGCATACTCAATTTCCATTGATAACAGTCTCTAGCCTATGGATGTTTTTTCCTTCCGGCATACTTCTTCAATAATCTTTTGGCAAGCATCGGCAAGTGTTTTGGTAATATCGCTAGCCATGGATGCTTCAAATTGTGTCTGTGGACAATCGTCAACGTCAATAAAATCTGTAGTCACTTTAACGGCCAAATACCTTGGCTTGTACCCATCACGTGTACATCGTAAAATAACATGAACAATATATTTCCATTCCATATCCACCAATTTTGCTTCATTCATTTCAAGTTGGCGTTTTGCCTCAGCTGTTGTGAGCATAGAACCCGTTGTCGAAATAGCTGCACATTCAAACCCAAGTTTTGTTGCAAGCTCAGATTCATCGGGTACCGGATAATTGCCAAGCGCCAATTTTTTGTGCTTCATATCTGATTCAGGAAAATGTAAATCATGACTCATGGCGGTGCTACCAAGGTAAACCTTATGCTTTTCTGCACCTGCTTGATAAACTGCCCCTGCTGTTCCTGCATTAATGATCATATCTGGTTTAATTTTTTGTATACTTTCATACGCCGTTAGTTGAATCAGAGAGCCAATACAGTCAACTGCCTGGTGAATAGGATCTTTACCGCTTAACGTTAGCCATATATCGTGTTCATTCACATGGCGATGATAAACTTTTGTTGCAAGTTCTGGCGATAATTGCTGCGCTCTCGATGCTAAAGTTAGGCCTAACTGCTCTATAAGCTTTGCCGCCTCTTTCTCCATCGCCACGATAATGAGAATTTTCATGATAACACCCTAATGCATATGACGGATTTGTTAAATACTAAGCACATCTATTGTTAATAATCCTGCGGCATTTAACAAGCCCATGTCCAATTAATCGGGGCATTCATCCATCGCTTTTGGGCACTTATCCCTGCGTTGAGACAAAATGGGTTGCACTTCGTGCCGATCCAGGCGACAATGCAAAAATTAACATTAATACACTGAACTGAAGATGAAACCAACTTTTACCTCATTCCAAAACCATTTCCTCGTAGCCATGCCAGTGATGCAAGACCGCAACTTTGCGCGCGCGGTTATCTATGTGTGCGTTCATAATGAAGAAGGCGCCATGGGCATGACCATCAACCGACCAATGCTTGATCTTAACTTAGGTGAAATCATGCAACAGATGAATATCAACATGACGACAGAGTCTTTGCGACAAACGCCTGTGCTACTCGGTGGTCCCGTACAACCTGAACGTGGTTTTTTGATTCATCGCCCTAATACCCAATGGCAATCTACTTTGTCGGTCACCGACGATATTGCCGTCACTTCATCACAAGATATTTTACAAGCCCTAGCAGACAACAAAGGCCCCGAAGAGTTTCTGATGGTTTTAGGCTTTTCTGGCTGGTCCGAGGGTCAGCTTGAACAAGAGCTTGCAAATAATGCATGGTTAACGGTACCTGCTGATCCGAAACTGCTTTTTGACATTCCCTTTAATGAACGCTGGGAAGCCGCGGGCAGTTTGCTTGGCATACAAATGGGCGATTTGTCTGACGAAGTTGGTCACGCTTAAATGATGTCAACATCCGATATTTGGGAAATTGACGCCTACCAGCCCATTGAAGGCTATGTGCTGGGCTTTGATTTTGGTACCAAACGCATTGGCGTCGCTATTGGTCAAACGCTGACACGAACAGCAAATCCCTTAACCACCCTGGCCGCTACGAAAGGCGTGCCGGATTGGGCTTTAGTCAAACAGCTAGTTCAAACCTGGCAACCCAAAGCCCTAGTCGTTGGTATACCGCTCAACATGGATGGCACTGAACAAAAACTCACGAACCTTGCGCGCAGGTTCGCTCACGCCCTCAAGCATGAAACACAGCTGCACGTCTTTGGTACGGAAGAGCGGCTCACCACGGTTGCAGCACGTGCCGCGATTTTTGAAGCCCATGGCTACCGCGGTTTACAAGAAAGCCAAATTGATGCTTATGCTGCCGCGCTATTACTTAGCGAGTGGCTACAGCAACACATCGCTGAGTAACCCTATGATGCAACAAAAAAAACCGCTTATTGTCCTCGACCGAGACGGTGTCATTAATAAAGACTCGGCAGATTACATCAAATCATTGCAGGAATGGCATCCGATTCCTGGCAGTCTCGAAGCCGTTGCAAAACTTTCTCAAGCAGGCTGGATTGTCACGATTGCTACCAATCAATCCGCGCTTAGTCGAGGCATCACTACCCTTGCCGACGTTGCAGAAATCCATTCGCATTTACAATCACAATTACTTAAGCTTGGCGGAAAAATTGATGCCATAGCGCTATGTCCACACTTACCCGAGCATGCCTGTCAATGCCGTAAACCCAAACCCGGTCTATTGCTCCAACTGGCAGAGACATTCACTTACCCGCCTGGGGCCATGATAGTTGTGGGCGATGCTTTGCGTGATATGGAAGCGGCAAAAGCCATTGGCGCAAAGCGCTATTGGGTACAAAGTGGTAAACCTTTGCCTGAACAAATCTCAGATGAAGCGGTGATTGCAAAGAATTTAGCTGATGTTGTCAGTTTATTATTAAGGAGATAAAGCGATGTTATACCTTCGAAGTTTGTTATTCTCTTTATGTATGTTTATCAGTGTCATCCCATTTGCAACGCTTGGGCTTTTAACATTTCCGCTGCCCTTTACATGGCGCTACCCTATACTCACTACATGGCAACGCCTCACCGTATTTTATGCTAAAGTCATTTGTGGCATACATTATCGCGTTGAAGGGCTTGAGCATATTAAGGGTTTAAAAAGCGCTGTTGCTATATCCAATCATCAATCAACCTGGGAAACCCTGGCATTTTTTCAAATATTTCCCCATATGTGCTTTGTCTTAAAACGCGAACTCTTACGTATTCCTTTTTTTGGATGGAGTTTAAGTTTACTTAATCCTATCGGTATAGACCGAGCAGCCGCTAAAAAAGCCTTAGATCAATTAATCAAACAAGGTAAACAAATACTTGAAGAAGATAGATGGGTTGTTATATTCCCTGAAGGGCACCGCATGCCACCGGAAAAATTAGGCGATATGAAACCGGGCGGCATTTTTTTAGCTGTAAAAAGTGGATGCCCTGTGGTACCTGTTGTCCATAATGCAGGATATTATTGGCCAAGGCGGGCATTTATTAAAAAGCCTGGGATCATTACTGTGGTGATTGGAGAGCCGATATTAACAGAAGGTAAAAGCGCCAGCTTAGTTACGAAAGAAGTCGAGGCCTGGATGCAAACGCATTATGCTCGTTTAATGCAATAAAGACCCAAAGGGCACGGTGTGTCGTGCCCTTGCGGGCTTGTACCCTTTGCCCCTGGGGAAAAGAGTACTTTTATAAAGTCTACACAATTAAGCCAAGCGCTTTCACGGCTTCTGCTTCATGGCGCAATTCTTCTAATGTCTTTTCAAAGCAGCTTTGGGCAAAAGCGCTGTGATTAAGACCCGAAACAATAGCATATTTGCCTTGGCGCACCACGCTTGGGAATGAGAAAATAAGACCTTTATCAACACCATATTCGCCATTGGAACAAACAGCAACAGAAAAACTATCGTCTTCAGGCGTATCGTGTACCAAGTTATAAACGGTGTTTAATGCAGCATTTGCAGCGGATGCTGCGGACGATGCGCCGCGCGCAGCAATGACGGTTGCGCCGCGTTGTTGTATTGCTTTAATAAAGTCTTGTTCTAACCAGGTTTTATCCGTGATTACATCAACAACCGGTTTGCCGTTAATGGTACCGTGATAAACATCAGGAAATTGGGTTGATGAGTGATTACCCCAAATATATACGTTTTTCACATCTTTTACCAAGGCACCTGCTTTGATTGCCAGCATAGAGCGAGCACGATTTTGATCGAGCATGGTCATGGCATAAAAACGATCACGAGGCACATCGGGGGCATTGTGCATGGCAATTAAGCAGTTGGTATTGCAAGGATTACCTACCACAAACGTGCGCACATCACTGGCAGCATAATCATTAATGGCACGGCCTTGGCCTGTAAAAATACCACCGTTGATTTTCAATAAATCTGAGCGCTCCATACCTGCTTTACGAGGCACAGAACCTACCAGCACAGCCCAATTCACGCCATCCATCGCTACTTTTAAATCACTGGTGCACACAATTTTACGTAAAAGCGGAAATGCACAGTCATCAAGCTCCATGGCAACACCTTGGAGACTTGGCAACGCCGCTTCCACTTCTAATAAATGTAGATCGACAGTCGTGTTAGGTCCAAACATTTGCCCAGAAGCAATACGAAAAATGAGGGCGTAACCAATTTGACCTGCAGCACCTGAGACAACAACTTTAACGTGAGACATGGTAAAAGCTCCTTATGAAGATGGCACCAAGCATAACATTATTTAAGGCGAAGAAGAAACCGTTGGTTGGTCATTAGCATCAACACAATTGCAAGCATGGCAAGTGCCAGCGGAATTTGGCTTTTATGTGACAACCAGGCGGCACCTGCGCTAAACGTCGCAGAAATAAGCATTTGGATGCTAGCATAAAGCGCACCCACAATACCTGCTGCATGAGGAAACGGTGAAAAGGCGCCAGCAAATGAGTTAGAAAAAACCATGGTCACCCCCATCACAAACACCATCATAGGTAACACAACCACCCACACATTCGCAAAACCGAATAGACCTAAAAGTAGCATGGTGCTTGCCGCGATCAGCATAATTCTTGCAGCCAATATCAGCATACGATCAGGGCCTCGGTGTTTCACCAGTCGAGCATTCGTCAAAGAACCACAAATAAGTGCCACCGCAATAAATGGGGTTAACCAACCAAATAATACTGGCGGAATATGGTAAGTACCTTGGAACAAGAACGGCGTCACTGTAATATAGGCCATAATCGCACCATAATTAAGTGAACCGCACAATGTATAACCTAAAAACTGCCTATTTTTAAGCAATTGACCATAAAATTGAAAAACCTCTAAGAGGGTTCGTTTAACACGTTTATCAGGATGATGCGTTTCTGGCAAATAAGTAAGTAAAACGATAAGCGCAACAATGGCTAAAAGGACACAAATCAAAAAATTACTGCGCCAACCAAAATAAGTACCTAAATAGCCCCCTGTGATTGGCGCTAAAGGCGGTACAATCGCAAAAGCTATACTCATATATGATCCTATGCGCGATAATTCCGCACCTTCAAAACAGTCACGTAAAACAACACGAAATAATGCTGATGTTGCACCAATACCTAGACCTTGAATAAGACGAGCGCTCAATAATGCTGGCAAACTCGGTGCCAATGTCGCAAACACCGATCCTAGAGCAAAAATAATTAAACCAAATAGAATGATAGGTTTACGCCCAGTATAATCAGATATCGGACCATAAATAAGTTGTGACAAACAAAGCCCTAACATATAAATAGAAATAGTCAGCTTGATGCTGCTAGAATGTACTGAAAAATACGTTGCCATGGCAGGCAATGAAGGTAAGAAATTATCCGATGCAAACTGACTTACTAAGCCAGTGAGCGTCAATAGGATAATGATGCGCATAGGATGCCAAGAGGGACTTGCAACTGCAATAGAAGAATTCATAAATTATATACTCGCGATCATTGAAAATACATCGTTATTATCGCTACACGATGACTTTATCACCCCTCAGCTCGCTGTCGTACACAAGAGAAGAAGGGCATGTTTAGGGTAGTTAAATGAAGCGAAAAACTTGCATTCTGAAGAAACGCTAGTATATCAAACACAACAGCACAGCACAATGGTCAAATTAAAGACAAACACATGCCCTCCTACCCTAGGCTTTCACGTTTAAATCCGGTAAAATTTGCGACAGCATTTGCTAAATACAACGAGGTCTCCGTGCATACATTACTCATCAAAATGTCATCGATGGGCGATATCATTCAAGCGCTGCCGGCGCTGACCGACGCAAAAGCCGCTATACCCGAACTGAAAGTAGATTGGGTGGCTGAGCGTGCGTTTATCGACATCCCAGCCCTACATCCTGCTGTGAATCAGGTGCTACCTATCCATTTAAGGGCTTGGCGTCAACAGTTATGGGCATCTCTCAAAAAGCACGAGCCTCAAGCATTTATCAAACAATTGCGGGCCCAACACTACGATCATGTCGTTGACGCGCAAGGTTCACTTAAAAGTGCCATCATCTGTCGTCTTGCTAAAGGTACACGCGCTGGCTTTGCCAAAGCCGATGTACGCGAATGGGGCGCGCATCTTTGTTATCAACGCCACTTTGCTATTCCTTTACAGACACATGCGCTAACACGTACACGAGAACTCATGGCCCAAAGTCTTGGCTACCCGATGCCTCAAACTATGCCCAATTATGGTATTGATAGGGAAAAGTTGATAGGGCCAGATTTAGCGCTACCCAGCGAATACCTCATCGCCGTCACTAATGCCAGCTGGGAAAGCAAAATCTGGCCCGCTGCTTATTGGCAAACCTTGATAGCCCAATTAGCATCTCATTATCAAATGCCTATTATAATCCCTTGT
The DNA here is from genome assembly GCA_945957175.1 of uncultured Legionellales bacterium. GTDB lineage: Bacteria > Pseudomonadota > Gammaproteobacteria > UBA1113 > UBA1113 > CAMFJL01. The sequence goes on from CAMFJL010000002.1 coordinate 99,156, forward strand.
GGTAACAGTCAAGAACAAGCCTTTGCCGAGCACGTGGCTGGGAAACATGCCAGAGTATTGCCACGATTATCGTTAACTGAACTTGCTGCGATTATTGCTGGGGCAAAAGGTATGGTGACCGGTGATACAGGCCTTGCACATCTTGCTGCAGCACTCGATACGAAAACGATAGTACTCTATGGTTCTACTAACGCTAATCGCATTGGTACCGTTGGTGCATCACAGCAGCACCTCATTGCCACGGAGCCTGCGTGCGCGCCATGTCATAAACGGGTGTGTGTCTATACAGGACCAAGCCTTGAGAAGCCCGCCTGTTTGGCAAGCCTTACACCAGACAAAGTTTTCAACGCTTTTACCCAATGGCTTGTTTAAGCGCTTTTAGCAGCCTGTGCCGCGCGTTTATGCAAGCCGACTTGGAATCGCCATACTAACAAAACGTAAACCAAATTTACCAGCAAAAAGAGTGCTGCTAAATGGGTATTGTTAGGGACGGTATAAAAACGCTTACTGAGATCAATGGCAATAGAAAACATCAGCATCGTGCAAATACTGATAACAGCCGAGACAGTACCTTTACCAGTTTGATTCGCAAACAAAGTTTGTCGGTATAACACACCGTTACCAATACCTACACCCAAACTATAAATACTGGTGCCCACCACAATACCAAGAAAATAACCGTGCTGTATATAAACCCAGACAAAACCAACCAACATCCCTAATATCACGAAAACGGCACTTATCATGACAATTTGATATAGCTCAAGCTTTTCAGTCAAATAGCGCAGCACTATGTTGCCAACAATCACGGCACCTACAACAGGAATTTGTAGCCATCCATACTGAATAGTCGTAAGTCCGGCATAGTCAATTAAAATAAGGGGGGAGAGCCCGATCCAAATAAGAAGCACAATAGCAATAAATGCCATAGAAGCAACACCTAACATGAATACTTTATCACGGCAAAGATAAGCATATTGGCTTAGTGTTTTGACAAAGGCTAAGGGTTGTGGATGTGTGACAGTACCATCGCGGCGCGTTACACCAACTGTTTCTGGCATATATCGCCACAGCCCCACAAGACCTATCAATGCAATCCCTGCAATAATCCAAAAGATCCCCGGCCAACTCGCATAATGAATATACCAAGCCCCTGCGACCGGACCAATCAATGGCGCAATCATTGCCACATTTGCCATCAGTGCAATCAATTGAATCGCTGCTTTTTCTGCAAAAATTTCTTGCAGCGCTGCATAACCAATGACAAAGACAAAGCAAAGACCCGCACCTTGCAAAAATCGACCTAAAATAAATTGATGCATGCTACTCGCAAATGTAATCGCGATAGAACATAGCACAAACAATGCAGCGCCACTTAACATTAATGGACGACGCCCAAATCTATCGGACATCGGTCCCAAAATCAATTGCCAACATGCCCCACCCAAAATGAAAGCTGTCATTGCGGTAGGCACTTCTGTCGCAGAAACATGAAAACTTTGCGTCACTGCCAACATCGCTGGCATAATCATATCGTTAGAAATATAAGTTGAAAATTCAAACAACACCAAAAATAGTGCAAAAAACAGCGCTTGACGTCGTGTTATGGGAATAAGTGGTTGATTCATGGTAGGCACACATTCATACTTAGAGAGAAACCCATTATACTACATTTAACAAAGAAGATGCGAGCGCATTTATTGTGAAGACGACTATCCTGTCACAGGTGGCGCTTCTTTAAAGTAATGATTAAGCCCTGCAGCAATAGCAACAGCCACAGCCTGTTCATAGGCTTTATTTTCTAAATGCTGCGCTTCTTGAGGATTTGAGATAAAACCAGTTTCCACTAAAACGGAAGGAATATCGGGTGATTTTAATACCACAAATGGCGCTTGCTCTACTTTATCGCCATGATGCAATGCGCCTAATTGCCCTAAATTCTCTAAAATGGCTTGACCTAGCAATAAGCTTGAACTGATCGTCGCTGTTTGAGATAAATCAATGAGCACAGAACGCAGCATATCACCTTTACCATTTAAATCAACGCCACCTAATTCCGAATAGTTTTCTTTAGCCGCAAGCCATCTTGCTGCTTCACTGCTCGCACCTTTCAGCGATAAAGCATAAACCGATGCACCATGAGAATAAGGATTATCATAAGCATCCGCGTGGATTGCAATGAAAACATCAGCATGATCATCGCGGGCAACATCCAAACGCTCTCTTAAAGGTAAATAATAATCGCCATGTCGCGTCATCACAGGATGAATGCCCGGCTCTTTACTGAGTAATTGATAAAGCTGTTGTGAAATAGATAACACGACATCTTTCTCAAGCTCGCCATTGGGCCCTTTTGCACCAGGATCTTTACCGCCATGGCCAGGGTCAATCACCACCACCAAATCATGTTGAGGACTTTGCGAGGTCAGCATAAGCACAGGTTTAGGCGTCGACACCGTAGCTGTCTTGTTGGTAGGTGCGGGTGCAGGTATGGTAACAGGCTTAGTTGTATTCATCTGAGACGCTTGCGTTGCAAGATGTTGCTGCAATAAAGCGATGTGCGTCAATGAATAGCTCTGTGTATTTGTCGTATTTACCGCAGGCATCTCTTTAGCAGACGATGAGTTCGGAAGCTCAATCAAAATGATATGCTCTAAACCACTGTCCATTTGTTCAACTTGTACTTTTGTTGGGGCAGCTAACTCAAGCACAAGCCGCAGAGTATCATCCTCTTGATGTCCGACACGCATATGCGTCACTGATGTTTTTGACCAATCGATATTATCTGCTGGACCTTTCAACGATGCATGATGGATATCCATCACCATCCGCGAGGGATTATTTAAGGTAAAATATTGATAATTTGGCGTTTTATTAAAATCTAACTCCAGCTCAGTATCCTGCGCTGATGGATGATTTAATTGCATATGCGTAAGCAACACGTCACTTGGGTCTGTGTCGGCCAGTGCGGGGGCTATGCCAGATACGATGACCAGTGCGACGCTAAGCCATAAGAGCAACCATCGACGCCCAATGGATCTTAAGTTGCGGCATGTCGTTGTTAGTGAGCCTTGATTAACCATCGTACTTCTCTTCCATGCGCCTGCATATCAATATAACAATTCACATCCGCCGCTGGCAAGCACTGAAGTGCTCTTGATGGCCACTCAACAAAAATCAGGCTATGTTGGGTAAAATAATCACGAATACCAATAAACTCAAGCTCATCTGCCGAGGTTAAACGATAAAGGTCTAAATGATAGACTTGCAAGGCACCTAAGTCATAGGGTTCAACAACCGTGAAGGTTGGGCTTTTTACATGGCCTTGCCAACCCAGCGCTCGCAAGATACCCCGCACTAAAGTCGTTTTACCAACACCCAATTCACCATGCAAACAGATGAGCTGCGGCGGCCGTAAATATGCCATCAGCTGCTCACCCAAGGCAAGCATGCTCGCTTCATCTGGAACAGTAAAGGTAAGTGACTGTGGCTTCATCATCGTCATGTCATTGAAATGTAGTATTATACGCGTCGTCTTTCAAAATGCATACTTGTCCTCGCTACACGATGGTTCTATCACCCTTTATCCGGCCTTCGGCCATCGCAAGAGGAAACGGATATTTTTTGTACTACAGCGTACGAAACCAAGTACATGGCATGTTGAGAGACATCAAGGGATATCTCATTTACTTTCTCCAAAAGGCTCTCGTAAATAAAATAAATAAACTAAAAATTTCTAGCCGTCCAGCTAGCATGGTGATAATCATTGCCCATTTACCTATCATATGCAAACTTGATAAATCGTTATCATAACCACCCATGACCATCATACCCAGATTGGAAAAACTACAGACAAATAAAGCAACGGTTGCTGAAAAATCAACGCCTGTTGCTGTTAGCACCACCGTGAAGGCTACAAATAATAAAATAAGTACAGCAATAAATCCCCATACTCCCTGAAGTAACTCATCAGAGATGACACGGTGACCTAATTTTACACTGATGATGCCTTGTGGATGAAGTAACTTCTTAAATTCACGCATGCCTTGTTTTAACACTAAAAGCAGGCGCATGACTTTGATGCCTCCGGATGTCGATGCTGCACAACCACCAATTAAACCTATCAATAGTAGTAAGGTTGGAATAAGAATAGGCCAATGTTGCACATCAACAGAGGTAAACCCCGTCGTTGTAATCACTGACATTAAATTAAAAAGTGCCTGACATAAAGCATCGAATGGACTACCGTATAAATGATATAAGACTAAAACACCTGTCATAATGGCCAATGCCAATAATATAATCGTTAAAAATACTTGAAATTCTGTATCCTGCCAATATGTGCTTATTTTTCTATGCTTAAGTGCAGTAAAATGTAAACTAAAATTGACCCCACCTAAAAACATAAATATGCTACCTATGAGTAGAATAAGATGACTATGATAAAATGCAAAACTATTATCGTGGATAGAAAAGCCACCAGTTGAAATGGTACCAAAGCTTTCGCAAATAGCATCAAATAAACTCATCCCTGCTGCCCAATAGGCAAAAGTACACAACGCCGTTAATCCGGCATAAATAAACCATAAGGCTTTAGCCGTTTGTGTAAGTCTGGGCGTCAGTTTTGCATCTTTCGCAGGACCTGGCACTTCGGCACGATAAAGCTGCATGCCCCCAATACCTAACATAGGTAAAATAGCGACCGCAAGTACTACAATACCCATACCACCTAAGAATTGCAGCTGCTGGCGATAATAAAGAATCGATTGTGGCAAGCCCGCCAGTTTAGGGATCATCGAGGCACCCGTCGTTGTCAAACCCGAAACCGATTCAAATACAGCATTAGTAAAAGTCATATGAACATGAATAGATAAAATAAACGGGAGTGCTCCAAACAAACTTAATACGAGCCAGAATAGTACAACTATCAAAAAACCATCGCGTATTTTTAATTCTTGCCGCTTCGTGGAGCATTGCCTTAGCAATAATCCCGTACATAGCGTAATAAGAAATGCCGATACAAATGCCATTTCAGCACCATCACGATACCAAAATGCCACGATAATGGGCGGCAGCATACTTAGGCTAAATAGCATGAGTAAAGTACCTAACACTCGTAATATCGTTGGAACATGCATGACTTATGTTAACCTAAAGGTAAAAACTAGATAAACGTGACATTCACTTGGAATAATCGCTCAACTTCATCGATATTTTGTTTATCAATTAAAAACAAAATGACATGATCACCACTTTCAAAAACCGTACCCGCCTCGGGAATAATCACTTTCTGATCGCGAACAATCGCACCTACGACCATATCTTTAGATAGCTCAAGCTCTGCCAGCGTGCGACCCACAACATTAGACGTTTGAGCATCCCCATGAGCAACAACTTCAATGGCTTCTGCAGCGCCGCGTCTTAGCGAATGCACATGAACAATATCGCCACGACGAATATGCGTTAAAATACTGCCAATGGTTGCTTGTTGTGGTGATATGGCCGTATCAATTTCACTACCTTCAATTAAATCAACATAGGCTGTCCGTGTAATTAAAGCCATGACATGGCGAGCACCTAAACGCTTTGCTTGCATCGATGACATAATGTTAACTTCATCATCGTTGGTCACCGCACAAAAAACATCGGTATATTCGATATTCTCGCTAGTCAGTAGCTCTCTATCGGTCGCATCACCTAAAAGCACAACGGTGTTATCTAAACTACCCGCTAGCTGGTTGGTTGTTGTCACATTTCTATCAATCATTTTTACTTGATATTGTTTTTCTAGATTTTTTGCTAATCGATAGCCAATATTACCACCACCGGCTATCATGACACGGCGATAGGGCCGATCGAGTCGACGTAATGAAGCCATCACATCTAACACATGCTGTGTCGGTGCAATGAAAAACACTTCATCTGTTAATTCAATAGTTAAATCATCATTTAATACTTGTGGATGTTCATCGCGAAAAATAGCAACAATTCTTGCCTGATATTGCGGCATAAAATATTGTAAATGCCCCAGTGTTTTACCCACTAACGGGCCATCCGCTTGTGGACGCAAGGCAACCAAGCGCAAACGACCATCTGCAAAGTCAAGTACTTGTAGTGCGCCTGGATATTCGATAAGACGCGTAACAAAATCTGTGACTAATTGCTCTGGACTAATCAATACATCGACAGCAAAGCCTTGTTCTGTAAATAAACTCTCACGTTCAGCTTGGTACGCCTCAGCGCGAATTCTAGCAATTTTGGTAGGTGTACGAAATAGTCGCTGTGCAACCTGACAAGCGACAAGATTGACTTCATCACTGCTGGTCACCGCAATAAGCATATCTGCATTTTCTGCGCCAGCCTGCTTGAGTGCTTGTGGATGCGCAGCAGAACCTACAACCGTACTAATATCTAAGCGATTTTGTAATTCACGCAATCTATCTGATCGCGTATCAATGATGGTAATATCATTTTCTTCACGTACAAGGTTTTCAGCTAACGTGCCGCCCACTTGACCTGCACCTAAGATGATAATATTCATGGTAATCCTTCCAGCTTAGCGCGGTAAAGCAATACCGCTTCGCCCGTTACATCGACCATCTGAGCAGCCTCGGCCCACGTGACCCAAACTTGCCCACCGGGCATCGAAACGGATGCGTGATTATCACACCAGCCTTCAGAAATGGCAACTACAGCCGCCGCCGCTGCCGCACTACCGCAAGCACGCGTTAATCCAACGCCGCGTTCAAAGGTTTCAATTGACAATGACTGATTATCGTTGCATTGAAGCCAGGTGACATTCACCCCCTCAGGGAAAACAGCGCCAGTGCCTTGCCGTACGGCTTCATCATTCAAAGCTTGTCCTATATGGCTTAACATTTCGGTATCCCATGCATCAACAGGGATAATCCAATGAGGATTACCCACATTCACCAGCGCACCTTCATAGGTCTTGCCACGATATTGCCATGCAAGCCAACTTTTGCGTGGCATAGACGCCCCCTCAGGATTGACAGGAATTGCCGTCACATCAAACTGAGGCGTAGCCAAAGCTGCGCGGTAATAACCAACATCGCCAAGCATATTGCGATGCGATAAACCAAGCGCATGCACCGGTGTAACAGTGATAAGCCCTTTATCTGTCTCTAGCACAACAGGCGCATCCTTCGCATGCCCCTCAAGATAAAGATAATGTGCAACACAACGTGCGCCATTGCCACACTGTGACACTTCACGACCATCTGCATTATAAATACGGTATTTAACCGTCACACCTGGCGTTATGCTAGGTGCCAGACAAAGCAATTGATCAAAGCCTATGCCCGTATGCCTATCCGCTAAGGCCATGATAGCCTTTGTAGATAGTGGCATTGCTTGCTGTCTTGTATCTAACAACATAAAATCATTACCAAGCGCATGCATTTTTACAAAGGATATCATGGTATTAACCTCTTTTTTATATACGAAAGCGGACGCCTAATTCAACAACATGTTGCACTGGAATTCTGAAGTACTCTGTTGCGCCAGCTGAATTATGAGACAAAAATACAAATAAATGCTCTCGCCATCCACTTAAATAACGGTTGGCACTTGGCACAGGTAGGCCCCGACTTAGGAAAAAAGATACCTCTGTCATATGAATCGGTATCCCCTGCTCATGCATTTTATCAATGATGGTATGCATACTTGGTACCTCGGTAAAACCATAAAAAGCAATGACTTGATAAATTTGCTGCCCAAGTGGAACCACGCGAATGCGATTACGTGAATTATGTTTAGGTACATGCTCAACAATAATCGATAAAAATATCAATCGCTCGTGGATTGTTTTGGTATGTCGATAATAAATATTCATTGCATTGGGGACCATTGCCGGTGTGCCTGACATAAATACTGCAGCACCAGGGACTCGTGGCACTTGCTTTGTTGCAATGTCTTCAACAAACTCGGTAATATGCTGTCCATATTTTTGAAGCTCTGCAGAAAGCGCCGCCCGACCTTTACGCCAAGTATCGATAAGCAACCAAATAATGAGCGCAATAGATAGTGGAAACCAACCGCCCTCAACAACTTTAACCATATTCACACCAAAAAATACCACATCAATAATCACAAAAGCACCGAAAATAAGTAATGTTTTTGTTTTTGACCATCGCCATCTTGATGAAGCTAAGATCATGGTAAGCAATGAAGTAATTAACATAATACCTGTCACAGCAATACCATAGGCCGATGCCAACCTATCTGCTGTATGAAACCATAGCACCGAAAAAACAGTTAAGACCAACATAGTCACACTCATAGTCGGTACGAAAACTTGGCCAAAGTGCTGTGATGAGGTATGTCTCACCCGCATTCTGGGAAAATAACCCAATTGAATTGCTTGCCAACTGACGGAGAAAACACCAGAGATAACTGCTTGGGAGGCGATGATGGTCGCTATGGTTGCCAAAACGACCATAGGATATAGCAACCACTGCGGCATCATCAAATAAAAAGGATTGCTAATAGCCTGAGGATTGCTTAATAACAGAGCGCCTTGTCCCATATAATTTAAAATAAGCGCTGGAAATACAACATAAAACCAAGCAAGTCGTATCGCCCCACGACTAAAATGGCCTAAATCTGCATACATAGCCTCAGCGCCCGTGATAGCAAGGACAACACCACCTAAGGCTAAAACTAATAAAGCGCCATGATGCATGATAAAAATAGCTGCATAGTAAGGGTTTATCGCAAGCAAAATCTGTGGATGATGAACAATCTGATGAGCTCCTAAGACCGCGAGTGCACAGAACCACACTAAAATAACGGGGCCAAACCAACGCCCTAAAGAACCACTACCTCGTTTTTGTGACCAAAATAATACAATCAATAATCCAATAGCTGCGGGCACAATGTATACTTGCCAATGAGGGTGGGCAACCGCTACACCTTGTAAGGCACCAAGCACAGAAATAGCAGGCGTGATCACACCATCACCATAAAACAAGGCAAGGCCAATCACGCCCAAGATCATCACTAATTTGATGTTAATATGCCCACGCCTACGCTTGGTTTCCAAAATAAGTGATACTAATGCCAGGGTACCACCCTCACCTTTGTTATCTGCTCTTAGGATATAACTAACATATTTAATACTAACGACTAAGGTCAGCGTCCAAAAAATAAGAGAAATGATGCCTAATACGTTAAGCGGATCTACTGCAATAACGCCGTCGCCAAAGCATTTTGAGACTGTATAAAGCGGACTGGTACCAATATCGCCATAAACAACGCCTATTGCAGCTAACGCAAGTCCTTTAAGGCTTTCTGACTTCCCTAGACGCATACATTCCCCTTAGATTAAATGCCTGACGATGGATAATGGCATAAGACATAGCGTCGCTAGGATAGCTGAGTTTAATCGCTCGCGCTACACACATAGGTTCATAAAAAAAAAATTTTACAATTGAAAAATCATTTGCATCTTCATGAAAGCATGTTACAATAGCGTGTTGATATGGTGGGAGTGGATTTGACATCACTCTCGATATGGCTAAGGAGTATTTGCATGCATGAGACCTTGCAAAGGAATCCTAAAACAAAGTAAAGGAGAATGGAACTATGTCAAAAGGGCAACTGCTACAAGACCCTTTCTTAAATGCGTTACGAAAAGAGAAGGTCCCCGTGTCTATCTATCTCGTGAACGGTATTAAGCTTCAGGGACAAATAGAATCCTTTGATCAATTTGTTGTACTACTGAAGAATTCTGTCAGTCAAATGGTTTACAAGCATGCTATTTCGACTGTTGTGCCTGCTCGCAATGTTCGTGCAATACCTGAAATGTACGAGGATGAAGGTCAAGCATTAGTGATGAACGAAACCTAGGGCTTGCAGCATTTCACTTAATTCGTAACAAAATCCTCTGATTGCTTAAGCCTCGTTATTCAGGCGATTACACAGTAATACGCCGAAAATCAGAAGATTTTGTTTGCGTATCATCTATTTACGCATCAGCTATATGGGCCCAGACACGAAGCGCCTGCATAGTTGCATTCACATCATGGGTGCGAATGATATTTGCTCCCTGTCCCACTGCCCATAAGGCAGCCGCGAGACTACCCGGCAATCTTTCATACTCAGAAACAGGCGTCTCAGGCGACATCCAGCGTCCAATAAACCCTTTGCGCGATAGGCCGACTAATAACGGGCGTTTGGGTGTAACCGCTAATATCGCAAGTTGCTGTAATAACTGGCGATTTTGTGTTTCTGTTTTATAAAATACACCAGGTGCCCCCCCTCCAAAGCCTGGGTCAATACAGATACGTGATGCGTGAATTCCTGCTTTTATGCATACATCCAGCCGCATTTGTAAATCATGATAGATTTGCGGTAATAAGGGAACCTCTTTTGACACCGCAAGATGATGCATCAAACAAATGCCCACCTGGCTTTTTGCAACCACATCCAGCGCACCAGGTAAGGTCAATGCACGCACATCATTAATGAGATGAGCGCCTGCATCAATGACTGCTTGCATAACCTCGGCTCGACTGGTATCCACAGAAATAATAACTGACGTCTCTTTTGCAAGTGCTTGCACAACCGGCACGAGTGCCCGTATTTCCTCCTCAATACCTGGAGAGTGCGTTACATAGGGATTTGTGGGTTCTGCGCCTAAATCGATGAGATCGGCGCCTTCTGCGATGAGCTGTTTAGCATAGGCAATAGCTTGCTTAGCGTCTGGCTTTCGCCCTATCTGACTGAAAGATTGTGTATTAAGATTAACGATGCCCATAATTTTGGGCAGAGAAAAGCTAAGTCGATGTTGCGCGCAAGCGAGGATTAAAGTGTCAGGCATATGCTTAAGTTACATCAAAATACATGTTTTGTCGTCGCGGGATATGATTACCCCCCATCCGGCCTTTGGCCACCTTCTCCCGCAAGGGGAGAAGGGCATTCTTTTGTATCTCGTAGCGTTAAAGACGACAGAGGCATATACCCGAGTATTTTAAGTTGCGGCAAGGCGCCCGAGGGTGACAGGGAAGGCGTGTACACCTAGTACACGACTGACCTGACATTCCGATGGGCAACACAGCCGCAGCTTAAAAGACGACGGGGATATGTTATTCGGTAGGTTCTTCTAATAAAGCCCTTGCACTCAAACGAATACGGCCTTGCTTATCAATTTCCAGAACCTTGACGCGAACCATTTGGCCTTCTTGCAATCTATCCGCAACATTTTCAATGCGTTCATTAGCAATTTGTGAAATATGTAACAAGCCTTCTTTGCCAGGTAATATCATAACAAAGGCGCCAAAATCGACAATCTTCGTGATTTTACCTTCATACACTTGACCAACTTCTACTTCAGCCACGATTTGCTCAATGATTTCTTTAGCTTTCGCTGCTGCAATGCCGTCGGCAGAAGCAATTTTCACAACACCATCATCGCTTACGTCAATGGTTACACCGGTTGATTCAATGATGCCACGAATAGTAGCACCACCTTTACCAATCACGTCACGGATTTTTTCTGGATTGATGGTAAAGCTAGTGATTCTTGGTGCGTAATCTGAAAGCTCTTCACGTGGTACAGCAAGCGCTTGGTTCATGATGCCTAAAATGTGAAGACGACCCGCTCTTGCCTGTTCCAAAGCAATCTGCATGATTTCTTGCGTAATGCCCGCAATTTTAATATCCATTTGCAAGGCAGTGACACCATCTTTAGTACCTGCCACTTTAAAGTCCATATCACCCAAGTGATCTTCATCACCCAAAATATCACTAATAATCGCAAAACGATGCGCTTCTTTGACGAGTCCCATAGCGATACCAGCAACCGCATCTTTAATAGGGACGCCCGCATCCATTAAGGCCAGGCTCGTACCACAAACACTGGCCATCGAACTTGAGCCGTTGGATTCTGTAATTTCAGAAACAACACGTAAAACATAAGGGAAATCATCGGTGTGCGGCAATACGGCTTTAATCGCACGTTTGGCCAAATTACCATGACCAATTTCGCGACGTTTAGGTGAACCCACTTGTCCCACTTCGCCCACACAATAAGGTGGGAAATTGTAGTGCAGCATGAACGCATCTTTACGTTCGCCTTCGAGTGCATCGATAAGTTGCGCATCTTTGCCAGAACCCAATGTTGCAACCACAATAGCCTGGGTTTCACCGCGCGTAAATTTGGCAGAACCATGAACACGGGGCAAAAATGAGGGTTGAATATGAATAGGACGAATCGTTTGTAAATCACGACCATCGATACGCGCTTCACCAGCCAAAATCCGACCACGAACGATGTGACTTTCTAAGCGTGAAAACGCAGACAAAACAGTCGTCATACTTGACTTACCATCGCCTTCTTGTGATGAAGCTAGCTGATCAACTGCTTTTGCACGTAGTACATCAATAGCTTCATAACGTGCTTGTTTTTCACGTATTTGGTAAGCTTGACGTAAACCATCGCCGACTAAAGACTCGAGGGCTAATTGTAAAGCATCGTCATTGACAGGCGCCTTCCAATCCCACGCGGGCTTTCCAGCTTGCGCTTTCAGCGCTAAAATGGCTTGAATCGCGGTTGCTGATGCTTGGTGACCAAACATTACCGCACCTAGCATCACTGCTTCAGATAAGCCGGCAGCTTCAGACTCTACCATCAAGACAGCATCTTGCGTACCAGCAACCACTAAGTCTAATGCAGAGTTTTCAAGTTCACTGTAGGTTGGATTTAATACATACTGGTTATTGATATAACCTACGCGCGCAGCAGCGATCGGGCCAAGGAAGGGCATGCCTGATAAAGTAAGTGCAGCTGATGCACCTATCATGGCAGGAATATCTGGATTAATTTCCGGATTAAATGACATCACTGTCGCGACGATTTGAACTTCGTTATTAAAACCTTCAGGGAATAACGGACGAATAGGTCTGTCAATCAATCGTGAGGTTAACGTTTCTTTCTCAGTGGGTCGGCCTTCCCGTTTGAAATAACCGCCAGGGATACTGCCCGCAGCATATGTGCGCTCTTGGTAATTGACAGTCAACGGAAAAAAATCGCGGCCGGGCTCTGCAGTTTTCACACCAACCACAGTAACAAGGACCACGGTACCTTCCATATCAACCATCACCGCAGCTGTTGCTTGACGCGCGACATGGCCTGTTGAAATCGTTACGGTATGCTTACCGTACTGAAACGTTTGTTTTAACTCATTCACAAAAGTGCTTTCCTTCGGCTTAGCCGCGAATATCTAACTGCTCAATCACTTGACGATGGGCCGTAGGATTGGTTGATTTTAAATACTTTAACAATTTACGACGTCTTGCCACCATACGCAATAAACCCATACGTGAATGGACATCTTTTTTGTTAGCGGTAAAATGGTCTTGTAAGTCACGAATACGCGCAGTCAATAACGCGATTTGAACTTCAGAACTACCCACATCACCTGATTGGTGTTCAAATTTTTTAATAATCTCTGCCTTTGCAGTCGCTGTTAACATAATACAATAAACTCCTGATGACTCAACATAACACAGGATAAAACCTAAGCTTTTCCTACACAACTGAACTTTGGTGTAAATTTTGTACTTTATCAGTACAAACCCAAAGACAATCTAACATAACGCGCCATTATACCGATCTTGTGCACACAATGCAAAGTTATTGTGCGCATGGGATGGTGGTTTTTTTACCCCTCGTCGGGCCATTGACTACCACTGTACGCAAGGAGAGACGGGCATTTTTTTACTCCCGCAGATAAAGACACTCGCATTGTCAAAAGCAAAGCCTATCGCTACATTAAGCTTGGATGCCCAGCAACCAGACGTAAAACTTGAAGGTTACCATCGATGATATGACCAAGACCGATACATTGTTTTGTTGGACCATAGCAACGAATGGGGGTATGTATTGGCCATGATATCATTGATTCAGGTGCCGAAGATAATAGAGATATAGGTAATTTCTTACCTTGATACATAGCAATCATTTCATCATATGACAAAGCTAACGCCAGAGTAATACCACCTAATAAAATATCAAACGGATATACCTGTTCTTTAAGGTCTGACGATTCGCCAAGTTGTGATAGCGCATCTAACGTTAACATAGGATACTGTTTAAGCCCGGAAATCCATTCTCGATGTAATGAAACAACATGGGCGCCAATCCCTAATGCGTCACCAATATCTTCAACTAAATTACGAATATAGGTACCTTTACTGCAAACAACGCGCAAACTAATATAAGGTAAATCCATGTTTAACCATTCAAGTGCATGAATCGTAATAGACCGAGCTTCGCGCGCAATCTCGATACCCTTACGAGCAAGCTTATAAAGTGGCTTGCCTTCGTGTTTAAGTGCCGAATACATCGATGGAATTTGATAAAGATCACCGCGAAAATTAGATAAGACGCTATGTATTGCTGCTTCTGTATAAACCGGTACAGGCAATGAAGATATCACCTCGCCTTCCTGGTCACCCGTTGTGGTTTTTACGCCTAGACAAGCGGTAACTGTGTAACACTTATCTGCATCCAATAAATATTGGCTAAACGGCGTAGCATCGCCAAAACAAATAGGCAACATACCTGTTGCAAGTGGATCCAAACTGCCTGTATGCCCCGCTTTATTAGCACCAAATAGGCGTTTAACTTTTTGTAGTGCTCTGTTAGAGCTTAAACCTAACGGCTTATTCAGTAAAACAACACCTGATATCGTATGCTTAAATAGGATCTGACTCATCTGAATTTTCTTCTTCGCTCTTATCTGATGCGACAGCCTTATCGATAAGTGCAGCTAAAGCATTGCCTGTCACGAGTGTTTCATCATAAACAAATTGCAATGCTGGCATAACGCGTAAATCAATTTTTTTGGCTAATAAAAACCGTAGAAATGGACTCGCTTTATTAAGCTTTTCAACAGCAACTTTGGCTTCAGCTGGTTCACCAAAACGGCTGATATACACTTTGGCATAGGCTAAATCACGCGTAACCTTAACCGCTGCCACACTGATTAATCCCACTTTGGGATCACGAATTTCCTTGGCAATAATACTGGCAAGCTCACGCTGGATAAGCTCGCCAATTCTATCTGTTCTCGCGTAGTCTTTAGCCACAGTGCTTCATCTCTTCAGTTAGTTATAAGGTCTTCGGCACAGAAA
Source organism: uncultured Legionellales bacterium (assembly GCA_945957175.1). Classification (GTDB taxonomy): domain Bacteria; phylum Pseudomonadota; class Gammaproteobacteria; order UBA1113; family UBA1113; genus CAMFJL01. The sequence goes on from CAMFJL010000002.1 coordinate 114,315, forward strand.
CCATTTCAAAGACTTCGATTTGATCGCCAATCTTCACATCATTGTAATTTTTCACGCCAATACCACATTCAAAACCTTGACGTACTTCGTTTACATCATCTTTAAAGCGACGCAATGACTCTAATTCACCTTCATAAATAACGACATGATCACGAAGCACTCGAATTTTACGATGGCGTTTAATGAGTCCATCAACCACCATACACCCGGCAATAGCGCCCAGTTTTGGTGAACGGAAAACATCTCTTACTTCTGCAAGGCCAATGATTTGTTCTTTCATTTCAGGAGATAGCAAGCCTTGTAAGGCTTTTTTCACTTCATCAATGACATCATAAATAATGCTGTAGTAGTGTAAATCGATGCCTTCGCTCTCAACAAGTCGTCTTGCAGCGACATCTGCGCGCACATTAAATCCTATAATCACTGCTTTCGAAGCAATAGCTAAATTCACATCCGATTCAGTAATGCCCCCAACACCGCTTGCAACAATTTTTACCTGTACTTCAGGCGTTGATAGCTTGGTAAGTGAGTCGGAAATGGCTTCTGATGAACCTTGAACATCTGCTTTTAGCACAATGTTAAGCACATTAGCCTCACCTTCACTCATTCTATCAAACAGATTATCAAGCTTCGCGGCTTGTTGTTTCGCTAATTTCACGTCACGGTATTTGCCTTGACGGAATAAAGCAACCTCTCGGGCCTTGCGCTCATCTGCAACGACCATCACATCATCACCCGCATTAGCAGGTCCTGATAGCCCCAAAACTTCAACCGGCATAGATGGACCCGCTTCAGTAATTGCGTGTCCACGCTCATCTTGCATCGCCCGCACCCGACCAAACTGTGTGCCGGTTAGGATGATATCGCCTTTACGCAGCGTACCTTGTTGCACAAGTAAAGTAGCCACTGCACCACGACCTTTATCTAAACGCGATTCAATGACCATGCCTTTAGCTGGGCCATCGGTTGCAGCGGTCAGTTCTAAGACTTCTGCTTGCAATAAGATGCTTTCTAATAAATTATCAATGCCCAAACCTGTTTTTGCTGAGATAGGTACAAACATCACATCACCGCCCCACTCTTCAGGCACCACATTATGGCTCACTAAGGCTTGCTTCACATTTTCAGGATCAGCACCTTGTTTATCCATTTTATTAACAGCAACCACGATAGGCACTTCAGCCGCTTTCGCATGTTGAATAGCTTCAACCGTTTGAGGCATAACGCCATCGTCTGCGGCGACCACAAGCACGACAATATCCGTACATTTTGCACCACGAGCCCGCATGGCGGTGAAGGCCTCATGGCCTGGAGTATCTAAAAAAGTGACCATGCCCTTAGGCGTATCCACATGATATGCCCCAATGTGCTGCGTAATACCACCCGCTTCGCCTTGCGTAACGCGAGTACGTCTAATGTAGTCAAGCAACGATGTTTTACCATGATCAACGTGACCCATGATGGTCACAACCGGCGCACGTTTGTGACGATGATTATCGCCTTCAAAACTGACACCCAAATCAACTTCGAGCTGATCCGCCTTCAGTAAAATAGCTTTATGTCCCAGCTCTTCAACAACTAACGCTGCTGTTTCTTGATCAATCACTTGGTTAATCGTTACCATAGCGCCCATACTCATCAGCGTCTTGATAACGGCCGATGATTTAAGTGACATTTTCTGCGCCAAATCTGCAACAACAATAGTCTCAGGAATGGCAACTTCATAAATGATAGGCGCCGTTGGCTTCTCAAATTCTTGCTTTAATGCTGTGCTTACTTTGCCAACGCTACGCTTATGCTGTTTATGCATTTTGCCACGTTCAACAAAGCGCTCAGCTTTCGCTTCTCTGGCTCTTTTATCGCTACGTTTGCCTTCGCTATTGTGCTGATAATCTGTTTTTTTAACGTCTTTTTTGGATTTAGACCGATTCTCAGCGGTATCAGGCGCAGCAGCAGGCAATACAGGTGCAGCAGTAGGCGTTACCTTATCGCTTGCAGGTGCTTCATCCATGCCCTGTTCAGTGATATCTGGCACTGGCTCAGTCTCGGCCACGTCAATCATTGGCTCTTCCACTACATCCGATGACACAGGCTCAGCTGATGCAGGTGGTAATATAGTCTCTTCTTCTACGGGCGTTTTCGTCACCAAGGTGCGTTTAGGCTTGACTAAAACCTTCACTGCTGTTTTTTGCCCAGGCACCTTAATCACTTGCGCGGCTGCTTTGCTCGTATCTTGTGTTTGCGTTCTTGGCTTTAATTCAAGCTTACCACGCTTAGCCGGCTGTCCTAGTAACTTTGCGCGCATATCTTCGGTGACAACGTCACTCGCAGTCACCTGAACACCCACTTCTTCAAACCGACTAAGCAAACGATCAGGCGTTATGCCTATCGTTTCGGCTAGTTGTTTAACTGTTATTTCATTATCCGCCATCGGGTTTTACTCCCCCTCTTCACGAAACCAAGGCTCCCGTGCAGTCATAATAAGCTTACCTGCCGTTTCTCTATCCATACCTTTAATTTCTAATAACTCATCTATTGATTGCTCGGCTAAGTCTTCCATCGTGAGGATACTCATGGCAGCAAGCTGTTTAGCAAGCTCTGGTGTCATGCCATCCATCATCAATAAGTCATCTGAAACCGTTGCTTCATCATTTAAAGCTTTTGCTAATAAAGCATTACTTGCACGTGTGCGTAGCTCATCAACGATTTCTTCGTCAAATCCTTCAATAGCAAGAAGCTCTTGCGTAGAAACATAAGCGACTTCTTCAAGTGTTGTAAAACCTGCTTGAATCAATAGTTCAGCAACAGGTTCATCAATATCTAAATGATGTACAAAATACTGTAACGTTTTCATGGATTCTGCATTGGCTTTATTAGCAAACGCATCCATCGACATCACATTGAGGGTCCAAGTTGTCAATTGACTTGCTAAACGAACATTTTGACCATTACGACCAATGGCTTGCGATAATTGTTCATCAGAAACCGCCATATCGATCACATGACGCACTTCATCCACGATAATAGATTCAATTTCTGCTGGTGCCATGGCATTTATCACAAGTTGTGCCGGATTATCATCCCATAAAATAATATCGACACGCTCGCCCCCTAATTCGCCAGAGACCGCTTGCACACGTGAACCACGCATACCGATACATGCACCAATCGGGTCAATACGGCCGTCATTGGTTTTCACTGCAATTTTAGAACGAGAACCGGGATCTCTAGCTGCAGATTTAATTTGAATCACTTCTTCGCTAATTTCTGGCACTTCTAAGCGAAACAGTTGAACTAACATTTCAACACAAGCACGGCTGACGAGAATTTGCGGGCCGCGCACATCAAAATTAACCGATACTAAATACGCGCGAACTCTATCGCCAATACGTAAGGTTTCACCGGGAATTTGCTCTTCTTTAGGCAAAACTGCTTCAACACCATCGCCTAAATCTAGAATAACGCGATCACGCGCCCATTTAACGACACCTGAAATAAGTGAACCCACTTTCGAGCGAAATAAATCAGCTTGGCGTTTTTTTTCAGCAATACGCATCGCCTGTTGAATAACACTCTTTGCTGTTGCAGCACCTTTACGTCCTGTCATTTCAATCGAAGGTAAAACTTCTTCTATATTATCGCCTATTTGATGTTTTTCACCTGTTAATTGTTCTGCTTCTATCACAGTTAATGATGCATCAGGTGGCACTTCAGCATACGCAGGATCGTATGGATCAATCACTTGATAGGTGCGAAACGTGGTTTGCTCACCCGTATCTCTGTTAATATCCACACGCACACTAATCTCTTCATCCGGATGTAACTGAGCATGGTGCTTTTGCGCTGCAGAAGCCAGCGCTTCTTCCAATGCTTCGAAAATGGCTTCTTTACCAATATTACGAGTATTAGCAAGGGACTCCACTAATACTAATACTTCTTTGCTTTGACTCATGTTCTACTGCCTCATGTCTTTCATATACACATCATCCTTCACATGAAATGCTATGCGTATATGCGGTTAATACGTTGGAACGAGATTCGCCTTATCAATATCTGAAAACGCTATCGATACCGGTTCGCCCGGAGACGCCACCGATAACACAATGCCCGTATCACTTACCTCAGATAAAATGCCTACAAAATGTTTTTGCCCTTGAATCGGGGTATGCGTTTTGAGTTTGACCGTCTGTCCAACAAAACGGCGATAATGCGCCGGTGTAAACAATGGTCTATCAAGACCCGGTGAAGAAACCTCTAAGCGATATTTACCCGCTGTTGGTTCTTCAACATCTAACACCCGACTTAATTGTCTGGTTACCGCCACACAATCGTCTAACGTGATTCCTTCGAGCTTATCGATGTAGACACGTAAAACTTGTGCTTTACCTTCTTGGCCTTGCGCGATACCCGCGCAGTCAAAACCCAGTGCGGTTATTTCGTTTGTTAATAGTTCGATTAACTTACTATGAATATGAATGCCCATACGTGACCTATATTAAATTCAGGTCATTATGTGCTCAAACCGTAATTACTAAAAAACCCCTAAAAAGGGGCTTTTTTATTTTAAAAAAATAGCTAAATAACCTGAGAATGTATCACACAGATTGCAGGACCTTGAGTGATAGATCGTCACGTACTTAGGCCCGTGAGACAACTTAACATCTTAAAGATTCTAACACCGCAATCAGCGAAAACACTGACTAAAAACATAGAGGCCATTATACAATAGGGTATCAGGCCTTGTCTATACCCTTCGTCTTTGACTTCGGATTATCCTGACACTTCACCCTTCGAGCGCTGTGCTTTGCACGGCGGGCAAAACAGCTGTCCTATTGTTTTACCATGCTTGCGCCGCATCGCAACTTGAAATCCTTTGGACATATCACATGAATCGGAGCAAGTGCATTGAGAGCACGAGTTTAATCAGCATGGTGATAAAAATAAAAACGATTAGCAAAAAATAAAGCGTCTTGGCAAGATTTTCATTAATACATTTCAGTATATGTACACCCCAAGGCACACCAACAAAACCACCTAACATAATTAAAATCGATGCGGGAAGATAAACATAACCCAATGAGTATTTAGGCAAACTATGATCCCAACCCAGCAAGATATAGCTTAAACTACCCAAGGTCGCCAAAAAAATATTAAAAACTGAGGTAATACTAACCGCTTGCTGAATCTTAAAGTTTCTTTTTATTAGAAACGGCATCATCATAAGACTAGACCCAGTACCAATCATCGTTGAGATAATACCTGCCATTAATCCATACAGTCTAACAAATATCTTTTTTTCTTTATCAAGACTCGTGATATCTCTACTTTTTTTATACTTAATTAACTTTGATAAAATCACGTATATTAGGTATATGATGAAAAAACACAATAACACATTGCTACTTACCTTTGATGCAAAAATACCACCCAGTATTGAACCTAAACCAATCGTTGGTAAAAATAACTTAACCACGCCAAAATTGATTTTACTGACACGATGATGATGCATTGCCGTCATCACACTGTTAGCTAGCATGATAGATAATGATGTACCAACCGCAACATGCATCAATACATCTTCGGGCACACCAAAATAGGTAAGGGTTAACATAAGACAAGGAATCACGGTAATGCCGCCACCCAAGCCAAATAAACCTGATAAAAGACCTGAGACTACGCCGAGCAAAATAAGGATAATGTCCATTAACCACATACGCAACTTTCCTTAACAATAGGTCAGCTGAATATTAAACGAGAGTCAGAACTTAATCAAGAATTGCACAACAAGCGCGGCCATTTGCTGATTATTCACGGTAATTTTGTCGAGATCAGCATGCTTAATTTTAGGGTTTATAGCCGTGGCAAAACTTTTATATCCTTGCATCTACAAAGATTAGACGTATCATCCAACGACTGTCATACGCTCAAAGTTCTCAACTTACAGCTAACGTTCATTTTCATTGTACGCTTTAATTGTTTAACTGCGCGGTTTCTAATACTTTTGCTGCAGCTAAAACAACATGTTCTTTCCATAGGTTGGCAACGACTTGTACGCCTATCGGCAAACCTTGAGCTGACATACCAAAAGGTACACTGACAGCGGGGGAACCACTGTTGTTGAACGACATCGTGTACGTAAAATCTTTAATCTCATTAAAGCATTCACCATGAGGCTTGGCAACAGTAGCGCACGTTGGCGTGATTAATATGTCGTATTGGTTTAAAAAGTTATAGGTATTCCATTTAAATTCGAGTATTTCCACGAAGCGTCGATTTAACTCATCAGAATTCAAATTAATTTTTTTAGCACGTTCGTAAAACTTTTTGCGAAGAGGTGAGATTTTGTCGCTGGCTAATGTTGCCGTCATGTTCATCACACTCGCGCCACCATCGCACATATCAAAAAAGGGTTCCCAATGTAATTCAAAGGTTTTTTCAATGCCTAAAGGACGAGCTTCTTCGACCGCGGCACCCAAGTCGGCAAACACCTTTGCCGCGCGCAATACCGCGTCAATAATGTCTTGACTAGGCGTTACAATGCCATTATTGGTAAAATAAGCCACTTTTAAACGGCGAAAGTTCAAGGGCACAACGGATTCTAACGGTACTGACGGAATCGTTGGATCAATGCCATCTGGACCGCTTAACACAGGTAGGGCTAGTATTAAATCATCGACATAGCGCGCCATAGGACCATAAGTACCAAAGGCTTGCAAGCAGCCAGCGCCACCGCCTGCGGGCAGAGCTATACCACTGATAGGAATACGACCCTGCGTGGGTTTAAGACCCGCAATACCGCAGTAATGTGCTGGTAAACGAATGCTGCCACCGCCATCTGATCCTAATCCTAGTGCAGAGCCATTGAGTGCTAAAATGGCAGCTTCGCCACCAGAACTGCCACCAGAAGAACGGTTAAGATCGTAAGGATTACAAGTAGCTCCATAAAGTAAATTATCTGCTTCATAAGCTGCAAGTAATTCTGGCACGTTAGTTAAACCAAGGAATACTGCACCAGCAGCACGTAATCTGGTGATGCATGTACCTTCTTGTTCGGGTTGATAACCATCAAATAGATGAGAGCCATAGCGATTACAGTAACCAAAAATATTGATAGTGTCTTTAATGGTCATCGGCAAACCATGTAACGGCCCTAAGTCCTTACCCTCTTTAATAGCTTTATCGGCTTGTTTGGCTTGTGTTAATGTAGCATCTCTATTGATATCAATCACTGCATTGATGGAAGGATTGATTGCCTCAATCTGTTTTAAAAAGGCAACGGTCACTTCTTCTGAAGACACCGCCTTGGATTTAATAAGTTCAACGATTTGATAAGCCGGTAGCGTGATGATATCTTTCATGGGATTTCCCTTTTAAAATGTAAGTTTCTATTTTAGCATCAAGCCGGCAAAGGTTCTTCTGATTTTCTCTTGATGTAATCTTCTGCGATAAGCACATACATGGCAATTACGACGAACAGCGTAAAAAAAGTACCGATAGAAATACCAGTGGCAATGGCTAAGCCATTATCAAAGCGGCTTTCGGCGCCAGTTGCTATAATCAATTGAACGACTAAAATTCTTTAAGTGTAACGTGGATGAGCTAATGGTGTGTGTTCAATACGTTGCATCCGCAAGTTCAAAACTTTGTTTATGTGCATAAACCTTTTTTAAATAATACGGTTTTTTGTTATCCGTCAGCCACGCCATTTTAAAAGAATTTTTTACTCATTGTCATATTTCATCTTTTGTAACATTTGCTTCTTCGTGCAAATATGGACTCAGTACTCATATCCCTCAAGAAACATATGATCAGATTTGAATGAAGGTTTAATTTATGTTTCACGTCAATTTTAAGGAAGACGACAAGAAAGCTTTACCCTTATCTCTTGTATATCCTATTGTGTTATACAACGACATCGCGCCCTATAGCCATAGCTTAGATATCTTTCCACTCTTTGGCGAGTTAGAAACATTTGCACGCGACGTTTTTTTACAACCGTTTAAGCTCATTGATGTTGCCAGCATGAGTGATGATGATTTCCAAAAACACAAATGGGCGGGCATCATGGAACTGAGCCTTCGTCGTGCACAGCATATGCAGTTTGAGCCCCTGATGACATTGCTTGGACAACTGCTTTTCATTGTACAAAATCATCACAAACTGGATGACGAAAGGCTACAAGACATGTTACAACACATCATTCGTAAGTACGACATCGCTAAAGGCGATCCGACGATCTATATTGATACCATGCGCCGTCTCTTACCTTCTGAATACGCGGAGGACATTATGACATTAGAACAAGCTATTGAAGCTCGAGGTGAAGCTAAAGGTGTTGCAATTGGTAAGGCGAGGACCTTTGAGAGCATATTGCAAGCTATTGGACTATTGAAATCTGGTGCTCATGGCGTAAATGAGATCAGTAAAGAAACGGGACTTCCCCTAGAAGTTATAGAAAAATTAAAAAATTCAATTCTTAACTGAAGAAAGACATAAATACGCAGTTTTTACATGATCTCAATACTTAAGCCCGATAAGAGAAATTATCGGCTCTAATACCGCATAGTTCTATTTATAAAGTCAGTTTAGGGTTTTAGCGATAGGGATAAATTTTTTGAGTATCACACATCCACGATCGGGCAGCCAGTCAGAACCTTGGACTGCCCACCCGTAAGCACTTATTTAATAATATAATGTTTATTAGCTCTATCTAAAAGGGCTGATAGGCTGCTATTAGCTTGGCAATTTCTTAGCAGCAGAGTCGTCATCATTCACAAGTGTATCATCATTTACAAACGATGTTGTCAAAAAACTAGGTGCCTTATTAAAAAATGCAGGATCAAAGAAGCTAGTTTCTGCTAAACGCTCAGAACTTGAAGCGGGACTAGATAATGATGCCATGTTCGATGTACTTGTCACTTTTGAAGCCGCCATTAGCATAGATACTGCTTGTTGCAAATCATGAATGTGTTTAGCCTGTTCGGTAAGTTGTATGTTTTGCGCTGTTATCTGCGCTGTTTGTTGTGCTAATTGAGTGGCTTGTGTCGCTACTGTTGTCTCAAGTGTACGAAGTTGCTGCAAAAATTGCTGGTTTTTCTCGTTAAGTGTATCAGTTTGTGTTTCAAGCAATTGAATGCGACGCGCATGAAGATGTCCTTGAATTCGTGCAGCCGCCATAAGCCCATAGAATCCTATCCCGCAAAGACCTTTAAGCCAATTGTTAAGCGTGTTTGGACCATAAGCCGTTGCTGTGGATATGAAACGCTCTATAGCAGATGGCTTCCCATCAATAAGATCGACAATATACGTTTCACCCGAAGGATAAAAACCTAGAGGCATAGGAATGGTATCGGGCTCTAAACCTAATTCTTGACGCGCTAGTAACGCATATAAAGTGGCATAATGTTCAGTTTCGTGCAATTGATTTGCTTTAGCGCGTACGATGATAGCTTCAGGCAATGCTTGTTCACCTTCTTGAGGCTGCAAATAGCCAGGGACATACAACCCTTGTTTAATAAGAAAATTGATACATTTTGCAGTCGAGCTATATTCGTTAGTAGACATGAAGACGTCAGAAAAGAGTCTGGCATCAATACCCATCAGAGTCAAATTTGCCAAACTCGCACCTGCTGTTATTAATGCTTCAACCGCAGCTAAATTGCCTGCTTGAACCGCTCGATATAAGGGTGTGGCCCCTTCATTATCAGTGACTTCTATCGGAGCACCCTTGTCTAGCAAAAGCTTTATCATGTCAATGTTGAAGCTTTCCTTGACAGCCAAATGCAATGCAGTTTCGCCAGCACGCGTTGTAGCATCAATTTTCGCGCCTTTTATTAGCAAAAGTTTCACTGTAGCAACATCAGCCTCTACAGCCCAATGCAAGGGTCGCCAACCATCTTTGTCCTCGGCCTCAATCGGTGTCCCATAACGTAGCAACAGCCTCACAGTCTTGGTCCCTGGTCTTGAATATGCATTTGCTATCAACGCTGCATGCAAAGGTCCTTGTTCTTCAGTATCGCTTGTCTTGGTATTAGCACCTTTTGCAAGCAAAAGTGCTATCACTTCAGGGTGATTATGAGCTGCAGCCAAATGTAGCGCTGTACCACCATCTTCGGTTATCTTTTCCATATCTGCATTGTATTCTAGCAATAATTGTACTATTTTGGCGTGACCATTCGCTGCAGCCCAAATCAATGGCGTCCAACCATGATTATTTGTCACATCAACAGCAGCACCCTTTTGCAGCAAGCACTGCACTGCATCCACATGGCCACATTGCGCCGCCATGTGCAAAGCTGTTCTACCATCGTTATCTTGCAAATTAAGGGTGACCTCATTTATCAATTGAGGTAAAACAGCAAGATTACCAATACTAGCAGCAACAAATAATGGTGGTCTGCCCATCCGGTCTTGCGTATGTATAAGGTGAGACGCTTGTGTGATAAGTTCTTTTGCAGCTTCGATGTTATCTAAGGCAACTGCGTAGTGAAGTGAGCTTGCATAAGTTGAAGTGGCCTCCATAATGGGGCCGATAAGCGGTTGCCGACAGATAACTTGCCAATGCGTTTGTGTTAATTGATCATTGGGTGTGACTGCCTGATAAATAGCATCTAAAAGTAATTGTAGGTGGGGATAATGGTGTTTAACCATATAAGTAAGATAATAAGCAAGATTATAGCCATCCAGCCTTTTTTCACATATAGCCGCTTCGTCTAAGGCCTTAATAAGGGCTTGTACGAATGAAGTTTTTGTAGGGTCCGATGGCGTTATCAACTTTGTGATTTTATCTGCAGTAAGCTCTTCTATAGTATCGGGTTCAAGGTATGATCTAACGTCTATATCTGTATCTACTGTATGTTTAAAAATCTCCTCTACCGCGTTGTAATATTCGTCATACCAGAAATCCGCATCAATCATAGTCTGCAAAGGACGCGTTAAAAAATTAAACTCATACGGCATTGCTTCGCGCATTTGCTTTTCAAAACTCATCTCTCTCCAGCGCTTGGATGGTAATTGCGTAATAACACCTATACTTCCCGATGTTTCTTGGGACAGAGGCTGAGCAAATACCATATTGTCAGCGTTTGTTACACTTATATCAAGCATTGGCAATTGAGTTGATGATGAACAACTAGGTTGCTGCGAAGAGGATGAGGACGAAACCGTTATTGTTTCTTCCCTGCCATCACGTTGGCGTTTAGGGTCGTTCTGATGAGTATCGTCTGTTCTATTTGGGCGTTTATTAGGATTAGGCATTGGGGGCTCCTCTTCTCATAGTGTTATATACGCGTTGTCTTTCAATCTATGACGACGTTGTTCTTCATTATTGGATGGTGCAGTAGTATCGGTACCGACATAACTTATTTTCTGTTCAAATTAAAGTCGATTGATAAATTATCAAACAACTGTTGTCTTGTCAATGGATGTCGTAACAAGTTCTCTGTATGGGGTATCGACCCCACTCGTGGCAAAATTTACAGTTTGAATCTTTATAGTACATGCGCAGCCCATTTAATGGGCGGCTTACTCGACGCCCCCCATTTACGGATGACTCTCTCTGATACCCTTGTTCTGGATTGCCACGCCGACTACGTAGGCTCGCAATGACACGAGGAATTAGAAAAAAGTGACGTTCCCTCAGACCGCTGGGGGTATCTCCTCACAAAGTTATCAAAGTACCCCCATTGATACCCCCAGAAAGGCTTGGATTTGGAAAGTTTTTGTTGGACTTCTCAAGATAAGAAAATGAGACTGAATTTAGTCATGACTCGGATTTGAGCTGATTTTTGGATAACGTCGGACGTTTTGAGATTGAGATTGAGATTGAGATTGAGATTGAGATTGAGATATTGGTTGCGGGGGCAGGATTTGAACCTACGACCTTCGGGTTATGAGCCCGACGAGCTACCAG
>CAMFJL010000003.1 GCA_945957175.1 uncultured Legionellales bacterium
AAAAAATGACCTTCTCCCCTTGCGGGAGAAGGTGGCCGAAGGCCGGATGAGGGGTAATAAAATCCACCGCGTAGCCATGACAAAACAGGCATTTTCAAAGGACTCGAGTATTATTATCTTACCCACTAACTATCGATGTTTTCTTCATTCGCTTAGGTGCCTTATCAACAACCTTTGAAAGAATAGGCTTTAAAAACTGGCCAGTATAGGATTTGGGATCCAAAGCAACGTGCTCTGGTGTACCTTCAGCAACCAATTGTCCACCGCCTGTGCCACCTTCTGGTCCCAAATCAATGATCCAATCCGCGGTTTTAATTACATCTAAATTATGCTCAATAATAACAATGGTATTTCCCGCATCACATAAACGATTTAATACCTTTAATAATTGTGCAATATCGTGAAAATGAAGTCCCGTGGTTGGCTCATCTAAAATATATAAAGTCTGGCCAGTGTCTCGCTTTGATAATTCTTTGGCAAGTTTAACACGCTGTGCCTCACCACCAGACAATGTTGTTGCACTTTGTCCTAATTGAATATAACCCAGACCCACATCAACAAGTGTTTGTAGTTTTTTAGCAATGCTGGGTATCGCTTTAAAAAAGCTAAGCGCATCTTCAATAGTCAGTGTCAACACATCGTGAATCGATTTACCTTTATAAAGCACTTCTAAGGTTTCACGATTATAGCGTTTGCTCTGACATACATCACAAGCAACGTACACATCCGGCAAAAAATGCATTTCAACTTTAATCACGCCATCACCTTGGCAGGCTTCACAACGTCCACCTTTGACATTAAAACTAAAGCGTCCGACTTGATAACCTCGAGATCGCGCTTCTTGCGTGCCAGCAAACAGCGTACGGATATCGGTAAATAAGCCAGTGTATGTCGCAGGATTGGAGCGAGGCGTGCGTCCAATAGGGCTTTGATCAATATCAATGACTTTATCTAAATGCTCTAAGCCATCAATGGCCTGATAGGGTGCAGCAACCAGCGTTTCTGCACCATTGAGCATCGTTGCTGCGAGTGGATAAAGCGTGTCATTAATTAATGTGGATTTCCCTGAGCCCGAAACACCGGTCACGCAAGTCATCAATCCTAAGGGGATAGTCACATGAATATTTTGGAGATTATGGCCTTTCGCACCTTTGAGCTTTAACAGTCTAGTTGGATCCATTTGACGTCTGAGTATGGGTATCGCAATTTGTTTACGTCCCGATAAATAGTCTCCTGTCAGCGATGCTGTATTTGTTTTAATATCATTAGGTGTACCCTGAGCAACAATGTGTCCGCCATGTACACCCGCACCAGGCCCCAAATCAAGCACAAAATCAGCAAGTAAAATGGCGTCTTCATCATGTTCAACAACAATCACCGTATTACCTAAGTCACGAAGGTGTGTTAATGTTTTTAGTAAACGCTCGTTATCGCGTTGATGCAACCCAATGGATGGCTCATCTAACACATACATCACCCCAACTAAACCTGCACCAATTTGACTTGCTAAACGTATACGCTGAGCTTCACCACCCGATAATGTTTCAGCAGTTCTATCCAGCGTTAAATAATTAAGTCCAACATTAGCTAAGAAACCTAAACGGCTTATCAACTCTTGCTGAATCTTCTCTGCAATTTGTGCTTTATTACCTTTAAGTGCCAAGCCTTGGCAAAATACTAAAGTTTCTGCAATAGATTTCTTTGTTAATGCCGAAATTGATACATCTTGAATAAAGACATGTCTTGCCTCAACGCGAAGTCTAGCACCTTCACAGCTATCGCAAGGTCTTACACTGATATATTTTGATAAATCTTCACGCACTAAAGATGAATCCGTATCTTTGTAACGTCTCTCAATGACTGCCATAATGCCAGAAAAGGGCTTACTTCGTTCTGTGATTCTGCCACGTCCATCGATAAATGTCTGAGTAACTGCCGTAGTGCCCGTGCCAAATAAAACAGCTTGCTGAAATACCTCGGGTAAATCTTGATAAGGTTTATGGATATCTACTTGATAGTGCTTTGCCAAACTTTGTAACATAGCAAAATAATAGGCATTACGCTGATCCCAGCCACGAATAGCGCCTGCTGCTAAACTTAATTTAGGATGATGTACCACACGTGCGGCATCAAAAAATTGCATCACCCCCAAACCATCGCATTGCTGACACGCACCTGCAGGACTGTTGAATGAGAAAAGCCTTGGTTCAAGTTCTGAAAGACTATAACCACAATCTGGACATGCAAAAGTTGCTGAAAAAACCAAATCGTTATGCGTTGGATTATCAATCAAATGAATGTTGACAACGCCTTGGGCAAGATTTAATGCGGTTTCAAGTGATTCCGCCAATCGTTGTTTCGCTTCTAACTTAACTTTAAGTCTATCAACAACCACCTCAATGTGGTGCTTCTGGCGTAATGCAAGCTTAGGTGGTGTATCGAGTTCAATCAACTCACCATTCACTCTGGCACGGACAAAGCCTTTAGCCTTAAGTTCAGGCCATAAATCTTGATATTCACCTTTTTTATTTTGAATAATCGGCGCTAAAATCATAATACGTGTATCTTCAGGCAAATGTAACAATTGATCAACCATTTGTGTCACTGTTTGTGCCGCTAATACTGTGCCATGTGTTGGACAACGTGGTTCACCCACACGGGCATAAAGAAGCCGTAAATAATCATAAATTTCGGTAACCGTACCTACCGTTGAACGGGGGTTATGAGATGTTGCTTTTTGCTCAATTGCAATAGCGGGCGATAAGCCCTCAATATGGTCGACATCTGGCTTATCCATCATCGATAAAAACTGCCGTGCATAAGCTGATAACGACTCAACGTAACGCCTTTGCCCTTCAGCATAAAGCGTATCAAATGCAAGTGATGACTTACCAGAGCCAGATAAGCCCGTCACTACAATAAGCTTATCGCGAGGTAAGCTCACATTCACGTTTTTTAGGTTATGGGTACGTGCCCCACGAATGTCTATCGTCTGCATAATAATCGTCGTAGGTATGTTGTTTCGTATGGCCAGGGTGTATGCTCGCCGTCTTATAAAATGCGCAGAGGTTCATCTGTGGAGGACAACCTCGACAACCGAATATCTGTAACGCTTTTATATTGTCAAATCATCAGAGTAGATGCATTTTGAAATAACGTTGACCTATCATACCATATCCCTGGAAAAAATTTGCTGTAACTGTTAGTTATCTCTCTGTAATAAGGCATGAATAGACTGATATGTTATAAGAATCAACGATAGTAATACCACATAGCATATGAGTATTGAGCTGATTTGGTGTGCGCTGATAAGACTCACTAAAAACGAAATGAGGCTGCTGATCCCAATATTAATAAAAAACATGATAGCCGTAGCAGCACCTGCAATATGGCGTAACATCGTATTACCTTTACTCATAGCAAGTGGAAAAACCATGCCCGCGCCAGCAAAAACGAATAAACTTGCGATAGATAATATGCTTATGCTGCTTGGAAAAAAGTAAGTAGCTAATAACATCAGCAGTGCTAAGCACCATAAGGCTAAGATGCTTCTTGAAAGTACGGTAGCAATAGGATAATGACGATAAAGCTTTCGACCAAGAAAAGTTGATAACACATAGCCTATGCCTAAAAGAAAAGCTAAATGACCAAAAAATATGGATGTATAACCTAAAGTATCTTGTACCAAGAATGGGGCCATGGTATGAAAGGTAATGATAAGTCCATATGACAAACCCATGATGGCAGATACTGATAAAAAGATCTTATTTTTTAAAATTTCAGCGACATTTTGCTTGATGATGCTCAGTTTTAGTGGATGTCTCTGTAAATGGGTTTCTGGTAATAAACAAGATAATAGGATAAATGGAACAAACGCAAATAATGCAAAAAAATCAAAGCACGCTTGCCAACCAAAATAAAATTGTAAATAACCTCCGATAACCGGACCCAATACGGGTCCCAACCCCCAAAGAGTACCCGTTAGCATACTAAAACGCACCAATTTTTCATGAGGCAGTAAATCAGAAAATATTGCACGAATAAGTACTGATACACTACCTAGCATAAGGCCCTGCAAAAACCTAGCGATAAGCAAGACACCTATCGTTGGAAAAAATACAGGTAACAAACTTGCGACGATAAACCCCATTAAACCTAAGCGAAATAGTTTTTGCCGCCCTATAGCATCACTTAAAAAGCCAGTAACAAAATTACCAAAAATCGCACCCACAAGATAAATATAGATGGTGCTTTTGGCTAAACTGTGAGAAATATGTAAGCTTTTAGCAATCGCTGGTAATGCTGGTGAAATTAAGTCGATTGACATACCGACAAGTGGCATCAGGCAAAGCAATAAGCAGGCAAGTAGATGTGTACGTTTTTCGGATAATATGAGGGTGGCAGTGAGCATAAGATCTCTCCACATGAAAATGTTTATAGTGTACGTATTTTGCCTAATCATTGAAGAATTGTCAATTTTTAAAGCAACTTGGATATACTCATTAACTTTAAAATGCCCTTCTCCCCTTGCGAGCGAAGACGCCACAGCGACGGATGAAGGATAATAAACCATCACGCAGCAACAACAAAACATACGTGCTAAAAAAGTATAAATCACAAAACATCGTTTGAGAGCCCGCGCGATGCCACTTGACAGATCGCTCAGTTCTGCTAAGATAGGCTCCCATTGCGCCCGTAGCTCAGTTGGATAGAGTATCTGGCTACGAACCAGGGGGTCGGGAGTTCGAATCTCTCCGGGCGCGCCACCCTTCCAGTAAAAAGCCACCTCAATGGTGGCTTTTTATTTTTAATGCCATACTGGCATATGCAACCTTCAGTCACCTTCCCCCGCAAGGGAGGAAGGGTCTTTTTGCACTATACCGATAATAGCAAACGTGCAGGATCTTCTATCATATCTTTCACTGTTACGAGGAAAGACACCGATTCGCGACCATCAATGATACGATGATCATAAGATAAAGCTAAATACATCATAGGTCGAATGACGATTTGACCATTTTCCACGACGGGACGCTCTTCGATTTTGTGCATACCTAAAATTGCACTTTGCGGTGGGTTAATGATTGGTGTTGACAATAAGGAGCCAAAAACACCACCATTGGATACGGTGAAGGTACCGCCGGTCATATCTTCTACAGTTAGCTTACCCTCTTTCGCCTTTTGACCATAGTCGGCAATTGTTGATTCAATTTGTGCCATTGATAACTTATCAGCATCTCGTACGATAGGCACAACTAAACCTCGTGGAGAGGACACCGCAATACCGATATCGTAATAACCGTGATAAATCAAGTCATTTCCATCAATCGATGCATTCACTGCTGGGAAGCGTTTAAGCGCTTCAACAACAGCCTTCACATAAAATGACATAAAGCCTAAACGAACGCCGTGTTTTTTCTCAAATTCATCTTTATATTTTTTACGGAGATCCATAACAGGTGCCATATTAATTTCATTAAATGTCGTTAAAATAGCTGCTGTTTGCTGAGATTCAACTAAACGCTCAGCAATACGTGCACGCAAACGTGACATAGGCACTCGTTGTTCTGATCTCGCACCGGTAGGTAGTGCGCCTGCATTTTGGCCTAAATCATCTTTCGTAATACGCCCGCCTTTACCACTGCCAGCCACTTGTGTTAAATCGATTGATTGCTCTGCTGCTAAACGACGCACTGCAGGGCCTGCAACCGGCTCTTGACTAACACTTGCTGTACTAACCGCTTGTGCTTTGGCTGGCTCTGCTGCTTTGGGTGCAGGTGCACTTGCCGAAGATGCGGGTGCGCTTGCTGAGGAGGCTACGCCTTCCGTAATTAATGCTAATACTTGATCTGCGGTCACTACACTACCCGCTTCAAAACGAATCTCCGACAACACACCATCAGCTGGTGCGGGCACTTCAAGAACAACCTTGTCTGTTTCCAAGTCAACCAGATTTTCATCGCGCTTGACCGCATCACCCACTTTTTTATGCCATGCTGACACAGTGGCATCAGCAACTGACTCCGGTAGTGATGGCACTTTAATTTCTATACTCATAATACTATTACACCTTCATTAACATGATTAACTATATACTCGTCGCTTTTCACAATGCCTGGCTACACGATGATTTTTTTACCCCTCACCGCCTTCTCGCAAGAGAAGACCGGCGTCTATGACTTGGGTATATCTTAAATTAACGGCAGTATACCGCCGTTCTTTTTATTTGGCAAAAGCTGCATCTAACAAGGCTTGTTGTTGCTTTGTATGCGTAATAGATGAACCTACCGCAGGTGAGGCAGACTCTGCTCTGCCAACATAGCAAAGCTCAACGCCTTTCGCCAATAAGGGTTTAATATCATCTCGCACCTTTAACCAAGCGCCTTGATTATAAGGCTCTTCTTGGCACCACAGCACTTGTTTTACATGCTGATAGGATTTATAAACCGATGCAAGCTCAAGATCAGGGAAAGGATAAAGTTGCTCAATACGTACAATAGCAACATCATCTCTGCCTAATTTCTCACGCTGTTGCCACAGCTCGTGATAAATTTTACCCGTACAAATAAGTAGTCGATTGATTTTTTTCGCCATTTTTTTAGCATCTTTATGATCAATAACCGGGAAAAATTGTCCTTCACTTAAATCTTCTAATGAGGAAATCACTAATTTATTACGTAATAAACTCTTAGGCGTGAATATAATTAAAGGCTTACGATAATGTCTTAGCATTTGTCTTCGTAACAAATGAAACATTTGTGCAGGTGTTGAAGGAATACACACTTGCATATTGTTTTGTGCACATAGTTGTAAAAATCGTTCAATCCTTGCGGAAGAATGCTCTGGTCCCATACCTTCAAAGCCATGGGGTAAAAATAGCGTTAATCCAGAATAGCGACCCCATTTTTGTTCACTTGATGAAATGAATTGATCAATGACCATTTGCGCACCATTGAAAAAGTCACCAAACTGCGCTTCCCAAATAACTAAACGATTAGGATCACCGGCTGAATAACCATATTCAAACCCTAAAACCGCTTGTTCTGATAATAGTGAGTCAATAATTTCAAATGATGCCTGCTCTGGCTGTAAATGCTGTAAGGGTGTATAGACTGCATTATTATGAATATCATAGAGATTCGCATGGCGATGAGAGAAAGTCCCACGGCCACAATCTTGTCCTGATAACCTTATAGGATAGCCTTCAACCAAAAGACTCGCATACGCCAAGGTTTCTGCCATACCCCAAAATAAAGGCTGCTCACCTGCCACCATTTTGGCTCTTGCATCATACTCACGTTTAACTTGCGGCTGCAAGGCAAAATCCTCGGGAAACGAGGTTAAATGCTCGCCTAAACGTAATAATGTCGCTTTATCAACCGCGGTATTGACTGGCTCACGCCAGTCCTGACTCATATATGCCGTCCAATCATCATGCCATGCTCGCTCATGCGCTGGTGCATGGGCCACTACGCACGCACCTGCATCTAATTTATCACGATACGCTGCTATCATTTGCGTCAATTGCGCATCACTGACAATACCTGTCTTTGCCAATTGCGCTGCATATTGATGCATCGGCGTGACTTGTTGCTTGATTTGCTGATACATCACGGGTTGTGTCATGGTGGGCTCATCCGATTCATTATGGCCATGACGACGATAACAAACTAAATCAATCACAACATCGCTGTGAAATTGCATACGATAATCTAATGCTAATTGTGCTGCATAAACCACAGCTTCCGGATCATCACCATTAACGTGCAAAACCGGCGCTTCAATCATTTTAGCAATATCCGTGGCGTAATGCGTAGATCTCGCATCCTTTGGATTGCTTGTGGTAAAACCAACTTGGTTATTAATCACAATATGAATCGTTCCACCTGTGCCAAAACCACGGGTTTGAGACATATTTAGTGTTTCAGCAACAACGCCTTGTCCAGCAAATGCTGCATCACCATGAATTAAAATAGGTAATACTTTTACACCTTGGGCATCTTTTAAACGCTCTTGACGCAGGCGCGCGGTACCTTCAACCACAGGATCAACAATTTCTAAATGTGATGGATTAAAGGCTAAGCTCAAATGCATCACTTTATCATTGAAAGATAAATCAGCTGAATAACCTTTATGGTATTTTACGTCACTGCTAAAATCATCACTGCCTGTGATACCTTCAAATTCTTGATAGAGCTCAGCTGTTGGTTTACCTAATAAATTAATAAGTACATTGATACGACCACGATGTGCCATACCCAGCACGCCTTCCGTAACATCTTGATTAGCTGCGCGTGCTAGCATAAGCTGTAACAATGGCATTAAACTATCGCCACCCTCAAGAGAAAAGCGTTTTTGGCCGACAAAACGCTTACCTAAATAGGTCTCTAATGTTTCTGCTGCCATCAGCTGTGCTAGGATTGTCTTTTGTTCTTCTGCAGAAAAATGATACTGACCTGCAGTTTTTTCTAGACGTTCAACAAACCATGCGACAGCTTGGCTGCAGCTCATATGCATGAACTCTGTACCCAAATGGTGACAGTAGCTTGCACGTAGCTTCGTTATCATCTCTTTCAATGATTCTGTCGTTTGACCTGGGTGATCGCGATAAAAACAAGCGCTTAAGTCTTGCTCCGTAAGCCCAAAAAAAGCGGGACTTAATTCTGGTAATTGTGGTATTGACATTAAGTTAAGCGGATCAAGCTTCGCTTCCATATGGCCTAAGCGCCGGTAATTGATTACAAGGCGCATTACCGCTGATTGTTTAGCCGCTTGGCTACCGTCTACGACAACGGTGGAACTTGCGCCAGTGGTTGCTAACGCTTCAAAATGGGCACGAATTGCAGCATGCGAGATCTCTTGCGTCGTACCATTGACTTGGGGTAGTTGGCCAAAATAGGCGCGCCATTCGGCTGACACTTGATTGGGATCAGCAAGATACGCCTCATATAAGTCTTCAAGATAGTCTGCGCTACCGCCAAATAAAAAAGAATTAGCTTCAAAGGTTTGCATACTGGGCTTCATGGCCATAGTCTCGTTCTCGTATTTGTATGGATGGCAACCATTTTACTCGATCTTGCGCCTTTTGCCCATCCTCACATGGGATATATGCCTTGGCCCTGAAAATGCGTGAAAATCGCAGACATTCAAAACATGCCCATCTCTTCTTGTATACGCGAGTATTTCAATTGACACCAAGGCACAAGAGGAAGAGGCACCGGTACATGACCGATGCCGCGTTTGCCCTGCAACAAAGTTGCAGATTGAGAAACGAAGGGTACAACCCTAGCGCAGATGAAATAAGCGGCGATAATTGGCACTCGTGGCAGCACCCAGTTCCGCAACAGAAATACCTCGCATCGCTGCAATAAAAACAGCAACATCATAGACATAATGGGGATAATTGGGTTTTCCACGGTATGGGACTGGCGCAAGATACGGTGAATCAGTCTCAATCAGTAAGCGTGATAATGGCACTTTGGAAGCAACATCTTGCACAGTAGATGCATTTTTGAACGTGACGATACCTGAAATCGAAATATAAAAATCAAGTGCAAGTGCCGCCTCTGCAACAGCCCAATCTTCGGTAAAACAATGCATAACCCCGCCAACCTCGCTGGCTTTTGTTTCCTTTAACATCGCAATTGTGTCAACCTGTGCTTGGCGCGTATGAATAATAAGTGGTTTATTCACTGCTTTTGCCACATCAACATGCATCCGCAAGGCCTCTTTTTGCTGTGCCCGGATATCATCACTTTCACCGCGATAATAATCAAGCCCGGTTTCGCCTAAAGCCACAACTGCAGATTGTTGCGCAAATGCCAGCAAAGTGTCATAAGTAACAGGCCTATCAACGTCATTGGGGTGCACCCCCACACTCGCATCAACCCAAGGATATTGCTCCGCTAAGGTTAGCATGGCCTGCATATTATCTCTGTCAATGCCAACGGTTAGGCAATGATTCACACCTTTAGCTTGCATGTGTTCATATAAGCCTGACAAGGTACCACCTACAGGCGTCAAATCCAGCTGGTCAAGATGGCAATGCGAATCTATCAATTCAATCTGTGTATTCATGGCATTATCGCTGTTATTAAAATCCAAGCTCGCATAACTTGTATCATAGATCCGTAGAACAAGTCACGACAAATATATTTAAGTTCCTCCACAAGGATATCATAATATTCCCTTAAGTTTCGTTTGTTACAATAGATGCACTGCAATGCACCTGCTTTGTAGATAATCATGTGATACCCAATATGTGCCCTAATCAAATAAAACAATACGAAAAGTATTGATGCGAGGGGATAATCCCATGCCTAACCATGAATACCCTAACATGTTCTCTAGCAGTATTGCAGCAAGTAGCGTTTCAAGCTCGACAGACGTGGTTAACTCTGCCGCTTCAAGTAGCAGTATGTCTGCAAGCAGTGCCGCCTCCAGTCATTCAAGTTCATTAGAAACGATTAGTCCGGAAGCATCCGCAAAGCTGTTGCTAGATGAACTCTTCAAAGTGGTACCTCATCGCATGGAGCGAATGTCGAACGTTAAGGTGTGGTTAGAACATTATAAAAGCAAATTTTTACCAGCACTTATGAATGATATTACATCCAGAATTGCATTGACGAAGAAAGAGGGAAAGGCGCTTGCATCTTTGCTTAAGCATTTTCCAAATCAGTCAAAACTAAACGTATCGGAACTATTGTTCCAATTATTAACCGATATTTTAACTAACATAACAAAAAATCTTGGAAAAACAAGTGAAAGTATAGAAACACTATTATCTTTAACTTGCATACTATCACACCAATTAAATGATGCTGGTAAGCAAACCTTACATACGCTGCTAAGTGAAGCCTCACCTCACTTGACTCACCTTTGGACTCTGCTATTTCGACTGCCGTTATCTCCGGAGGATATAAGGAACATAAGGCATACACTTAACCCACAAAGCTTTGATGGTACGGAACGTGAATACTATCAATTGTGGGGATATGCGATATTTTCTAGCGGCTCAACAGAAACCATCAACGCGCTATGGGGTGGTATCATGTTGAATCACATAATGCCGGATGCTGCTGTTCGCCATGGACAACTTGACATACTCGTGCGATATCTCAGTTGGTTACCTGATGAATCTATTACGCCGGGCTATTTGGGTGGTTTACTATTGATGGCCGCTGAAGCCGGGCATCTGTCTATTGTTGAATATTGTATGGGCCAAAGCGCTAACGACAAATTGGAAAGTCGAGATGCTGAGACGGCATTGCAAATAGCGTCTAAGAATGGACATTTAGACGTTGTTAAATACCTCATCGAAAATACTTCCGAAATCATCCCTGCTGAAGTCTCCTTCTCTTTAGATAACGCTGTTTTGAATGGTCACTCAGCGGTTGTCGAATACCTTATAACGATAACGGCAGCCAAGCCCGCGATAACGCTAGAAAATAATAGACTGACAGGGCGCAATTTGTTGCATTCAGCTGTTAAGAGTGGAGATTTAGCAACTGTTCAACATATTGTCGAATTTTTTGCTAATCCGGAGGCGATAGACCTACCCAACGACAATGGGGAAACCGCACTACACCTGGCTGCTTACGCTAAGCATGTCCATATTGTACAATTTTTACTATCCCAGGGTGCGGACCCTTATGTAGGCACCAATCGCACAGACCACAGCGATTGTCTTATGGCAGCAGGAATTGCACTTATAAGAGATATACCGCAGGATGTTGCTACATGGACAGGCTGCCTGCAAACAATACAGACATACCTTGGTCAAGGCAATGTATGTCTTGACGGATATGGCCTTCTGCTAAATGTACTTATAAACCCGCTGGCACCGCATCCCCGAAAGTTCATTGAACAGAAAAAAGACCCTAACAAACCAGAATCAGAGGATCATGATGGTGACGAGACACAACCAGCAAGGGTGCTTCCTTGCCATATCAGCCCAAATGGTACCGACAATCTTGAGCTTGCTTTGGTAAGTACGGGTAATGTGAGAGCTAGCGCTATCGCTACCTTAACAACCTTGGATGAACCACAGCTAACGGCATTCAGCAAAAGCTTGTTGCGCTTGGCTGACCACCTAAGTGATTCCGATCCAAGAAAGGCAGCCTTACGTGAAGTGTCTAAGCAATTAAGTACTGCGGGGCCAGCGCAATCGATGTCTGCCCAGGCACCAGATCAAATAGCTGAGCCGGTATCACCTAGACCATCGCAGTTAGCTTGTGTACATTTTGCAGCCCCAAGCACTCGGGCAGCGTCATCAACTGATGTCACGCCATTAAAGGCCTTTGAAAACAACTAACAAACTCGACGTACTGCAACTTGTTTACGGCATCCAGGCATAATCCTATCATCGCTACGCGATGATAGGATTAGTTCTCGTCCAAGCCACCATCGTGCGCAAGAAAAGCAGGGCATTGACTTCATTTTGAACATATTGTATAGTGTTGCACTTTGATCACGATAAACAAAAATAGCGTCGGGGTTACGCACGATCCCTATAATAACATGGAGATACCCTTCGCCTTTTAAAACACCCAATGTTAAGTTGAACAGGTATCGTGTTCTCCCGTATTTATATAAAACAATCGATGTCTACTTAACATCTTTATAACATGCAAGTTGCTTAGCCTGACTCACCATCGTTAAAAAATGTCCTTCTCCCCTTGCGGGAGAAGGTGGCCGAAGGCCGGATGAGGGGTAATCATATCATCGCGTAACGATGACAAAACATGTATGTTGAAAGATAACTGGTATACATCATCTCTATCACGAGGTTATCATGCAGAACAATAGAAAAAAAAGACCCGTAAGCACACATATTCAAGCGTTGACAGACAGTTTAGCTGGACACGGCGGTATCTCCGGCCTTGTTCCAGGAGCCCCCGATCGTTCGGATAGTACTCACACGCTGTCCTCGAATTCAAGTGCAAGCAGTTCATCCTCTTCGAGCAGCGCATCAACGCTCACACAAGATAACACATTAACCGCCATCACAACGGCAGTAACAACGGCTGCTGAGCGTTATTATAGACGCTGCGCTGACAGTAGCACTGAAAAAAGATACATTAATGACAAAGAAGTCTCTGAGCCCTACTTTGGGCTCCTCTCATGGTTCCTTCACCGTGATGAAGGCAAGCTCCGTGCCGGCATACTGCTCGCGCAAATAGCGGGCAACGACGCCGTACCGTCTGCTGTCAAAGGCATTGAGGGATGGCGCGATCAACTGCAACCCGTTGGGGTTAATGCGACTATTCTAGCCCTTCGGAGATTTTTTAGCACACATGATCCGGCTTTTGAGCCTTACTCCTATACAGCGTATTTGCTCGATGCTTTCATAGATATGCTATTACCGACTCAGTCAGCTTCGTCTAACAGTCCTCCTAACCCCGCACTAACCAAGCGGGTGAAATATGATCTAGCGTGCGCCTTCGCTATTATAGAGGCTCTGGAAACTGCGTTTCGAGCAAGGCTTCATGTAGCGCCCGCTTCGAGCCCCACTGCCCCCACCTCATCGAGTAGCAGTTCTTCCAGCAACTCTTCTTCAAGCTCATCCTCCCGTGTTAGCGGCACACCTTCGTACGCACCCAGCCCAAATGACTCACAATTAGAAGAGAAGGTATTATCCGAAACAGCCAAGCTGCACACATCCGCAACATTACCAACTATTGTAGTAACACCATCGCCCTGGCGTGGCTCACGCCCTAGAAGCGGTCCAGGCCACAGCAGTGCACTATTTCAGTCTGAACCCTTAGGCCCTGGTGCGTCAGGACATTCATCGTCTGAATCTTTGATTGACGACGGAGCATCCGGCAGCATTGATGGCGTCCCTGTTGAGATAAGTAGCACCAAGACAATACCTGGGCAAGGATAGAGAAGCTGATAAAGTTATCACTATGACAAAGAAAAGTGATGACACTTCCCTTAAACTCGACATGTCGCGACTTGTTCGCGACATCTAGAAAGTTTGCCATCGCTACGCGATGGTATAATTACCCCTCATCCGGCCTTTGGTGTAACCATTTTAACGTATCGTACTTAAGATCTTATTGTAGGGGCACGGCACGCCGTGCCCTGTAAAATAAGCGTTAGGAGAGAATCATAGCGACGATTTTTTCTGCATGTACAACATAAGGCGCCCTAGCTTTTTCTGGATACCGCTACATGGTGTGATTAGGTCCAAATGAAGCGGTGTCTGGTAGCTCGACTGAGATGATAGGGAGTAAAGTTTCGCTGGTGGCTGCATCCCATTGCACACCGATGCCCGCGCTACGACCATCTTGTGCATATGCTGGGCTTATCCATACGACTGTACCAATAAACGTCACAGGGGCTTGTTGCATGACATGAACAGTTACCTTGATTTGATCAGCCAATTGATAGTCTTCACTTGTTGCAATAAATAACCCGCCACCTTCAATAAACGGCATAAACGCGCGATGAAGTGCCGTGCTATCGGGTAAATTCAGCGATACCACTGGCAACTGCTGCAATGCGTCGGATGACAAAACTACCATTTTCATATTCCATCAAGGGTTTCAAACGCATACTTTCACTTCATTAAGCATCAGCCACTGATACAGCAATGCTTCGAATTGCAAGGCTGCATTCATCTGATAACCTGCCATCAACGCATGGATCAGCTGTTGTAAACTATCGACCATGGTAAAAACCTCGGCGCGTAACGCCTTGGGTAAACCGCCCAACACGACGGCATGTAATTCAGGCCAAGCATCGACACCAACAACCGGCCCCGTCAACAAACGAATCCAACGTAGCCACCATAAAACAAGCATATTTAAATTATACTTTTCTGTCAAGCTTCGTAACGCCCAAAGTGCTGCTGGACTGCATGTCTGTAGGCCTTGTCCCAAGCTTAAAAAATCGGACAACATCGTATCAGGTATTGCATCAGGATCTATCCGCAAAGGCGATCCTTCCGACCAAAACCAGCGTTGTTTAACTTGAGATTCTGTCAATGCAAAGCGCGTTTGCAACCACGTCAATAGTGCTGGGGTTAATGTAGCCTCTAATCGAATCGATTGGCAGCGACTACGAATGGTTGGCAACACGCGTCCAAGCTCTGCTGTCGTTAATATAAGTAAGCTCTGCCCTAAAGGCTCTTCCAAGGTTTTAAGCAAAGCATTGGCTGACGCCTGACTCAGAGTATCTGCCTCGGGTAATATGACAATTTTAGGCCCTGAAAACACCTGTGTGCTTGTGAGAAATTGAATAGCCTCACGTATAACCTCGACGGACAACTTGTGTGTCTCTAACGCTTGACTTAAGTCATAGAGATGGGGATGGCTGCCCGCTGCAAATAGCAGACACGATTTGCATTGCTGGCAGGGTAGCTCGCGCTGCTGCTCACATAGCTGCTGCGCAGCGATAAGCTTAGCTAACGCTAACTTACCTGTGCCCGGCATACCCGAAATCAATAATGCATGAGGTACTCGGTTTGTTTGCACTCGCTGTTGCCATTGTTGCCAGACTACCTGTTGCCAGAGATACGGCTGCCAAAGCATATCGGGGTTCATAAATACTTTTCACTTAACTGCGTTACCAAGGCTGCAAGCTGACGTTTCACCTCGGATAAAGGCTTTGCACTATTTATGACAACAAAGCGTTCTGGAGCCTGTTTAGCACGTAGTAAATACGCCTGTCGCACGCGTTCAAAAAAAGCCAATTGTTCTGCTTCAATTCTATCAAGCGCTGCACGCCTTTGAATCCGTTTCATCCCCAAGCTGGGGGGCGCATCAAGTAGTAGCGTGTAGTCTGGCTGCAAATCCTGTTGTACCAATTGCTCTAGCGTAGCAATGATAGAAAGCGGCACCCCGCGTCCACCACCTTGATAGGCGAAAGTTGCATCGGTAAATCTATCGCACAAAACCCACTGCCCACGTGCCAATGCTGGGCGAATCACTTCCGCAATATGCTGTGAGCGTGCAGCAAAAACCAATAATAACTCGGTGGCAATGGTTAAGGGCTCATCTTGCTTTTGCAATAAGATCTGGCGAATTTGTTCAGCAATGACAGTGCCGCCTGGTTCACGCGTCGTTAACACATCGATACCCGCACGTGTTAACTGTTGCTGTAAATAGCGCATAGCGGTTGATTTACCCGCACCTTCGCCACCTTCGAGTGTTATAAAGAGCGGTTTATTGGGCAAAGAATGACTCATGTTGCACTCGATGTGGTTGAATTAGCAGGATTAGCCGATGATTTCGGCTTCAGCTGATATTGTACAATAGCTTTATCCTGATCTCGCAAGTTTTGTGAAAAAGCATGGCTCCCATCCCCTTTTGCGACAAAGTAAAGCGCGCCAGTTATGTTAGGATGCAATACGGCCAAAATAGCTGAGGCGCTGGGAAAAGCAATAGGTGTTGGGGGTAAACCTTTATACAGGTAGTTATTATATGGCGTGTCGCTTCGCATATCTGCACTGGTTAAACGGCCCTGATATGCCGTGCCTAATCCATAAATGACACTAGGGTCCATTTGTAACGGCATCCCAAGCGCAAGACGAGACACAATGACACCCGCTATGACCGGACGCTCTGGTTGATAAGCACTTTCTTTTTCAACGAGCGAGGCGGCTTTGAGTACATCATAAGGCGTTTGATAGGGCAAGGAGGGAGCCCGTGTTACAAATGCTTGATTGATAAATCGATACATTTGCATATATGCCTGCTTTAATACGACGGTATCTGGCGTACCTTTAGCAAAAAGGTACGTGCTTGGAAAAAATAAACCCTCTGGACTCATCTGTGGATAACCTAAAGCTGTCATCACCGCTGTTGGATCTTGATAAGGTAGCGTGTGCTTAAGATAAGGATTTTGAATCACCGCTTGGGCTAATTGTGAAAAAGTCCACCCTTCCACAATGGTCAGCTTGTGTTTGATAACAAGTCCCGCTCTTAACTTGCGTAATAACGCACCTCCCGTGAGCCCCGTAGGAATCAAATATTCACCGGCTTTTAAGCCTGGACGATTGAACGGCGGTAAATTAGCAAGGCGAAACGCTAAAGGTCCACGTAATACTTTTGCCTGCGTAAGCACATTGGCAATGGCACGAATCGAGGTGCCTGGCGCAATGTCAACAATAACATCTTGTTGGTTCGCAAGTGGACGGAGTAAAAAATGACTGACGTAGACAGCGTAAGTACCTAAAAGCGCGCATCCCAATAAAGCGAGCGCGCATGCGGTAACGAGCCAAACCTTTGCTCCCTGCCGCCACACAGACGCTTACACGCCAGTGTAGCGAGTAAATACCAGCGCGCCATTCGTACCGCCAAAACCAAATGAGTTGGATAGGCTTACGTTAACGGGTCGCGCTTGGCTCGTATGGGCCACAAAGTTTAAATCACAGCCCTCATCTGGCGTATCTAGATTAATTGTCGGTGGCACCTGATTGTCACGGATAGCTAAGATGCTAAAGATCGCTTCAATTGCACCCGCTGCACCCAATAAGTGGCCCGTCATAGACTTGGTTGAGCTCACTGCCAGCTTATGCGCATGATCGCCGAACGTTTTTTTAATAGCATCCGCTTCGATCACATCACCAATGGGCGTTGAAGTGCCATGAGCATTAATGTAATCAACAGCAGTGCTTGGTAAACCCGCATCTCGCAGCGCATTTTGCATACATGCCACAAAACCTTCACCATCTGGCGATGGCGCAGAAATATGGTATGCATCACTGCTCATACCAAAACCGGCCAATTCTGCATAAATATGCGCACCACGGCGCTTAGCAAATTCATATTCTTCCAGCACCAACGCACCCGCACCTTCACCCAAAACAAAACCATCACGGTCTTTATCCCAGGGCCGGCTAGCCTTAGTAGGCTCATCATTACGCGTTGATAACGCACGCATTGCACCAAAACCACCCAATCCTAATGGGCATGTTGCCATTTCAGCGCCGCCGGCTATCATCACATCAGCATCGCCATAGGCAATTTGTCTTGCAGCAATACCAATATTGTGTGCCGAGGTGGTACACGCGGTGACTGCGGATACCGTAGGGCCTTTTAAGCCTTTAAGAATAGAGAGATAACCAGCCGCCATATTGATGATGGCACCGGGAATAAAGAAAGGGGAAATACGTCTTGGGCCAGCACGCAGCAAAGCCGAATGGTTTTCTTCAATCATGGGTAAACCACCGATACCCGATCCCATGGCCACGCCAATGCGGCTTGCATTCTCAGGCGTCACAATCAGCTTTGCATCGTCTATAGCTTGAAAACCTACAGCCACCGCATATTGCACGAAGGTATCAAGTTTACGGACTTCTTTGGGATTTAAGTACGGACTGGGATCAAAGTCTTGCACAATGCCAGCAATTTTTGTGCTATAAGCCTCAGTATCAAAGTAAGGCACAAGGGTAATTCCACTCTGGCCAGCGAGTGCCGCTTGCCACGAATGCTCAACAGTGAGACCGAGTGGCGATACCATACCTAAACCAGTAACCACAACACGGCGTTTTGTCATCTCTAGATCTCTCCGCAAAAAAACACAGTCCCGATATATCTTATCATCGCTTCGCGATGGTTTTATAACCCCCTGATCCAACCTTCGGCCATCCCTTCCTACAGAGGGAGAGGACACCTTTTGAATGACCGTGAGTCAAGCTAAGCAACCCGCATTTTGAAGGTACTCGGGATACATCAACGTTTCGTCAAAAGGCATATACCCGAGTATTTCAATTTGCAACAAAGCGCAAGGCGGCGAGGCCGAGGGAGTGTACACGCAGTACATGACCAATAATGCCAAGCCCGTCTTGCAGCAAAGTTGCAGATTGAAAGACGAAAGGTATATACGTAGCGTGGGTCAAATAGCGCTTATTCGACTTGTTCTTTGCTCTTAATGTAATCGATAGCATCTTGCACAGTGATAATGCGTTCAGCATCTTCATCTGGGATTTCAGCGTCAAATTCTTCTTCAAGGGCCATCACTAGCTCAACGGTGTCCAGCGAGTCTGCGCCTAAATCATCAACGAAAGAAGAGTCTGTTCTCACTTCAGTTAGGTTAACATTCAATTGTTCGGCGACGATACGTTTAACGCGTTCTTCGATGCTGCTCATTACGATAATATCCTCATTAGACAGTGGGTTCACCCGTAGTACCTAAAGCTTTAGTGCCTTGAGTCACAACGAGCATGTAGCTATACGAGCATCCTTACTTGCCTTCATGACAACCATGGATCTGTAAAGCTGTTCATAGCTTCGGACATTTTAACAAGATTTTGTCATTTGCCAAGGGGTAAATGACAGGTTTCGTTAAAATATACCCAAGTCGCCTGTTATGGCTGCGTTCGCAGACTAGCATCATCATTCAGGCTATCACCGTGCAGGCTGCCATCGCTCCAGCTGCCCAAGGTTATACATTCAGCAGTCTTTGCTGCACCTGGATCTGACGGTAGAACTGGAGGATTTCCTATACTTGCAACCTTCCATACTGGCACCGATTTTACTAGAGGAGAGTACAATGGGTTAGAGTACTGTTGGAGCGTATCAGCAGGCGTCGATTTTTTTGAAGACGACTGGCTACGACCTACGCAGGCACTAAAGAATCTCATCATATGGATTTTATTCGCTATTTATAGTTATTTTTACAATACTGTGACTTAATAGATATTATTTTTCTATCACAAATTTATCGTATCATACATAGCTTATAAAATCAATAATTGTTATTTTATTCTTTACTGCGTTTGCGAAGTTTAAGACGAATGCGACGCTTTTTACCGATAGCATACAAAGTAATAGCGGGACCAGATATTGCATATCCAGCAAATACGAGCAGTAATACAGTACCTGGGTCAATGGCGATAAAAACAAATGCCACAACAGCAACAAGAATCGCAATAAACGGTACCTTATTGCGCAAATTAATTTGTTTAAAGCTACTATAACGGATATTACTCACCATCAGTAATCCTACAGCAACTGTGATAAGCAGCATCAAAACCAGCATAAACCAGTGATGTACCGGACCATCACCAAATACCCAAACAAGACTTGCAATGACACCCGCAGCCGCTGGAATAGGCAATCCTTGAAAATAACGCTTATCTGCACTACTCACTTGCGTATTAAATCTAGCTAAGCGCAAAGCACCCATGGCCGTATAAAAAAAAGCCGCTAACCACCCCAATTTACCAAGATGCATCAATGCCCAGCTATATGACACCAAAGCCGGCGCTACGCCGAAGGAAACAATATCCGAGAGACTATCAAATTCCGTACCAAAAAGCGTTTGCGTATTTGTTAGGCGAGCAACCCGACCATCAAGCGCATCCATCACCATTGCAATAAAAATCGCGTAGGCAGCTAGCTCAAACTGACCTTTAAGCGCAGCAACAATGGCATAAAACCCTGCAAACAAACCTGCGGCTGTAAATAAATTCGGTAGCAGATAGATGCCACGGTGACGGACTTTTTCGGTAATGTCAGCTTCCATTTGGGCTCCTTAAAGATTTTATTTAATGATGACAGGTCTGCGCATTTTGAAGAAGCTTGGATACATAGCCCACTAACTTCAACAGGCCCTCTTTTGTCATCGCTGCGCAATGGCATGATTACCCCCTTATCCGCCGCTTCGCGGCACCCTTGCCCGCAAGGGGAAAAGAGCACTTTTTGTACTTCAGTGAGCAAAACCAAGGGGCTCGCACGTTGAAAAATTTTTGATATATATCCATTTAACTTGGCAACTATATACTAAAATTTCTTCAAAATACATAGACTCGCGTCTGTCTTGCAATCGGTCTTACAACTAGGTAATGTCGTTAAAGCACTTGTAAACACATTAACAATCCGCACACTTTAGTATGGGCGTGCCGGCCTTGAAAGTTGCAGATTGAAAGACAACAGGTATATATGATAAAATTAAACATGTATATGGTAAAGCTTTATGACGAAACACGATAAACGCATCCTCATTGAGGGCGTAACTGAAGAAGGTAAAACATTTAGACCAAGTGATTGGGCCGAGCGTGTGTCCGGCAGTTTATCGACTTTTTCTCGTAATCGCGTCAAATATTCACCTTTACTCCAACCTACCGTCAATAACGCTGGGCTTAAGTGTGTACTGCTTGATCCCGCGCTTAAAGAGTCAAATCCTGAACTCTACGCATCAATTCTTGAATTTGCCAAGACAAATAAGCTTAAGATTTGCGACGAGGAAGACGAGTAGCGCCTTCTCGTGGGAGAAATGCTCCAATAATCAGTTAGGTCAAAAAAAACGCCGCTAATGCGGCGTTTAAAGTGTGTGAAGTTATCGTTCTTCTATTTAAGGACTATAACTGTGACTGCATAATTGTTATTGTGTCCACTCTGTTAGTTTACCGATGAAACCTTAAGGAAAGCTTAGGGAACAAAAATAATTTTTATGCGCTGCAATGTAAATAAGCCGAGTGTCTCAGATAATCGCCTTGCGGTGCATAAGCGAACACTAAGGTGCCATCTTTGATGGTATCAATGGTGGGTTTAGCCATATTCTTGGCCAGCGCCGGACAACCCCAGCTACGACCCAACTGCCCTTGCGACATCACCCGATTGGCACTCACATAATTTGCACCATGAAACACAATCGCACGTTTTAATGCATTGTCGTTATAACCAGGCTCTAAACCACGCAGACGTAATGCATAACCATCATTGCCATAATAGCTGTTAGCTGTCAAAAATACGCCAAGACTCGACTGGTGACTATTCATATTATTAGAAAAATATTTGCCAGTCATATCACCACTTTTTTCACCGTGTGCAACTAACTCATTATATTTAACATGCAGGTGCTTCAAATCAATAACCCACATTCTAGGTTCAACTGCAGGCATCGAATAATCAATAATCGTTAAAACTTGCCGAGAATCATATCCACGCTGCCTAGCACAAGCATAGGCCTTTAATCCAAGCTCTAATACATATGGGTTTAAATTACTTGTTTTGCCAGAGAAATCTTTGACAGATAAATTAAGTGCTTTTGCTGGTGTAATATCATAGGTAGGTCCAAAAATCCACCAAGCCCAAGCGTTTGTTGACACGATAACACTCAACAAAACAGATGTACATGCTAACCATTTACGCATGATTTTTCTCCCATAGTTTAATAACTCGTTTGCAGGCTATCTTTGCCTCACCTCATAAAGTTCACATAATCAATGTTTGTCATCGCTAGGCGATGATCTTTCATCCCTCATCCGGTCTTCGGCCATCTTCTCTCACAAGAAGAGAAAGGCGTACTTTGTACCATCATCAATGGAGAAAAGTTGCATATTAAAATAACATAAATAGACAGAAGCTTACTTAAATATATTCCACGGTGTTAATTTCATAACTAATCATACCGCTTGGCGCTTGTAAATCAATAACATCACCAACAAGCTTGCCGATGATAGCGCGAGCCAAAGGTGCAGTTACTGAGATTTTACCTTGTTTAATATCTGCTTCGTCTTCACCTACAATTTGATAACGCACTGTTTTATCAGTATCTACATCAATTAAACTGACTGTTGCACCAAAAACGACTTTTTCTGAAGGTGGTAACTTAGTTACATCGATAACTTGAGCATGACTCAACTTAGATTCTAATTCTGCAATTCGACCTTCAATGAAGCTTTGCTGCTCTTTTGCAGCGTGATATTCTGCATTTTCTTTCAGATCGCCATGGGCTC
Source organism: uncultured Legionellales bacterium (assembly GCA_945957175.1). Classification (GTDB taxonomy): domain Bacteria; phylum Pseudomonadota; class Gammaproteobacteria; order UBA1113; family UBA1113; genus CAMFJL01. Next base: position 22,691 of record CAMFJL010000003.1, read on the forward strand.
GCGCTTCGCTAATCGCTGCAATAATACGCGGACGCTCTTTTTGTTTAAGCTCATTTAACTCAGACTGCAGTAATTGAAGTCCATGGTGGGTCATAGGGATCTTAGTCATCACAATACCTTACTCCTAAAGCATTCACTGATATGTTTTCGGCACTATATCATGATGGGTAAAAAATAGCCAGACTCAAGCAAAAAATTTTTACCGAATGTTTATTATTTATACATTCATTATGGATAATAATCTAGGCAAATCGTCAAAGTCCGCGTAAAATGGTACTTCGATTAAAATACATCACAGGTCCTCATCATGACACAAACGGCCATTAACCCTACGCGCTCACAAAATTATCCTGAGTGGTACCAGCAAGTGATTACGGCTGCAGAACTTGCAGAAAACTCACCTGTTCGTGGTTGCATGGTCATTAAACCTTGGGGCTATGCGCTATGGGAACACATTCAAGCTAATTTAGATAAGCGTTTTAAAGCGACAGGACATGTTAATGCTTATTTTCCGCTACTCATTCCGCTCTCCTATCTAGAAAAAGAAGCAGAACATATTGAAGGTTTCGCTAAAGAATGTGCTGTTGTCACCCATCATCGTTTAAAAGATGATGGACAAGGCGGTCTTATACCCGACGGTGAGCTTGAAGAACCCTATATTATTCGTCCAACCAGTGAAACGATGATAGGCGAAATGTATGCACGATGGATTCAATCCTATCGTGATTTACCTATTCTGATTAACCAGTGGGCCAATGTGATGCGTTGGGAAATGCGCACGCGTTTATTTTTACGCACCTCTGAATTTTTATGGCAAGAAGGTCATACTGCGCATGCAACAGCCGAAGAAGCCATGGCAGAAACTAAACTGATGCTAGATGTTTACGCAGATTTTGCCCAAAACTTTCTAGCAATTCCAGTTATTAAAGGGGAAAAAACAGAATCCGAACGTTTTCCTGGTGCCGTAAATACTTATTGTATTGAGGCTATGATGCAAGATGGTAAAGCATTACAAGCTGGCACATCACATTTTCTTGGACAAAACTTTGCAAAATCATCGAATATTACTTTCTTGAATCCACAAGGCGAACTTGGACATGTATGGACAACATCGTGGGGCGTATCAACACGTTTGATTGGTGCGCTTATCATGACCCATAGCGATGATGATGGCCTTGTGCTACCACCTAGTATTGCGCCTTACCAAATCGTGTTATTGCCTATCTATCGTAACGCTGAAGAGGAAGCTCAGGTACTCGCCTATTGTCAAGAACTACAAAAATCTCTACAGGCGCTTCAATTTCAAGATGAACATTTGCGTGTACACGTTGATAAACGGGATCTGCGTGGTGGCGAGAAAACGTGGCAATGGATTAAAAAGGGGGTGCCTGTTCGTTTAGAAGTAGGCCCTCGTGATATTGCAAGCGCGAGTGTAATGCTCGGACGTCGTGACTTGGATCCTAAAAACAAACAAAAACTTGAAAAGGTAGCCCTCACGACAGATATCACATCTATCTTAGCTGAAATTCAGCATAACTTATGGATGCGTGCTCAACAACGACTTCAAAAACACACACATGAAATTCATCATCAGCAAGATTTTGAAACCTTCTTTTCCGGTGGCGATATTTGTGACACAGATTGCCGCGGTGGTTTTGCACTTTGCTATGCTGCTGATGTGCCTGAAGTTGAAGCCATCATTAAACCCTTAAAAGTCAGTGCCCGGTGTATGCCTCTTGATGATAATACCGAAGGCCCCTGCATCTTTACTGGGAAACTGGTACGCGGTCGCACTGTTTTTGCAAAGGCATATTAGAGCATACCCTCAATGACTCTTGGTGGTGCTCTCGGACGCCTTAGCATAATCTAAAATACTTTGCGCATGATAAACATCGAGCACTTGCTCTGCATAAGCCAGCGACGTTGACAGATAGATCCCCATGCGATTAGCAATACGCCGCATGGCATTCGCTTCAGATGAGATATAGCCATCGTCTGCTGTTAATATAAGCCAATTGATCTGTTTACTCTCTAGCAAATCCATCATATTAAGCTTTTTCTCAGATCCCTGATTAACCAAAATCGTCACTACATCTGCATGTTTTAATAACTGATGCGTGTCTTTTGTTGCAAATAAGTGCGCACCTAAATCTTGTAATTTTTTTGCAAGTGTTATTACCCCAGCCTTGTCATGATGACTCACACTTAGTAATACTTGCAAAGGCAGAGCAGGTAAATTCACTTTTGCCGCTTGTAACGCTCTGGCAAATGCTTGGGTAAGTGTTGCGCCGGCACACATTACTTCGCCAGTTGAGCGCATTTCAGGTCCAAGCCAGGGATCAATACCAGGAAATTTATCGAAAGGAAACACTGCCATTTTTACAAAGATAGCATGTGGCACCGCTAAAAGCTGTGAAGCATCAACTGAACTTAATACCTGATTTAATAAAGCTTTTGCTTTCTCAATCAACGGCTGTGTCTTTGTCGTTGATATCATTGCACTTACCATCGCCAACACGCCCAAGTGAGCAAGTGGTATATTAAAGGCTTTTGCAATCAAGGGCACTGTTCTCGCTGCACGAGGATTGGCTTCTAAAATATAAAATTCATCCTGATATTTAGCAAATTGAACATTAAGAAGCCCCATAACACCTAATGCTTTGGCTAACTGTTGTGTTTGCGTAATGAGATTTTGCTGTTCGACAGACGTTAAATGCTGCGCCGGCAAAATCATAGCCGAATCACCGGAATGTACGCCTGCAGGGTCGATATGTTCAATGATAGCAACCACTTGCACACGCTCGGGTGTAACGATAGCTTCCACATCAAATTCGACAGCACCTTGTAAATACGTATCCAGCTGCACACTGGTTTGCGATTTCTCCGCAATCAAGCCTTGCAGATATTGCGTCAGTTGATCGATGGTTGTGATAATCACCATCGATTGCCCACCTAATACATAAGAAGGTCTGGCAATCAATGGAAAAGGTAAAGATAATCCTTGTTGCGGCAATATTTTTAAAAACTCAGGAATGTCTCCTATCATTTGCTGTTGTGGCTGTTTCAAATGCAGTGACGCCACTAAATCGCTAAAACGCTGCCTATCTTCAGCAAGTGCAATGGCATGAGACGATGTGCCTAGCAGATGATAGCCTACATGCTCAAGTTTTTTTGCTAAACGAAGCGGTGTTTGCCCACCATATTGCGCTAAAATAGCGTCCGGTTTTTCAAAATCTGCGATACCCGTGACAGTTTCTTCTGTAATCGGCTCAAAATACAGCTTATCTGCCAAATCATAATCGGTTGATACTGTCTCTGGATTATTATTTTGCATCAATACATCAAATCCCAACGCGCGTAAGCTTTTTGCCGCATGCACACAACAGTAATCAAACTCAATACCTTGACCAATACGATTGGGGCCACTGCCTAAAATCAGTATTTTTGGCTTATCACTTGGTATACTCTCTTGGTGTTGTCCACCATATGTTGCATAAAGGTAACTTGTACTTGCTGGAAATTCTGCTGAACAGCTATCAACTTGCAAAAAATAAGGCAAAATACCTTGTTGCTTTCGCGCTGCTATCATAGCTTGCACTTCAACTTGCAAGCTTACAGCCAAGGCATTATCACTCATACCTAAACGTTTAAGTTGCTGCCAGTCTTGTGTTGTAAGCGTTTGATAAGTTTGCCCTGCTAACCCTTGCTCTGCATGAACTATCTTAGCTATTTCCGCAATAAACCAAGGATGTATATGTGTCAATGCGGCAATCTCCGCCATGGGCATACCTAAACGCAAAGCATCCGCAAGATAATAAATCCGTTCGGGCCCCGGATATTGTAGCTCATGCTGTAGATAGGCACGGGTTGTACTATCTAGCGTTTTAGCTGAGATCATTGGCTTTAAACCATCGATATTTTCATCTAACCCTATCAATGCTTTTTGTAAACTTTCGGCAAAACATCGACCTATTGCCATGCTCTCGCCAACCGATTTCATCTGTGTACCTAATCTATTGTCTGCATCTTTAAATTTATGAAACTGAAATCGCGGTACTTTAGTCACAATATAGTCCAGCGTTGGCTCAAAAGCTGCTGAAATACGGCCACCTGTCATATCGTTGGCAAGCTCTGGTAGGGTATAACCGATAGCAAGTAATGCAGCAATTTTAGCAATAGGAAAACCCGTTGCTTTAGAGGCAAGTGCTGATGAACGTGAAACCCTGGGATTCATTTCAATCACGCATACGCGTCCATCTTGCGGATTGACTGCAAATTGAACATTCGCGCCACCGGTATCAACACCAATGACTCGCATAATGGCGATAGCCGCATTACGTAATTGTTGGTATTCTCTATCGGGCAAGGTTTGTTGAGGGGCAACCGTAATAGAGTCCCCCGTATGCACGCCCACTGCATCCATGTTTTCAATACTGCAAACAATCATGGTATTGTCCGCTTTGTCTCGCACCAGCTCCAACTCAAACTCATGCCACCCTAACAGGGACTCCTCAACAAGAACACTATGATTTGCCGAGAGGGAAAAACCACGCTGGCAAATCATCTGCAAGGTATCCATATCATGTGCAATACCGCCACCGCTACCGCCTAAGGTATAGGAGGGACGAATCACTAAAGGAAATCCAAAGTCGGCTTGGCAAGCCAAAACCTCATCCATGGAATTGGCAATAGACGAGCGTGCCACAGACAAACCAATACGTCCCATCGCCTGGCGAAATAAATCTCGATCTTCTGCCATACGAATTGCCGATAAATCAGCGCCAATAAGCTCAACATGATAACGTGCGAGCACACCCGCCTCTGCTAAAGCTAATGCACAATTCAGGGCTGTCTGGCCACCCATAGTCGGTAATAATGCGTTTGGCTTTTCCTTGGCAATAATAGATTCGAGTTCAGCAACGGTCAGGGGGGCCAAATAAACAACCGACGCAAGTCCACTGTCAGTCATAATCGTTGCAGGGTTGGGATTGACCAATACGACACGATAACCCTCGCCGCGCAAGGCCTTAATAGCCTGCACACCGGCATAATCAAACTCACAGGCTTGTCCAATGACAATAGGGCCGGAACCTAACACTAAAATGGTACGAAGGTCACTGCGTTTGGGCATGGACTCACATCCTCTCAATAAGATGCGCTATCCTGCCATATCTTGGGCCGCGGGCCAAGGTGCTTCATGAATTTAATTGATCTACGTCTCGACTTTAAACACATACCTGCCATCGCTACGCGATGGCTTATTACCTCTCAATATCGTGCTCAGCACCATCGTACGCAAAGAAAGAAGGGCGTTTAACGTGGGATATCGATATATGCGTCAATAAAACTCAATAAGTCCCGATCATTCAAATGCACCAAATCTTTTTCAATGTTATGCGCAACCAAGTCCTTCACATGCTTACTGGCATGTTGAAATAAACGTCCATTGACCCGCGGCGGCGATATCAAAATCAAAGCGTCGTAGGCATTACTCTTGCGCCCACTATCCAATTCTCTCGCAATCTCTCTAGAGAAATCATCGATTTTGATTTCCTTGGGATCGGTTTGTTGTGAGAATGCACCATGCCCAGCATCAGCACCACCACGATATCTACCTGGTTTATCTGAGGTTAATTCAAGATCACGTAATTTATTTTCTGGATGGCTTAAAGCTTTAAATAACTCGAGTTTAGCTGGATGTTTATGTAACTGATAGAGACGACACGCACTAGAGTCAGCAACCACAACCCACACTGACTTTTTATCAATAAACATGACTGACCCTCCTTCATCTAGGACAGTTCGCAGCAGTGTGCTGCTTATTTTTTAGTCTAGTTCAGTTGCAGCTAACCGTCAATGCGAGGGCGTACCCAGCTTGCAAAGCGCTCAAATATCACTGTGGCTTCTTGCGGCCCAGGCGATGCTTCAGGGTGACCTTGAAAACCCAAGGCAGGTGCCGTGTTATGCTGTATACCCTGAATAGTATTATCAAATAAAGAACGGTGTGTAGTCGTAAGGCTCGTTGGAAAATCCTGATCATCCACGGCAAAACCATGATTTTGACTGGTAATCAGTACACGCTGAGTCTGCAAATCTTGGACTGGATGATTCGCACCACGGTGTCCAAAAGGCATTTTTAGAGTTTTGGCACCCGCGGCCAAAGCTAATAACTGATGTCCCAAACAAATGCCCAATAGCGGTATTTGTTTGATTAATAGGTGTTGAATAATCGGGAGTAACTCATGGCATGCAGCAGGATCCCCGGGACCATTACTAAAAACCACAGCATCTGGCTTTAAGGCGAGCAAGGTTTCAAGCGTTGTATCATAGGGCACAACTTTAACTTGAAATCCTTGATGCACTAAATGCTTTAAAATACTGTATTTAACACCCAGATCATAAACCACAGCTAACGGCGCATTTGGTAGATCTGCAATGGGCTTACCATCAAGTCCTTCCGTCCACGCATATGCATCTTTCGTACTGACTTGTTTAGCTAGATTATTTGCCTTCATACCGTGATAAGATTGCGCTTCATGAATTGCTTCAGCTTCTGTTAACTCATGTGTTAAACAAGCCGCCATGGCCCCTTGTTGCCTTAATATTTGTACCAGCCATCGTGTATCTACCTCGGCAAGCCCAGGGCAATGTTGTTGCTTTAAATAATCAGATAAATCCATGGTGCGACGATGGTGGGCAGCAAGTGTCGCTTGTTGATTGATGATAAGGCCCAAAGCCTGCATACGACTTGATTCATTGTCTGCATCATTGATACCGGTATTGCCCACTGACATGGTGCTAAACGTGATAAGTTGCTCACAATAAGAGGGATCCGTTAATATTTCTTGATAGCCTGATGTTGCCGTGTGAAACACTAATTCGCCTATGCGCGTTTCTTTGGCACCTATGGCGATACCATAAAAGATTTGACCATTTGCCAGTGCCAGCAACGCGCGCGGTGATGAATGACGCCATACCATGTTGTCACTACCCTCTGACACTGAAGCGCTTAACAGCCTCGACCAATGTTGTTACGTTTTCAGGTGGGGTGTGTTGCTCAATGCCATGACCCAGGTTAAAAATATGACCCGGATAGTCGCCAAAATCTTGTAGGATCATCTGTACTTCTTGCTCAATACGTGCAGGACTTGCAAAAAGGCAACTGGGATCTAAATTGCCTTGGATTGCAACTTGATGACCAACACGCATTCTTGCATCACAAAGATTCATCGTCCAATCAACACCCACAGCTGAAACACCACTTTGTGCCATTGACTCTAACCAAAGACCACCGCCTTTAGTAAATAAAATGCTAGGAATATGTTGATGCGCAGGCGAAGCCGCTAAAGCATGTATAATGCGCTGGCAATAAGGTAGTGAGAAATGCTGATAATCACGGGCAGAAAGCACGCCACCCCAGGTATCAAATAACATAACTGCATCAACACCTGCATCGATTTGTGCTTGTAAATAAAGGACACAAGCATCTGCTAAAATAGCAAGAAGTAAATGTAATGCTTCTGGTTGCTGGTATGCCCAAGATTTAATGGTGGCAAATCCTGTATGACTACCACCACCTAACATATAAACGGCAAGTGTCCATGGGCTACCACAAAAACCAATTAACGGTAGACGATGACCTAAAGCCTGGCGAATCGTGCGCACTGCCGCAGGCACATACGCTAATTCGCGCTCAGGATCAGGAACACCCAGACGTTCAATATCTTGCACCGTTCGAATGGGATGATGAAATTTAGGGCCTTCGCCCTCCACAAAATGCAAACCGAGTCCCATCGCATCGGGAATGGTGAGAATATCGGAAAATAAAATCGCGGCATCTAAATCGTAACGTTCTAGCGGCTGGAGCGTAACCTCGCACGCAAGCTCGGGATTTTGGCATAGTGCCATAAACGAGCCTGCGCGCGCACGTGTTTCACGATATTCAGGCAAATATCGACCCGCTTGGCGCATTAACCAGATGGGCGTACGGTCAACAGGCAAACGCCGTAAGGCACGTAAAAAACGGTCTTGCTCGATTTGCCTCACACTGACTCCTATCCTAAATGAATTGCCGATTGAATACTTTGAAATGATCGAGGCCAGGGCTTAGTGACCTGCACAGATGCAGGTAAATTCGCTTTCGCACTGGTTGCCGAAGCTATCGATGGATAATTACCATAAACAGCAACATACCAGGGTGCGCCATTCATCACGGTTTTAAAATAATGCACTTGCCCAGTAAGACCATAAGCTGCCACTTGTTGCTTAAGTTTCGCCTCATCTCGCGAGCCTGCTATTTGCAGTCCTACACGAGAAGCTGGCTGGGCTTGAAAATAGCTTGTATCTAAACCGGCATGACTTTTTGAAGGCGCTGATTTGACAGCTTTAGCCGATGTCGCTGGCACTTTAGCTGACGTTTTAACCACCGCAGCTTGGGCTTTAGGCGCTATCGCAGGCACAGGCGCAGGCGTCGCCACTTGTCCTAAAGGAATTTGCCCACCTGGTGGTATATACTCAGCATCGCCCGCACTTTGCACTGAAGCTGCAGCAACCGCACCACTACTGACTAAAGACGAATGCGATACGGGTTTAGCTTGGGTCATACTAGGCGCAGGGACTGCTTGTGTCGATAAGCCCATCGCCTGTGCATTTGAAGAAGCTGGCGCCGCTGGCTTCGTTAATGCTGCATTATCTGCTAGCGCTTGATTCACCGTTTGATGCGTACCACTATTGCTTGCCTGTGTTTGCCCTGCGCTACCCACGCTCGAAGTGTCATCGTCACTGTTTATCATACCATCAGAGCTCGTAGCTTGGTCGGCGGTACTATCAGTATTATCACTCGCCGGATTACTGCTTCCCACAGACGAGACACTTGAAGTTGCATTATCCTGTGACGATTGTGCTTGCGCATTAGCGCTGTTTGAATCGGAACCCACGCTTGCATCACCATTGCTATCGACTTGGGTATAACTTGAATCAGGCACAGAACTCACCGCAGCGACTTGGCGATTGGCTTGTGCTACTACATGATTTGATGCAGATTCACTACCCGCTTCATCATAATCTTGCTGTACATTCGCTTTATTTGAGCTTACCATCAGCGTTTGATTTCCAACCGCATCAGTATTAGCACTATTAAAGTGATACATCACTGCAAAAACAACTGCGATCACAGCAAGGGCAGCACCTCCATACCAATAGACAGATAAGGGATTTTTATCTTTATTTTTCTGACGATGACCAAGATTCATATGTGCATGTTTATCGCCAGCTTTTTTATTGCTTTGCTGGGTCCACTGTAATAATAATTGCCTTGCCAAGCTATTCACTTTTGCAGGCACGCCGCCTGATATTTGATAAATTTGCTGCAATTGATTTTGTGTAAAAGGTAATGCATCTGAAAAACCAGCCAATTTTAATCGTTGTTCAACATAATGCTTTAAATAATCTATGCTTAAAGGCTCAAGATGAAGCGAATGTGTTAATACTTCACCTAAATGCTGTGATGTGATTTCACCAATCACGGCCTCTAATTGCGGACCGCCAAATAAAATGGTATGAATGGGATGATGATCACCCCCTTGAATTTCTACTAATTCAAGGAGCAATCCTAAACTTGCTTTAGGCAGCTTGTGTGCATTATCAATCACTAAGTAAAAATCATGTCCTTCTGCACGCATGCGACCAATTCTTTCAAGTAATTGGCTGGAAAACTGCTCGGGGTCTTGCTGAGATAATGTGAAGCCTAAATGCCGTGCAATTAAATCTTGCAACACTTCAATGGTAATAGTTGCACCACCATGAATTTTACAAATACCGCCGGAATGGCCTAAATTCTCAATGAATTGTCGCATCATTGTAGATTTACCGATACCAGAAACACCAAGCACTAATAACATAGAGTCTTGGCTTGTCGCTAAATGAACCAGTAAATTAAGTTGTTGTTCCCATTTTGGAAAAACGAAGGGAGTTTGATTGGCCTGCTCCGCCATGAACGGATCATACTCTAAATGCATAGACTGCCAGTATAATGACATTGTAATACCCTTTACTTCTTTAAACCTTCTCACAACCCACTGTTTTATTTTACTTGCCACATCCACGTGTCACCCCGCTTCTCTCGCAAACAAAATCCAATTTGTCATACAGGTTTAATTTGATAACACTAACAACCGCCACAGATGGTGATGAGCACTTTCAGCGCTTCAACACCTTCAAATCACATGCCTCGAAAGATTATACCCGGTCTGAAAACGTAATGCATGTATTTTAGGTGCATAAGTTGATTATACTCAAGCATCTTCAGAAAGCCGACATGACGCAAGGTAAATGCATCTTAATCGCTTATTTCACGGGCTCTGGCAATCTATGGTCCTACGGCCAACCTAAGTTCTTGAGCTATGTGAGACAGGCTACCGCATCCAAACCTACAGAGATATATTAACAGCGTACCTTAAGCATTTAAGTTGACTATAGAGCCACAAACACTTAATTTCATGCATTGTTAGATGCATACGTTCTGCGGCATGGCATGTCCCTAGCGTCGGCTATATAGTGTTGCTAAAATTTCATCCCCGACAGACTTGGCAGAGCGCCTATCCGTTAGAAAAATATAATCCGCAAGCTCGCGATATAAAGCCTCTCTATCAGCCATCAGCTTAACAAGTTTATCTCGTCTCGTATGAATATCTCTTAGTAACGGACGCTTTTTGTCCTTCACCATCCTTGCGATCTGCGCCTCAACCGAGGTTTCAAGGTAAATCACAACACCGCGACTCGCAAGATACGTACGATTCTCTGGCATTAATACTGCGCCGCCACCTGTTGCTAAAACAATGGATGATAACTGGGTTAATTGATCAAGTGCTTGCTTTTCACGCTCGCGAAAGCCAGCCTCGCCTTCAACATCAAAAATCCAGCTGACTTCTACACCGGTTTTTTGCTCTATTTCAGCATCTGCATCATAAAAAGGCTTTTGCAACTGTTGCGCCAAATATTTGCCAACCGTTGTTTTTCCCGAGCCCATCCCACCAATTAAAAAGATGTTTTCACTGCGTATTATCATATCGCGGCTGCACCACTATTATCGGTTACTATCGTAGGTGTGATAAAAATAAGTAATTCTGAACGCTGTCTTGACACCTGAGTGCTCCGAAAGAAAAAACCAATGCCTGGTATTCTACCAAAGAAAGGCACACGATACAGTTGGCTAAACTGATTATCCTCATAAATACCACCTAAGACTATCGTTTGACCGTTATCCACCCATACATGGGTGGTAATTTCACGGGTATCGATAGTAGGCGCTCGACCACCTTCGCCAGTAGATACATCGGCACCCACTTTATTTTGAGTCACATGCAAATCCATGATAATTTTTTGATTCGGCGTCACTTGAGGCGTAACAGTAAGACTCAATTCAGCATTACGAAACGCAACAGATGTCGCCCCACTCGAGGTTGATTGTTGATAGGGAATTTCTGTACCTGATTTAATCGTTGCAGGATGTTGGTTTGCCGTCATGAGTCTTGGTGAAGAAATCAACGAGGCGTTTCCTTCGGCCTCGAGCGCTTGTAATTCCAAATCCAGCATAAAACCGTGCCCCAGTTTTGCCATAGCAATACCAACACTTGCTGGCTGCACGGATGAGCCATCTCTTAGCGCCGGTGCTGGCAAATTCACATTTAAACGATTATCCATGTCGGCATTATTTCGCAGCTTATTATCATTTGCCTGCTCATACATATCACTTGCACCCTTTATACTGCCTGACAAATACATAGGTTGCGTAATACCCCACTTAACACCTAAGTCCTTTTCAGCATTGGTATCCATATTAACAATACGTGCTTGAATCAATACTTGTGGCACAGGTACATCCAAACGACTCACTAGGTGCTGTACATCTTTTAATGATGCTGGCGTATCTCGAATGAGTACACTATTGGTTCGATCATCAATACTAACACTACCACGTTCGCTTAGCAAACTATTGTTTTTATCTTTAAGAATCTTAGCAATATCATTTGCCTTAGCATAATTTAAGTGAATCATAATGTCTTGTGGTGGCACTAAATCACTGATTTGTGCTTGATTTTCTAACATTTGTTTATGTTGACTAGCCTGATTTTGCGAAGGCATAATAATGAGCACATTACCCATCTGTTGTTTGCTTAGCTGTTGTGTATTTAAAATGATATCGAGCGCTTCATCCCACGGGATATTATGTAATCTAAGTGTCATTCGACCTTTTATATTATCATCCGCAACCAAGTTCATACCATTAAAATCAGCGAGTAGCTGCAAGGCGCTGCGCACGGGGATGTCCTGAAAATTTAATGATAATCGCTTACCCACATAGGGTACAGGCGTTGTGTTTTGATTAAGTGTATTTGAGGATTTCGCTGCTGCAAATGCGTTTGTTGTCCAAACCATGCATAAGCTCATGTAGCATAACACCATACCTAGACACGCGTATCGACTTCGCATGCATTGCCCCTCAGTATCAGATAGCTATCAAATACCATCTCGAGAAAGATAGTATTCACCTTGGGTATGAATCGTTATAGGGGTTTATCATAGCAGGGGATGCATCTGCTATCAATAACAAGAATAAAAATATAATGCTTATTTATGGGGCGCAAAAATAGGTCAAAGCGGAGCCATCTTTATACAAAGTATCCTAGAATAAGGACTCCGCTGCATCGGTATCATCGCTGCCATTATCTGTATTGGGATCAGGCGGCGGCGCTTCTATCGCTGCATTTTTATCAGGATCCGCCCAATCGCTTTGCGTTGTATTATCTTTCTGATCCGGGTTTTTCCAGCCACTACCAGCACCTGCACTTGCAGCTGGCGCAGTTCTATCGATAAAGGTTTCCGTGATACCGTTAGGATCGGAATCAGGTACAGCACTGCCGGTCTTAGGATCAATACGCATCGTCACAAGCCCGGGAGGCTCTGGCATCGTATGCAAGGGTTTACCATCTAATGCGCCTTGCATAAACGCCATCCACATCGGTAACGCCGCTGCCGCACCATACTCATGTAAAGAACGCGGTTGATCAAAGCCGACCCAGGCAAGCGCCAACAAATCACTGTTATATCCGGCAAACCACGCGTCTTTGGTCTCATTCGTTGTACCGGTTTTACCTGCTAAATCCGTACGATTTAAACTTTTTGCTTTATTCGCGGTACCGTAATTAATGGTATCTTTGAGCGCTGAAGTAATCAAGTAAGCAATTTGTGGGCTTACTGTTTGCTGCGCAACATGTTTAGGTAAAGGGATAGCTGCCGTATTTTCAGGTGAGTCGGGATCTGTCCAGGTGTCTCCTGGCGCTGCAGTAATGCACGCCTCACAAGCTTGGTCCGGTTCGGCTTGATACGTTACCTTGCCGTCACCATCGACAACTTGTTCAATAAAATAAGGCTTCACTTGATAACCACCATTGGCAAACACCATATACCCGCTAGCTAATTCCAGTGGTGTAAGACTAATTGTACCTAAAGCCATCGATAGATTAGGTGGAATATCTGCAACAGGAAAACCAAAGTTTTTAAGATACTTAATCGTATAACGTACACCCGTCATCTGTAGCAGCCGAATAGAAACCACATTGCGTGATTTAGCTAAGGCTACGCGCAAGCTTGTAGGGCCATAAAATTTCTTGTCTGAATTTTGTGGTCGCCAAATAGTGCCATCTGGCAATGCAATTTCAAAAGGTGCATCATTGATCATCGTTGCCAAGGTAAAGCCTCTTGATAATCCTGCGGCGTAAATAAAGGGTTTAAAGCTAGACCCTGGCTGACGCTGTGCTTGAATGGTGCGATTAAATTTACTTTGACTAAATGAAAAACCGCCATCCAACGCTAAAATTGCGCCATCTTGGGGATTCATTGCAACGAGACTACCTTCCACTTCAGGGACTTGCGCCAATTGCCAATCTCCTGAAGGTAATTGTCTGGTATAAACAACATCACCACGCTTGAGAATATCATAGGTTGACGTTATCTTAGGTCCTAAGAAACTATCACCTAACTGTTTTCTGGCCCAGGCAATATTATCCCAAGTCACTGGGACCACAGTACCATCAGCGAGTGTTAAACTTAAGCTTTGTGCAGTTTGCCCCGTCACAACAGCTGGCACGAGTGGGCCAACGCTTGGAACAGCCGCTAATGCAGCGGTCCATGTACTCGGATCAGCTTGAGTTAAACTGAGATCTTTCACTGGTCCTCGGTAACCATGACGTTGATCGTAGGCTAATAAAGTGTTATCTAAGGCAGTATTCGCTAAATCTTGTAAGTGACTATCAATCGTAGTCGTCACTTGATAGCCTTTGGTATATGTATCTTCTGCACCAAATTGCGCAACCATCGCATTACGCACCATTTCAGCAATATAAGGTGCTTGCATTTCAATTGGTGCGCTATAAGGCACGGTCACTAAAGGCGTGGCAACATATTGTTTATATTCATCTTCAGTAATGTATTTTTGCTCATACATCCGCGTGAGCACATGATCACGTCTATCTTTTGCGGCAACTGGATGCGTCGATGGATTGAGCATTGTTGGTGCTTTAGGTAAGCCCGCTATCATTGCCATTTCAGGTACTGTCAATTGACTTAAATCTTTACCAAAATAAGCTTGCGCTGCAGCTGCAACGCCATAGGCGCGATTACCAAAATAAATTTTATTAAGATATAAATCTAAGATTTTTTGCTTGTTGAAAGCTTGTTCAATTTTCATCGCCAGCAAAATTTCTTTCAGTTTCCGTGTATATGTTTTTTTCGGACTCAAGAAGAAATTACGTGCGACCTGCATAGTAATGGTACTACCGCCTTGCGACTTGGTCCCTGTTAATACTAACTGTACGGTGGCTCGAGCAAGTCCCCAGAAATCAAAGCCTGGGTGTTCAAAAAAACGTTGATCTTCTGTCGCTAACACTGCGTGGATAAGTTGGGGAGGAATTTGTTCATACGGTACCGGAAAACGGCGTTTTTCACCAAATTCAGCAATCAGTTTGTGATCAGCACTATAGACGCGTAATGGCACTTGCATTTCAACATTTTTAAGTACTGAAACGTCTGGTAACTCACTTTCAATATGGATAATAAGTAAGCCAATCGCCAGTACCGCAACGATGATTAAATCAACGATACACCAAGCAATGATGCGCAAAATTTGCCGTAAATGGTTCATGATATCCCAACGCAAAAGCATGGCAGCATGCCTACAACTTGAGAGCTATTGAGAACGCACCCTAGTCAAGCTTACCCACCATAGTGATAAACGCGAAACCGTTATCTTACCGCAAATGAAGTTAAGACGAAAGAATTTTTGCCGAGAACCCCCTATTTGCCAACTGTCAAAAGCCGATTATACTCAAATGAGGCACTGATGATACCAGTGTCATCACGGGTGAATAGAAGGACCACGGAACATGCAAACAAAAGAAGCTTATTTGGCTAAAAATCGTAGTGCTGATGAAATTCGCAGCACTGGCGCCATTGGTAATCTCAACGAGGGGATTGAGATTATGCTACACAATATTCCAACGCGACTAATTGCTTGGCCTGGTAATGGCTATCAAACCGAAAGCATTCATGTATTAACCTTAAACCCAGGCTTAGAGAGCCCTAAATACCGCTATCAGATTTCTGAAGAAGCATTGTTATGCATTCAAGGGAGAGGGGAAGTATATCTTCGTGGTAAATGGGTGGAAATAGAGGCCGGTGATATTGCGTATTTTCCAGAAAATATTGAGCATGCTGTGCGCAATCCAACGCAAAATCAAGAAGACTTTATCTTGGTTGCTGCCATAACCCCGCCGTTGATAAGCTTATACGAAGCATCTGGTTTTTATATTCAAGAGCTTGGTAAATTTGATTTTGACGCAGTAGAAGCCGCAAAACAAACCATCGTACCTGGGCATATTTCAAAAATCCCACAGGTGCATTATAACGAAAGTCATCCTGAGCTTAGAGCATGGAATCTCAAGGCCCATGACGTGCGTCAACATGGAGCCTTATTTAATATGTTTAGAGGTGCTGAATTCAACGCGAATGGCAGTCCTATGCGTTTTATATTATGGCCAGGCCACGGCGCTCGTCAATGTGGTTTTCATCTCACCCGTTGTGCAACAGGTGACATGTTTGCGCCCCATGTCCATCCTATCTCTGATGAGTGTGTCATTATTTGGGCCGGTTCCGCTCGCGGCTTCTTGGATGGTCATTGGTTTGAAATGGGCATACATGACTGTTTATTGGCACCCTGTGGCGTTGCGCATGGTGGGCCGCTTAATGTGGAAACACAAACCGTGGGTCATTTACATCAAACACCGGACACATTGTGGGGCGGCTTTGCTTCACCACCGCAGGGTGATTTATATCTTCGTGGTGGTTATGTGAAAGACCAACACGTTGCTGATCCGCCTGCGGTTAGATTTACCGATATTGAACCGCTCTCTCAATAACAAGATAGCTTTGTCATCGCTTCGCGCCCCCTTCTCCTGCAATAAGGAGAAGGGCATTTTATCAACAAAGTTGCAGATTGTAGTACAAAGGATCTATAGAAACTAAGCCGCATGCGCGACTGTTGGCACACTCACAACAAATGTCGGCTTCTGTGTTAGCCAAACGAGTCCCACGAGTGCGACAAAAATCCAACCACATAACCAGAAAAAGTCATTGGTTGCCATCATGGTTGCCTGATTAATGATAAGCGCATATAAAAATTGATAAGCTTGATGATGCGTTAATCCTAAATGTTGTAATTGTATAATCGTCTGAGAAGCATGGTGATTATACGCATTTATCTGTTCAACCAAGCGATCTTGATGAAATGCCTCACGCCTTTGCCATAGGGCAACAGATAAAGAAACACCAAAACTGCCGCCGATACTTCTTAAAAAATTAGTAAGCCCCAAGCCGCTCGCTAGCTTATGTGTCGGTAAACTTAAAGTAATGATTGATAGTAATGGTGCAAAAAAACAAGCAACCCCAAGCCCCATAATAAGACGCGGCATGATTAAATCAATAAAAGCAACATCTGTATAGAAAAAAGCACTCCATATATTAGATAAAGCAAACATGATAAATCCAAAACTGACAACAAGACGCAAATTCACTCTATACATGAACTTGCCTAGTATCGGTGTTAGCAAAACAGGCAATAAGCCAATGGGTGCAGCAGCAAGTCCAGCCCAAGTCGCTGTGTATCCGAGTGTTGTTTGTAACCATAAGGGAAAAATAACAATGGTTGAGAAGAATGCCATATATCCTGTACCCAATAAAATAGAACCCACTGCAAAATTTCGAATTTTAAATAAAGATAACTCTACAATAGGACTTTTTTCCGTTAATTCCCATATAAAAAAAAATACAGTGGATACAAATGAAATAATCCCTAATGTTATTATGAAATTAGAATGAAACCAATCATCGTCTTGGCCGTTATCTAAAAGAATTTGAAGACAACCCACCGCTAAAGCCAATAAAATTAAACCGACTTTATCAATCGGTGTTTTTACAATGCTTGTATCTCGATGCTTTAATAAGCGATATGTCACATATGAGGCGAAAAGCCCAACCGGTACATTAATATAAAAAATCCATGGCCACGAGTAATTATAGGTTAACCATCCTCCTAATACTGGACCACATAAAGGCGCCACAACCGCTGTCATTGACCATAAGGAGTTGGCCATACCCTTTTTTTCATCGGGATAATTAGCAAGTAAAAGACTCTGTGATAATGGAATCATCGGCCCAGCAACCGCACCTTGCAATACTCTAAAAATGATAAGTTCAGTTAAACTATGTGAGAGCCCGCATAAAAAAGAAAAAACGGTAAAGAAAAACGTAGCCCCAACAAATAATCGAACCTCACCTAGTTGCTTAGATAACCAACCTGTTAGCGGTAACATGATAGCCGTACTGACAGTAAACGATGTGATAACCCAAGTACCTTGATTTGCACTTACTCCAACGCTGCCTGCAATATAAGGCACCGCCACATTGGCAATGGATGAGTCTAAAACGTTCATAAAAATGCCAAGTGACAACGATAGTGTCAATAGCAATAGTGCCTTGCCCACAATCGGTTGCCTATTGTCCATAAGCAACCATACCTACGTTAACAGGCGCATTGGCGTGAATAATGGCATTCATCACTTGGTTCACATACCTAAGCTGTGTCGCATAGGTGTTGGTCATGTAAACTGACTTTAGCTGAGGTACCTGTCGTAAAATGCTGCCTTTTTCACCGCGCGTATATACCGTCACTTCCGTCGATAATCCCAATTGCAATGGGTGCTGCTGTATTTCTTTTGGATTGAGTAACACTCGAACGGGCAAACGCTGAACGATCTTAATCCAGTTGCCTGTCGCATTTTGGGGTGGTAACAAGGCAAAAGCTGCACCAGTGCCACCTTCAATACCTTCTACAACGCCATCATAAACCACGTCATTAGCATCAACATGCACACGAACCTTCTGACCAATACGTATTCTTTTGATTTGTGTTTCTTTAAAATTAGCATCCACCCATATTTGATTAAATGGGATAATTGCAAGCAAGGGATCGCCTGGTGCAACAGTTTGACCAACTTGAACATTACGTTTAGCGGTATAACCTCGCACCGGTGCGGCAATCGTTGTACGTACGTAATCGAGATAAGCAGCTTTGAAATTAGCTTTTGCCTGTTCAACTAAGGGATGGCTATATAAATACGTATTTTGTACACGTGCTCTTGCTGTTGCTAATTCATGTACTGCCAAATCATATTGTGCTTGTGCAGCTTCAACAGCTGTTTGCCGGTCCTGTAACTCTTCCGGTGAAATAGCTAAGGCGCCTACAAGACCTTGACGACGACTCCAATTATGCTGTGCTAATACCAAATTCGCTTTTCTGAGTGCGACTTCTGCTTGGGCTTGAGGGACATCCTCATAATATTCTCGCACTTGTCTTACCGTCTGTGCAAGATTCGCTTTTGCTCGCTGATAAGTCACGCTTGCATCAGCTTTTTGTAATTGAATAACCACCTGATTCTTTTCAACAAGTAATGTATCATCCGTATGAATCGCAATAACTGTGCCTGAAATTTGCGACATCAATGCAACCTGGTTGCCATTAACGTAAGCATCGTCTGTTGCAATATCAAAACGTTTCCAACCAAGCCAATAAATGATAAACAATATAGCAAGCAATACGAAAGCGCCGATAGCTATAAATATCCAGCGTTTGCGCTTTTCAAGCAAAGCCTGATCTTGTTGCGATGTATCATGAAAATCAGCTTCTGGCATCATGCGTCTGTATTCCCTCCAAGGGCCTGGATAATGGCAATCGTATTTTGCATTTGCCCTGCCTGCCATTGTAACTGATACAGCTGCTGATTCAATAGGCTTATTTGCATGCTCAATAATTGCGAAGCATCCACAATACCACGCTGATACTGTAAATTCACCAATGCGACATTGTGTTTTAACGAATCGACAACGACTTGCTGAGCGTTTAATTGTTGCGCTGTTGTATCATATCGCGTCAACCCATCCCCTACCTGCTGTAATGCGGTTAACAAGGTTTGATTATATTCATTAACACTTGCATCATATGCCGCATTTTGTTGACTGACTGCCGATCGCAAAAGCCCACCATCAAACAAGGGCAAACTAAGCGCTGGTTGTATTAAAATATCCCGGCTATTTTGCTCAAACAATTTATTTAAGCCAATGCTCTGGTAGCTAAAGTAGCCCACGATATTAATATCTGGAAAGAATCTCGCTTTAGCAACCTTGATATCATGAGATTTCGCTTCCACTTGCCATCGACTTGCAATCACATCAGGACGCGTAGCAATTAAATGCGCGGGTATATTTTTAGGTAAGGCCGTTTGTTGCGATAAAAAGTGAAATGGCTTGACTTCAATGTTGGTTGTTAAAGGATTTTGGCCCATCAATGTTGCGAGCTTTTCACGGGATAAGGCAACCAATTTAATTTGATTCTCAGCATTAATTTCCGAGGCCTGAAGCATTGTCAATGATTGGTTAACAGGTATATCTGACGTCAGCCCATGAGACGTGCGAATTTGTGCAATCGATAATAACATTTTTTGTTTGGATACTAACCGATTTTCCAATGTTAATTGGCTTATATGGCTTTGTAGCTGATAATAACTGGAGGCAACCTCAGCCGATAACACAAGCTTTGCCTCTGCTAATTCTGCTGATTTTGCTTCAGTCTCGCTCACTGCTGCAGCCACTTCTTGGCGGTGCTTACCCCAGAAATCGATATCATAGGAGGCGTTAATCGGAACGTATCCTTGATAAACATAGTGACCACCGAAGGGTGGAGGAATATAACTGTTACCGGTATAACGCTGGGTATTCAAATAGCCATCGAAACTCACACGAGGTAATAAAGAAGATTGTGCTGCTTGGGTTTGCGCTTGAGCCGTATCAATACGTGCCTTGGCAACATCGATATTGGGTGACTGGGTAAGCGCAATGGCTTCTAGCTGGTTGAGCTGTGGGTCTTGAAAACGCAACCACCAGTCGTTGGTAGTAGGTTGTGTCGTAGGTGTAGACGTCAAAGTCGTCGGTTTGTAATCTTGTGATTTAGACAGCGTCGTTGCATCATAGGGTTTTGCATGGGTGTTTAGACCGCTGTAGTTTACACAGCCTGTTAATGCTAAAAAACCAAACAAAATCAGCAGAATAGATTGTCGCACACGCATCATCCATCATTATCTTTCAAAATACACCTATGTCATCGCTGCGCGATGAATTTATCACTCTTTGCACGGCCGATGCCGATAACTTTTCGCAACAATCCCACGCTTTGAAGAGCAAAGACCAGGTTAGCACGGGCACTGAAACGCTGTCAACACAACACTTACATCCGTCATTTTCTAATGGCAAAGGATAGCGCCGTTTAAAAAACCATGTATAATTAAAAAAATTAATCATTTATAGATATATTGTATGCATATTGGAAGAAATCATCCCAAAACCAAAGCCCTATTAGGTTTAGCAATTCATGATACCCAAGTACAACTATTGGGCTTAAATCAGGAAGGCACCTCACCTCACATTACGGCTTTTGGTATGGCCACACTTGCACCAGGGATTTTTGATGGTTATGAAATCAAAGATTCACAAGCCTTAAGTCAATCCATCCGCCTAGCGCATAAACAAAGCCAATCAAAAATAAAACACATTGCAACCGCTATCCCAACAACACGTACGATAAGTCGGTTCATTCATTTACCACGCGCGCTCACGGCTGATGCATTGCATGCCCACGTCCTCCTGGAGGCAAGCAAATGCCTACCCCCACCCCTATCTGAGCTTGCTGTTGACTACCAACGTGTTGACGACACATCGGACAATCGTTCAGAACAAACATTATTACTGATGTGTACTAAACAAAATTATGTTGATAACTTAATAAATGTGATTCACCATGCTGGACTTGTACCTATTATCATCGATGTTGATGTATTGGCTATGAGCCGTGCATGTACTCGCTTGTTTCCTTTATTAAAACTTCATTCACAACAGCTCATAGCTTTTTTTGAAATGACATCAACCAAAATGCGATTTTTTGCATTAACACAACATCGCGTTGTTTGGACTCATGAAGAAGCTTTGGATATGTCTGCTATCACACAAACACAAGACTCAAGCCATCATCATAACAATATAGCTACCTTTATATCCCGATCATTGCAACAATTAGAAAATCAACAAAAAAGAACCATGGATATTATCTTTATTTTATCTGAAAAATCAAACAATGATGAACTCATCTATCTTATCAATCAAATAACACCCACGTCAGTAATGGACATTGACCCCTTACTAGACATGACATTATCTAAGCATGTTGCTTTGCATCCGCATCCTATCAATCTCACCCAAGTTTGCGGTTTGGCTTTGCGAGGTGTCCATGATTACATGCATTAATTTAATGCCTTGGCGAGCAATTGAGATAAAACGTAAAAATATTGTGTTTTTTAAATACTTGATAACATCTATTATAATTATTTTATTTTTACTCACATTGCTTCATTTCTATTTACGTCATACTTTCATGCGCATTAAACGTGAAAATCAATTGATAACACAAAAAATTGAGCAATTATCACCCGATATAACTAAGATAAATACCTTGTTTTTTAAAAAATTGAATTGGCAAGAAAATATAATTCTAATCAAAACATTACAAGCACAGCAGATAGATACTATTCATCGCTGGCAGTCTATTGAAATGAGCATGATCGATGCAGCGTACCTTGACAAGGTAACTGAAGATAAAAATAAAATAACGATAACCGGTTATGCAAAAAATGGTGAAGCCATGACCAGTCTTGTCAATGCGCTTCGTAACACTAAACAATTTAGCAACATCGCATTGAAAGAGATTGCCGTCAATCAACAAACTATTTTTACGCATCGTTTTCTCATCACATGTGAAATGGCTCACGATAAAGGTATAAGCTATGCGCATAAATCCTATGACATTTGATAACATAGGCAGTTGGTCTTGGCCTATTAAAATAGGATTTTTTGGCATATGCCTATTTATCATAGCATTCATGATTTTTTTTATCGACATGCGCCCATTAAACGCTAAAATAAAAACAGAGAAAATAAATCAAAAACTTTTACTCGATAAATTTCAGAAAGAAAAAAATCTGACTGCGATGCTACCGACATTACTCACACAAACTATGCAAATAAAAAAATCTTATTCTCAATTGCTTAGCCTATTACCCTTGCAGTGGGACTTACCTGGTATGATTCAAGTATTGTCCACACAGGCTACTCATCAAGCGCTTGAATTAAAAATGATAAAGCCAAGTGCTGAAATCTTAACGCCCGCTTATGCTATATTACCTATCCGATTATCTGTACAAGGAAGCTATGAGAATCTTAAACGTTTTATTATCAACATGATAAAAATACGGCCTATTGTCACAATAGACAACATTACACTCTACACAATGCCTGAAGAAACAAATCGTTTAACAAGTGTAAATCAAGTATTACTGCAGCTTCATTTGACTGTCTATATGTATAGACAACTAGATAAATCCTCGTCTCAGGCAATTCCTACATTGCCTACCATCACCAACATACGTGAACCACTTACAACCTTACCAATAACAACCCAGCCTAATTTACCTACCCCATCCAAGTTTAATCCCTTCCATTTACCATCTGCATTAGCACAAGATGTGAATTTGAATATGTCTCAAGATGCTTTGCAACGTTATCCACTCGCAAAGCTTGTCATGGTAGGTACGCTAATACAAGATGCACAAACATGGGGACTGATATTAACGCCAGATAACGTTATCTTGCATGTTAAAGTTGGCGATTACCTTGGACAGACAAAAGCACGTGTTGTGGCTATTTCACTTACAGATATGACTTTGACAGAAAAGACAAACCCTTTAAAAAGTGTTCCGCCGAGCTTGATACATCTGGCATTAAAGACAGTTTCGGCCTGTTCTGTGTGCTGACAGACGAAATCTCTGTTTTGGTTTTTGACGGATAAAGTGCCCTTCCTTGGGCTAATAGCGGCGTCAGCCGTCACGACAATCGTAAGTGCAAAGATTTTAGCAACAATTACGATTTACATGTCTTATTGGACACAGCATAACCGCTTTGTGCCAAAATCTTACTTGCTTGACAACTTGCTAAGAAATTCATGAACTGCTGAGCTTCTACATTATTTTTACCTTGATTTGTCAAGATAGCAACATGTGTTAAGTCAACGGGACGATAAGCATTTGTAGGATACACTATCACTTTATTGGGGTTATTAAGGTTAACACCGCTTGCTGATAAGGCTGCAGCTGTCGTAAAGATAACATCAGCTTGCTGGCTTTGATAATCCATAACGCCTTTAGGATGGCTCAGGACTATTTTGTTTTTAACAGGATATTTCATCTTAGTAATCACAGCTTGCGCCGCACTGCCTATCGGTGCATCTTTGGGATCAGCATACACAAGGCTGTTAACCTTACCTGCTTTTAATGCGGCTTGTAGCGATTGATTATCTTGACAGTTTGCGCAATACGCTGCTAATTGGGGGATTCCCAAAACGATTCGTTGTGGCTCACCTGTCTTTTTTGCTACTTGTTTTTCAGCAGATTGGCCGGCAAAAACAATAACATCGAGGTTTGAGCCATTTGCTAATTTAGCAGAATGTCCAGTTTCAAGGCGAATATTCGTAGGTGAGATACCCGATGCGGTAATAAGTTTTTGTATGACTGGCAGTGTGTTATTTCCAACACCCATGGAAAATGACGTACCGTTTGCTGGCATAGGATACGCATAAACAGAGCTCGCACCTAATAGCAACGCAGGCAACACAAACGACTTAGATAACTTTCTTAAGACAGTTGACATATCAATCTCCTTGTTTCAAATCAATGCTATAGCGATATGCCCAAAGAACTTCAGTTTGCAGATGGAAAGCTGAAGGAAGGGTATGACAACATGAGTCTAACAAACTCAATAATAACTATCAATTGCTTTAGCCACATCTCGCTATCGTCTTGAAAACATATACTCTATGGTCAATAGTCGTATTTTTATGATACAATACCTCATCTTTCTAAAAAGATCCGAAAAGCTTTCAGTTGCAACAAAGAATGCTTTGTTGTGTATCGACCGTATACCGCTGTTTGAAAACTCAAAGGCAGGTACCCTTAATCATGATGCGCTCTTTACAAGCCTATTTAAAACATTATCGTGGATTTGCGCCAGCCGTATGGATTAATATTATTGGGGTCTTTATTGCAACCTCAGGCTTAGTCATTAATACGTTTTTTACCCTATTTTTGGTCAATGACAGAAATATTGGCTTATACAGCCTTGGCATCATTTTAGCAACTGGCGGCCTTGGGGCGGTAATTGGTTCTTATGTAAGTGGCTATTTATGTGATCGTATGAATCCTGCAAAAATTGCACCACTTGGCTTATTAGGCTTCGCATTATTTGTCGTATTTTTCCCTTTTACATATTCAGTCATCCTGCTCATTTTATTAAATTTTACCACTAACTTATTTTTAGCTATATTTCGCCCATCTAATTTTATGATTATTTTTGCTAATTGTGACGTTGCAGATAGAACTCGAGTGATGGCACTGTATAGAGTGGCTTATAATCTTGGCATTTCTTTTGGTGCAACCTTAGGTGGTCTTCTGGCTTCTATCAGCTTTATATTACTTTTTAGTTTCTCTTCGGTGATGAGTTTTGCAGCCATTGCTATGATGTTAAAATACTATCCACTACTTGCGAAAAAAATATATCACAAAGAAATGTGTGCATCTGGAAAATCATTTAGGCAACTAAGCATCTTGACTGACTTTTCTAAAAATAAAGCTTTTCTCATGCTCTCATTACTTTTTTTACTTTATAATGTTATTTTTGCGCAGGTTCGTTCAACCTACGCTATTTACTTAAATCATATTTACCATATCAGCCTAAGGAATCTAGGTCTACTTATGTTGATTAACTTCTTGCTCATCGTGTTTTTTGAAGTCCCGATGATGAATATATTTAAACACTATAAATTATTATATTTATGTTTATATGGTACATTATTTTTAGGTTTGAGTTATTTTATTTTACCCTTTGGTACAGGCTGTCTTTTTGCCGCAACATCTATATTTGGCTGGACTATCAGTGAAATTTTAGCAACCTCACCATTTATCAGCCTAGCTCTGCAATACGCAAATCCACAAGCACCTGCTTTATATGTCGGCATATTTCAAAGTATCTCATCACTTGCTATGATTTTAGCGCCGAGTCTTGGTACTTTTATCTATGGATTTCACAACGGCGATCTCATATGGTACGGTTCTGGCATTATCACGTTGCTTATGATGTTTGGGTTTTATTATCTACTTAAACTAGAACATGCTTCTACATCTTTAGCTGTGAATCCTTCGATAAAATCAAGCTCTACACTGACTTTGTGAGGTTGTACCGTGGATTTAACTAAAAATAGATCTCTAATGATTACTATTTTCTCAGTCCTGTCGTTATCAAACAAGCAACAAACAAGCGGAACTCCGCAGACAAGTCATGAGGTGTTGCCAAAGAGAGAAAAGAAAGGAGCTTTTTATGCCATCACAAATACCTGATGCAAGACGGCTTACCTCAACAGAGCTAGCCATCTTTAAAAAACAAAAATCCCCGGATCTTGTGTTGACGAATCGGGGCTTGACAGACCAAGATATTAAAAAATTGGTTATCGTTCTGGCCGCTAATCCTAATATCAAAAAACTTGACGTAAGCAATAATTGCTTGACTAATGCTAGTGCAATAATATTAGCTAAAAATACCACATTATATGAATTAATTTTGCAAAAAGGCATATGGGTCGTTTTAGCAACAAGTACAATTAAATATGAACAACTCTTCTTGGATCGCTACCAATCAGGACGAATTATGATTCTTCACCCTTCTGGAATGAGTCTTAATCAATCTATGCATGATGAATTAACCCATATCTCCAAAGCCGCTATGCAACCGGCTACTGCCGCCTATTTACAAATGGTCAATGATATCTGTCGGGATAAATTACCACACATAACAAGTCCTGTAGTGTCTGAAAAACCCCAAGCTGAACCCGTCGCAATAGCAGATACTTATCATGGTGACCACAGACGACGAGCCCGTAGTACCTTATTTCAAGCTCTACCACCTGCCATACAACCACAATTATCGTTACAAACCGATGATATTGACGTAAGCCCTGAAGAAAGACCGATAACGAAGATATATGGTGGGTATTTATCAGTGACACGCAGCATCGATATCCGTGATGAGATTCATTACATGTTTGATATGAGGTTGTTTAGTCAGTTAGATGATGAACAGCGAAACCGATGCTAAATGGCAATCAATGTAGCATTGCCTCATAAAAGGAAAACCATAACCAGCAACGGCTATACATTAGAACTCACGCTAAGACATAAGGAAGTTGCTGAAAACTTACTCAAAGCACTTGGCCATATTTTAGCAGAACCTTTAGAGCACTTAAATTTACCAGATGCGCTGTCACTACCCATGCCAAGTGCCGCGTCGCGACGTAACCATCGGTAAAAAGCGTGACGCATTCGCTCAGCCTATTGATTAAGCCATCATTCTATTCTGAGAGAACGTAATTTATTCTAAATAATCTTTACGCACCTGTAAAACAACGCCTAATATGTTATCGTCATCGGTCATTGTTGTCATACCGCATTGACTAAAGTCTGGGCTTAAAGAGCGTAAATAAAAGTTAATACCATCTGTTATCAGTTGTCTAAAAACAATTTTATCAGACTTTCCTAACTTCACGATGACAAAGCTTCGATCTTTTGCAGTTCTTTTAGCATCTACAATAAGTATCGCACCACGAGAAAATTGTGGTTCCATCGCTGCATCTTCAACAGTCACTGCGAAGCTACCTTCTCCAAGCGCTTTATCTACCTGAACCATCTCGTAAGCTTCCGTGGTATCACCCAATGTAATCCATGAGTCTACCTGTGCCCACGTTAATAACGGTACACTGAGAGATTGAGAAGCGGAAAGACTTAGTCGCTGAAGTGAAGGAATCGGTTCTTTGCCTACGAGTTGATTGACCGATACTCGAAAAAATGCGGCCAATGGCTCAAGTGACGAACGATGTGGTTGCGTCGTTGCACCTGCTAATATGCGTGATAAGGTCGATTGCGGCACGCCCGTTTGGTGAGCAAGCTCAATCATTTTGATTCTCTTCGCAAACATCAACTCAGAAAGTATTTCATTGATGTGCATCGTCGTTATATTTTCCATAGGGACAACTTTATCAATCTTTGATGCATATGACAAGCCTTATCTCCACTTTTCTGATAAAAACTTCTTAAAAATGCATTTTTAGCTTGTTTATTTAATAAAAATTATGCGATTTATGCTTTTATCTCTGACAGCCCGGCCTTCGATTTTGGGTCTATCTCCAAAAGCTTCCGCACAGCGATGACAAGACATGCATTCTGAACGATCACGAGTCTAACCCACATTAGAGATTAACTTCAATCGGCCAACTGGTGATATGTCCAGGCTCAACGAACGTATTAAGGTATTGAATAGCATCATCAACTCGCGCTTTCGTATCAAAGAACTCAACAACAATAGGCAGATTAAGAGATAAATCCATGAGATGCGATGAATGGATTTCCCCCGAGCGACCAAAGCCTGTGATGCCTCGAAAAACTGTGACTCCGCGCACCTTTACCGTATCGTGTAAATAACTTACTATCGATTGCATGTGTTTCTCGGCTTCCAGTACGTAAACACGAACCATCGTCATTTGCATTAGATTTGCCTCCCTAACATTGCACCCATGGCCACTGCTATCAAGCATAAACATAAGCTTATGCCTATGTTTAATATAGCTTTTACAATATCGCCACTTTCCAACAAACTCAAGGTTTCTATCGAGAAACTAGAAAACGTTGTGAATCCACCTAAAAACCCAACTAACAATAAAGCACGCAGCATAGGCGCTTGACCATTTAATCGCTCAACCAGCAAGACAGTCAAAAAACCCATAAGAAACGAACCGAGTACATTAACCACCAATGTTCCGTACGGAAAGCCGCGACCTATCCACAGGTAGGTCGCATGGGACAGGCCGTAACGGCATAAGGAGCCTACGCCTCCACCGAGTAAAATGAGTAATAGTTGGTTCACAGTCTTACTTCCCTTTGATAGCCCGCACTTAGTGTAGTATACACTTACATGGACGAGAGCATACTAAGAGAGGCGATATCGCATCAGCAAAAGCAAATCGATGCGTTACATGCTATAGTCATGAGTCAACTGCAAATAGCCCAAGTATGCATATGACCGGTTTGAGTTCATCATTAGCCAATGATGAATGGCATTTATCTCCGTTTTTCCAGCGTTAAGATATCGTTACTCACAGCTCTGTTGCATCTATCGCTTCATCCATCTGTGTTTCATCGAAAACTTGTATGCCATGCTGCCGTAACAACGCTGCAGTAACCCCCATGCCCGAGATTACATGTCTAGAAAAGTGGCCATCGTAAATCTCTTGCGAACCACATGAGGGGCTACGTGCTTTGAGAATAGCCACACGCACCTGGTGTTGCTCCGCAAGTGCTAATGCCTTATAGGCACCCGCAACGTACTCAGCCGTGACGTCGGCATGATGAATAGTAAAAATTTTCGCTTTACCTTCGATAACATCCTTGGCGCTTGCGCCCGGTTCTATTTCTGCAGGATCTCTTGGCGTATTAAGTCCGCCAGCCATTTCAGGACAGATGACAACAACTTGCCCAGCAGCAACCAGGGCTTGCAAACGCGCATGTGTTTGTAAATTATCGTTACCATCGTATCGGACTTTTTGTCCTAACAAACAGGCACTTACCAAGAGTTTAACCATTGTTCAGCATGACACCGTTTGGCCAAGTTGGCGTAATAGCGTTATATCATCAGTGATTCGCCAATGTTCAATGATTTGATTCTGGTGAATACGCTCAATTTGCATCTGTGCGACCTTTATTACTTTATGGGTAGGCGCTATACCAAAAAAATCACCTTCATGTGTTCCGTGCATTACCGTGTGAACCGCTACCTGCTCATCTGATACAACCATATTCTCAATCACATACTTTAAGTTGGGGAAAGCTTGACGAATAGCTATCACAATAGGCTTAAGCCCCTCTGGACCAGGGGGTGGATTAGGCATACCGGGGCTGTGATTGATATAATTGGGTGCAATAATTTTATCTAAGACTTCGATATTGCCCTGGTTCCAAACTTCTTCAAAATATCTGGTGATCAGTGTTTTATTCTGATTTAATAATGACATAAAAAACGCCTCCTATTGATAATGCATACAATACCGTTTACCTATTCATGCATTCTCCTCTTTATCTATAACCATTGCAACTGATAAACCTAACGCATTACCTTGACCCATCACGCGAGTATCTGATGCTATAGTAATTACTCTTTTTACTAAAAAAGACGAAATCCAAGAGGAGATGGTATTCTTAACAGCCTTGACTTGTCATCGCTTTGATATAATATTGGAGTAATATTAATGCTTCATACGAAACGTTGATGTTTGCGTTACTTGAGTTTTCGCGGTGTCGGCGTGTGAGACTGCATGTTCTCTTGAATAGGTAAGCATTTTATTAACTATCATTTCCAATTGAATCAGTGCTTGCTGCTCAACCGCATTACTATCAACTTTTGCTTTAAGCGCGGGGTTTGCAATGAATGTCT
The DNA here is from genome assembly GCA_945957175.1 of uncultured Legionellales bacterium. Taxonomy (GTDB): domain Bacteria; phylum Pseudomonadota; class Gammaproteobacteria; order UBA1113; family UBA1113; genus CAMFJL01. Next base: position 52,988 of record CAMFJL010000003.1, read on the forward strand.
GTTTTAAACGTATCACATGATCCAGATACTGGGTAATACGCATTTTCTGTTCTGGTGATAATACTTCTGATTTAGCGTGATCGACAGTCGCACGCTCTAATAAACGACTGCCTTGTTCAATCAAATGATGCACATCTTTAATAAAATTAAAATAATGCGTATCAACAGCAGTTACTTGTGTTAACACGTTAACGCTTGCTGGAGACTCTAAACCCACGACTCTTTTTAGACCTGACAGGAGAAATTGCCCTGTCGGTTTGATAACGTTCCGCCAACCTGATTTGATGACAGCAGTAGCACCGGTTTTCGTTTGCTGTAGTGCCAAGCCGACCATTGTATTTAAGTCTTCTAATGTTGAATTTGATGTTGTTGCTTCAGTTGTTATCATTGAACCATTTTGCCGTATCTCGGCAGGCCTCATGCCAGCCGATGTTACCGGTGTACGATCAATCAAAGTATAACGTAAAGTTGAACCGAAATCTGCTAAAGCTTCTCGTGTTTTTTCAAACGGCGTGAGTACAAAAACAGGTGCTAGCGCTGGCTTTCTTAGCTCTGCTTGAAGCATTGCAAGCTGAGTCCTAAATGTTTGCGCCTGTTGATTTTTAGGCCCTAAAGAATCTTGACTGGGAATAATAAGTTCTTGTAATAATTTTGCAGCACGTGTGTTATTAGGTAGCGCTTTCACGAATGCTTGTAATTCCTCTAACAACTCTTTTAATTTTGGATGTTGTCCTATATAGATATGAAGTTCTTTAGTTATTTCACGGTTATAAGAAAATCTAAATAATTGCTCAATCTCTTCAGAAATTTTTTTATTTTCCCTACCTGTCTTTGTGAGAAAATTATCTAGCGCTTTTAATTTTTTAGCTTTGACTCTTGACTTACCTTGGTAATTTTCTTGATTAAGACCTGTTAAATAAAAAAATTTGCACACAAATCTTCTTGAATTTTCACGTCGTTTTTGTTCAAGCGCTTCAACTTTTTTGAGACGTTCTGTCGGCAATGCCAGCTTTGCATCAACATACTGATGTTCTAACAGCTGACGTTGTTGATAAACATGCATCCACTGTTCTCGGAGTTCATGGTCTTGATTAATTTCTTTCAGCCGTCTTAATAAAGACGCGGCCGGTGTAGCTTCTAACGTTTCAGACGTTTCAGAAACGGTAGTCGTCACAGATTGAAATTTAACTTTTCTATCAGTATCTTGCATATGCACCTCACCCTATCTCTTAATTATATAATATTTTTCACTAAATGGGTCATGCAAGATTGATTCACGCCCTTTCTGGCATTTGCCTTTCTGGCGTCCGGCTTCGCTAAAGCAGACAAAACAAGCTATTCTGCCATTTTGTTGCACCCAGGGTTCTGATTCTGCTTGGAATATCATATATAGCTTTAACATATGAACAAAGTTAATCAAGATGAGCTAATTCCTTAGTCGCAGAAATATTCTCTAACCACACTACTGCTGAGCTTCGACGATTGAGACATCCTACCCCCCTGCATAGGCTAATATTCAAAATAGTGGACTTTCAAATATTTTAGTATTTTATCCTGTTAAAGATGGAAAGCCGCTTGATGAAACATGACTTGATGAACCAGGTGAATCATCAATCATTTCTTCTCCTGGTAATTGCCTAGCAACATCCACTGAGAAATATTCGCATAATGAATTTAGTAAATGACTGGCTACTGATTTTTCTGCTAAAAAAAGTCTAGTAATAAAATCATTGCTCTTTGTATCCTCGCGCTGATGGCTAAAGGCCCATTGCATAATCTGTTTTAATTCATCAATGTTCTTTTCAGTTAAAGTATCGAGATTAATCAGTTCAAATTCATAAGTCGTGTTATTTCGTATATCAGCATGCTTACTTACTCGCAAATACTGGCCGTAATCTTTGGAAACCATAGCCATATGCTGGCTAGACGATGCCTCTTGTACCAAGACTAATGGAGCTGTATCTGATTGGTTAGGCTTAAAAAACAAAGCCGATGATTGCCCTGACAAACGTGAAGTTGCCGCAAGCCTGAGCACATCTTCCTGTTGCCCCCCAGAAGATGTTGCTGCATGTTGTATTTGAATATCTACTAACGGCTCATCTATTAATAAGTCTCTTCTCTGTATCAAACCAATATCAAGTGTTGCAATCGACTGACACAACCACCAGCCATCATGATGTTCTTTAATCATCCAAAATTGTTGACCTTGCTCAAAACTAAGCTCTATATCACGCTGCTTTGTATACACACTGCAAGTATGGGCATAAGTTTTAGATAAAACAGGCTGTACCAAGGGCTCAAAAAGGCTATTGACAAAAGAGCCTGGACGCACAGAGCGCCAAGACGTGAAGCTATATTTATCATCCAACTCTATACCGACAGCATAAGCTAACTGCTTTAACTTTTTCATCATTTCTTTGGTTTCTTTACTGTCCCCCAAGCAAAATTTAATTGCCAAAGCAGTTAATCCCTGAGCAGTGCCAGCACTTCCGGCAGTTGAGCCAACGATTGTGGCTAACAAATTGCCCCCTGCTGCTAATAAATCATAAGCGCCTACCACTAGTCCACCAATCGCCCCCCATGATTGGGCTCCTGCAGCAGCAGTTGCAGCAGCTGCCGCGGCTTCTGCTGCGGCAGCTTCAGCTGCTGCTGCCGGTAGTGTAACTGCTAGAGCGGGACCAACAATAGCCCCTACAGCACAAAGAGTGGCACCAATACCCAAAGCCCAAAGCAATGGACTTCGCCACTTACGCAGTGTTTCAACCACTGTATTAACAACAGTTTCATCATTTGGTGGGCTTATACTTTCATCTTGCAAGACTTGACTGATATCTGGCTCTACAGTTAGGCTTTCCATCGACTGACTGCAACTTGGTGCACATAGATGATTATTGGAATCCGTTTCTTGTGCATCCGAAACTTGTAATGTAGATTCAACTGATGTAGCGTTTTCTGCAGAATTTGACTCCCCATATAAATTACCATTTATTCCACCATCCAAGAGGCCTGGTACAGATAACGCTGATAAATCTATCTCAAGAATATTTGCCCTTTTAATGCAAGAAAAATGCTCATCTGTGCGCTCATCCTGTAATAAGTTAACAAACTGGATTAAATTTATCACCCATGGATGAGGGGTGTTCTTATTGATTGGCGGAATGGTTTTCTCAAAAATTTCCTTTGCCTCCTTAGCATCCGCAACAGCAGCCTCATAATTACGCTCTTGATAATGTATCTTTGCCATATAAAAAAGTGCCATGGCTTTCATTCTCGTTTTTTGATAACACCGGGTTTCATCCAACATAAGGGCATTCGTTAATCGCTGCTTTGATTTGTCTTTGTCATTTTTTTCGAACTCAACTATCCCTAAATAAATTTGAGTCATCACGTGAATAGCTTCCCTGGCTTCAAAAGTGGTATGCTGTTGAATCGCTTCTGATGCTAGAAGGTAATACTCCGCTTGCTCAAAATCCCCGTCATATACATATACCCTACCAAGCAATGCGTATAGATAGGCTATTTCAACTTCATTAGGGTGTTCAATTAAAAGAGGCCTCAGCTCATTGAGTAATAATATTTTCGCTTTTTTTGTATTTCTTAAATCAGTATACGCATTAACAAGAGCCAAGAGTATATTAATACGACCATGGTAATCGCCAGGACAGTAAGTGCCCTGAAAAGTTAACGCCTGTTCTTGGGCTCCTATTTGCTCATGAGGGCGTCCACGCTCACCTAATGTCTGGCCTAAAATCAATAGGGCATTATAATAATCTATAATATACATGCCCTTGGGGTTATCTTTAAAATAAGTCAGCGCAGCGTTAACCAAATTCTCAGCATCCTCTATACACCCACGTCTGAGATAGTCTTGACTAAGAGTTAGCCTCAACCGATTATGCTCATAATCATTGAAGCCATTTTCTGGCATCATTAATAAATCAAATACTAATTTTGCTGTAGCGTAATCTGGAAATTGAATACTTAATCCTCCGCCCATAATATTAATAACTATTCTGTATAACATGATGAAATTAATATAATTCTCTTTTCTGTTATCCATGAGCAATTCAAATGCTAGCTTTAAATACATCAATTGCGCTTTTTCACCTTTAGCTTTTCCATATGCAGTAACTAGATGCATATAAACATCCATCGTTAAAGACAGAACATCTACACTATTGTTTTTTAATTCACCCAGTATGCTCAGCGCTTTTATTAAATTATCAATCTCATTACTGTGAAGGCCCAAGGCGCTATTTGCAATACTACACTGAATTAATTTATTTACTTCCTCTACTGTAGGGCTTTGATATAACATTGAATTATGCTCAGTCCATGTTATAACCTGCGTTGGATAACCAAGCGCATTTGCCCGTGTACACCAATGTAATAAAAAGTCTCGTACTTTAGAAACCAGCACATCATTTTCTAACAAATACAGCGAATTAATAAAAGTTACCACATGGGGATATAGCTGTCTTAAGTAGGCAAATTTTTCAGGCATATCATAGCCGGGACGGTCAAAAAGACTCAATAGTCTTTCAGCAAACGCAACCCTTACAGCTTCATTATCGCTCGCCATTCTTGCTTCGAGCGCTAACCTGGCACATTTATGTGTTATTTGATGTAAATAGTAAGTATGCTGAGTAAGACTCTCGATATTGAGCAAGCCCCGTTCACGCAAACCTGCTATGGCCACATCGGCTTCGATAGCAGCCTCAAAGTCTTGCTTTAAAAAATCGCTAGTATAGGTCCGTAATAATGCTTCTGGTAATCCATGCTCACAAAGCAAGCTGCATATATCTAATAGCTCTTGGGCTGCTGGCTGCGCTAAATTCTGGATACTAAGATTTACTGCTACATATTGTGTATGAGCTATGCCCCATGCTTGACAAAAAGCTTCTTGATTTTTAGTCAGTCTCTCAACTGCTTGTTCATGCTGCTCTTTATACCAGGCATAACCATAAGCATCTCGATGGGCTGGGTTATTTTTGCGCTGCTGCGCAATATGGCGTCCAGCAGCTTGGAGCGCCAACGGAAGCTTATCTAACCCTATGGCTAACGCTAATACTAAATCCTTGTCACCTTCTTTAATACCAGTGAGTTGCTCAAGTAATGTTATAGCTTCATTATCAGTAAGCCCAAGCGAAACATCCATCCAAGGGACGACGTAAACTGGGTCATTTGGGTTTACCTCAGCCTCTGGCAATACAGTACGTGTATCTTGTGAGGTATATAAAATCGTTCCTACCAATGCTTTCTTAGGAATCAACCGATTAAGATAAGTCATCCTAGTTTGAACATTAGCTATCCCATCAAGTATAAGCAACCAGCCTGGATAATATTTTAGACTTTCACTAATTTTTTCTCCTAGTACTTGTTCATAAGCATGTAATTTTTCTGAAGAAGTACCTATGTTATTACGATTACGGAGCTCTGTAACTACCTCTTCTCCAATCAATAACTCCGCCAGGCTCTCAAAACCACTCAGATAATTATCCACATCTGCATGAATAAGATAAATCAAGCTACGCTTATCTTGAGATTCACTTACATTAATCTGCGATGTTGCTGATGAGCTCGTGGAAGATGAAGCGCTCGACAAAGGCTCAGCAACGCCTTGAGCCTGAGTTAGAGCGACTTCATAACGTTTGGCATACGCCCTTGCTAGCTCTGTCTTACCAGAGCCCGTTAGACCAACCAGCATAAGCTCCTTAATATCTTTACTCTGCGTCGCAAGCTTATCTGTCATCTCCTCAAGCTTGAAAACACGCTCAAGATGGCCTGACACAGCCTCAGGTAAATTATTAACCTTTGTTGGTAATGGGTATTTGCCAGAAACTTTGATATGAATACCGCCATACACATGAGCGCCTTTAGCAAGCTTGAGAAGATTCTGCTCTAATTTTAAATGGCTATTGACAATGCTATTATTATCTCCAATGCCTTGCACTGCCCCTAGATGCACCGTAAGATGCAAAGGCTGCTGTATAGGCGATTGCGCAGATGCCTCTGATGTTGCGGCCTTTGCAAAATCTGTCTCAAGCCGTTGCTCTGATGGTGACGGTACCACAGCTCGGTCGCTCCCAATCACCTCAGGCAGTCAACGACTAGAAGAGCTACTTGATGACCTAGAGGATTGTTGGGTTGTATCCGCTGGTGCATTTGGTTGTGGTGCCGAGCTGGATGACGATATAGCAGGTACTCTGCCTCGCGGTCCATAAAGCCCGCTCCTGCTAGGGGCCGGAGCAGTGCCTGAGTCACTACTATTAGGCCTACCAAGACTCACGAGCGAACTTTTTGAATGTATTTCTGAATTTTTAATAACCGCACCCGCACCAATCACTTCCATACGTCTTCTATCAACGGGTATGCTTATCCAAACATCCCAAGCAAAGGCTAACTCCTCAGCCGTCGGGTTAGGCCCTATGTCAAGCGCTATAAACTCTGAGTTAATGTATGAATTTTCAACCGTTGCCTTTTCTCCTACCACACTAAATAATGCTGGTAACCGCTCAGTTGTTGGAACAGACTCCACTGCTAATAACTTGCTTTGAGCCTCTTGAGCTTGTGTAAGCTGGTTTTGTAATAATAAAAGCTTTTGTTGCAATGTTTCAGCAACAATATCCCCTTCTTCGAGTGCTGCCAGCGCTATCTGCAATTTATCAACATTTTGCAATAACGTTATAATTTTTTCTGCCACGAAATCAGCAAGCATAAGTGGACCACGCTCACTTAAAGCCCTTAGTAACTCTTGTTGAAAATCAAATGCTGTATTCTCATAATTATCAGGTAAGATAAGCTCAGCACGATTATTATATAGCTTTATATTAAGTACTTGTAATAATGCTGAAAATGCCCCATACCTATTTCTTAGCGCCTCATCCCAACCGATGTTATTCATATGCCAGCTACGCGCTGTCACAATATCTTGTAAAAACGCTTGGACATCGACATCAAAATGATGTAGCGCTATGCGTTGTTTACTTTTCTCTTCATCCAAAGCACTATAATGCCCGTCAATAGCAAGCTTAATCATCTCTTCATGAGGCGGCAATGCCGGTTGTCCACTTGTCGAAACAGGATGCATATAAGCTTCCCATACTTGATTTTTCTTCTTCAGGAAAATCTGACCAAGCCATGTCTCTTGGTCTCCACCACGAATACGCTTGTATATGCCATTGATAAAGGTAAATGCCATAGATGCCATCTCTGACTTAGCTTCACTGATAGCATCAGCTAAACCGCTACTATAAGCGCTATAATCTGCTTGCGGCCAATCTACCATTTGCCTGAACCTTCCCGGTAAGCCTGTGTCTGGATTAAATCCGGAAATAATATGCTCCATTTTATGCGCCATCACAAAAGGTAATCCCACCTCGTCGATATCACCTAAGTGCCAAATAGTCCCTGTTTGAGTACCATATGTACTTACCACCGTAAGTCCAGCACAGAAATTGTGAATATTAAGCTTACCCAAATCAATGTTACCCCGCCCGCTTCGTAGATTAACATCCAGGCTCTCTAGAAAATCCACCACCCCTGGTGCATCAAAAACCACCGCACTAACATCTAATGACGGTGCAACCGTAGGTGCAGCAGAGGAAGAAGATGATGTTGAACTTGAGCTGCTGCTAGTACTGGATGAGGTACTTATCGTGCCGGAAACACTGCTGATACTTGTCATAGGTGGGGTTGGCATTGCTGCAGCAAAGTCCCGACGCTTGGACCAATACACACAAACTTGGGCTAAAAAGCCACCTAAAGAATGGCCCGTAGTCGATAATCGATAGCCCTCTGCAACAAGCTCATGGACCCGTGGATGCCTTAAGGTCTCAATCGCCGAATAGACAAAGCTACCGGGCTTATGTTGCATCACCGATTCAATATCAGTTACCCATGAAGTGATATTATGAGAACCTCTGTGCGCAATGACGACCTGCTTCTTATCATCATTCACCCAGATACTGCCGTGATAATCTTGATGCTCAATAGGCACCTCAAGACGCCAGCCCCTATCATGTAGGTATTGCCAATGTACTTCTTCGCCTGCGCGAAATGCAGCCTCATCGTTAAAGTAAGCACCTTGACTGATAAGCGCATATTCATAAGGGGTTGGGATAGTTGGATGTGGCATAAGAGTCTCCTTAACGTTGGCTGAGAAAAAAGGTTGAGAATACTGGCGTGGTACTACTCCAGCGTGTTGATGACTTATTTGTGTATGTGGATTTAAAATAATCGTAGGCCCCGATAAAGGCATATACTCGGGTACTAAAGATGTTTCTTTTCCCTTAAAAAAATTATTAATGGTGATACTGCCAGTGGCATGCGGTATAGAAACAGTTGACACAGTTTGTTCAAGATGACTATTGCTGGCTTTGGCTTTCTTGCCCAACATATTTGGAGTCATTATGGGGGATACTCTCGCATATGGCTGTGATGAACCAACCCCACCTCGTAACTGATGTTGAATCAAGGGGCCACTCACGCTAATAGGCGCTTGAAGCGCTGCAGAAGCATAAGTAGAACAGTCCTCATCAGATGAAGACTGCCCCACAGGTTCGTCAAAAAACTCAATCTCTTGTGTTGCGCCATCAATAGCTTTGGCTCTACCACCCACTTTTAACAATCGAAGTGCTAAATAATGTCGAGGGAAAAGCTTATCTTCATCTTTATATGTAAAAGAAGTTGGTAGGCCAAGTGCCCTATCCAAGGGTGTATGACCATATGCATCTAACATATTAACGGTATTAGCGATTATACCGTTGGCAATAGCGGTATCAATAGCATCAGCAATAAGGCTTTGCCAACTTGGGTCGCCACAACAACTCACTAATATATGCCAACTCCAGTATTTGGCATAATCAACGACCTGCTGTTCCTCGCGCGATAGTAATGCATAAACAATATCTTTATTGTAAGCCATACCCGTAACCTTGCCGTGTATTTCTTCATAACGATAACCTAATTTAACTAGCCCTTCTTGCTGCTCCGGTGTTAATGCTTCAATATAAGTCATATTAAGACCATCCTGTATTGCTGTACTAGCAAGTACTGTCAAGCCATGGCTATAAATGATAGTACGCACATCATTGAGATAATTAACTTGTTCTTTACCTCTTTCTAATACAACATCTAATGATACAAGGTGATTAGCTTGTTTAGCGTCATAATCCTTTACTGAAACATCAGATGCTAGCAATTGAGAAAATTCTTGAGTTATGCTTGCTAAATGATTTCGTTTAGCCATAGGAGGTAATACTTGTTGAAACTGAACTCTAATCTTTAATTGATGCTTTATCCATTTTAATGAATCATCTGAGCCTTTAACAAAAAAGATTGCTATATGATACTTACTTTTTATATTAATCATGGCTTCGCCATGAAAAAACAGAGTCGCACAGTTAATCTTGAGTAATGGTTTATCAAAAGGTAACCGAGGTAATCCAGCTCGCTCATCATCCGTTAATGCATCTAAACCAAAGGCTGTCTGACCTAATTGATTTTTAGCATAAATATCAACACCTCGCTCGATAAGCAAACCTATCATATGATCATGCCTATTCATGACGGCAAGATGCAAGTAAGTATTACCTACCGCATCACAACTGTGGATATCAAAGGTCAAATCATTTTTTTGAAGTTCACGACGATAGCTAATTAAATATCGCATGATAGTGACCCGTCCTTCCACAGCTGCTACACATGGATGCCAACGTCGTGCTAATTTAAATACATCAACGATTAAAGAAGGAAGTGATTCTTGTTCAACACTCGTAGCCAACATACTGTCCAAACCATAACTCAAAGGATTCTGCGCATCTGCGACATAATATTGCCCCAATTCATAGAGCAGCAAAACTTGCGCCTCTGTCAAAGCTTCCTGTTCAAGATAAAGCATTCGCAATGATTTCATATCAAATGCTTTTACGATACCCTCTTTAATATGAACATAGCAGCCAATCACTTGCGATAATGAAGTAAATCGAGATAGATTGCCCTTAATCAAAGACTGCTGATTAAACATAATAGCGCTTGATGACAAATCAACTTTGAATTGTGCTGCTTGTACCCATGGATGCCCAAGTGGAAATGTGAGCTCTTCGAAAATGGTTAAAGCTAATTTTCCCTCTGCCTGGGCCTGCTCATCATCGGGTAGTGTGTGAAAAATAGTGGCTAATTTAAGGTGTATTTGTCCAAGTAAAACAGGGCGAAAATCTTGATAATGTTGACTGGCAATAGCATGTGCCTCTTGGCATAACAGTAAAGCTTTTGACGGTTTTCCTTGCTTCAAAGTAAGCTTGCCCAGATATATCAGTGTTTCTGCTAATACATGCCTATGAATATCGCCATTTTTTTCTTGTATCGCTCTTGCACGCGTAAGATATTCACTTGCTTTAGAAGCATCATCTACATCAAGATAAAAACGTCCAAGCTGTAATGCTGGCAATGCAACAAACTGATGTTCAATATGGTAATGGCTTTCGTAAATACTCAAGGCGCGAGTAAGCGCTTCTTCGACAAAGGGTCTATCCGCTAAACTATCACAAGTGCGGCTAAGAAGAATAAGAACAGCGGCAACTTCCGGGTGCGTTGGCCCGTAGTATTCTATCTGAATTTGTAATGCTTCAGTTAATAACACTTTGGCTTGCTCAAGGTTACCTAAACCAAGATAGACTCGACCAAGATATGCCAGCGTTATAGCAACTCTATGATGTTTTTTTCCATAATGCGCTTCTTCAATCTGTAAAGCTTGCTCAAGATATGATTTAGCTTCCTGTACTCGCCCCACTATCTCAAGCGCATTCCCTAAGTTGGTAAGCGTGATTGCAATTTCAACGTGGTTTTCTGCTTGATAATGCTCGCGTTTAATAGCTAAGGACTCTTCCAATGCACCGAGCGCTTGAGTCATCTCTCCTAGGTCACAATAAGCATTACCAAGATTCATGAGCGTAATGCCAATCTCGACTTTTCTATCAACACCTGCTCCAAAATGCCGCCTTTTAATGGCTAGTGCCTTTTCGAGCACATCGATTGCTTGTACAGGTAAGCCGAGATCAAGATACATAGTACCAAGGTTAGTTAAGGCAACAGCTATTCTCTGCTCATCATTACAAGACTCAAAAATATGCAATGCTCTTTCTAATACATCTTTTTGCAACACTGTTTGACGCAAATCACTATAAGCAAGGCTTAAATTAACGAGAACTCGACCTGTCTGAACAGGCTCTATACCATCTAACTCCTCATGTAAGGTGAGAGCTTCTAGAAATAATGTTCGTGCTTCACGAGATTCGCCAAGACGCCAAGCACTTATTGCCAGACTATGAAACATGCCCGCAATCTTTATTTGAATCGAGGATGGTAAACGTCGTATTAATGCAGGATGAATTTTTCTCAATAACGCCTTGGCATGTGGATAAATACACTTTTGTGCTTCCAGCTGCTGTACTAAATCGCCTCTATACTTATCTTCTGACAGTAAATCTAAAGCTTCTTCAATGTAATTAATACGAACAACGGGAGTTGTTTGAAGTAGTTGATAATAAGTAAGCCATGCATAACTATGCGTTATTTGATGTAAAGACCACCTGTTGCCAGCTCTATTAAGTAAACCATATTGCTCTAGCTCTTTGAGCGCAATGTTACTTTGAATACCACCAGAATGCCCCTGATATTGTCTAGAGTAATCACAGAGTAGCTCTTCAGGCAGCATTTTATAGTCGAATAAACTGCAAAAAGTAAGTAACTGATAACCCGGTAGCTTTAGCTTTTCGGCACTAAGCTTAATAGCCACGTATTGCGTTACAAAAACACCTTGTTGCTGACAAACCTCAATTTGTTCTGCATCAAGCAGCTGTAATGCCTCTTGATGCTCAGCTTGATAGCTTGCAAAATGGTACAATTCGTTTTGCATATCTTCGCGCTGGTGTCTAATATAACGTCCAGCCACTTGTATGGCCAAAGGCAATCTATCTAAATAGTTAGCTAATGCTATTGCAGCTTCTTTATCATGTATATATGTAAGCTTTTCAAGTAATAATTCAGCGTCTTCTTCGTCAAGGCCCTTTGTAATATCAACCCGGCTTGGCTTTTCTAATAAACGAGTATTCTGTGATGTATACAGTACTACGCCATTTTGTCCCGTCATACTAGGTATAAAGCAGTTAATATTTTTTAGTTCATGTACATTATCAAAAATTAAAATCCAGTATGAATATTGATTTAATGCAAGGTGAATTTTCTCAGCAAGTTTCTGTTCATAAAGCAAAACATCTTTATCCGGATCAACGAGCTTGCGTAGTTTCTTAATATCGATACCTAATATATCTGCCAATCCTTCAAAGCTTTTTTGATATTTCTCAAAAGATGCATCAATAACATACGCTAACACTAATGAAGAAGACGCTTGACTACTTGAAGAACTTGTCGAATTGTGAGATATAGATTGTTGTAGTAATTCTCTTGCGAATGCATGAGCAAGTACGGTTTTACCAGAACCAGAAACACCGACAATGGCAAGTTGCTTAATAGAAATCTGCTGCTGCCTTAGCATATCATGCATCTCAGTAAGCAGCCCTAACCGTAGGACATGGTCTTGAGTCGGTGCTATCAATGTATTGATGGATGTCATCGGTGCTGACGGGGGAGGCTGTAAGGACATATGGAGATGTTCAATACATGCGCCTTCTTCTAGTTTTAAAAGCGTTAGCAGGGAAATCAACTGGCTATTAATAAGTGTACTATTGTTTACAACCATCTGAGGCAGAAGAAAATTGATATCTTGAGGAATACTTACCTCACCAGGCCCCATTACTCTCCGTGGCAACACCTCATGCCCAGGCAACCCTTGACTTGCACCAGCCTCTTCAGACTCCATGTTTTATGACTCCCTAGATATCGTAGAATGACTTAGATAATTGGCAATCGTCTATTTAGATATAATAACGTGCTAAAAAGTCATTTTTGCAATAAAGATATCTTGCCTGAATTTATCAAGTTGACGTGATGTTCGTATCGTAGAACAATGACCTATGCTTTGGGGCGATGAAAAATTAGAGTTTTGGTTAGTCGTGTTATTTCCTTCGCAGACAGATAAATAAAACGATGGATTAACAATATAGCTTGAATTTGACATAGCATAATTTCCTTAATAATTACAACATAACGTAGTAATTTATTCAGTTGCAACTACTCCTTAGTAACAACATAGCTATCCATTTTATAGGATATACCTAAGCATGGGTACCGCCTATCCATACAAAGTTAAAGTAGATCCCAACTTCTCTAAGGCAGTAATAGATTGTACGCTTAATAAGTTATTCTATTTTGTACAATTATTTGCTAGTGATGTGTTCATTCTAAATGATGCCTCATATACTTGTCCAGTACAAATTGCTGCACAGACAGATCATAAACGCATTTACGCAGCGTCTGCACCACACAAGTGCATTTACCCCAATTATGCAACATCCGTACCGATAAAACACATAAAAATCAAGTGTCCAGTAGATTTTTGAAGCGTCGATAGATTTGCCAAAGACTTAGCTTCTTCAAATAGTACAATCCCAGCTAGCTGCTCTTGAACGTTTGTGGGCTCGGCTTTAAGTGATGGCATGGATTGGACAATGCGCAAAATACCTTCAGTATCAGCGCAATTAACTTTTTGATTACCGCCTGACGTTTCCAACAAAAGGGGGGGCAATTTGCCCCCACCCTTTAGCAAGCTCCGGATCTCTTCGACGCAGATCTTTCACGTAGCCGGCCGGCTGCAAAGAATCAGTAAGTACAGAAATAACATCAACAATAGCAAACCACCATTGATCATCATGCCAAACTCAACGAATAGCTTTTTCTTTGAACAAAACAATAGCATCTGATTTATTCATTATCGCTAACCTCGCTAGAATTTTCCTGTATATAACAGTTCAGTGTAATTTCCATTATTTGAACTGTTTTACTCAAAAAACTGAAATGAACGTAGTTGATAAAAAAATTAGTTATTAACGTTTTGTTCATTATAGCCTTAATAAGGTGCTGAAGAATAGTGAGTTTGCTATTTTTATTATTGAATTAAACATATACATATTGACGCCGCATCAAGTGAAGAAGGGCTAATAAACTCCATTTACATAGTTAGCCACTAGAGCATTAAGCTATGTGAATAACTATTCTGAACCTTGGTGAAAAAAGTTAAGTACTCATTTGTAAGTTCTACAGCTAAGTAATCATGAGCCCAGTAAAGGCTCATGATCCAGACATGATCCAAAAAGTGGATCATGTCTGGATCATGATGATATAGAGTACAGGAGATTGCGACATCCGCATGGCTGTCATTGCGAGCACAGCGGTCTTGTGCCGACCCGTGTTTTTAATAGCCCGGGCGCCCACAAGGAGCCCCCTACAATCACAACTGTGGGCAATGTGATCAACAAACGGTAAAAACACCTGACGCTTTTGAACGTCGGTGTGGGCCTTGCCACCTCTGTTCTATCCCAAAATATCGCCGTTCATTATTGTGATGATACGCCGCGAGAACCAAACTCTGATGGCACGGCAAACTAGATTCGCTTCAGAAGTCTATGGCCTAATTGCAGGGTTTGAGGAACCTAGCGAAACACTTGAAGCATGCAAGCAGTTAACATCATTATAGTTTATTCGATATAGTCAAGAGGATTTAGTAAGACACTTTATTCATAGCAAAATAAAAAACTTTCTACATATTAGTATTCTCCCCAATTCTCTCCTATACTAATTTTAAAGGATATAGGAAGAAGGAAGATATTATGCATACTTGGCTAATCAATACAGCAGAGTTTATGTTTACTTCTGGGTTAATTGTAAATGCCATTTTATTTATACCTCAAGCATGGCGCATATATCGCACAAAAAGATCAAAAGAAGTATCTCTTATTACCTTTGGCGGTTTTTGGCTTATTCAACTTTCTATAGTTATTCATGCGCTCATCAAGCAAGACTGGCTATTATTCGCAGGTTATATACTAGCTTTAATCAGTTGTGGTTCAGTTATTATTCTCGCTTTAATGTATAAAAATAAAAGCATACCTTAATTTAAATGATTCATAACTGTAAAAATAACATGTTTTTTATGACACACAAATTATTACTATAAACATTTATTTACGATTTATTCATGGTTAATATTGCATTTCTCATACACGATGACAACTATGATAAATTATGATACAATTCACCCAAGTAGCCTCCAAGAGTATAATCAAACGCTTGTGACATAATGAAGGAGTTACATATAAGTTATTAGTGAATAGTTTTTAATTGTAGGTAGTACTAAATTTTATTTGGACTTCACAAGTATGAAACAGACATTTGACTTCTTACAATCAAATAAAACATGCTATCTTAGTGAGCTATTACCTTATGATCCCAAAGTCAAGTTTGGGGTTAGATTATTGTCTGGACTTAAAGAATATCTGCTTCTTCTCTATGCTGCTGAAATGACTATAAACTTTATTCAACAAGGTGAAATCAATAACTTTGATCCTTTAGTTGGTGAGAACGCATGTCAAATAAGAGCCGTCAAAATTGCAGAAATATTAAATAATATTAAATTAAGCAAAAAAATATATACAGATATACTACGTGCAAAAGAAAAGATTAAATATATAATAGACCAAAAAATTTTCCAAAAAGATAAAAAAAAATCTCTCAATGATTTTATAATTTCAGATAATTTAGATATTGCCACAGATGAAGATATTATTTATATGATAAGATCATTGCTTTTATCAAAAATAAAACTTTTGATGCCGCCAAAAATTGAAACACCTCTGTATGATAACTTAATAACTAAACCTAAATTATTACAAGATATTTATCCTGTCAGCATAGTTTATGCAGAAAAATTTATCAAACAACTTCGAGTTGATTTATCAGAAAGCTCTGTATCCTACATTAAGAATCTTAGTATAACTCTTCCTTTCAGTGAGTTGTGCATTAAAATGCTATCTGAAAGTTACACTATTAGATATTTAGGCCTGGAGTGTATTCCCTACTATTATACAACTCAAGTTTTAGTACAACATCTTCGTAATCTACGTATCCCTATTATCCTTCTAGCGGAACAACGGGCCATAGATAAAAACTATCAAACAATTAGAAAAACCATGTTATATTTTGAGGCCACGGCTGAAGGATATAAAAAAACTGATTATATTCCGTCACATTCAGATAAACCAACAATTATAGTATGTGGAACAAGCAATGCTAAACTAAGCGAATTATCAAATCAGGAAATGTGGGTTCAAGAACTACAAGACTATAGTATTATTGATCTAATTTTAGCCCATGCCGCTTCTCATCGTCAGTATCCTGATGAATCGAAGGAAACTATTTTATTTAACGTACAAGATCAAAGCTATCAATATTACAAAACAAAAGCTGATCTATGGGGTTGTAGTACAAAAAATCCTTCTCGTTTCTTTATAACACACATTTATTGTGAAAAAACTCAGAGTTTTATTAAAAATATGACAATACAGTCTGAACCTGTAACACGTTTATCAACAACTTCTAAGTTAGTAGATGAAGCATTCGCTTAGTTAAAGCTTTTCTTTATTCGTTAAGAGGCATCTTCAAGTGTCTTGTTAGGTTTATATTATGTACGTCAAATAACCTTAACATTTCACAAATTATGTATGTAAACATTGACATTATAGAAAATTATGTCTACCTTTATCATGATGTCGTTAGTGGATGAGGTATTCGGCAATGGGTTTTGAGCGGAAGTTAATATTTTCATCCCTAAATGATGTCGACACTAATACAATCTTTCAGGCAATGCCTATTTTTATTTATTGTAAAGATCTTAATGGTCATTATGTCTCATGCAATGAACAATTTGTAAAAGAAGTTGGAAAGTCAAATATCAATGACATTATTGGGAAAACTGATAGAGACCTATTTCCAAAAAACATTGCTGAAGAATTTGAAAATAATGATAAGAAAATTTTCTCTGATAAATCTTCAATAGCCATCGGTGAGCATCACTATTTTTCAAAAAAAATACCGATATTTGATAAAAATAACAATGTAATTGGCTTGATAGGAATGTCAATCAATATTAAAGAATATAAAGAAAGCAAAGAAATATTTGATGAAATAATGGATAATATACCTGGGCATATTTATTGGAAAGACACGAATTACATTTTATTAGGCTCAAATTTACAACAAGCGCTCGATGTTGGTCTTGAATCAAGAGATATGATTGTTGGCAAAACAACATATGAAATTACTAGTAAAGCGTTACCCGAAGAGGTAAGAAGAGAGCACGTTATACAAACGGAAAAAGCAGATAGTGAAGTTATGGAAAGTGGTCAACCTAAAACATTTGAAGAACGTTTCTCATTTGCTGATGGTTCACAAAAAGCATATGTATCTCACAAAAAGCCTTTATTTGATAAGGACGGGCATGTTAGAGGATTACTTGGTATTTCAGTTGATATTACTGAACGCAAGCAACTTGAGGAAAAGCTGCAAAAAGCTAATGTTTTAGCAGAGGCTTCAAACCAATTAAAAACCGAATTCATTGAGAACATGCAGCATGATATTCGCACCCCCATTTCTGGTATTTGGTCTATGCTGGATTCAATGGTAAAAAGCAAAGATTTACAAAGTTTTGCTAAGATGCTGCCCTACATGTTGAGTGCATCTAAAGAGTTGCTTGATATATGTAATGAAGTCATCGACTTTGAAAATGCTACTTACGGAGATAAACCACTATATAGCCGAAAATTTTCTTTGTTAAATATGGTTCATAGTGCCATAAACTTAAATAGCGCCGCAGCTATAGCACATCAAAATCAGATTGAATTAACTGTGGAAAATGATGTACCCGATATTATTAAAGGCGATGATTATAGACTTAAAAAGATACTTATCAACTTAGTTGGCAATGCTGTCAAATTCACTGAAAAAGGAAAAATATCTTTATTTATAGAAAAAATTAAACAAGAAGATAAACGGGTAACCCTCCGTTTTCATATTAAAGATTCGGGTATTGGAATACCTGGTGATAAAATGGATACCATATTTGAAAAATTTACAAAATTGACACCGTCTAATACTGGAAAATTCAAAGGAACCGGTTTGGGCTTACACATTGTAAAAAAATTCTCTAATGAGATAGGGGCGGATATTGATGTAATAAGCACAGAAGGAAAAGGAACCGAGTTTACCTTGGATGTATGCTTTGATTTACCGCTGGTAGAACAACTCATTGAACCTCTAGATACCCATGCACCAACGCAAATGCGTCATTTACTTATTAATCCACCAGGTCAGGTTGATGAAACAGAGATTGCTGAACCAGCAATACAAAACATCCCTTCCAAAACAACCACTTCTGCAGATACTCAAAATGCGATCCAAGTTATCCTCATCGAGGATGATAATATTGCCATGATGGTGGCTGAGGCACGGTTTAAAGATGCAAGTAGGCCTTGTCAAGTTCACAAAGCTGAAAATGTAGCTGATGCATTAGTGTTACTTAAGAAACAAAAAGCCGATCTAGTGGTCTCTGATATCGGACTTCCTGATGGTACAGGGTTTGATATTATAGAGGTAGTCAAGCGAGATAGTTCTCATATTAATTATCAAACACCCTTTGTTGCACTCACTGCTCATTCAGATGATGCAAAAAAAGAGCGTGCGAAGCAGACTGGCTTCTTAGCACTTTACAATAAGCCTTTATTACAGCAACATGCTGATAAAATTTTAGCTGATTTTATCAAAGACAACACTTTGGTTGATAATCAGGAGGCTGTTGATATCATTGTAAGCCAAGAAATCACTGGAGGTGATAAAGAGACTGTAATACAGCTATTAAATGTTTTAATAGCTTCATTTTCTAAAGATAAGAATCTATTTGAAATTGCCTTTCATAATAATGATTTTAAGCAAGCACGAGAATTATTTCATAAATTTCGTGGTGGATTAAGTTACATCCGTGCTCCAGAAGTTGAACGGCTGGCTAAGGAGTTACATGAAGCCGTTAAAGAGCTAGAGGTACAGCAGGGCAATTTACAGTCCCTTAAGCCCAAGCTGGATAAGCTCATTAATGCTGTTGATAATGTTGAACTTTGGTTGAGCCAAAATAAGTTATAATGTATTAAATAACAGGTACATCATAGATGATATGGGTAGCATACTTATTGGTATTTCAATATTGCGCCATCCTATTTCGATATACTCTTTACAGATCATTACCACAAATAAAACGGACTTTGAGAACTCAAAAATAAACTACCATTGTCCTCTTCACTTTGCCCTGGATAGGTTGTATAAGTAACATAAGTAAAACCCCAAATAATTTAGATAAAAATGTGTGACTTAACCGTGATAACCGAGGTTTTTCTTGGTAGAGGCGATGGTAATTAACATCACCGCTACCATACACCCCACAAGCTATCGTTTAAAGACCTAAGCCCACCCAAATCTCTTCATGCATGGTGTTAACTTTGTAAAAAACATATAACTCTCCATTTTTCTCAATCCAAAAGAATACCGGCGTTTCTCTTTCATGCACTTCGAGATCACTTAGTAATATTTCCCTAACGCCAAGATAATCTTTAATAAATCCTGAATATTTAGCATATGGATCATCCGTGTTTTCTGTTAGATACAGGCTTAAGCTATCATAATTAACTATCTTGGGATCTTTTCCAAAACACAAGGCCACCGCCTCTTCTTTCGTCCATGTAACCAATCTCAAGTAATGGTCAAAATCAGCTTTGGCTTTTGGTCTATTAAAAAAACGTAGTTTGTCTAAGTAAATAGATGTGCCGACATTAACGCCCCCCTATCTTCAATTAATCGAATGACTTTAAGTAGTACAGGCGGTGTAATATCAGCTATAGGCTTATCCCCCATCCAGGGAATAATATCTCGCTCTAGAATTCGTTTGACCCGAATACTATAGCGAGATTCCCATCTCGGTAAATGCTTAGTAAACCATTCTTTGGCTGTAACTTCAAAGCTATTGGCTTGTTGTTCTGCTTTGGCCCCTTTAATGACTTTACGATATTCGCCCGGATCAACCCCTTTGGTAAGTTATCGTTTTGCTTCATCTCGCTTTTCACGCGCATCAAGCAAACTGACCTCAGGGTAGATACCCAGCGTTAGCAATTTCTCTTTATCTTCAAAGTGATATCTGAAGCGCCAACTCTTAGTACCTGCTGCAGTAATTTGAAGAAAGAGACCTCGCTCATCATAGAGCTTCTGGGCCTTGTTGGTAAGTTTTATAGTACGAACTTTTGTATCTGTTAACGACATTGGGGTATCGCCTCGCTATGTTATTAAAATACCCCATAAACTACCCCAAAAAAAATGGATTTTGTTAGATTTAGATGTATTTTGATACACTTTGCTGGACAAACAGCATCGTGGTAAAAGCCTTGGCTAGCAAGGCTTTATAAGACATTCTGGAAGATATTAGAATGCTAAGATGGCGTCCCCAAGGGGATTCGAACCCCTGTTACTGCCGTGAAAGGGCAATGTCCTAGGCCTCTAGACGATGGGGACAAAAACGTTGATTTGCGTGTTAATTAAGACATCGTCACATTATTAGCACTAACACGCTTTGACTACAGAGTCACCTCAATAGCCGGGGCATTATACGGGTATCGTGTCAAACTTACAAGACTTAAGTTCACCAGCGTAACATACCTCATCAGGTTGAGCGTTATGATATTTATTTGGCTAAAAAATAGACAAATTAAATGCTTCTTAACTTTTCATAACCGGTCGCCGTATAAGCGAGGCTATTATACTGAGCACTTATCAAACATGCAAGGTAAACATACACCTTGTTAAAATCGAGCCCTTATTCGAGAGATGAAGATACAAAGAAAATGGTCGTGGAGGCTAAGTGTTATCACTTTTTCTTCAATCATCATCCTTTATATCCGCACTTTCCAAAAATGCTTTGCCGCCCATGCAACAACAATTAACTTTATGCATTCTGTCAACACAAAAGGTTTAACGCCAATTAGCCAAGCCGAATGCCAGTCCATAAAAGTTTTCAGCCAAAGAACACCCATGGCAAAAAGACATAGCCCGCCAAGAAAAGCTGCAACAAACGCACTTAACACCCTTTTACCCCAGCCGTGTTCTACTAACCAACCAGCAATTATCGTGGCCGGCAAAAAGCCCAGCAAATAACCACCATTAGGTCCCAAAAAGACAGAAAGACCCGCATGCCAATGAGCAAAAACAGGCACACCTAAAATACCCACCAGCCAATAAGATAATATAACACTCGCACCTAAGCGCGAACCTAAAGCCATGCCTATCAGTAAAACGGTAGCACTTTGAAAAGAAAGGGGAACCGGATGCAAAGGAATTGCAGCTTGTGAAGCTAACGCCAACAAACCCGTCCCCAATGCGACCAAGCCAACATACTGCCATAAACGACTTTGTTTCGACCATAGGCGGTTAGCAAGCATAGCTGATTGTAAATAAAAAGTATGAGCCATGGGTTTTACCTCGGATAAGTGGCTACAAGCAGGATTCAAAACTTCACGAGAAACACCACTTTGCGTGTCAAACCCATCCTTGCTTTACTCACTCGTATCCTCAATTATCCCATGTAAAAGCTAGTACTCATGTTGCAAAGCGAATTTCCAAAGAAGTCCATTTTAAAAGAGGGCTTGCCTTTATGTCAACCGTATATTTATAATAGGTTTACTGTTGAACTAAAGTGATCCATGAACAGATACGCTGCCGGCCTAGGGCCTAGGTAACTTGCAGACTTGCGTGTGACGGGAGTTTACGCTTCGCATACAATGCATGCGATTGAGTAACGCAAAACAAACGAAGGGCAATTGATGAAAGGCTTAAATCAAAATTTAGTGGATATCGTTGCACTGCTTAACGACCGAGAATATCATGATGGAACATCCATCGGTAATCAGTTACATATCACCAGAGCTGCCGTTTGGAAAGCGATTAAAAAGCTTGAGCAATATAACGTTCCTTTAAAAACGATGAAAAGCAAAGGTTATCAGCTGACATCTCCTTTGACACTACTGAATGCTATACAGATTCAAGCCTGTTTAAAGCATAAAAAAATACAAATTGACGTACTTGAAAAGATTGATTCTACCAATGATTACTTAAAGCCGTTGATTCCTCAAAATAAAAAGATCATTGCCTGTATTGCCGAAACACAAACAAAAGGCAAAGGTAGACTCAACCGTGCATGGTACTCACCTTTCGCAGAAAATATTTATCTATCTTTACTCTATCCTTTTGAGAAAGACATGAGTGAGTTGTCTGGTTTGAGCTTGGTGATTGGTTTGGCGATATGTCATGCCATTGAAGCTCAAGTTGACTTAAAAAATCACTCGTTAAAAGTTAAATGGCCTAATGATGTATTACTAGATGATCACAAGCTTGCTGGCACACTCATAGAAATACAAGCAGAATCCCATAGTTTTTCTCAAATCATTATTGGTATTGGCATCAATGTGAACATGAAACAAGCCAGTCAACACGATATTACCCAAGCCTGGACATCTTTGCTAGAAAAAACCGGCGTCTATATCGACAGAAACCAGCTTACTGTAGCACTCATAGACACCTTGATTGATTACTTGGAAAAATTTTCAAAAGAGAATTTACAAGGTTTCATCAACGAATGGCAAAGTCGCGATCACTTAGCCAACTCAGAAATTAAGATGATGTCTGAAACCACCTGCTGGCAAGGCACAGCCGCTGGCATTAATGCACAAGGACATTTACAAATGAAAACAAAAGATAATGCGATCTTATCTTTTGCTTCGGGTGATGCGATTTTACTCAAATTTACTTAAAGAAAATACATGATAAGTAGTATCTATGACGCACGGTATCATCCCTTACATGCCTCTCGATATATCTAAAGAGGCGCGTATGGCCGTAGCCATATTCAATGCTTCTTGCTGCTCCATTGTCAAACTCGCAAACCATTTATCATAGCCTTCGGGATCGTGGGCCTGCAAATCTAACGCCACAAAATCGTCAAGCGTATCCGCGTTTTGATAACATTGCTGTATGCTAAGTTCATTCTCTACACCAACATTCGACTGATATTCTGCACGTGAATGTTGATCTGCTGGCCGATAAAAGTCAAAGTGGTAAGCGCCTGGCTCAGACCCAAAAACAAAATCTATATCTGGAACATCGTGTTCCCTATACCCCAAGCCTGAATATTGCTGTTTAGTAGAGGTAGAGGACGCTGTTTGAGGTTCTAGTAGGGGCGGCGTCATTTGTGTTGGCGTAACTTGCATCACCGGACTTTTTGCCGCCCGCATTTGTGACCTCTTTGGTTGCCCTGCGCCTTCTATTCGGGAAGTATCATCGGTATTGACTGAGGTTGTTTGAGATAATATTGTTTTTTTACGGGCCGCAAACTCAAGAAAATGGATGCATAGCTCGGTTTTGATAGCAAACTCGTTGTAAATAAACTTGCCCATGTCATGATCTGTCAGTTCTGCCAATTCATCCAGTAATTTTTCTTTAAGCAGAGATTGTCTTTCGGCTGTTGGTTCTTCTAAAAATGAAGCCCAGCTGCTTTGCCAGATATTATATGGAACTGGAATATCGGGGTTATCTAGGGGCAATGGCGTTATTTGGTATGCGAATCGATTCCCTGACACATCCCCTAACTGAGACATAAAATTATTTGTCAGCTGGTCGATATCAGCACTCGAGGAACAGATACCGAGTTCTTCCCAATAGTGTTGCCAGTACGTTTTGACCGAGCCCGGTAAATCTTGCATATAAACATACTGTGGTGTTGGTTCATCATTAAAATCTAAGGGATTTAACATAATCAGCTCCTTTCTTATTTTGGTATCTCTTATCAAAGCTGTGCGCATTATACGGATTGAATTATTTTTTGTCTACAACGCCTAGAGCATAGCATATAGGCCAGCGCTAAATGAGATGATGGCAAAAACAATAATAACGATGCCTGAGCCTATATTGATAGCATGTAGCGTTTTATCGCTAAGCCGATGGTGCAATACAAAAGCAACGATGGTGGTAAGCACCAACCACCAAAGGGCGGAACCTGCTGTAATACCCGCAACCAATGCTGTTCTTACAACATGAGAACTGTCATGACTTGCTAGCCCTAGCGAAGTGATAGCAGCTAATAAAAATAGAATGGTTAATGGATTTAACAAGGCTAATAGCATGGCTGTCGTATAAGCATGCAGACCCGATTTTTCATTGCGGAGTCGCGGATTTCGCCTTTTGAATGGCGTCCGTAAAATTCTAATACCTAAGTAACATAAAATAAGTGCTCCAACTATTTTTATCCATGCTTGATCCTTGACAAGCAGATGGGCGATGCTTGTTAAACCAAAATCAATGATAGCACCGTAAATACCGTGAACTGTCGCTGCACCCAAGCCCGTCATGAGCCCTATCTTAAAACCATCATGCAGTGTACGTCGTATACATAGTATGCTGATGGGGCCAACGGGTATAGCAACAGCTAATCCAATGGTAATGCCTTTTATAAAAAATGCTAGCATGGCTTTTCCTTTGTCCGCTTTCTGGTACGAGCACTGAACGCACACATCCTACTTGCCTTTTTTGCCCAACAAACTAAAGCTATCATGACAGGTAGACACTTAGATAAAACGCGATGGCTTTTTTGATTCTACCGCGCCTAATAAGTAAATATCAAATAATATCCCGTTAATATCTATTTGGCTTTTTAGGCCAAGTAGGTACATGGTGGTTTGTCTATCTAACCACACTAATTTGCAACACCTTGTATTACTTAACTGCAAGCACAACTTTGCCACGCGTATGCCCAAGCTCGACGTGTCGATGTGCTTTTTGTGCTTGGTGTAGTGGAAAAATAGCTTCAATATGTGGCTTCACGATACCTTGCTCTAATAATTGGGCAATTTGTTGAAGTTGCACTTGATTTGGCGTTGCAAAAACCGTTTTACCCATGACCCCGTATCTTGTGGCAGATTTTATGCCTTCAAAATCAATCAAAGTCACAGCAGTGCCGCCTTTTTTGATCAACGAAAATGATTGTTTAAGTACATCAGCACCCATCGTATCAATAACAACATCAACCGGCTTCATCGCCTTAGCCACAGAAATCTTGGTGTAATCAATAACTTCATCTACACCTAATCCTTCTAAGAAATCAGCATTGCGTATTGATGCTGTACCCATGACATAAGCACCCTTCCATTTAGCCAATTGTACCGCAAGATGTCCAACACCACCGGCTGCCGCTTGAATGAGCACACGCTGTCCTGCTTGAATATTTGCTGCATCAAACAAGGCTTGCCAAGCTGTTATCGCATTCATAGAAGCTGCGGCTGCTTGATGATGTGTGATTGTTACTGGCTTATGAACGGCTTCACTGGCTTTGATGACAGTATATTGTGCATAAGCACGACCGGCACGACTACCTGCTGGATAGGCAAAAATCTCATCACCTACTTGAAAACTTGTTACCTTCGTGCCAACAGCAACAACAATACCTGATAATTCCCAACCTAAAATCATAGGCAATGCATAGTATTCATCTTTATATCGCCCTGCACGAACCTGTGTATCAAACGGACTAACGCCGGCACTTCTTGTTTGAATCAGTAATTCATCGCCTGTTATCGCTGGCAAAGGCACTTCTTTATACTGCAAGACATCTGCATCACCGTAAGTTTCGATGACAACTGCCTGCATATGTGTGGATAACAACTTCATTTTCTTCTCCTATTCATATCCATTTTTTTACTATGGATGAACATCAACGATAGCATCAACAAAGCACAGGATAGATTTATATATCGCGAAATATCGATATAATAAATTAAAATGTTACAACGATTTGAGTGCTTGAATTAAGGCTTGTATTGCATGTTCATTGCGCTTACAAAATGTCCACTGCCCTTTGCGCTCGGTCGTAATAAGCCCTGCTTGTTGCAACAAGGCCAAATACTGTGAGACTGTCGATTGCGATAGGCCTATTTTCTGCTCAATTAACCCTACACAAACACCTTCTTTTTCAACATCGCAAATAGCTGATGAAAAATGCTTATGCGGCTCCTTGAGCCATTGTAAAATTTTGAGCCGTTTCTCATTCGATAGGGCTTTCAAGACAGGCATTATATTCATCATGATGCCATTATATCGTATTTTTGCGATATATCAATATTTGTACTTACCGAAACGCATACCATCAAAAGTTGAACCCATTCATAGAAAGCTATTGCGGAGCCTTTACACTTTTTTAGACATAAGATTTCCTTAAGCTTCACTTTGATATACTGATGGCCATTATGGTTGCGAGTTAGCTCTAGCCAAGACAACATTAATTAACTACATAGGAAATTGTCATGCCAAGCCCAAACTTAGACCGTGAAGAAATAGAAATAGAGCATGTTCCCGAGGATGTCTCACCAATACCTTATTTGGCTTCATTAGCTCCCAGTGCGCATGATACTCCATCGTCAGCTATATTCGTTGCGGCGACCTCTTCGACTAGCGCTCCAACGCCATCAATACCTTCTTTGGCTTTGTTAGATCCTAACCCTGCTCCGAGTGTACATGGTACTTCATCCTCAGCTATATTCTTTGATAATGAGGCTGCGATATATATAGCTGCTAGATTGGGGCGCATCGATATGATGCAACGCTTAATCAACAAAGGCGTTGATATAAACCTAGTCAACGATGTTGGCGCAAGTCTAATGCATGTAGCAGCTGAGCACGGGCATATAAGTATTCTTGAAGCCCTCACTCAAGCTGGTGTTAATAGAAATGCGCAAGACCTGAATGGCAATACGCCGTTACATTATGCGGCTATGAATGGACAATTGCTAGCTGTACAATATCTTGTGCTACACGATGTAGATGTAAGTATAAAGAACACAAGTGGTGAAACTGCGCAAGAGTTGGCCTTAAAACTTAATAAATCAGACATTGCCTTTTGTTTACAAAGGTCGGGTACACTCATAAGGAATAGCACCGATCGGGCTCTCTTTGCCAATATTGACAACGGCCAGATAACCTCAGTTCGTAGACGTCTTACCATTAGGCCTGAGCTGAGAGATGCAACAAGGGGAGGGAGTGACAGCCCAGCACTCCAAGAAGGTTTGATGCATGCAACTGTTCGAGCTGGGCATGTCGAGATGATAGCATGCTTGCACAGTTTAGGCGTCTCCATAGATAAACCCAATAGTCTGAATCAAACGCCGTTACATATCGCAGCCTCTCTAGGAGATACAGCGGCTGTTAGTTTTCTTATTCAAAATGGTGCTGATATATGTAAAACAGATAATGATGGACAAACTGCGCAAGATCTGGCTGAAATAGCAAAACATCACGCAATTGCCAAGCTTTTAGCAAATTCTGGCACTGTTGCCGTTATGCCATCGAGCTCATCAAGCAGTAGCGCTGCATCAAGTAGTTCAAGCTCGGTACAAAGTATAGATAACATTGCACTTCAACGTTTGGTCGATGCACTTCATGCGTTTGAGCGTGAACTGACAAAGATAGAAGGTACTGAAAATATGCAAGCAGCCTTGGCATCTTTTGGGCAAAGTCCGGCTATTGATACTACGAATGCACTAGACGTATTAGACACACTTATTCAGTGTACTCACGAGCGTCCATCTTTCTTCCGTAGTGGGATGAGCCTCTTGAGTCCCGATAGCGTGCAGAAGAATAATAAGACATTTCATGAAGCAATGAGCTTATTAGGCAATCACAAGTTGGTGGCTAATCGTAACCAGCAGATCGATGTGTTTTGTAATGTGGTTAATGATATCATGCAAGCGCCAAAAACGACACCTTTAATGAGCCTTTGATAATCTATTCGCATCTATGGCGGCTTAGCTCAGTGGAATGAGCTTGTAGCCGCTAACATGCATGAGTATAGATACATAATCATTGATGCAGATGTGGCTGATTTATACGGCATTGAAAAGAAACAAGTCAACCAAGCAGTTAAAAATAACCCTGAAAAATTTCTAAATGGTTACTTATTTGAACTAGACACTAATGATAAAAATGAACCGGTAAAAAATTTTGACCGGTTCAAAAAACTCAAACATTCTTCTGCAACGTTAAAAGGCTTTACAGAAAAAGGTCTATACCCAAATAACTTCAAAATGCACAGAAGTTTGTATGTAGGGGCGGCCCTCGTGGCCGTCCGTCGACGGACAGGCGCAAGGCCTGCCTCTACAACCCAATATCATCTATGATTTTTTCGTATTTTGAAAGATTACTATAGATACCCGTGAGCTTTGAAAATACTATGTTATAAAAACAGCCAGGCCCCCGCAAACAAGCCGCGGGGCGTAGGCGAGGTAGAGAGCGAGTGCTTGCAGGCTTGTATTTTGAAATGAATTGAGTGTGTATTATTTAGAATGATAGAGTTGAGTTATTTTGAATCACGATGTTCAAAAAATGTACTGGTGGAGCTAGGCGGGGTCGAACCGCCGACCTCTTGCATGCCATGCAAGCGCTCTACCAACTGAGCTATAGCCCCAAAAAAATGACTTTAACTTAAACCTCATGCTATCCATGCATACAATTTTGTCATCGCCACGCGATGGCTTTATTACCCCTCATCCGACCTTCGGTCACCTTCTTCCGCAAGGGGAGAAGGGCATTTTTATACTTTATGTGACTATGTAATCAAGAAACTTGCACTTCGAAGTCACTTGACACCCCAGCTCCAAAATTAGGTCATACAAGGTCGCTGATCTTACCAGGATGAGTCACATTGTCAAGGCATTCAAAATAAAATACCGGGGCTGTATCATTGACCACAAGCCATGCGAGCCCTTGCCCCAATTGAAGCTCAGCGCATTCAGATAACATACTATTGCTCACCGATAAGCTATAACCAACATCTAAGTTCGCCTGCACGAGCGGATAACGCACCCCCGTCAAATTAACCGCTTGCATAGCCTCTAACGGTAACAAAGAAAATACGGCATCCGCCTTTGTCTGCCATCGATAATGCCATCCAGGCTGAATCAAAATAACACTGCTATTTGCATCACGGACAACAAAAGGGAGGCATCTTAATTTGGGATGCGTCAATAATAATAAATTAGCTAGGCTTTGATCTAAACGCCCACCTAAAGCAGCTATTAATGTTATCACTCGTGGTTTAAGATTTACCGCATAGTGTAAAGCAATTTCCAGATCAGTCATATCTTTATCACTTGGATAAATGTCAAAGGCAACACCTTTGTCTTGTAATCGCGTATATATTTCTTGTGGCAAAGAGTCTAAATCGCCTATGACTAAATCGGGCAATCGTCCATGCGACTCGCAGAAACTTGCGCCATTATCACACGCCAACAATTTATCAGCTTGTTTTAAACAAGCTAAAATAGCAGGCGTTTCAGAAAAATCACCATTAGCAACAATGACAATATGCATTTAGCGTTGGCCTGAGCTGCCAAAACCACCTTCACCGCGCTCACTGGCAACAAATGCGTCGACTTGCTGAAAGTTTGCTTGGATGACTGGCACAATAATCATTTGGGCAATCCGATCACCTGGCTGAATAGTCACATGATCTTGCCCCCGATTCCAACAAGACACTTTAAGCTCACCCTGATAATCTGAATCGATCAAACCTACAAGATTACCTAACACTATCCCTTGCTTATGCCCAAGCCCTGAGCGAGGTAGAATCATCGCTGCATAATGTGGGTCAGCGAGATAAATGGCCATGCCCGTGGGAATAAGCTCGGCTTGGCCCGGCGCTAATTGCATGGGGGTATCCACGCAGGCGCGTAAATCCAAGCCTGCAGAGCCTTCCGTTGCATAACTTGGTAAGGGGAACGCATTACCCAAACGCTTATCTAATATCTTAAATTGTACTGAAATCATGTTATCTCCAAATATCATCAAACCTACGTTGCATCTTTTGCTATTTTCTCGAGTATTACGCTAGCCAATTTAATTTTTGACATCATCGGCAACGCCTCAACCTCATGGGCTTTCACTAAAGTTACTTGATTTTCATCCACCTGAAAACCAAGATTGGGACCTACCAAATTAGCAATAATAACATCAGCCCCTTTATTGTTTAATTTCTCACGCGCTTTTTCAAGCAAATCTTCTGTTTGGGCAGCAAAGCCCACACAATACGGTTTTTGGGGAAGCCGGCAGATGCTTGCTAAAATATCGGGATTTGGCACTAAGTCTAATGACCACGATTGACCTTGCTTAGGTAACTTTTGTGTACCCTTATGCGCGGGACGATAATCTGCAACGGCAGCAGCCGCAATAAATACATGACAAGGCATCGCTTGCAAACATGCAGCCAGCATAGCCTCAGCCGTATCTACACGAATACAATGCACGCCTGCTGGCGCACATAAAGCCGTAGGACCACTGATGAGCGTAACACGAGCACCCATGGCCTGCGCCGCACTCGCCAAAGCATAACCCATTTTGCCTGAGCTGTGATTTGTGATAAATCGCACGGGATCCAAAGCTTCTTGTGTAGGACCTGCGGTAATAACAACATGCCTGCCATTGAATAGCGTCGTAGGCTTTCTTTGCGTTAGCGCAGCAACAATAGCTGCAGGTTCAGGCAAACGGCCTGGCCCCACATCACCGCAAGCTTGCTCACCTTCGGCAGGTTCTATCACATGAACGCCGCGCTGCTTCAGTAACATAACGTTCGCCTGCGTGGCTTGTGCCTGCCACATCTGTTGATTCATAGCCGGTGCAACCCATATAGAAGCCGTTGTTGCCAGGATCAGTGTCGACAATAAATCATCCGCAAGACCATGTGCAAATTTTGCCAATATATCTGCTGTTGCAGGCGCTACGATCACGTGATCCGCCCATTTCGCAAGCTCAATATGACCCATCGCAGCTTCTGCTTGCAGATCCCATAAGCTATCATGCACCGGATGGCCACTTAAGGCCTGTAAGGTCATGGGGGTGATAAATGCTTTAGCCGCATCCGTCATCACCACACGAACCTCGGCACCTGCTTGTTTTAACAAACGCACCAATTCTGCGCCTTTGTACGCAGCAATACCGCCGCTGATGCCCACCAACATACGCTGGTGATGTAAAGGCTTATCTGTCGTCTTAGTCATCGTCATGAACCCATATCTTGAGGATTTAAGTATATACCTAATTCAATACGACTGCGCCATGATCCTTGGTAGATCAAGACTATCGATAGCAGTTCTCACAGTTTACTGCGCTTTAGAACTATGAAATAATGGCGAACTTTGTGATTGTTGAGGAATACGCGCAATGCGCATGACATTATTAGGTGCACCGGGTGCCGGCAAAGGCACGCAAGCCAGTTTTATTACCCAAACCTTTGGAATCCCGCAAATTTCAACGGGTGAAATGCTACGTGCTGCCGTCAAGGCAGGCACACCGCTGGGTCTTAAGGCCAAAGCCATTATGGATGCTGGCCAGCTTGTCTCTGATGATCTGATGATTGAGCTGGTTGCTAAGCGTATTGCTGAGCCCGACTGTGCTAAAGGTTTCTTACTTGATGGATTTCCGCGTACAGAAGTACAAGCTCAAGCACTCATCACACACGGTATTCAATTAGATTGTGTTATCGAAATCAATGTACCTGATGATGATATTGTAGAGCGTATGTCTGGTCGTCTTTGGCACCCAAGTTCCGGACGTGTCTATCACCGCACTTTTAATCCCCCAAAACAAGCGGGTTTAGACGATATAACCGGCGAGCCCCTAGTACAACGTGCAGATGATAATGAAGTCACCGTACGGGAACGCTTAAAGGTTTATCATCAACAAACCAAACCTTTAGCTGCGTTCTATCAAGCGATGGCAGAGCAACCAGGACATCCGATCGCGTTTTATACCATTGACGGTACCGCTGATATTGATCACATACGTCAGCAAATTTTAGCACTTTTACAGAAGGAAGCTTAATATGCCAACGAATCTCATTGAAGCGCATAACGCTAATTTTGATGCCTTGCTCGATACTCATCCGTTTCTTATCTTAGATTTTTGGGCTGAATGGTGTGGGCCTTGCAAAGCATTTGAACCTGTTTTTGAAGAAACTGCAGCAGAATTCCCAGATATTACCTTCGCTAAAGTCAATGTTGACAAAGAATCTGAGCTTGCTCAATCATTTGGCGTGCGTTCTATTCCTTTTTTGGTCATTATGCGCGATAAAGTAGCTTTATTTTCAGAATCCGGTGCACTACCTAAAGCAGCACTGAAAGATCTCATTACGCAAGCTCAAGGCTTAGACATGGCTAAAGTGCATCATGATTTAAACAAAGACACCTCTGACAAGCATGAGTAATACCCGTTATGGTGTGCTCGTCGTTAACTTAGGCACACCAGACGCGCCTACAACTCAGGCTGTTCGACGTTACCTTAATCGGTTTTTAAGTGATCGTCGTGTGGTTGATTTACCTCCAATATTATGGCAACCCCTGTTAAAAGGACTGATAACACCCATACGAGCACCTCGCTCTGCCAATAATTATCAAAAAATTTGGATGCCTACTGGCTCCCCACTACATGTTTATAGTGACGCCATTGTAGCTAACCTTCGTCAAGCTTTATCGCAACTATCAACACCTCACATAGCTGTAGAGCTTGCCATGAGCTATAGCAATCCTTCCATTGCTGAAGGTATACGGAAACTTGAAGCCGCTCATATCACCGATCTCATTGTGCTCCCCTTATATCCGCAATATGCTAATTCCACAACAGCCGCTGTATTTGACGCAGTTGTACAGACACTTCAAACATCGGCTTATTTGCCACAATTGCATTTTATTCGCGATTATTACGCACATCCCGCGTATATCAGCGCGCTACAACATAGTGTCAATCAACATATACAAGAGCACGGCAAGCCACAAAAGCTATTATTATCCTTTCATGGACTGCCCATGCGTGCTGTGAATAAGGGTGATCCTTACCCCTCACAATGCGAAGCTACAGCCAAGACCTTAGCCCAATCATTAGCCCTGACGTCAGAGGACTGGCTGCTGTGTTATCAATCCCGCTTCGGTAAAGCGGCATGGTTACCACCAGAGACCCTCGGCACACTCAAAGCTTTACCGTCACAAGGCATTACCGAGGTTGCCGTCATTTGCCCAGGCTTTGCAGCAGATTGTTTAGAAACCTTAGAAGAAATTGCGATGTTAAATCGTAACGCTTTTTTGGCTGCAGGCGGCAAGCAATACCATTATATTCCCGCACTCAATGCGAGTCCCCAACATATTGATGCACTGATTCAAATCATTAAACAATTTATGCTATAATCAAATAAGAGTGTTTGCGTAAGGTTTGAACTTCTGAGCCGATAAATAGCAGAATCGGACCTAGTGGCTCTATCGGTTGTGGTGTGCATGTCTGTCTTGCATAGAAAGCCTAAAACAATCATGTGCCGTGTCCACCTACGTGTAAGTGGGTTCAGCTAAGTCGACCCCGCAGCACTCCTTTTAAAAAGCCCGCGTATGCGGGTTTTTTATTATTCGCTTATAGCCACACTTCCTTTGCCCATGAGGCCTTTTCAGAAACTCGCTTTCCGTTGTTAAGGCAAAAGAGTACTTGCGTCCATAGACGCGTAAATCAAGATATAGACAAGAAGTGAACACGCATTAATACACAAAGTGGCGTCATCAAAGAAATCCACTGTAACATCATTGCAACAAAACACCAATCTATGCATTCTAACAAGGAAACCTTAAGCTTTCAGGTGTTATACTGTTTATATGTTAGACAACTAAAGATATAAACAGCAACTGTAAAACTGACTTAAATCTAGGAAGTTCTGCAATCATTGATGATTCGCTTGAGTTAGGTACCTTAGAGGTACAAAGACCGAGAGGATAAGACAATGCCCAAAAAACAGAACCCATCAAACGTACGCTTTATACCAGCCGAGATTCACGCGGCGATCCACGAGTTGGACACTTATCTTGCTGATAAAACACACACCAATGAAAAGAAAAATCGCATTATTCGTAATGCACGCTATGTGCTTGCACATATCCCTGAAACTGCATTAGCTGCTGAGAAACAGCGCATTGCACTTAGAGCCCTACAAAACGCCAAGGCAAAATTTGAAGAGGCTCACGGTGTGATGCTTAGAACCCCCGATGGTATTAAGTGCTTAGATACCGGGATTAGCGCAGTCAGCAGAATGGCAATCCCATCAAGTCATGCAAGCGCTAGCGTTCACCATACCCCAGTATTCGCCTACTCGACACCATCAGCAAGCTCATCCACGACGATTGACGCCCCCCCATTCAGAAACGAACAGGTAAAAAATGCGTGGATTGCATTGAAAGAATACCTAGATAATCCTAAGCATACAAACGAGGATAAGAATAGAATTATTGCTGATGCGCAACATAAGCTAGCACAGGCAGCAGGTTCAGCATTTGAAGAGCAAGAAGCCTTATGTACATTAATGGATGCCTATCCTTTGTTTCAAGCGGTAGATCCAGGCGCATTAAAATCTGATGGACTGACTCTTTTAGGAGAACATATAGCTGAAATAAATAAAATTGCACCGTTCTCTACCGATGTACTCTCAAGATTCAAAACCGTTGCTGGCTTTATGACTTATTTTGAATCGCACAAAAAATCTATTTTTTCATATGGTCCGCCACTGGTGGTATTAGAAAAAATGCTATCGCAAATTATTCAAGTGCATTACAATGAAAAATATGTTGATGCTTGGAGCAAAAGTCAAGCTGATGAACAAGCAAGACTTAAAATTATCGAAAGTGTATTTGATGTGACGATTGACCCAACAACACGTAAAATTACTTCGCTAACATTTAGGTCTCACAATGCTACAGAAAGTGAAGACATTGAGAAAAAAATTGAACGTGTCCAAACGCTAGCTAAGTTGCTTAATACCGACAAAGCCGAAACAACCGTTAGCTATGATACTTCAACGCTTGCTTTGCTATTAAATAGCATTGTCATGCAATATCGTTTAAGCACCGTCCCATCACAACAACAGCAGCTAGTTCATGTTGCCGAAAACTTAGAGTTACACAGCATAAAAGCTGACTCATACGCAAAATACAGTACTGTTATTGCGAAGCAACAGCAAGCTAATGAAGATCGCGCAACAAAAAATCTTCAAGATACTCAAAAGCTTAAGAACGCGCTTACGCCACTTTCAGATAACTTACGCAAACAAGGTAAGCAAGTTAAGACCCAACTCGCGGCAGCAAACGCGAGCGTCACTAGCATCACTGAGAATACAAACAGAAGTGAAGAGCTTAACCGCCAGCTCGCAGTACAAGATCAACAGTTAGCCAATCTGAAACGCCAGCAGAGCATCATTGAAGCCAAGACTTCTTCACGATACGCGGCTGCTCGTGAGTTAGCATCTGGGCCAATTCAAAGCCTTAGCGATGATTTCCATAATGCAGGTGTTGACATAGCGGAAAAGGCAAGAAACGAGTCTAAATCAGCAACAGATAAAAAACGACTTGCAAATGCGGCAGAGCACGCTATGACAATAAGTCAAGAAATGGAAAAGATGCAAAGTGCTCTATTCACCTTAGGTGAAGACCTAGGCCAAGTACAAACACCTGTATCCGAAGGCGCTTCTATCTTAGGTACCCTTGCAGAGACTCTCGCCACCCAACAGCAAAAAGCCCAAGAAATCCGTAAAACAAGCGATGCTTATAGTTCAGCTGTCACAACGCTTGGCACAATCAGCACAGAAATGACTACAACCTGGCCAGATACTGTGACTGAATTGACGAAAACATTGGATACCATCGCGACTCAAGAACAGGAAGTAATCCAGTCTTATCAACAGGCACAAGAAACAACACGTGAATGTCAACAAGGTTTTACAGCGTTAAGCCAGGCTCAAACTGAAACCGCGGTGTTGGCACTTGCCTACAAAACAACGCTTGAAAATATAAGCGTTCCTGGTACACCGCTTAGTGAAATCGATAAAAGCTCAGATGAGGCGACATATAGCCGGATCGCTCAGGCCAAAAGCCTTGCTGAGCTTGAAGCAATATTCGATGATGACAAGGTAAAAGCTAGTATAGCTAATGCGCTTGATTGCAAACTTGCCGTGTTTTTAATGCACAAGATGGTGGAAATTAGCAACGAAACCACAGTTTATCTCACACCACAAAGTGACATTTTCTCAGAAAATTATTCTTACTATTGCCATGTAACTGGCATGTTTTGCAGGATAGCAGAAACCTTAGCGGTTTACGTGCCCAATCGACCTGCATCACCTCTTGCGATGACATTATTGCGTGTTATTACCCACGTACAAGAGGGGCGTATGAGAAATGCCACGGCATACGATCAAACATTAACGGAGAAGCTTGAGGCGCTTAAAGACCAGGCTAAAAAGCTTGAAGAAAAAACCAAACAAGCATTTATAAATGTACAAGAGTCAAGCGAGCAAGAGAAAAACGTCGGCGCTACACTTACTGGCTTTGAAGGCAGTATTCGTCAATTACAAACATCTGTTAATAACGCAAATTCAAGGTTAACAGTGCTAAAACAAGAAATGGATAGCCATGAACAAAAGCTAATCACAGCGCAATTAACATTAATGGCTGAGCAAGAAAAACTATCCGCTGATTTACAAGAAAAACAGAAAAAACTGGCTGATAATTCAAGGATAATATCCGAATTAAATGAAAAAACAAATGCATTTATTGCTTCATCCAAGGAAACTCTTAAGAAAGCAATAGAGCATTTGCGAGGTATATCTTCTAATAACGGAGCTAATGACTCTGTTAGATTTGGGCTTTTACATGGCGAACACAAATTAGATCAAGTAAACCATATTCAGTTAATGAAGGATAATATAAATAAAAT
The DNA here is from genome assembly GCA_945957175.1 of uncultured Legionellales bacterium. GTDB lineage: Bacteria > Pseudomonadota > Gammaproteobacteria > UBA1113 > UBA1113 > CAMFJL01. The sequence continues at coordinate 89,861 of CAMFJL010000003.1, forward strand.
TACTGATATTTTTGAAAAATTGCAAAGCCTTGAGCTGAATGATACCGATAAGCGCGAGTTTCAATCGCTCATGGCTGAGTTTAATCAAGGCTTGCAACAAGTCATAGAGGCAAATCATATCTATGAACAAGAGCAAGAAGCATTGGCTCGGGCACGGGAAGAGGAACAAAGAAAAGCTGTCCCAATACTGAGTGAAGCTGCTGGCTACATGGGGAATGCCCTAGGGGCCACATCAGAGATATTGGATGAAGCAAAAGAAACAGCCCAGAAGATGCTAGAAAGAAGCGAAGAAAACCAGCAAACCAATGAATCTATTGCTCAAGGTATCCAGACATTGCAAGAAGGCGCAAATGAGCAAAACGAAGGCATGCAGCCAGAAAGCTTATTGCAGAAACCGGAAAAACAAAGTCTGGGTTCATTATCTGCTTATTTAAACGAGGTACGAAATGATCCGAGGAAGGATTACACCACTCAAATTAATGAGCTTTTATTAAACTTTGTTTATTTTATGGAGAATCATGGCATAGAGAAAGACAAACAGATTGAACAGATCCATGCCGTGCTTAACGCGTTAATTCCTGTTATTGCAAAACATTATATTAATGCAACAGATGCTGATTCAAAGAACAAAGTAAATGCATTGCGTAACGCTATTACCCGCCATATCGTTGATACCCGTCAGGTGGATATAGGTAGCTGCGTTATAGCTATTGTCGAAGCTTGTAAAATACAACGTGGTTTCAAGCTCTTTGGTACCATCACTAAGAAAGACAATTATGAATCCATGGTGGCGCTACGCGATCATGGTGCTGAAACTGTTAAAAATTCAGTGTTGCAGGCAGCGGGAGCGCTTGTAAAAAAACACGCTACGCCTGTCCCATCCATATTGGCAGCAGCAGCACGTGGACAAAGCGATAGCGTCCGCAGCCCAAGGCAACCAGAACCATCACAATCTGGAGCTGGATACCGTCGCAACTAGCGCCATGGAAGTTATAAAAGCAAGGTGCTCGCGCCAGCAATAGCGCGAGTACCATGACCAACGAAATGCTACAAGATTCGCTGCCCACTGTTCTAAATCACCCACAACTTATCCACAGCTTACTCATAGCTTATCCCCTTGTACTATGACTCAAAATACACTATATTGTGTTTATAAAGCGGGAAAATCCCTATATGTTGGGTTTTTGCGCTGTTTAGGTTTTAGACGCTAGCGGATCACTGGGTGCTCAAAACAACCCAAAGTTGCCGTACTTACTTCGTAAGCTGGCAACAACAAAGCCAAAACGTCTTTCAATCTATCGAACGATTTCATCTTGACCTGTACTTAGGAGTACTTCATGAGCACCACCTTAGATGCGCCACACATCACAACCCCAGCCACCAACCCTGAACTCGCGCCTGGTGGTTTACGTGTCATTCGCCGTAATGGCAAAACCGTCACCTATGATGACAATAAAATTGCCCTAGCGGTGACTAAAGCTTTTCTCGCAGTCGAGGGCGATGCGGCGCCTAATTCTTCACGCATTCACGATTTAGTGAAAAACTTAACTCGACAAATCACGGACGCTTTTCATCGACGTCTAAGTGGTGGCGGCACCATTCATATTGAAGATATCCAAGACCAAGTCGAATTAGCACTCATGCGCGCAGGCGAACATAAAGTGGCAAGAGCCTATGTGCTTTATCGTGAAGAACGTCGCAAAGCCAGAGAACACGCAAAAACAACGCCCACAGCTAACGCAGCCCCCCTATTACATGTGACCTTGGATGATGGCCTTCGAGTACCGCTTGATTTAGGACGCATTACTCGTATTATCGAAGAAGCTTGTGCTGGCATTGCTGAAGTGCAGGCTGATTTAATTCTCAAAGATGTACAACGCAACCTATATGATGGCTTAAGCTTAAAAGACCTGCAAAAAGCCTTGGTTTTATCTGCCCGTACCTTAATTGAACGCGATCCTAATTACAGTTTTGTCACTGCCCGCATTTTATTAGACGAATTACGTGGTGAAGCCCTAAGCTTTTTAGGTTTGCAAGCACAGGCGACTGCGGCAGAAATGTCTCTCTTATACCCCAGTTACTTTCAAGCCTATATCGCTCGCGGTATTGAGGTCGAATTACTTGACCCAACCCTGGCTGAGTTTGATTTAGTCGCATTAGGCCAGGCCTTATTACCTGAGCGCGATCTTCAGTTCTCTTATTTAGGACTACAAACCTTATACGACCGCTATTTTTTACATAGCAATGATGTGCGTTTTGAGCTGCCTCAAGCATTCTTTATGCGCGTTGCCATGGGGCTTGCGCTCAATGAAACCTCACGTACGGCAAAGGCCATTGAATTTTACCGCTTACTGTCTTCATTTGATTACATGAGCTCAACCCCCACTTTATTTAACTCAGGTACACTCAGACCTCAATTATCGAGTTGTTACTTGAGCACCATCCCTGACGACTTAGAAGGGATTTACAACGGTATCAAAGACAATGCGCTGCTATCTAAATATGCTGGCGGCCTTGGTAATGACTGGACACCCGTACGTGCTATGGGTGCTAACATCAAGGGAACCAATGGTAAGTCCTTGGGCCCCATTCCATTCATGGTTGTAGCCAATGCCACTGCTGTTGCCGTTAATCAAGGCGGAAAACGTAAAGGCGCCGTTTGTGCTTATATGGAAACATTCCACCGCAATATTAAGGAATTTTTAGAACTTCGTAAAAATACCGGTGATGAGCGTCGTCGTACCCATGACATGAACACGGCTAATTGGATCCCTGATTTATTTATGAAACGCGTTTATGAAGATGGACAATGGACCTTATTATCACCTGATGAAGCACCTGATCTTCATGATCTCTACGGTAAAGCCTTTGAGGAAGCCTATCTTGGTTATGAAGCCAAAGTGGCTCGCGGCGATATTAAAAACTATGAAACTGTTTCTGCAACACAATTATGGCGCCGTATGCTGGGTATGTTGTTTGAAACAGGCCATCCTTGGATTACATTTAAAGACCCATGCAACATCCGCTCACCACAGCAACATATGGGCGTTGTTCATAGCTCTAACTTATGCACAGAAATCACTTTAAATACGTCAGCGAATGAAATTGCTGTATGTAACTTAGGTAGCATTAATCTGCCTGCACATATCAAAAACGGACAACTTGATTTACATAAATTAGAACGCACCATTCAAACAGCCTTGCGTATGCTCGATAATGTTATTGACATTAACTACTACTCTGTGCCGCAAGCAAGAAATTCTAATATTAAACATCGTCCAGTTGGTCTTGGCGTCATGGGCTTCCAAGATGCACTCTACCAGCTTGGCATTGATTATGGTTCCCCTGCTGCTGTTGAGTTCGCAGATAGATCCATGGAAGTTATCAGTTACTACGCCATTAAAGCCTCAACTGACCTAGCAGAAGAACGCGGTACCTACCAAAGCTTCCCAGGTTCATTGTGGAGTCAAGGCATATTACCTATTGATTCGATTGACTTATTAGAACGTGAACGTGGTAAAGATTACTTAGCGGTTGACAGAACCCAAACCTTAGATTGGGATGCGTTACGTAATCGCGTACGCACCATCGGTATGCGTAACTCTAACACCATGGCCATTGCCCCAACAGCAACGATTTCTAACATTGTTGGTATCAGCCAATCGATTGAACCGACTTACCAAAATCTGTATGTTAAATCAAACTTATCAGGCGAATTCACCGTGATTAACCCTTATCTCGTAACTGAGCTTAAAAAGCTTAAGCTGTGGGACGAAGTCATGGTCAATGACCTTAAATATTACAACGGTAGCTTACAAGCCATTGCGCGTATTCCAGCAGAATTACGTCGTCGATTTGCAACGGCATTTGAGATTGATGCCACTTGGTTAATCGAAGCAGGTGCCCGTCGTCAGAAATGGATAGATCAATCACAGTCGCTTAATCTCTATATGGCTTCGCCTTCAGGTAAAAAACTGGATGCACTTTACCGTTTAGCATGGATTCGTGGCTTAAAAACAACATATTATCTGCGTACTTTAGGTGCAACCAACGCAGAAAAATCTACCATTTATGATGGTGCGCTTAACGCTGTGAAAACAACACAGACTGAATCTGAGCCTAAAGCGTGTTCTATTACCGACCCCGACTGCGAAGCGTGCCAATAGGCTATAGTTTAAGGAGAACCATGAAATGAATATGAGTTTGAATTGGGAAGAAATCGCACGTGAGGACATCATCGTGACAGCACCAAAAGCGAATATCGCCCCAGAAGTTCAAGGCCATACCGGTGCCACCGGACTTGAAGATTTAGAAATGGGCGCTAAACGGCTACAAGTTGATGATAAGCAAATCATCAATTGTCGTGCGGATTTAAATCAGCTCGTTCCCTTTAAATATAATTGGGCTTGGGAAAAGTATTTGGCCGCCTGTGCTAATCACTGGATGCCCAATGAAATTAACATGGCAGCTGACGTTGCTTTATGGTTTGATCCGAATGGCTTAAGTGCCGACGAGCGCCTGATTATCATGCGAAATCTTGGCTTTTTTGCTACTGCCGATTCGCTAGTTGCCAATAATCTAGTACTTGCAGTCTATCGCCATATCACTAACCCTGAATGTCGTCAGTATTTGTTAAGACAAGCATTTGAAGAAGCGTTACATACTCATGCATACCAACACATCATTCAAAGTCTTGGGCTGGATGAGGCTGAGGTTTTTAATATGTATCGTGAGGTGCCTGCAGTTGCGCGTAAAGCCGCTTGGGCATTACCTTACACACAAAGCTTAGCTGATCCTTTATTTAAAACGGGCACCCCCGAAAATGATAGACGATTACTACGTGACCTCATTGCATTTTATGTCATTTTTGAAGGTATTTTCTTCTACGTTGGCTTTACACAAATTCTATCGATGGGCCGTCGAAATAAAATGACTGGAACAGCTGAGCAATTTCAATATATTTTACGAGATGAGTCGATGCACATGAACTTTGGTATCGACGTTATCAATCAAATCAAAATTGAAAATCCTGCGCTTTGGACTAAAGAGTTCCAAGAAGAAATCATTACGATGATCAAAGATGGCGTTGATATGGAATACCAATATGCCGTAGACACTATGCCGCGAGGCATCTTAGGCATGAATGCAGGTATGTTTAAAGAATATTTAAACTTTATTGCTAATCGTCGTTTTCTGCAAATCGGTTTACCGGAACAGTATCCTGGCGCTGAAAATCCATTTCCATGGATGAGTGAAATGATGGATTTAAAGAAAGAAAAGAATTTCTTTGAAACCCGCGTTATCGAATATCAAGCTGGTGGTACGCTAAACTGGGATGAATAATTCGATATGCCTGCCGTTTCACAGCCATATATTTTAGCTATCGACCAGGGCACCTCAAGTACCCGAGCCATTCTGCTCTCTCTTGAGGGCAGCATCATTGCGAAAACCCAGCAATCTGTGGACATTCAATGTCCTCAGAATGGCTGGGTTGAACAAGATCCTGAAGCGATTTGGCAAAGTGTAGTCGGCACTATCAAGACGTTGCTACAAAAAACGGGTATTGCTGCTGCACAAATAGCTGGCATAGGCATAAGTAATCAACGTGAAACCACCCTTATTTGGGACAAACAAAGCGGACAAACCCTATATCCCGCTATTGTTTGGCAAGACAGGCGTACACATGCTGAGTGTCAACGTCTAGTTGACCAAGGATATGAGCCGATCGTACAGGATAAAACCGGGCTTTTACTCGACCCCTATTTCTCTGCAACTAAAATAGCCTGGATCTTAAATCACATTCCAGATGCTAAAACGAAAGCACAAGCAGGCCAGTTAGCGTTTGGCACAGTCGATAGCTTTTTATTATGGCGTTTAACACAAGGTAGTGTTCATGCCACTGATGTGACGAATGCATCGAGAACCTTACTCTGTGATCTCCAAAGGAAGGTCTGGGATGAGGAACTACTCGCACTTTTCGATATTCCTGTCGAAATTTTACCTGAAATAAAAGCCAATCAATACCATTTTGGCAATACCCATCCAAGCCTATTTGACGGCGCAATACCTATTGTTGGCATGATGGGAGATCAACAAGCCGCTGCTTTTGGTCAAGGCTGTTTTCATGCAGGCGATGTCAAAAGCACCTATGGCACAGGTTGTTTTATGTTGGCACACACAGGTACCGAGATAATACCATCACGACACCGATTATTGAGTACGATTAACTATCAATTGAACGATACTTATGCCTATGGTCTCGAAGGTAGTATTTTTGTTGCCGGTGCCACTATGCAATGGTTACGCGATGCTGTACATATGATTCATGATGCAAGTGATAGCGCTTCACTTGCTAAAACAGTGCCTGATAATGGTGGCGTATATCTCGTACCTGCGTTTACTGGTTTAGGCGCGCCTTATTGGGATCCTTTAGCACGTGGTGCTATTTTAGGCTTAACCAGAGATAGCACCCAAGCACACATTGTACGTGCAGGTCTCGAAGCCGTTGCTTATCAAACAAAAGATTTATTAAGCGCCATGCAAGAGGATGGCTGTGAAATTAAGGGTTTACGCGTTGATGGCGGCATGGCCAACAATGATTGGCTCATACAATTTCTTGCTGATATCTTACATTTACCCGTTATTCGCCCTAAGCAAGTGGAAACCAGTGTTTTAGGTGCAGCTTATTTAGCCGGAATTACACTAGGGTGCTATCAGCTACCTGCTGGATTACCTGATATTTGGCAAGAAGCCGATGCATTTAACCCCGCGTTAAGCCTTGAGTTGCGCGAGCGTTGGTGTCAAGGCTGGCGCAAAGCCATTGCAAGAATTGCAGAATAAAGGATAAAAAACTATCCTATCGCGATGAGATCACATGCTTTTTGAAAGATTTTTAACGTATTGACTTACGTTGCCTTATGTTGTTTTTCATGCTGGATCAGCCAAGCTTTGACAGCGAGACCACCCCCATAACCACTTAATGACCCATCACTCGCAATAACACGATGACATGGAATAATAATCGCCAATTGATTTTTACCATTAGCATTGGCAACTGCTCGATACGCGCTGGGTTTTCCTAATAACACGGCTTGTTCTGCATAACTTCTTGTTTCTCCATAGGGAATTTGACAAAGTTGTTCCCAGACTTGCTGCTGAAAATCACTGCCGAATACATGACATGGTGTTTTAAATACCTTTAAGCGACCTTCAAAATAATCATTAAGCTCATGCGCGATGGAAACCAATGGCAAAGTGCTACCAGGCATGATAGCAAAGCCTCTTTGTCGTAGCCGTTCAACCTCGCGCTCTAATCCGCGCCTAGTCACAAATTCGAGAAGATAAAGCGATTTTTCATCTGCTATCGCAATCATTGGACCTAATTTTGTATCTATTCTAGCCGCCTTTAAGATAACCAACGCTTTATTGATTTTTTTAGGTACCTCGCCTAACATTTTCGAGAATGCATCACGAAAACCGCTACCTGACTCATAACCTGCTTGCAATTGCGCATCAATGATGGAAGCACCCTCACGAATGTCTTTCATCGCCTCCCCGATTCTTCTCGCCCTTGCATAAGCAACAAACGTCATGCCAAAACGTTTTTTAAATTGCCTTCTCGCCGTCGACTCATCAATAGCCAGTACTTTAAAATCTTGGGATTTCCAACGCTTTGTAGGTTCTTTTTCCACTGCCTCAACTAAACGCTGAACGGTATGAGACACTTGATTGGGATGTGACAAAGGTCGACAACGTTTACAAGGACGAAAAGAAGCAAGTAATGCATCCTGGGCTGTCTTGAAAAACTCGCAATGGGCTTTTTTAGGCTTTCTAGCAGGACAGGTAGGTCGGCAAAAGATACCCGTTGTCGTAACGCCAACATAAAAAACACCTTCATATGCAGGATTTTTATCCAACAACGCTTGATAGAAAACCTCTATTTCTGCAACACTTATCATCATGGCGCCTCAACCGTTATTTGCTTACTATTCTCTCTGTACACGCCGGCCCTCCCGCTGCCTTGCACCGCGCCGCAACGTGAAACGCTTTGAGTACATCATAACCTACTGAAGAAACGACAGCACCGAAAAACAGGCATGGATTTTTAAGTAAGTTCGGCCTTTGAGCTAAGTGCCAATTGAATCAGACATAACAAGGTTTCGACATGGGCCGCATCGGTAAGCCATAATTTGCCATCTTCGACGACCATTTTCAACCAGTTACATTTTGTAACCACTTCACTACCTTCCTTGTTCAAGAGATTATCATCTCTGCCAGAAAGATACTTTATATCCATAAAAAAACCCGGCGTTGCCGGGCTTTTTTATGGATAATGGCTCCCCGGACAGGCATTGTGAAATCCGCTTAAAGCCTTGTCATTACAGGATTTGTCATCTGGGAACATAGTTGCTTACCCCCAACATTACCCCCGGAAATGATATGGTAATTGGTCAACAGACTGTTGACTAATTACATCTTTGACTTCAGTCGGTGACAAATTGTCACCGGCTGAAATCAAAGACATAGCGTAAAAAAAATACTAATTTGTATAACTATAGACTAAACTAATTGTCATAAGTTACCGAAGATCACGTTATTCATCTTCACCAGCTTCCTGCAGCACATAATTATGATCATGATTAATTTTTTTCTCATTAAGAATATCTTTTAGCCAATTCAAGCAGGCCACGTTACTATCTACATTAAGACTTTTTGCAAACCCATAAGCTGAAAGTGGCTTTCCTGATGCTTTGTCATACGTATAATCATTGGCCGACTCAAGATCATGCACGTGTACATATCTTCTTGCTAATCCTGCTTTTACCTCATTGGCTTTTTTGATGTTATCCCAGATCGTCTTGTTTAAAGACCAAGCAGGGTTTTCATTTCCTTCCGCTGTCTTTGGTTTATCCGTATCATGTATAACATAATGCTCTATTTGAAAATGCGTCAATATTTCTTGAAAAAAAGGTATATTATTTTTGCTACCTGTATTTAAAACAAAAATGTCTTGAATTGGGTATATTCTATCTAGTAGCTCTCTATATATGATGGTTTCCGAATCTCCCTCTACAAGTAGTACCTTATTTGCATAAAATGCCTCGCATATATGTGGATTAAATCGATTTATCATTTGTACTAATTGTTTTTTCTGAACCGTATCTTGAAAAATATCTCTATTTGCCTGGTAAGTTATAGTGCTCTCATCATCATTTTTTAGAACACGAACTAAAGAGGCATTTGGTTTGGATATATCAATCATAAGTGGTGAATGTGTTGCACATAATATTTGAAAACTGTTATTATCAGCGATATTATACAAACTTTGCCTTAAATTAAAGGCTGCCTTTGGATGCAAGAAAATTTCTGGTTCTTCAAAGAGAATTATATATGATATGTTTTCGTCAAGCTTTGCCAAGAATTTAAGAAAATTAAAAAGTGCTTGTCTAATAACCCCATGACCGTGCTGGTGAAAATTCTCATCTCTATCTATGCCATCTTTCTTTACACCTATAGAATGATTTTTTTCAAATGCTTTTTTAATATCTACACCATCATCACTTTTATGTTTTATTTGTAATGTGAGGTTTGAAAAAACCTTCTTAAACTCTTCATTAATTTCTCTGTTAAACTCCGTAATATCTGAAGACCCTGTAATATCTTTTTGAAGATCTAAAACAGCTTTCTTAATTTTTTCATACTCTTCATTTGATTCTATTTGCTTTATAAATCTACTATTAATTAAATCGTTAACTTTCTTCTCAAAGCTATCTACTGTCTCTACCGCATTTATAAAAACAGCTGTGGGGGCATACTTAGAAAGGTTTGTATGAAATCCACCAAAGCCATTCTCTTTCCACTGCTCATCTTTAGGGGAGAACGTTTGTTTTTTAAAATCCCCCTCCTTCTCCCATATTTTTTTTATTTTTATAAGACCATCTGCACCCACCCATTTAGTCATCCAATCCGGCTCAGAGTTTCTGCCTGTACCCGACAAGACCACATCACTGTCATCATGTTCTTCTTTAGCGAACCACATTTCTATTTCAATGGTTATATTAGTATCATACTTATGAAAATCTTCTTTTACTGCTTTCTGTTTTGGATTTATAAAAAACTCATATGCTTTCAAAAAAGATGATTTACCAACATTATTTTGACCAATCAAGAAAATAATATTAGATGAACCAAAACATATTTCGTTTTCAAAGCCTCCAATAGCTCTAAAATTTTTGACAATCATTTTTTTTAATTTCACAGCAACCTCCTTATTTAAAAATCTGATTTTTTAGTCTTTACACATTCCTGATGAAATTCCTTGTATACTTCATTTCATTTTCATGAACTCACATTAATCACGAGGTGATTTTTATTTTTTTGACTCTTGGTAAAAAATTTTCATTTGTTACCACTTTTTTCCCTGTTTTACTCTCCAACTCTACTCTGGCTTTTTTTGCAATACCGCCACCAACTTTACTGGCAGCCGTGTTTTCTTGCATCCCCTCAGCCTGCATGGTTTCAGCAATCTGCCGAGTAGATAACTCGGCTAAAGCTGTAAAAATAAGCTCAGCTTCGCTCATATGGTCACGTAAATTTTGAGAACTTAGACCTTTGGCTTGCTTATGATCTTTAATACTCACTTCTGCCCATTCTTGGTGGATAATATTAGTGAGAACAGCAAATTCCTTACCTTCAGTGATACCATGACCTTTCCAATAATCTGTGAGCTTATTACGGGTTTCTTGACCCATCATCCGCTGTTGAATCCATTTTTCACTGTAACCATGTTTTTGCCAGGTTTTACGGGCTCTATCGAGGGAAAGCGCTGGATCAGCCATTTCTTGCATGCGCTCGTAACCAACCTTAGCAAGCCAAAGCTTGATAGGTTCAGCTTTTGGACTAGGTACAGATTGAATTAGACGTAACAAGGTTTCGGCATTGGCTGCATCGGTGAGTCGTAACTTGCCGTCCCCAGCAACCATTTTCAACTGGTGACAACTTGTCACCAGTTCACTGCCTTCCTTTTTCAGCCGTTCTTTCAGCTTGTTCCAATACTTTCTGGCTATTTGATAATCTGATTGTTCAATTAATACGCCAATAATATCAATTACTGAAAATAACCATGTCTCTGTGCCTTCATCATATAATCGACGGATATGATGTGTTTCAAATAATGCTAAATTGTCTTTCATAGAAACCCTCATTCAAGGTATCGAGGAAAAAAATAATCGCGTGACGCCGATCATTGGTCAACAGACCGTTGACCAATATAGTATACGCCGATAAAAATAGAGTTAATACTATAGGGCTAGTAGTTAGTGGCCAAACCAAGAAATATTAACTATCTCGAACAAAAATTTAAATTTATGCAACTCTACCCCACTAAGTCCTTTAGCGACGCGGGTTTAGAGCATATATGGGGGTAACCTAATATCAAACAGGGCAAGTTACCCCCGGATGGGCATAAAAGTGGGGGTAATTGAGCAAAATTTGGATATGTTAAAAATTGAAAAGTGCTTGAATATCAATGAGTTACGAGGTGATTGTACAAAAATTGGCTCCCCGGACAGGACTCGAACCTGTGACCCAGCGGTTAACAGCCGCTTGCTCTACCAACTGAGCTACCGAGGAATGGTCGTGAATTTGTGAAGAGCGCCATATTAAGGGATTCATACCCCTATGTCAATAGGGGACGTTCATACGCCTGTGTTGTCTGGGTTTGTAAGGCTTATGACATTTTACAACAAAAGGACAAAAGGCAACCCCCAGCAACAGCTGCCCCAAGGGCTGCACGATGATACTTTAAGATGGCGATACACCCGGTAAAAAATGCTACAATGCACCAAGCTTCATGCCGAGACCAAACAACTATGCGTTTTACACCACTACAAGCTGGCGATACCGTTGCACTCACATGTCCGGGTAGCGTTTGTATAGATGCACAGCATCCTTTGCTGGCACAAGATTATTTGTTGAAAAACTATCAGTTGCAATCCGTATTTAATCAAGAAACCACAGAAAAGACATCGCCTAAAGCGCGAGCTGATATTTTATTATCTTATTTATTTGATGATAACATTAAGTTAATTGCCGCATTGCGTGGTGGTGAGGGCACTGCTGATATCTTGCCTTACTTGCATCAACACTTTGATGACATCAAAAAATTAAAACCGAAACCCTTACTTGGCCTAAGTGATTTTACAGCGCTACTCATTTATTTTGATCAATATTATCAATGGCCAGTGATTCATGGACCCAGTCCTTTACAATTTGCATTAAATCGCGTTGAGCCAGAAACAGAAATAGCAACGATGGATCTGCTATTTGGTAATCCCCATACTATGGCACTACAGACTTTATCTCCGCTCAATGCCTGTGCTCAAGAAACCCAATGTATTGAAGCGATGCTTACTGGTGGTAACTTAAGCTTGATTGATATTAGTATTAAAGATATTTGGGAGATTGAAACAAAACATAAGATTCTTTTTTTTGAAGATGTCAATGAAAAGGCTCATAAAATTATAAGATTTCTTAAATACTTTTCAAGAATAGGTCTATTTAAAGAAGTTAAAGCCATTATCCTTGGTGATTTTACCTCAGATCCTATTGGCTTTACTGAAGCAGAACAAGATATAAACAAAAAGAACATTTTAAACATACTCAAAAGCTTCGCTGATCATCACCAGCTTCCGGTTCTTTATACGCCGCATATTGGCCATGGTAAAATGAATATGCCCTTAGTATATCACACGCCTTATCGATTAGAGCTTGGAGAACAGCCAAAACTCTTACACAGCCATGATTTGCAATAACGCAGATATTTTTGTTTTTAAAAATACATGTTTACCATCGCTACGCAGCGACTTTATCGCCGCTTATCCGGCCTACAAGCACCCTCGGACGCAAAGAAAGAAAAGCATTTTATCAACAAAGTTGCCAACTAACGACAGGTATACCTGTTTTCTAGGAGTTTGCTACATCGTAGGCCCGAGCAATGTTCCTATCAATGCGGTTATTAGCATGGCAAGTGTTCCCCAGCATGTGACTCGCCAAATCCCTTTTCGCACATCTGCCGCACCTAGTTTTGCAGCAACACCCCCTAATATACCCAAACATACAATAGCCATCACAAATATCATGGGAATAACATAGTGACGCGGCATCCCTATTGCTACTAAAACTGGTAATATCGCGCCAAGTGAAAATCCTGCGGATGAAAACAACGCAGCTTGAATAGGTCTTGCGCGTAAAGTTTTTCCAAGACCTAATTCATCTCGTAGATGTGTCTCTAAGGGATCTTTTGCCATAAGTTGTATCGCAACTTGTTTTGCGAGCGCTGCATCTAATCCTCGTTTGATATAAATGCCTGTTAATTCTTCAAGCTCTGCAGGTAAATCTGTTGCTAGCTCTATTTTTTCTTTTTGAATTTCTGCTACTTCTGTATCCAACTGGGTACTCACAGAAATATATTCACCGGCTGCCATAGACATAGCGCCTGCAACTAACGCAGCTAAGCCAGTGATCAGCAAATCAGCATACGATGCTTTAGCAGCAGCTACGCCCATCAATAGACTCGCCGTGGAAATAATACCATCATTAGCACCTAAAACAGCTGCGCGAAGCCAGCCAATTCGCTCAACTTGATGTCGCTCGCTCATTCGACTATGCATCCTACATTTCCTTGTTTGCGTTATCTGGGGAATAAAAGCTTGAGTTGAAACCGGGTACTCCAGCGTGAACCATTGTTGTCAGGTGTCATCACATTATAAAAAACTTGCGTTTCCGCATTGAGATATAATTGGCCCAGCATAAAAACACGACCAAAACCACCGCCCATTGGCACAAGCCATTTATTGCCAGGGCTCGCAGCCCAATCAGCCGTGATAATAGGTGAACTAGATACATACCAGCCATTTGATACATTATAATTCACAAAAGGCTGCGCCGTGAGTTGATCAAAGCGCTCTCTGTCCGACTGGCCAGCAAAAGACCATACATTACTAACCAGCGCACCCAAAACCCAATGGCCGGGCGTACTGACAACAATAAGACCTGGGCCAACACTCCATTTACCAGAACCTAGCATACGCTGCGTTGCAGTTGGCATAAAAAAACTAGGGCCAATGCCCCATATTGTCACGTTTGAGGTTCTTGGTGAAAAAAAGAAACTCGGATTGATATCGCCAAGGCCATTACTTTGCCCACGAGAGCCTGCTAAATTTGGCTGGGATACAACAGGGATAATAGTACGCGTAATTAAATTCCAATCGTCATTGAGCTGAAAAGGTATGACTGGTTCGATATTGAGTACGTTTTGTGTTTGACCTGATGATCCAACACGGTAGCTAGTATTATCCTGAAAAGGTAGACTCATGAGATTTGAAATGGGATTTTGAGCAGCTTTTGCTAAAGCTTCAACTGCATCACTATCCGCACCAGCATCTCCATAAGCTGTCATGGCACAACACATAAGACCTATTGCTATGCCTATATATCGATGATATGTTGCCGTTTTTTCAGCCAATCCTCGCGCCTCGCTAAGCTGCCTTTGTAATGAGCCAATCTTCTAGCATTAAATACTCTAAATCTGAACCTAAGAACATATTAAGCGCATCATCTGGTGAACAAATCATAGGCTCGCCCCGACGATTGAGCGATGTATTAAGTACTACTGGATTGCCTGTATGTTTAGCCAGCGCCTCTATTAATGCATAATACTTTGGATTTGTTGCTTTATCGACGATTTGAGCGCGCGCAGTACCATCTTCATGCACAACTTCTGGGATCCGTTCACGCCAGCTCGGTGCCACATCAAAGGTAAATGTCATATACGGAGACGGGTGGTCGGTTTGTAAAATCTCGGCTGCCACCGTATCTAGCATACTAGGGCAAAAGGGACGCCAACGCTCGCGATATTTGATTTGTGCATTGATTCTATCGGCAACACCACGAGATGAGGGGTTACCTAAAATGCTCCGATTACCAAGTGCTCTTGGCCCAAATTCCATCCGCCCTTGGAACCAAGCCACTGGATGGCCTTCAGCGAGTAAATCCGCCGCCATTGAAGATGGATTAGCGACTTGCTGCCACTGAATCTTATCAGCATGTGCTGCACATGCTGCTTCGCATTGTGCACTGGTATAACTTGGGCCAAGATACGCGTGTGCCATAGGTGTAATACGTTGACCCTGGCTTGCAGCAACATAAGCCGCAGCGCCAATAGCAGTGCCAGCGTCTCCAGCAGCTGGTTGGACAAACAGGGTTTTAAGGCCAGGCATGGCCATGAGTCGTTGATTAAGTTTAACATTCAATGCAACGCCGCCGGCATAACAAAGCTGCCCTGTTTCACGAATGATATCGCCCAGATAATGCTCCACTAATTGTAAAACCGTCTTTTCCAATAATGATTGAATACTAGCTGCGTAATCGACATAGGGATCGTCAATCTCGTCACCTTGTCGTTTTTTTCCAAGCCAATTGACTAATTTTTTACTAAAGTAATATGTCTCATCTTGTTGTCGATAACGCCTTAATCCAAGCACATTGACCAGTTTATTGTTAACTTTAATGGTTTTACCATCGGACTTTAATAAGGGCGAAAAATCGTATTTTTTAGCATCACCATAAGGTGCCATCCCCATGACTTTAAACTCACCATCCAACATATCAAAGCCTAGAAACTGAGTCAGGGCACCATAAAGACCACCTAACGAGTCTGGGTCATAAAACTCTTTTATCTTGTGGATAACACCATGCTCACCATAGCCAAAAAAAGTGGTGGCGTATTCACCCTTACCATCGATGCCTAAAATAGCCGTTTTACCTTGAAATCCACTTAAATGGTAGGCGCTGCTCGCATGCGCAAGATGATGTTCGACATCAACAAGACGCGTGTGACTAAGATCCATATCTAAATCTTGCATCATTGCCAAAACTCGGCGACGATTACGATAATAGCGCCGGTTAGGTGTTATCAATGCATCCAAGGCTCTATCAGGCGCGTACCAATGCCGTTTAGCGTATTGTATAGGACCATGTAATCGCGACACCTTGGTGTAGGGCATCGCCACAATATCGACATCTTTAGCACTGATGCCTGCAAAATCAAGACAGTAACGAATAGCTTCAATGGGTAAATGATTTTTTGCATGTTTATCACGAATAAACCGTTCCTCTTCCGCTGCCGCAATCAGCTGCCCATCAACAAATAAAGCAGCAGCAGCATCGTGAGATACCATGCCAGCAATACCTAAAATAATCATAGCTTACCCTTTTCTTTTGCTAAAGATTGTTGCAATAATTCTACCGCATTTGGCAGGTCTTGAAAATCAAGAAGCAGATCGCGCCAGTTCTTTAAACTAGCTTTACGTAAATCCATATTAAACCGATGTAGCTTCACTGCCTCAAAACCAGATAAAAATACACGTCCTTGAGCATTCACTACGAAATAATGGGCGTGCAAACGATAGAAGCTCAAACGTAATTGTTGTAATCGCAAATAAATACGAACAGCTTGTGCTACAACATCTTGCCATACAGTTAATGTTTGTGCATGTGCTTTAAGAAAATCTTTCATTACAATGGATGGTTGTGTGATATACCACGAGTGACTGTCATAGGCATTGTTAGCAATTTTCATAGCAACCATGGATACAACAGGTACCTGTTGCGATGAGAACAGTTGATGATATTGCCATTGCCTTAATAAGGCTTCTTTAGATAACTTCTTATGTGTTTCTTGTTTAATGACACCATCCATTATCGTGGTTCTAATCAATAAATCTTGCTTATCATGAAATAGGCTTTTTGCATCATTGAATGTTACGCATGATTTCTTATAATACCCATGGTAATGTTGATCTTTAATAAGACCAAAAGCGCTGCATTCGCGCTGAGTTTTTTGTAAAAATTCGTGTTGTTTTTTATAGATAATTTTTTCTACACATTTTTTAATTTTATTTTTATCGATATCTTTGAGATTCAACAATTGATCAAGTGTAATTTCTGGTACGTCACTTATGATTTGATATAGGCTTAAAGCTAAATTATATTGCTTTGAATGACAACCATGCCATCGATGATAACTAATAGCATCACCATCCACGCAGTACCATTGCTGTTGCCAGTATAAAAAATTACCACCATGTAAATCTTTTTGGATCACTTGTCTTTGATGCATCGAGCGAATATTTTTTATAAATGATTGTGCTAATGCCAGCTTCGTTACTAACGGCGCTGTTTTAAGACAATCTGACAATGTTTTTGCACCATGTAAAAAACTCGTCATGATCATATACGTATTGGGCCAAGTATAAGCGCCCGCATAAAGGATGGTAGCCGTGGCAACCCCTTGATGCTTCAATACATCCAGGCCTTTAAGCTCACGAAGATAATGTTGCTCTGCCCGGTTTCTAGCAATAAATAGCTTAACAACCACCCATTGGCCCACGTGGTTCGCCAATAACGTGATACGCTTGCCTGGTAAATGACGCAAATAAGCGATAACCCACAAAGGTTTGCCGTTAACAAAACGAAGCACAAAAGGACATTTAGCAGATGCTAGTGATTCTGAAGACGTGATAGTTTTAACAAGCTCACGCACCGGCCAGCTTTAGCCTATTACGATGAAATAAAGCCTGGCGTATGGTTTTGCTGATACGCCGACGACTCTTAAATGCCCGCAATTCTTGTACCAACTTAAAATCTTCGGGTGTAACTTTCTCAATCTGCAAGTAACACTTTAAAAAGTGATAAAAATAACGTGCAGGAAGGTGCCGACATTTAAAATATACACTCGCTAAATCATTCATGATTCGATGACGTTTTCGATAAACCCGTCTGGCAACTTCAAAGTCAATCAAGCGAACATCCGATGTTTTTGCAGCTTCATCATAATTAATAAAAATATGCTTTAGCTTAAATGCGCCATGGCGAATACCCAGATCATGAATTTTTCTAATGGATATCGCTATTTTTTCTACAATTGCTTTACACGTCATATCGTTAGGTAAGCCTTCTCGTTGCCAAAGATCGAGTAAATTTTCAAGAGAGCGATACCCTATCAACGCCTGGGTGACAAAAACAGCGCGTTGATATTTATTGTTGAGTTGCATATCAAAGAAAAGTGGCGTGACGACAGGGACACCATGCATTTGTAAATAAAGAATGGTGCGCGCTTCACGGTGAAACGTTGGCAGTTTCGAGAAAGGACGGGTAACCGGTCGATAAGTATGATTCTCTTGGCGTTTAATGTATACCAGCGTACTAGGATCCTGGGCATCAAGCTGACCACTGACGACACCACTCCAACCACCTCGACGACTATTAGGTTCTTCAACCCAGGGTAATTGCACCTGCCATAGCTGTTCAAAGTTGGCGAGGTCTGCTGCCGCAAACTTCTGTGCCCAGGTCGATTCAGCATAGAAAAATTCTTGATATGACACTGCACTATTCTCCCGTCAATGGATAGTGTATTATAACAAATCTGTTGTTATATTAACAATCATTTTGAACTGGAAGGCAACGATACTTAGTTACTCTTGGAAGAACCCAGGATGCTCGCTAGCTTTGTACTGCTTTCATGCGCTTGAGTATATCTCTTAACCAATCATTAGAGGGAGTTTTCAAATTCAATCGATATTCTCTTTGACGCAATCGCAATGTTTTTTGCAATGTTTTCTTCCAAAACCGTATGTTGTCCATATAATGCTTTCGCCATGGCATACCTACATATGCCTCTATAAATCGGCATAAATCTCTAGATGTTAAAGCAATTTGCCAACCTGAATATAATAAAGCACTTAAATCTTTTATTTTCCATCTTGCTGGAATACGTGCATAATATTGTGAGCGATGCAGATCCATCACCCATAGATTTAGATTATCTATCGAACCCCTTTGAAGTTTCTTATTTGGCTCTATCCAAAAATGACATAAGTAACAATCTCGATGATTCATACCGTGGTGATGCATGATCCGAAGTGTCACTGCCAGTTGTGTAATCACAGCAAGTTTCATTTCTCTAGATGGCTTTCTCATAAGCCAGTCTTTGCAATAATCTTCTAAACTAATACCGGGGAGTGCATGAGTCATCATAAATGATCGTGGATTTATCTTATGCTCCACACCAAAACCCGCGATATCGAGTGTTGGGACTTGTAGCGCCTGCAGGCGATTAACAGCATTATATTCAGGTAAGACACCGATATCATCACGCTTTAACAAACGTGATTTTAGTGCTTGATAATATGACGTTGGTAAAAAACGCTTAATATAATATCGACATGGATCGTTATCATGCTTCATATCAATACATAAGGTTTCTCGCTCTGCAATTTTGCGTGCAACTTGACCTTGTAAATCAAAAATAGCAGACCAATCAAATTGTATCTCTTGTTTCTCAGCCTTAAGTAGCTGAGGATATTTGTCAGCAATCTCTGATAATAGCCAACCTTCTTGCGTTATTTTCTTAGTACGTAATAACATTGTCTGATCTGAGCGAGTGATTTTTGCTTCAATCAATGTAAGTACACGCTTAGGCATGGATGCCAGATCAAGGCTTGCTAAATAATGAATCATCTCTGATGAACTACGAAAATCGCTGGACAGCATGTTAGCCAAATGATGTGTTAAGGCGTGCTTTGCGAAGGGCTCATCTAGCACAATGCCCGCTTTTGCCTGCATAACATGCGCCGCATAACCACAAACAGCTGTTGTAAGCACCGGCAATCCTGAGGCAATCGCTTCTAATAATACATTACCCGTATTTTCTGCATAGGCTGGATGTAATAATACATCAGCTGCAGCCATCCATTGTGGAACATCACTGCGACCGCCAATAAAATGAACGCGATGGCTGATATTTAATGTCGCTGCTAAACGCTTAAATGTCCGTGGATTATCTT
Organism: uncultured Legionellales bacterium; assembly: GCA_945957175.1. Classification (GTDB taxonomy): domain Bacteria; phylum Pseudomonadota; class Gammaproteobacteria; order UBA1113; family UBA1113; genus CAMFJL01. The sequence continues at coordinate 109,765 of CAMFJL010000003.1, forward strand.
GGCCTATGATAATAAATTCGGTGACACTTGCAAGTTCAGACGGCAGCGCTGCAAAGGCTTTTAAGCTTCTATCTAGACCTTTCGTACGAAATCCCGAGCCCACATGTAGCATCCACTTATGCTGCGTATTTAAATGAAGCTCTTGCGCAAACTGCTGACGACATAAATCTCTGTCATGGCCTTGATAATGGCTGATATTAAGCCAAGGAGGCAGTAAATGAAATCGTTGCGAGGGTGTTAAATAGTTTGCTTGAAATTGTTCTATCTGCTTATGTGATAATGCTAGAATCTCAGTTTGACTTGCTCTTGAAAACACGTTCGCCTCAAATTGTGCGAAATAACGATAACGTGGTATATAACGTTGCCATGTTTGGTATTTTGCTAAAAAACAAGGATCTGCTGCATAATAAAAATCAAGATTGGGTATTTTATTAAATCCGATAACTGCTTGATATGTCTTATTTTCTCGATGCTGTGAAAATACATTGACAAAATGACAATAACGTTGGTGATTACTCATGCCTTGCGATGGAATAATAATAACGTTAATACCCGCTGGTTTTTCACCTTCCCAACTCATGGTATAAACGTCAACAACAAAACCTCGTGCGAGTGCTTCTGTTGCTATACCTAAAAAATCTCGCTGTAAACCACCAAACGGAAAATATTTAAAAAGAACGAAAGCTAAGCGGGGCATGTATGCGGCTCAAGTAGATTATCTAATGCAGCAATAACTTGCTTTGCCTCTGTGCTCGTTAGACATTGATAATGACCAAAGCGACAGGTTCGCTCAAAACATGGGCTACAACTTAAATGATTCGGCTTCAAAATCGCCGCTTTAGGTGTTAGCGGTGGCGTAAAACTTGGTGCTGAGCTTCCATAAATTGCGACCAAGGGTCTTCCCAAAGCAGCTGCAACATGCATTAAACCTGAATCATTCGTAACAACCGCTTGCACTTGTGCTAACACATCGATAACCTCGGTCAGGCTGGTTTTGCCCGCAAGATTAAAACATTCAACACCACTGCCATCGGCAATACTCGTATTGATTGCCACATCTTTAGGACCACCCAGTAACCACACCTGCCACCCCTGCATAACATAATGCCTTGCAATACTTGCAAAATGCGCAGCTGGCCATTGTTTCGCAGGACCATACTCAGCACCTGGGCAAAGCGCCAATACCGGCTTATCGAGAGTCAGAGCTAATTTTGTTCGGATATCTGACTGTTTTGATACGGTTGTCACCAGCTTAGGTGTTGGTGTTATTGTTGGCAAACTCACACGCGATGGATACGCCAGTGCTAAAAATCGCTCAACCATCAATGGATACTTTTGCTTATCCAGCAAGCGCACCTCATTTAATAATCCATAGCGCCATTCTCCACGCCAACCAATGCGTTTAGGTATTTTAGCCAGCCAGGGGATAAGCGCTGACTTCCATGAGTTAGGTAAGACATAAGCAACATCATAATGTTGCTGACGTATTTGTTGAGCCAATGTGCGTCTCACTTGCCAATGAAATTGGCCATGGCCCACAGGTAACGTTATCGTTTGTCTGACTTCTGGCATGCGACTGAGGACTGGTGCTGTCGCTGGCGGTGCTAACACATCGATGATAGCGTTTTGTTTGATAAGCTCGGCCAGCATTGGCTGAATCATAACGGTATCACCTAACCATGCCGGCGCAAGCACTAAAATGGTTAACGGCTTACCGGATGGCGATGCGGTTTGGCCTAACATGGTATTTACACCTTTTCGTCAACAGGCGCGTCAATTAGCACATACAACGCGTCACAGTAAGGGCAGACTGCGCGCCCCGTCGCTTCAATAGGCAAATACACGCGTGGATGGCTATCCCATAATCGCTGTGCCGGCATAGGGCAACTTAAAGGTAAATCGTGCTGGCTTACTTCATAGCGCCTTTGTGCATTGGGCGTATCCGATGATGCTGTCATATGTAACATAACCTATGTCAAGTGACTTTAGAACTGCCTAGTTTACCACTTTTAGAGACTTTTTTCCAATATCTAGTAACAGACTCGCCTATTTCGTGCAAGCAACACACGCCAATAAAAAAGGCACCGAATAGTGCCTTTTTTGTATCAAGCCATACTGATTATTCAGCAACAGGGCGGTCAACCAATTCAATAATGGCCATAGGTGCCGCATCCCCTTGACGAAAACCACACTTAAGTACGCGGGTATAACCACCCGGACGACCTTGATAACGTGCAGCAATCTCGGTAAACAACTTACGCACAATCGTTTCATCACGAAGCTTAGCAAATGCCATCCGACGACGAGCAACGCTATCTTCTTTACTTAACGTGATTAAACGCTCAACGACACCACGTAGATCTTTTGCTTTAGGCAATGTTGTCTTAATGATTTCGTGCGTTAATAATGCCACCGCCATATTTTTAAACATCGCTTTACGGTGGCTACTGGTTCGGCTAAATTTACGATGAGCTTTACGGTGACGCATAACTTATTTCCTATTCATCTGATTCGTTATCAATCGCAGTTGCGACGATGGTTTCTTTTAAATGTGCTGGTGGCCAATTATCTAATTTCATACCTAACGATAATGACTGTGCAGCTAACACACCTTTAATTTCGGTCAATGATTTTTTACCAAGATTAGGTGTCTTTAACAACTCATTTTCTGCACGCTGAACTAAATCACCCACGTAGAAAATGTTTTCCGCTTTAAGACAATTCGTTGAACGTACTGTTAATTCTAAATCTTCAATAGGACGCAGCAAGATAGGATCAAACTCTTGCGATTTAGCTGACGAACGACGAACAGGCTCTTGTTTTAATTCTACGAACGCAGCAAGCTGCTGTTGTAAAATCGTTGCAGAGCGACGGATAGCTTCTTCAGGTTCAATGCTTCCATCGGTCTCCAAATCAATAATAAGCTTATCAAGATTCGTGCGTTGCTCAACACGCGCACTATCAACAGAATAGCTCACACGATTAACTGGGCTAAATGACGCATCTAATTGCAATACACCAACTGGCTTCATCACTTCTTCATCACGCACTTGGCCTGCAACACTGTGATAACCACGACCACGCTGGACTTTTACCACCATGTGCAATTTACCTTTATCCGATAACGTTGCAATCACATGATCGGGATTAATAATCGTGATAGATGCATCAGGTGCAAAATCAGCAGCAGTCACGACACCAGGGCCTGACTTTGTTAATTCTAAAGTTGCCTCATCTTTGTCATCTAGCTTAAATGAGATACCTTTGAGGTTAAGCAGGATATCAATAACGTCTTCTTGAACGCCTTCAAGGGTGCTATATTCATGCAAAACACCATCAATGCTTGCTTCTACAACCGCACAGCCTGGCATTGAAGATAATAAAATACGACGTAAGGCATTACCTAAAGTATGACCGTAACCACGCTCAAGCGGCTGTAAAGTCACACGTGAGCGAAAACGGTCAAGTGATTCAACTTCAATCGTCCGTGGCGTTAAAAAATCAGTAACATGGTGAGTAGTCATGCGAAGGTATCTCCAGTTTCAGTGATTAGCGTGAGTAAAACTCAACAACTAAATTCACGTTAATATTGTCAAGACCTAAATCCGAAACATCGGGAATTCGTTTGAATTCGCCACTAAGCTGTTTCGTATCTACGCTAACCCAATCAGGAAATCCTACTTGTTGAGCATTCTCAATTGCTGCTTGAATACGCAATTGTGCCCGTGCTTTTTCACGAACCGCTACAACGTCACCCGTTTTGACTCGGTAGGATGGAATATTAACCACAGCATCATTGACAGTGATAGAGCAATGATTAACAAGTTGACGCGCTTCCGCACGTGTACTTGCAAATCCCATGCGATACACCACATTATCAAGGCGTTGTTCGAGCGCTTTCAGCAAATTATCGCCAGTTGAGCCTTTGACCTTTGCCGCACCAAAAAATATACGACGGAATTGTCGCTCTAATATACCGTAAATACGGCGTAATTTTTGTTTTTCGCGTAACATAGTGCCATAAGTTGACAATCGGCCCTTGCGGGTACCATGTTGCCCTGGCGGCGTGGTTATTTTACATTTTGATTCAAGCGAACGGATAGAACTTTTCAAATTCAGATCAGTGCCTTCACGTCGCGCTAATTTACATTTGGGACCTATATACTTTGCCATATCAATACTCCTAGTTACACGCGTCGTGCTTTACGTGGGCGGCAGCCATTATGGGGAATACCCGTGGTGTCAATGATTTGACGCACTTTGATGCCTAACGCTGCAATTGCCCGAATTGCTGATTCACGACCTTGACCAGGACCATTCACATAAACAAAAACAGAAATCATGCCGTATTCATCACGCGCTTTTGTACCTGCGCGCTCTGCTGCAATTTGTGCTGCATATGCCGTGCTTTTTCTGGATCCACGGAAACCACTACCACCAGCGGTGGCCCAAGCTAGCGCATTACCTTGGGTATCGGTAATGGTGATGATGGTATTGTTGAAGGTGGCTTGAACATGCACAATCCCATCCGTCACTTTACGTCTAGACTTTTTCGAGCGACTCGCTTTTTCTCTCACTTTTGCCATGACTCTTATCCTACTTTACTTTTTCTTACCTGCGATAGTCTTATACTTACCCTTACGCGTACGAGCATTTGTACGGGTACGCTGACCACGAACTGGTAGACCGCGACGATGACGTACACCACGATAACAACCGATATCACGTAAACGCTTAATATTGGTTGCAACAAAACGGCGTAAATCACCTTCAATTAATAACTTACTGCGTGTTATCGCATCACGCAGTTTCTCAACTTGCTCATCAGTCAAATCTTTAGATTTAACCGCAGGATTAACGCCAGCTTCATGACAGATGTCAACCGCAAGACTACGGCCAATACCATGGATCGCGGTAAGACCTATCACAATATGTTTGTTAGGCGGAATATTCACGCCTGCAATACGATGCATAGACAATTCTCCAGATTTGTCTTACCTGCCCAGTGTTATTAAGGTGACTGTAATAGCACCTGACTAACACGCAAAGCAATAAGACAAAGACTCAAATATGATTAAAAACGGTCAAATAGCTTACCTGTTTTTTCCCAAAAAATCAACGCCTAACCTTGACGTTGTTTGTGCTTAGCATCTTTGCAGATGATACGCACGACGCGTTGACGTCTAACAACTTTACAGTTGCGACACATACGCTTCACTGAAGCCCTAACTTTCATAATAATACTCCACTAACACGATACTTAAAGAAAGATTACCGAATAAGCCCCATACCTGCGCCACCGGCACCTTTCAGATTAGCCTTTTTAAGCAAAGACTCATACTGCTGCGACATCAAATGTGCCTGAACTTGTGCCATAAAGTCCATCAGAACAACCACAATAATCAAAAGTGAGGTTCCGCCAAAATAAAAAGGCACACCTGCTGCCATAATTAAAAATTGCGGCAACAATGCAACTAACAATAAATAGATAGCGCCAGAAACGGTTAACCGCGTCATAACACTATCAATATAACCTGCGGTTTGTTCACCAGGACGAATTCCTGCAATAAACGCACCTGATTTCTTCAAGTTATCCGCTGTATCTTTAGGATTGAAGACAATCGCTGTATAAAAGAATGCAAAAAACACAATAGCAACTGAATATATCACTAAGTACAAAGGCTGCCCTGGCCCTAACGCATAACCTAATTGCGATAAAAAGCCTAAGTGCTGCGTTTTACCAAACGACTCAGCAAGAAATGCCGGCACCATCAAAATACTGGATGCAAAAATAGGTGGTATCACACCTGACATATTCAATTTTAGCGGCAAATGACTGGTTTGTGCCGCATATATTTTTCTACCTTGTTGCCTTTTGGCATAATTAATTGTGATACGTCGTTGGCCACGCTCAACAAAAACCACAAAACCTGTAACAAAGATAACGACAGCAACCACGAGCAATAGCATAATAACTGACATTTGCCCCTGTCTTGCTGATTCAAACGTTTTTGCAACAGCCGAAGGTAATCCCGAAACAATCCCTGCAAAAATAATGAGCGACACACCGTTACCCACGCCACGTTCAGTCATTTGCTCACCCAACCACATCAAAAACATTGCACCCGTGGTAAAGGTGATTGTCGAAATCAAATAAAATTGGAAGCTTGGATGTGTAACCACACCTGAAGCTGCCAATAATTTACACGCGCCTAATGACTGAAACAATGCAAAAAATAAAGCTGCATAACGTGTATACTGGTTTATCTTCCTGCGACCTGCTTCACCTTCTTTTTTAAGCTGCTCAAGCGCTGGCGATATCGATGACATCAATTGCAAAATAATGGATGCCGTAATATAGGGCAATACACCAAGTGCAAACACCGTCATTTGTTTTAAAGCACCACCTGAAAAGGTGTTAAAGTAGCCTAAAACACCCGACTCTTGATTATTAAAAAAAGCCGCCAATTTAGTCGGATCAATGCCTGGTACCGGGATATGGGCGCCAAGGCGAAATACAATAAGCGCCAGCAACACAAACAACAAACGTTGACGCAACTCTTTCAAACCCATACTCCTAGCCACAAAGCCGTGGCATTTCTATACTCTTCGTGCTTCAAATCTTAACGTTACTAGGGAAGTATGACTTCGTTCATATACTGCATGTACATGCTTATAGCCTTCACCCTTTGGACCTCATCAAAATCCAAAACACCGCGAGTATACTATGATTCTACTTTTCCACCTTTGGCTTCAATAGCCGCCACAGCGCCCTTCGTTGCACTAATGCCGCGAAGCGTTATCGTACGCGTTAATTCACCTGAAGCAATAACCTTTGCTGACAGGGTATTTTGCGACACGATGTCATAATCTTTGAGTACCAATAAATCAATCACTGGTTCTTCAATATAATTGAAATCATTAAGTCTTAATTCTGCATGGGTACGCTTGGTACGCGAAGTAAATCCTGACTTAGGAATACGGCGATGAAAGGGCATTTGACCGCCTTCAAAACCAATCGCGACTTTACCTTTACCACGTGCGCGCTGCCCTTTAACACCACGACCTGAGGTTTTACCCAAGCCAGAGCTCCAACCACGACCAACGCGAACTTTAGCCTTTTTTGAACCTTCTGCAGGTTTCAAGGTATTTAATTGCATCGCTTATTCCTCAACACGTAGCATAAAGCTAATTTTATTAATGAGACCACGAACAATCGCATTGTCTATCAATTCGCGGGTGTGGCCAATACGACGTAAACCCAAGCCACTCACACACTGTTTTTGCACAGGCGTACGCTTGCTTAAGCTTTTGATGAGCGTCACTTTAATCATCTTGGTAGCCATTTGTTAACCCCTAATCTCTTCAACTGACAAACCGCGCATTTCTGCTATTTGTTCAGGTGAGCGCATACCACTAAGGCCTTCTAACGTTGCTCTAACTACGTTAATAGGGTTCGGTGACCCGATAACCTTAGCTAATACATTATCAATACCAAGGACTTCAAACACAGCACGCATTGCAGCACCTGCAATGATACCTGTACCTTTCGACGCTGGTAACATCATAATTTTACTTGCACCAAATTTAGAGGTGACTGGGTGAAATAAAGTATTGCCATCCGTATTAATAAATACACGAATAATTTGTTTACGCGCATTCTCTAGGGCTTTTTGGATAGCCGTAGGTACTTCAGCCGCTTTACCATGCCCAAAGCCAACACGACCTTGACCATCGCCCACAACAACATATGCAACGAAAGACATTTTACGTCCGCCCTGCACAGTTTTGGAAACACGGGCAACCTTAATGAGTGCCTCTTTAATTCCATCACTCTTGGTTTCTACACTAAAGCTAGACATCGACTAACCTCTTAAAATGCTAAACCGTGTTCACGCGCAGCATCTGCAAGCGCTTTCACACGACCATGATACTTATAACCTGATCTATCAAATGCGATACGGGTTACACCCTGTTCTTTTGCACGCGTTGCCAGCACTTGGCCAACAATTTTTGCAGCAGCCACATTCCCCGTATATGCACAACCTTCTTTGACTGTTGGCTCTAACGTTGACGCACTTAACAATACTTTCGTCACGCGAGTATAGGGGCAATATTGAAATAACTGCGCAGAAATATGTTTACTGCTGCGGGTTATACTTAATCTGACTAAATCAGGGGTGGTTAACACCAACTGACGAATTTTAGCACGCGTAGGCTTAGCACGTCGTATACGCGCCAAGCGCTTATGAGCTAAAGCTGAACGAGCATGTTTCTTTACCGACATACGTCACCTATTTTTTCTTGGTCTCTTTAAGACTAATCACTTCATCTGAATACCGAACACCTTTACCTTTGTATGGCTCTGGTGGTCGATACGCGCGAATATTGGCAGCCACTTGTCCTACCAATTGCTTATCAATACCTTTCACGAGGACTTCCGTTTGTACGGGACATTCAATTGTAATACCCTGAGGTACTTTAAAAACAACCGGATGCGAAAATCCAAGGGTTAAGTGAAGCTCATGACCTTTTATCAAAGCCCGATAACCTACACCAACCAGCATAAGCTTAATTTCATAACCAGTGCTGACACCCAGCACCATATTGTTAACAAGCGCACGTGTCGTACCTGCAAGCGTGTTGGCCTGCGTACTGTCGTTATTGGGGCTCACCAATAACTCACTGCCTTCTTGCTTAATTGCAACCGTAGCTGGCAACGCATGTTCTAATGAACCCTTACCACCTTTGACAACAACTAAGTGCTTGTCTAGTTTGACCTCAACACCCTTAGGCAGGGTAATGGGCTTTTTTGCAACACGAGACATGATGACTCCTAAGAAACAGATACTAACACTTCACCACCCATATTACGCTGACGCGCTTGTCGATCGGTCATAAGACCTGCCGAGGTGGATACAATTGCAACACCAAAACCGCCTAATACTTTAGGCAATTTGTCAGATGCTGCATAATGTCTAAGGCCGGGACGGCTAACTCGACGAATGTTTTTAATCACTGACTCACCGCCGACATATTTCAACACAATAACCAGTGTTGGTTTAGGTTCTTGTTCAACATAAAAATCGACAATATAACCTTCATCTTTCAGCACTTTTGCAATAGCTAACTTTTGTTTAGATGCGGGCATTGCTACGCTTGGTTTTCCGATCAAGGCGTTTTTGATGCGCACTATCATATCGGATATAGGATCTTGCATACTCATTATTTATTCACTCCTCGGGGTATTCTACCAGCTAGCTTTACGTACGCCGGGGATCATACCCATCATGGCATATTTGCGTAGCATACTACGACCCAATTTAAAACGACGATAGACACCACGTGACCGACCTGTCAACTGACAACGATTACGTAAACGATGACGCAAGCCATTACGTGGAATATCTTCAAGCTGACCCTGCAATGTCATAATCTCGTCAATGAGTGCCTCAACATTTGCTTTAGGATCCTGCAATTTCGCATAACATGAACCTAACTGCTCTTTAAGGCGCTTGTACTTTTCTTTGTACTTTTCGCATAATTGCTCACGCTTTTGTTCACGTTGTATTAACGATAACTTAGCCATTCGAGGTTCGCTCCATATCACGGAAGGGGAAGTTGAACGCAGCTAACAGCGCTCTCGCCTCTTCATCAGTTTTTGCTGTCGTTGCAATGGTAATATCCATGCCGCGCATTGCATCAACTTTATCAAAGTTAATTTCAGGGAACACAATTTGTTCCTTAATACCCATACTAAAATTACCGTGGCCATCAAAAGAACGTGGACTTACCCCACGAAAATCTCGTACACGTGGCAAGGTGATTTCAATTAAACGTTGTAAAAAATCATACATACGATCACGTCGCAGCGTAACTTTACACCCAATCGGCCAACCTTCACGAACTTTAAATCCTGCAATGGACTTTCTTGCCAAGGTTTTTACGCTTTTCTGACCCGCAATTGCGTTCATTTCCGCCATTGCATTATCAAGAATTTTTTTGTCTGCCAGCGCTTCGCCCACACCCATATTCAAACTGATTTTGACTATGCGTGGCACTTCCATTACGCTTTTATAGCCAAAGCGCTCCATCAATTGTTTTACCACGGTAGTGCGGTAATAATCTTGTAATTTAGTCATATTTCAACCTAAGCTTTAGTATCAACAACTTCGTTCGTTTTCTTAAAGTAACGAACCTTGGTACCATTTTCCAATGTACGAATACCAACACGCGACGACGCTGATTTACTTGCATCGTAAAGTGCTACATTAGATATGTGCATGGGCGCTTCACGTGGCACAATGCCGCCTTCAATATTGAGTTGCGGATTTGGCTTCACATGTTTTTTTACAATGTTAAGACCCTCAACCAATACTCTATTTGTTTTGGTGATAATTTTAAGCACTTTACCTGTACGGCCTTTATCATCGCCTGCGATAACTTGTACGATATCGCCTGTTTTAATCTTTTGCATACTCACCTCGACTTATAGTACTTCTGGCGCTAGCGAAATAATCTTCATAAACATAGCATTACGAAGTTCGCGAGTCACCGGTCCGAAAATACGAGTCGCAAGGGGTTGCAGCTGGTTATTTAATAATACCACTGCATTACCATCAAAGCGGATCACCGAACCATCGGCACGACGCACACCTTTACGTGTACGCACAACCACGGCGTTTAATACGTCCCCTTTCTTAACCTTACCGCGAGGAAGCGCATCTTTTACAGAAACTTTGATGATATCGCCAATACGCGCATATCGTCCTTTTTTCACTTTTATACACATCACTCGACGTGCGCCACTATTGTCGGCAACACCCAGCTGTGTTTGCATCTGGATCATAAATAATCACTCCAAACAGCGTCTCATTTTAAGACGCATACTCTGTATTCTTCGCCTTTCAATCCCTGGCGTTGTCGCGAGGGAACGATTGGGCTCAGTCATGTATTACGTATATACTTCCTCGCTTTTCACCCCCCTCGCGTCTCGCCAGGGTTTGAAATACGATGAATGTATTCATTCTCAGTAGTGGGACAAAAGTATACCACCGAACTGAAGATAAGAGAAGTAGTGACCTTGGGTTAGTTTGACTTTTCGATAATGTCTTGTAACACCCAGGTCTTCAATTTTGAATAAGGACGGCTTGCAACTATCCTTACCAAATCGCCTATACGGCCAACGTTAGTATCATCATGCGCATGAAATTTCTTCGAACGCTTGATATACTTTCTGTACTTAGGATGACGAACACTGCGGACAATTTGTACCACAATAGTCTTATCACCTTTGTCGCTCACCACGTGCCCAACAAGGCTACGCTTTACTTTCTCTGTAGTCGTCATATGACACACCTATCTTATGCTTTACGAGGCCGCGCCTTGGCCAATAATCGTTTTAATCTGGGCAATTTTACGTCTAATTTGACTAAACATGTGAGTTTTCACCGTTTGGCCAGAACCACGCTGCATACGCAGATTAAATTGTTCACGCAATAAAGAGCTTAACTCTTTTTGCAATTCTTCCACCGATAACTTACGAAGTTCACTGGCACTCATTACATCACCGTCTCAACTGCGAAGGTTGTCTTGACAGGGAGTTTGGCTGCAGCAAGCACAAATGCTTCACGCGCTAACTCTTCAGATACACCTTCCATTTCAAATAACATACGACCTGGCTGAACCAGTGCGCACCAATATTCAATACTACCTTTACCCTTTCCTTGACGTACTTCTAACGGCTTTTTAGACCGAGGCACATCTGGGAAAATGCGGATATAGATTTTACCACCACGTTTAATATGACGTGATATCACTCGACGTGCAGCTTCAATTTGCCGCGCCGTCACTTCGCCGTGCTCGATGGACTTTAATCCAAACGAGCCAAAGCTCACTTGATTACCGCGAAGTGCCATGCCCCGATTACGGCCTTTATGCTGTTTTCGCGAAATTTTTGGTTGTAACATAAAAAACTCCTACGCGCACTAAGCTTTTTCAGCAACAGCAGCAGATTCTGCTGCTTGTTCTTTAGCTACAGTGCCAATCTTTTCACCTTTGAAAATCCACACTTTCACGCCAATAACCCCGAAAGTGGTGTGAGCTTCAGCATGGGCATAATCAATGTCTGCACGAAACGTATGTAAAGGTACACGACCTTCACGGTGCCATTCAGTTCTCGCAATTTCTGCGCCGCCTAAACGACCACTCACACAAACTTTAACGCCCAATGCACCCGCTCTCAATGCTGTCGAAACGGCACGTTTCATGGCACGTCTAAACATAACTCGCTGCTCTAATTGTTTAGCAATTGTTTCAGCTGTAATTTTCGCACTGAGCTCCGGCTTACGCACTTCTTCGATGGTCACGTTGACAGGCACAGACATCAATTTAGCTAATGCGGTCTTTAAGGTATCAACCCCTTGGCCACGCTGACCGATAATAATACCAGGTCTTGCACACCGAATAATAACATTGGCATTACGTGCAGGTCGTTTAATGATGATTTCTGCTAATTGCGCTTCTTGGAATTTCTTTTCCAAATATTCACGCGCGCGGATATCTGCAATTAATTTGTCAGCATAATCGCCATCGGCATACCAATTTGAAACACACTCGGTGGTAACGCCTAAACGTATGCCCACTGGATTAACTTTTTGCCCCATAACGATTAGCTCCTATCGGCGACAACAACGGTGATATGACTGCTACGCTTAATAATACGATTTGCGCGCCCTTTTGCTCTCGGCTGAATACGTTTCATCACTGGACCTTCATCGACAAAGATACGAGCAACAGAGAGTTCGTCAATATCTGCACCTAAATTATTTTCAGCATTGGCAATGGCAGAACGCAACACGTCGCCAATTAACTTTGCTGACTTTTTCACACTAAACTGTAATATATCGAGCGCTTTATCTACGGGTAACCCGCGTACCTGATCAGCAACTAATCTTGCTTTTTGGGGAGATACTCGCGCATGTCGATGTACTGCTAAAGCTTCCATCATAAACCTCTTAACAACTACTTCGCTTTCCTATCACCAGAATGCATTTTAAACGTTCTGGTAGGGGCAAACTCACCTAATTTATGGCCAACCATGTTTTCAGTCACATAAACAGGTATAAACACCTTGCCATTGTGAACTGCCATCGTCAACCCGACCATTTCAGGCACGATGGTAGAACCACGCGACCACGTTTTAATGGGTTTCTTATCGCGCGCCTTTAACATCTCAAGCACTTTATGCCTAAGTTTCTGTAAAATATAAGGACCTTTCTTTAACGAACGAGCCACATCAATACTCCCAATTACATTAAATCTCACACCCACAGAAAACTGCGGGTAGCATTATTATGCTTTATTGCGTCGACGAACAATAAACTTGTTCGTTCGCTTGTTTTTACGTGTTTTATATCCTTTCGATGGGATACCTGTCGGTGAACAAGGATGACGACCACCTGAGGTACGGCCTTCACCACCACCCATAGGATGGTCAACCGGGTTCATCGCTACACCACGAACTGTAGGACGTATACCCAACCAACGCTTCACACCAGCTTTACCGTAATGACGTAGGTTATGTTCACCATTACCTACTTCACCTAAGGTCGCCATGCCTTCAACAGGCACACGGCGCATTTCACCCGAACGCAAGCGTATCGTGGCATATTCACTTTCACGAGCAACCAGTTGCACCGAAGCACCCGCGCTGCGTGCTAACTGAGCACCCTTACCTGGGCGTAATTCAACACAATGGATCACAGAACCAACAGGGATACTGCGCATGGGTAACGCATTACCCACCTTAATAGGTGACTCTGGGCCTGCCATCACTTCATCACCCGTTGTAAGACCACGGGGCGCGATCATATAACGACGTTCGCCATCTTTATACAATACCAAGGCAATATGCGCACTACGATTGGGATCGTATTCAATACGTTCGATACGACCAGGAATGCCGGTCTTATCGCGCTTGAAATCAATTAGACGCAGCGCTTGTTTGTGACCACCACCACGATGACGTGTGGTAATGCGCCCAGCATTATTACGACCACCGGTTTTGGACTTTTTACTGGTCAAAGACGCTAAAGGATCACCTTTATAAACATCTCGTGTCACTTTAATCACATGCCGACGACCGGCAGAGGTGGGTTTTAACTTGATAGCTGGCATAACTCTATTACCTTTTTACCAAAACGGCTTACGCTTGCGTGCCGAGGAAGTTGATATCTGTACCTGGTTTTAAGCTTACATAAGCTTTCTTCCAAGCTTTACGTTTTCCCAATATTTGAGCAAAACGCTTAACCTTTGCCTTAACATTGACAATACGTACGTCTGTCACTTCCACATTAAACATCTGTTCTACAGCTGCTTTCACTTCAAATTTGTCGGCATCTGTTCGCACTTTGAAAACGATTTGCTTATACTTCTCGCCCACCAACGTGCTTTTCTCCGAGACGACAGGTGCTAATAACACCTGCATCAATCGCTGTTCTTGCTGACTCATGCTAATCGCTCCTCTAACTCTTTAACGGCAGCGACTGTCATTAATACGGACTTATATCCGATAAGACTTACTGGGTCTATCGTTGCTGCTTCATCAACACCTATGTGATATAAATTACGCGCAGATAGATACAAAGCTTCATCAATAACATCTGTCACGATAAGCACATCTGTTAAACCTAATGCTGCAATTTTAGTTTTTAACGCTTTCGTGTTTGGACCTTCTAACGTTAAATTTTCAATCACGGTGAGTCGCTCTTGACGCACTAACTCTGACAAAATAGAACGCAACGCACCTTGGTACATTTTGCGGTTTACTTTCTGCGTATAATTTTGATCTGGACGCGCCGGATGCGCACGGCCACCACCAACCCAAATAGGACTTCGGCTAGAACCTGCTCGAGCACGACCTGTACCTTTTTGTTTCCATGGCTTTTTACCGCCACCACGAACTTCCGCACGCGTTTTCTGTGCATGTGTGCCTTGTCTCGCACCCGCTTGGTACGCAACAACGATTTGATGAACTAAGGCTTCATTAAATTCACGGCCAAAAATATCATCTTGAACTTCTAGTGCTGTACCTGGGGTATGATCAGCTTTCATCATTGGCAATTGCATTATTTGCTCTCCTCTTGGGCATGCGCCTTCACAGCAGGTTTAATGACAACCTCTGAACCAGGTGCACCGGGAACAACCCCTTTCACTAACAAAAGGCCCCTATCGATGTCTATCTTAACCAAGATTTGATTTTGCACAGTACGTTGTACATTTCCCAAATGGCCAGACATCTTCTTGCCTTTAAATACACGACCAGGCGTCTGATTTTGTCCAATAGAACCAGGCGCACGGTGAGATACCGAGTTACCATGGCTATTATCTTGGCCTCTAAAATTGTGGCGCTTAATACCGCCTTGAAAACCTTTACCTTTAGACGTGCCAGTTACATCAATCAGCTGACCTTCGCTAAATACGCTATCAATTGCGATTTCGCTACCTAAGGTAAATGCTGCTAATGCTTCATCGTTTGGCAAACGAAATTCACGAACAGAACCCGCCGGTACATTTGCTTTAGCAAAATGGCCCGCTAATGGTTTGGTTGTATGACGCTTAGTACCTGTCACTAATTGCAAAGCACTGTAACCATCATGGATTATCGTCTTAATCTGACTTACATAATGTTTAGAGACTTGTAATACAGTTACAGGAACAGCTGCGCCATCGCTGTAAAGTTGGGTCATCCCCAGTTTACGACCTATTAATCCTAATGTCATATTAACCTCTTCGCAGTGGAGCTTGTCAGAGAAGGCCTGCCAAGTTCATGCCATCATTTTATAACCGTTACCTTTCAAGATGTGAAACTATGCTTTTGCATAATATTCAGTGCCTTACAGGCGAAAATCACACCTTGCTAAGAACAGGCGTACTAGTCTACGTTATCTATGCTGATTTGTACATCAACACCCGCAGCTAAATCTAATTTCATCAATGCATCGACTGTTTTATCCGTTGGTTCAACGATATCAAGCAGGCGTTTGTGAACACGAATTTCATACTGATCTCGCGCATCTTTATTGACGTGCGGAGAAATCAATACCGTGTAACGTTCAATTTTTGTTGGTAAAGGAATCGGACCACGTAATTGTGCCCCGGTCCGCTTCGCCGTAGCCACAATCTCACTCGCTGATTGATCTATCAAACGGTGATCAAATGACTTTAATCGGATTCTAATACGTTGTTGTTTCTTTTCCATTTGTTATTACTCAATAATCTTAGCCACAACACCCGCACCCACAGTACGGCCACCTTCACGGATTGCAAAACGCAAACCATCATCCA
>CAMFJL010000004.1 GCA_945957175.1 uncultured Legionellales bacterium
TAGTGCGAGACCCAGCATCATCTTGACTGAGATACGCTGGCTTACGCGTTGGACGGCCCGTTGACTCACCACGGCGACCCGTAGTGCGAGACCCAGCATCATCTTGACTGAGATAGGCTGGCTTACGCGTTGGACGACCCGTTGGCTCACTACGATAGCTAGTAGAACGCGGCGCGCGATCGTCTTGCGTCCTGGCAGCTGTTCGCGGTGCATAAGGCCTTACTTCAAGACCCACACTTGCCGCAAGACTCTCAATTTGTTTGGGTGATAAGTCGCGCCAATGTCCACGACTCAAGCTTTTGGGTAACTGGACGTCCCCATATCCGATGCGAATGAGGCGACTCACTTGTAAATCAAACGCTTCAAAAAGTCGTCTAACTTCCCGTTTTCGGCCTTCTGCAATCGTGACGTGATACCATTGATTAACGCCCTCACCTCCTTCATGCCTAACACTTTCGAAAGCCGCAGTACCATCATCTAAAGTCACACCATGCGTTAATTGACGAATTTGGCTGGGTATTAACTTACCTAAAACGCGTACAGCATACTCCCGGATAATACCGTGCGTCGGATGCATTAAGCGATTCGCCAACTCGCCATGCGTCGTCAGCAACAATAAACCGCTGGTATTAAAATCTAAACGACCAATGCTTATCCACCTAGCCTGCTTAAGCTTAGGTAAAGCATCAAAGACCGTGGGCCGCTGCTCTGGATCATGGCGCGTACAAAGTTGCCCTTCTGGCTTATGATATAGGATAACCCGACAAGGCTGGTGGGTCACCGCCGTACAGATTAGGGGTTTACCATCTAAGGTAATCTGCATATCTGTGTTAACTTTTGTGCCTAGTGAAGCTGTTTCACCATTAACTTGCAAGCGACCTGCACGAATCCAGTCTTCGATTTGTCGTCTTGATCCATAACCTGCATCAGCCAATTGTTTTTGTAATCTTATCATGTTGTACTCGTAGTTTTGTCATCGCGAGCGATGACCTTAATATTACCCCTCATTCGCCGCTTCGCGGGCCATCATCGGTAGGGGAAGACCGGTATCTTTTAAATGGGCAATACCGCTGCTGCAGTCAACACAGGCAGATCGCTAAGTCGCTTGAGTTGAAAATAATCTAAAAACTGTGTCGTGGTCGCATATAAACTTGGACGACCGGGTACATCCCGCTGTCCAACCACACAAATCCATTCACGCTCAAGCAAGCTTTTCATGATGTGAGCACTTGTGCTAACGCCTCGAATTTCGTCAATTTCTGCGCGTGTAATTGGTTGGCGATAGGCGACTAATGCCAAGGTCTCAAGCGTTGCTTTACTATACCGACTTGCCTTACCCGCAAATAAACGGCTAAGCCACGGCGCATAAGCAAGTTTTGTTTGCCAACGATAGCCACCAGCTACTTCCACCAAGTGATAAGGCAGATGCGCAAGTGCTGATAAGCGCGCAAGAGCCTCTTTGAGCCGAAGCTCTGTCATAGTCTCTGACTCATCAAACAACGACAGTAACATTTTCACTGACATAGGCTCGGGCGATGCAATCAACCAAGCATGGACAATAGCATCTAATTCATCATCTGTTATCATCACTAATGGCCTTCACGTAAAGAGGAGCATATAAGTCTGACTGCACCACTGCTATCATCGATTGTTTAAGCAACTCAAGCAGTGCAATAAAACTGACGACAAGCCCTGTTTTCCCTTCCGCTACATCCAGCAACGACTGGAAGGTACAAAACTCATCGCTGGAAAGTCGCTTGAGTATATCACGCATTCGCTCTCGAATCTTCATCGGCTCTTTGGTGATCTGGTGTGCCTGTTGTCTGTCGATGCGTTGCAGTAGGTGTTTGAATGCTTGTATCAATTCATCTAACGGTACTTGCGGCAAGGGTTTGGGCAAATCCGCACTATCAACCGATGCTTGCACTAACCAATGCTCTCTGTCTAGACGTGGCAACGCATCGAGCTGCTCTGCTGCAAGCTTGGCTTCTTCATACGCCTGCAGACGTTTAATCAGTGCAACACGTGGATCTTCCTCCTCACCTTCAAGCACCTCAACTTTAGGTAATAAACTGCGCGACTTAAGCTCTGCCAGCGTTGCCGCCATGACTAAGTAATCTGCTGCTAAGTTGAGTTTGAGCTCACGCATTAAATCTACATAAACCATATATTGTTGTGTGATTTTAGCAAGCTCAATGTCCACAATGTTAAGGTTTTGCTTACGAATGAAATAGAGTAATAAATCAAGCGGGCCTGAGAAGGCTTCAAGGAAAACTTCCAAAGCATCAGGAGGAATATAGAGATCAGTTGGCAAAGCAACCGGTTCACCGTGCACACATGCTTGGAAATCTGGTAATACCACTGCCTCGGCCATCTGCGTCATATGCCTTGCCTCATCCTCGCTATATCGTGTTAGCATCATAAAGACTTATGATATGAAAGTAAAATACAGACACGCCAGATAAGCGTTGCCAAAATGTGGAACATACATGCGTCGTGAACTATCAGGCATGTTAATAAGCGCTTGCAGGGAAAAAGCTTTGCTTTTTCCCTGTTGAGATGTACAGATAACCCTTTGTATATTATGAAGTCACTAGGTATATTTATGGCTTTAATGACTTCATATCAATAACGAAACGATAGCGCACATCGCTCTTTAACATACGTTCATAGGCCTCATTAATTTTATCGATATTAATCATTTCAATATCCGCAGTAATATTGTGTTTACCACAGAAATCTAACATTTCTTGCGTTTCAGCAATACCACCAATCAATGAGCCAGCAAGTCTTCTACGTTTTCCTATCATAGAAAATGCCTGTAATGTAAAAGGATTTTCTGGTACTCCTACAAACACCATGGTACCGTCTAAATTTAATAGATTAAGATACGCATTGATATCATAAGGTGCAGAAATAGTACTTAATAGAAAATCAAAACTGCCTTGATGAGAAAGCATGGCATCCGCATCAGTCGATATTAAAATTTCATTAGCGCCTAAGCGAAGCGCATCTTCACGTTTATTCGGTGAATGGGTTAATACCACCGTGTGTGCACCCATGGCATGGGCAAGTTTCACTGCCATATGCCCAAGACCACCCAAACCCACAATACCTACCTTTTGACCAGGTTTAATCTGCCATTGTCTAAGCGGCGAATAGGTCGTGATGCCGGCACAAAGCAAAGGTGCTGCCGCTGCAAGATCCAAATTATCGGGTATCCGTAATACAAAGTCTTGATTAACAACAATATTATTGGCATAACCACCAAAAGTTGGGTTTTTTTTATCTTGTAGCATACCGTTGTAAGTCCAAGACGCGGTATTTTCACAGTATTGCTCTAAGCTACGCTCACAAGGCTGACAGTGACGGCAAGAGTCAACCATGCACCCTACGCCGACCTTATCGCCTACTTTAAATTTGTTCACCTTTGTACCAACGCGTTCAACACGTCCTACAATTTCGTGACCTGGCACCATAGGGAATGTGCCACCACCCCATTCATCTCTGGCTTGATGAATATCTGAATGACATACACCACAGTAATCAATGGTGATCAACACATCGTGTTCACCCGGTTCACGTCTTTCAAAGCTAAAAGGTTCCAAGGCTGCTTTGGCAGATTTTGCAGCATAACCGATACTTGTGATCATAAACAATTTCCTCACATTAGACTTCAAAACATCAAAAGAATCATACGCCATGTCACAGCATTTTTCTATCATCGACTTCTTTGGAACTTGCTTTGAGTCGTTAAATACGGCGTGCGTGTGGTTTAGACCCATCTTGCATGATAAAGAGGCTACGATTTGATCGGTGCGTCTATTCTTGCTAGACTTGCGCCACTATGAATCAAGGCTACCCCCTTCCACATCAAGCAGGCGATAAAGTCTACTGGCAACAATTGCCAGGGCCTGCTATGGCACAAGTGTTAGCCGCACATTTAACAAAACACGCCAAACAATCAGCGCTTGTTGTCACAACTTCCCCGAAAGACGCAGAATCATTGCTTACCGAATTACGTTTTTTCGCGCCCGACTTACCGTTTCATTATTTTCCTGATCGAGAAATATTACCCTACGATCATTTCTCTCCGCACCAAGATTTAATTTCTGAACGTTTAAGCTGTTTATATCAAATACTACAAAACGAGCGAGTATTACTTATTACTTCCGTGGCTAGTACAATGCAACAAGTCAGTGATAAGACACACTTAGGGCAACAAAGCTTCGCCATTCGTGTGGGCGATAAGGTAAGTCCGCAACGTTTTCGCGATAATCTTTGTGCGCAAGGCTATATTCATGTACCCCAAGTATTAAGCCACGGTGAATTTTCACTGCGCGGAGCACTGCTAGATGTTTATCCCATGGGTGCTAAACAACCGGTACGCATTGAATGGGATGATGACGATATTGATTCACTTCGTGATTTTGATCCAGAAACCCAATTGTCTTTAGAACAGCGAACACAATTATTTATTTTACCTGCAAGAGAATTTCCTTTAACTGAAACCTCCATTAAATTATTTCGTGAACAGTGGCGCGAGTACTTCCCTGGAAATCCTCTCGAATACCCCATGTACCAAGCTGTTAGTCAAGGGTTACCGTTAGCAGGCGTTGAAATTTATTTCCCTTTGTTTAACACACAAAATACTTGGTTATTTGATTATTTACCAAAAGATTGTCTCATTTGGCGCGATCAGCACGTCGACAAGGCTATTTATCACTATTGGCAAGATATTGAAGAGCGTTATCAAAATCAACGTATTGATAGATTGCGCCCCTTACTCCAACCCAAATATTTATTTTTAAGCCCCGATCAATGGTACGTAAAAGCTAAACATTATCCACAATGTGTATTAGCTGCCACATCAACTGAGGCACAAGACAGCACGCATTATCATTTTGATTTTGAAGCCCTACCATCATTACAAATCGACATAAAAAAAACCATGCCGCTCAATACGCTACAAACATGGCAGCAAACACATAACGGCAAGATATTATTTGCTGCAGAAAGCAAAGGTCGGCTCGAAGTATTACGCGAGTTACTTGCTAAAGGTCATTTTCAGACTGTTTATGTGGAGACTTGGGCCGATTTCCAGCAAAGTCCACATCCGATTAATATCACGATTGCCGATTGGGACGGTGGATATTATCAAACAAGCACCGGCATCAGTCTTATTAGCGAATCCGTACTGCTGGGTAGTCGCATCAAAGCAAGTACGCGCACACGAAAAACCAAACATTTTGACCCCGAACAAGCCATTCGTCATTTAGCAGAACTCGTCATTGGCGCGCCTGTCGTGCACATCGATTATGGTATCGGTCGCTTTGAAGGTTTGCAAACCCTAACGATAAGCGGCGTTACTAATGAATATTTGACCTTAAGTTATGCTGGCAATGATAAGCTTTATGTGCCTGTAGCTTCTTTGCATGTCATTAGCCGCTACAGTGGTATCGATGCTGAGCATGCACCACTTACAAAGCTAGGTACAGGGCAATGGGATAAAGCTAAGAAAAAAGCCGCGGAAGATATTCGAGACGTAGCCGCGGAATTATTAGTACTTTATGCTAAACGTGCTGCAAAACCAGGACACCCGCTGAGTAGTCGTCAACAAGATTATGAACAATTTGCAAGTCAATTTGCCTTTGAAACGACGCCCGATCAACAACAAACCATTGATGCTGTATTAGCAGATTTAGCTAAACCTACACCCATGGATAGACTTGTATGTGGCGATGTCGGCTTTGGCAAAACCGAAGTTGCTATGCGCGCAGCTTTTGTTGCAGTCATGGCGGGCAAGCAAGTAGCTTTATTAGCGCCAACGACACTGCTTGCAGAGCAACACTTACAAACATTTCGCGATAGATTCGCTGAGTGGCCTGTGCGTATTCATGCTCTATCACGATTTCGTGGGGGTAAGGAGAGCTTGCAAATACTCAAAAGCCTTGCTGAAGGCGGTATTGATATCGTGATTGGCACTCACAAACTGCTTAGCGAGCAAGTGCAATTTAAAGATTTGGGCCTGCTCATTATTGATGAAGAGCATCGCTTTGGGGTGACACATAAAGAGCGCTTAAAAGCCATGAGCACTGATGTGGATGTATTAACCCTCACAGCAACACCGATTCCACGAACCTTGAACATGGCCGTTTCCGGACTTCGTGATTTGTCTATTATTGCAACACCGCCACTCAAGCGTTTAACCATCAAAACCTTTGTGCATGAACGAAGTCATAGCCTCATTCGTGAAGCTGTATTACGTGAACTCTTACGTGGCGGTCAGGTCTTTTTCCTTCATAATGACATTAACTCTATTGCTCGCTGTGCGGATGAGTTGAAACAATTAGTACCCGAGGCAAGCATTGACATTGGTCATGGACAAATGTCAGAACGGCAACTTGAGCAAGTGATGATAAATTTTTATCATCAGCGGTTTCAGATATTAGTCTGTACAACTATCATTGAAACAGGTATTGATATCCCAACCGCTAATACCATCATTATTGATAATGCCGATCACTTTGGTCTTGCGCAATTACATCAATTACGTGGTCGCGTAGGCCGTTCACATCATCAAGCTTATGCCTATTTATTTACACCGCCTGAAATCACACTTAGTAGCAATGCCAAAAAACGACTAGAAACCATTGCCATGTATGATGATTTAGGTATTGGCTTTACGCTAGCTAGTCATGATTTAGAAATTCGTGGTGCCGGCGAGCTATTAGGCGATGAGCAAAGTGGTAATATTCAAGCCATTGGCTTTAGCCTTTATCAAGAACTCCTTGATAGAGCCATTTCTAGCCTAAAAATCAACGGCGAAACCACGTTTCATGACTTGCTGCCACCCACGACCGATATCGATTTACGTCTTAGCGCACTGATCCCCGAAGACTATGTGGGTGATATCCATGAACGTCTGATGCTTTATAAACGTATCAATAGCGTTAAAATGGCCGAAGACTTACCTGCATTAAAAGCCGAGTTCATTGATAGGTTTGGATCATTGCCACTACCAACACTACACTTATTTGCGATTGCCGAACTTAAATTGCGTGCCAGTGCACTAGGGATCCGAAAAATGGACGCCCATGCCAAGGGCGGACGCATTGAGTTTCAAGAGAAACCGCAGATTGATCCGATGATCATTTTCCAACTCATACAAAAACAAAGCGCCACGTTTCAATTAGATGGATCTCAGGCCATCAAATATCAGCTAGCGAGTGAAACACCCGCAGAGCGCATTGAGCACGCAAAATGGGTGTTACAACAGTTGTCTGCATCTGAATGATAAGGAAGTCACCATGCGAAAAAAATTACCGATATTATTGGACTGCACGGGCCAAGGAAAACGCTTTGCACCATCTTTCTCTTACTTACGTCCTACAAATAAACATCTGCGCTGGTGCTTGAAAATACTACATTTATGCGCACTCGTTTACCCTTGCGTGAGCTTTGCCGCAGTTCAAACACCCACCATGGCAAAGCATGCGATGATATCATCGGCACAACATTTAGCAACACAGGCTGGTATCGCGATATTAAAACAAGGCGGTAACGCGATTGATGCCGCTGTTGCAGTCGGTTATGCCCTTGCTGTCGTTGAGCCTTGCTGCGGTAACATTGGTGGCGGCGGTTTTATGCTCATTCGCCTCGCCGATGGTAAAACGACCGTTATTAACTTTCGAGAAACTGCGCCTGCGGCTATAAAAACGGCGCTATTTTTAGATAAACAAGGCAAGCCCATACCTCATGCAATGACCGACAGTTACCTTGCTGTGGGTATACCTGGTACTGTGGCTGGTTTTAGTTATGCACTACAGCACTATGGCACTTTGCCTCTCGCACAAATCATGCAACCCGCCATTGCCCTTGCAAGCCAAGGCTATCAACTTGAGCAGGGGGATCTGAATGATTTAACGGGTGCTGTTGCAAGATTCAATACACAAGCCAATGTCGCTGCTATTTTTACTAAGCAAGGAAAACCCTACCAACCTGGCGATACCCTTGTTCAACAAAATTTGGCAAACACACTAAAACGCATTGCAACACAAGGCAACGCTGGTTTTTATGAAGGAAAAACAGCAAAAGCAATAGTGGATGCCAGTCAAGCCCATGGTGGCGTTATCAGTTTACAAGATTTAAAAAACTATCGTGTTGAAACATTAAAACCTATCACTTGCTATTATCGCGGTTATCAAATCATTTCTGCTCCACCACCCAGCTCTGGTGGTGTAACCTTATGTGAGATATTAGCGATTACTGAGGCATTTCCCTTGCAAAAACTGGGTTATCGCACACCCGAAAGTAGCCATGATATTATCGAAGCGATGCGCTATGCCTACATGGATAGAAATCAGTACCTAGGCGATCCTGATTTTGTCCACAATCCTATTGATATCCTATTATCACCTGCACACATTTCGGCAATCGTGAAAACTATCAAAACACAAACACAGATAGACGCACCAGCCAGCTTATTATCTACAACAGAAGGCAACAATACCACACACTATTCTATCATCGATAAAGCAGGCAATGCCGTGTCAGTTACTTATACATTGAATAATGACTTTGGTTCTGGGCTTATTGCCGGCAATACTGGTTTTTTTCTCAATAATGAAATGGATGACTTTACGCTTTTACCGCATGTTGCTAATGAGTATCAGCTTAAACAAGGAGATGCGAATCGTATTCAGCCAGGTAAACGACCGCTGAGTTCGATGTCACCCACGATTGTATTAAAAGATAATCAATTATTTTTGGTATTAGGCACGCCAGGAGGCTCAACAATCATTACGCAAGTGTTAGAAGCTATCGAGAATATCTTAGATTACCATATGAATATCAAGACTGCCATTGATGCGCCACGCTATCATATGCAAGGAGAGCCTAACATCGTTTTTATTGAACCTGATGCTTTTTCTCATACAACACAAATGAGTCTTGTGAATAGAGGATATCACTTTCAACTAGGTCCACCTTTTAGCTCGCCAGATAATAGTTTGACCTGGGGTGCTATGGCCATCGTTGAGCAAGATCCCAAAACGCATGTACGCTATGGCGCTATCGATAAACGCAGACCTGCAGGACTCGCTGAAGGTTATTAATTTGTCATCGCGGCGCAAGGAAGAGAAGGGCATTTTTTGTATCGCGGTAAATGAAACCCATAGGCTCGTATGTTGAGGTCACTTCGGTATATACTTATGTTCACCGCATTGCATTGGAAGACTTAAGCATGTCAAATACAGCAACCTTACTCGATGGAAAAGCCCTTGCAATTCAAGAGCTCAAAACACTTGCTGAGCAAATCGACACGATGCTTGCGCAAGGAAAAAGAGCACCTTGTTTGGCGGTTATCCAAGTCGGTAGCGATCCGGCTTCAACGATCTATATCGCTCGTAAGCAAGCAGCCTGCCAAGAGCTCGGCATCGAAGCAACACTCATAACATTAGAAGAAACAGTTACCGAAGCCATGCTCTTACAAACGATTAGTGGGCTGAATGCTGACCCGGCTGTAGATGGCATTTTGCTTCAACTTCCTTTACCTTCGCATATCAACAAAGAGCGGGTTTTGGAAGCCATCCTTCCTCACAAAGACGTCGACGGTTTCCATCCCTATCACTTAGGCCGACTTGCACAGGGCAATCCGTCCATCAGGCCTTGCACACCCTTTGGTATCATGCGTTTACTTGAAGCTTATGATATTCCTTTAGCAGGCACACGCGCACTGATTCTCGGTCGCTCCACGATTGTAGGACGTCCTATGATGTTAGAACTTTGTAATGCTGGTGCAACGGTTACCTTAGCACATCGACAAACCAAAGATTTACTACAGCACGTTGCCAATGCCCAGCTATTAGTAGCCGCAACGGGCGTCATCGATGTGATTGATAGCAGTGTTATTCGTCAAGGCGCTATCGTGATCGATGTTGGCATGCATCATCTGGCAAACAACCGTTTGCGCGGTGATTTAAACGCAGAGATAGTCGCTACGCGCGCAAGCTATTACACACCGGTACCCGGTGGCGTAGGCCCTATGACTGTCGCAAGCCTTATGCATAATACCTGGCAAGCATATCAGCAATATCATGTGTAACATGATCGTAATCCTTCAAAGCGCATGGTTCTTTAATGTTTTAAAATAAATTTTACCCCCTGAATCTCAACTATACTTGTAGCAAAGTGAACAATAAGTTAACACGCTGACAATAGGTCGCGGCACTTCATTAGGGGATAGGCATGGACATTTTTACAGACTACCGTAAACGCTATGAATTAAGGCGTGAAGAAGAATTGTCGCTCATGGACTACTTGGATCTTTGCAAGACAGATCCCTATGCCTATGCAAGTCCAGCTGAGCGCATTGTCAAAGCCATAGGCGAGCCCACGCTTCTAGATACACGCCAAGATCCCATTTTAAGTCGAATTTTTTCTAATCGCATGATACCGCAATACGCGCATTTTGAAGACTTCTATGGTATGGAAGAGACCATTATGCAGCTTGTGGCGTTTTTTAAGCATGCCGCACAAGGTTTAGAAGAACGCAAACAAATACTTTACTTATTGGGTCCTGTTGGCGGCGGTAAATCCTCACTTGCAGAAAGACTAAAATCACTCATGCAAACCGAGCCATTTTATGCTATTAAAGGTTCACCTGTCTTTGAATCACCGTTGGGACTCTTCTCCTTAGACGAAGATGGTGATTTAATCGAAGAGAAATATGGCATACCTAAACGCTATTTGCGTTATATTATGTCGCCATGGGCTATCAAACGACTCCATGAATTTGAAGGTGATATCACTAAATTTAAAGTTGTTAAGCTCTACCCTTCTATTGCTGATCAAATTGCCATTGCAAAAACAGAGCCAGGTGATGAAAATAATCAGGATATTTCATCCTTAGTGGGTAAAGTTGATATCCGTATGCTTGAAGAGTTTTCACAACAAGACCCAGACGCTTATAGTTACTCAGGTGGTTTATGCCGAGCAAATCGTGGTATTTTAGAATTTGTCGAAATGTTTAAAGCCCCTATTAAAGTATTACATCCCTTACTCACAGCAACACAAGAGGGCAATTATAATGCCACTGAAGGTCTATCATCACTGCCCTTTGACGGCATGATTTTAGCTCACTCGAATGAGGCCGAATGGGTAACCTTTAAAAATAATCGCAATAACGAAGCCTTCATTGACAGAATTTACATCGTCAAAGTACCTTATGTATTAAGAGTTAGCGAAGAAATCAAAATTTATCAAAAGCTACTTGATCACAGCGCACTGTCACACGCCCATTGTGCACCTGATACACTAAGCATCATGTCACAATTCTCTGTGCTGTCTCGCTTAAAAGAACCAGAAAATTCTAGTATTTACTCAAAAATGCGAATCTACGACGGTGAAAATTTAAAAGATACGGATCCCAAAGCCAAATCTTATCAAGAATATAAGGATTACGCTGGTGTTGATGAAGGCATGGTAGGATTGTCTACACGCTTTGCTTTTAAGATTCTATCTAAAGTATTTAACTTTGATCAAGTCGAAATTTCAGCAAACCCAGTTCATTTGTTCTATGTACTCGATCAACAAATTGAGCAAGAGCAGTTTCCGCCAGAAGTGCACGATAAATACTTAAGATATTTAAAAGAGTACTTGATTCCAAGATATATTGAATTTATTGGAAAAGAAATTCAAACAGCTTATCTCGAATCTTACTCTGAATATGGCCAAAATATTTTTGATAGATATATCACCTATGCTGATTTTTGGATTCAAGACCAAGATTTTAGAGATCCTGATACTGGAGAGATCTATGATAGAAACTCGCTTAATGAAGAGTTAGAAAAAATTGAAAAGCCAGCAGGCATCAGTAATCCTAAAGATTTTCGTCATGAAGTTGTAAACTTTGTATTACGTGCACGAGCCAATAATAAAGGTAGAAATCCTTCTTGGAATAGTTATGAAAAACTTCGTAGTGTTATTGAAAAGAAAATGTTTTCAAATACTGAGGATCTCTTACCTGTGATTTCTTTTAATGCCAAAGGCTCTCAAGAAGATAAGCGTAAACACGAAGAATTTATCTCTCGTATGGTAGAGAAAGGCTATACACCAAAACAAGTGAGACTCCTATGTGATTGGTATTTGCGAGTGAGAAAGTCGTCTTAGGGGAGTGTCATGGTTTATATTATTGATAAACGACAATATGGCAAGCATAAAAGTACCATCAATAGACAGCGCTTTATTCGCCGCTTTAAACAACAAATTAAAGAAGTTGTCAGTGAATCTATCAATAAACGCAGCATTACAGATATCTATCAGGGTGAAAAAATTGCTATTCCTAAGCGAGATTTGCATGAGCCTAGCTTTGGTTATCGTGCAGGTGGTGAACGAACATTAATTTTACCCGGCAACAAACATTATGCATCAGGCGATACAATTGCACGCCCCGAAACTGGCGGTGATGGCGCAAATGGTAGTAGCGCAAGCGATCAAGGTGAAGGCGTTGATGATTTTATTTTTGAACTCAATCGCGATGAGTTTCTGGAAATCTTCTTTGAAGATCTTGCATTACCTAACCTTGTAAAAACCAAGCTGGCTGAACTCCCAAGCTTTGATAATGTTCGAGGTGGATTTAGTCATAGTGGCAACCCTAGTAGTATCAGCATTATTCGCTCATTTCGCCAAGCCATCGCTAGACGCCGCAGTTTTTCTCATTCTTATAGAAAAAAATTAGCAACACTAGATAAGGTACTTGCTGCAGCCGAATCAGAGACACCTCCCGATGATAAAAAAATAAAAGCTCTGAAGAAGACCATTACCTCCATTAAAAAACGGGCGAAAAATATTCCCTTTATTGACTCTGTTGATATTCGCTTTCACCGAAGAATCAAACAACCTAAGCTGACAAGCCAGGCTGTGATGTTTTGCATTATGGACGTCTCTGGCTCTATGGATGAATCCAAAAAAGAAATCGCCAAACGTTTTTTTATTTTACTCTATTTGTTTTTAACAAGAAACTATAAAAAAATAAATATTGTCTTTATACGTCACCATACTGTGGCAAAAATGGTTGATGAAGAAGAGTTCTTTTACTCAAGAGAAACTGGCGGTACTGTAGTCTCAAGCGCACTTGAACTTGCCTACCAAATTGTCATCTCCAAATATCCAACCAATGACTGGAATATTTACGTCGCACAAGCCTCTGATGGTGATAATTGGAATGCTGACTCACCTAAGTGCCAAACTATTTTACAAGAGCAAATCATGCCTTTAGTTCAATATTATGCCTATGTTGAAATTATGCCACGGCATCATCAAAGTTTATGGCGTTCATATACTATCGTTAAAGAACAATATGCCAATTTTGCTATGCGTAGCATTAATGACCAAAAAGATATCTATCCTGTCTTTCGTGATTTGTTTAAAAGGAAAAATACATGAAATCGCGAAAAAAGCTACCTTATAGCGCTGATTGGAGTTTTGAGTTAATTGAAAAATATGCTGGAGAAATCGCACGTGTCGCTAAATATTATCAACTATCTACGTACCCTATACAAATGGAGCTTATTAGTAGTGAGCAAATGATGGACACCAATTCAACGATTGGCATGCCACTCGGCTATTATCATTGGTCTTATGGCAAACAATTCGTGAATATTGAAAAACAATATCGTCATGGCTTACGTGGACTCGCTTATGAAATCGTTATCAATGCCAATCCATGTATTGCTTACTTATTAGAAGAAAACAATATGGTCATGCAAGCTATGGTGATTGCTCATGCATGTCATGGACATAACAGCTTTTTTAAAAATAATTATTTATTCAAAACATGGACTCAAGCTGATGCTATTATTGATTACCTGCTATTTGCCAGAAATTTTATCAGCGAATGTGAAGAAAAATATGGTATTGATGAGGTTGAAAAATTACTCGACGCTTGTCACGCGTTAAGCAGTCATGGTGTTGATAGATATCAACGCCCTCATGCGCTCTCTTTGGCCGAAGAAAAAGCTAGACAAAAAGCAAGAGAGATCTACTTACAAGCTCAAGTCAATGATTTATGGCGCACCATTCCCGTACCTAAGACGGACCCGAGTCAATCCGTCGAAGCTAAACGCTTCCCCAAAGAACCTGAAGAAAACTTTCTCTATTTCCTTGAGAAAAATGCCCCCTTACTTGAGCCATGGCAACGCGAAACAATTCGTATTGTCAGAAAAATTGCACGCTATTTTTATCCTCAAAAGCAAACAAAAGTTATGAATGAAGGATGGGCGACATTTTGGCATTATACTATCTTGCAACATATGTATGATGAGGGGCTATTAACTGATGCATTTATGCTCGAATTCTTGCAAAATCATACTAATTTAATACAACAACTGCCTTATGATCATCCTTATTTCAATGGTATTAATCCTTACTCACTCGGCTTTGCTATTTTTTCAGATTTACGTCGTATGTGTGAGAATCCGACAGATGAAGATAAACAATGGTTTCCTGATATGATTAACAGACCGTGGCTTGAAGTACTTCACGACGCTATGAATAATTACAAGGATGAAAGCTTCATTTCTCAGTTTCTATCACCTAAGGTCATGCGTGATTTACGATTATTTAGCCTCGTTGATGATGATAGCAAACCGGCCTTAGTCATTGACGCAATCCACGATGAACAAGGTTACAAACACTTACGCCAGCAATTATCCACACTTTACAATGTAAGCGAACAAGAGCCCAATATTCAAATCGTCAATATGAACCTACGTGGCAATAGAACGCTCACATTACAACATAAACTGCATTTGCGACGTCCGCTTAATCAAGATACTGATGAAGTTTTAAAACATTTACATAGCCTCTGGGGTTTCCCTGTCGTATTACAAAGCGTAAATCCTGATGGTGAAGTCGTAGCCACTTATTGCTGTCCTAAAACGGAAGAGACGGACTCATCAAGCACGATAAACCAAGCTTAGTACGTCGCCACAAAATGTCTTCATCTGTTTTTGCCCATTCTGTCTTACGTAAAAAATCAACTTCATGTTGGTACAAATCTGCTGTCACGATAGCACCTAAATCCTCAAGGCGATACTTACAATGCAATAAATGTTGGATACGCGTACCGTAAGTATGCATATAGCGCTGCAATGTTGGTCGAGGTATAAAAGGATACTGTTCGATACATTGTGCTTCAAAATGGAGCCAATCTTGAATATCACCACCTGGGAGTGGTGTGCATGCACTGATACTTGCTTGCAATTGGGGGAAAAATGACTTGCACTGATTGACAGCTTTTTCAGCTAAGCTTCGATGTGTTGTTAATTTACCACCGAATACACTTAATATCGGTGCAGCTTGTGTGTCTAGCACTAATTGATATTCTCGTGATGTCTTCGAAGGATTATCTTGCTTATCCGCCACAAGTGCTCTGACACCTGAAAAATGCCACAGAATTTGACTTGCATGAGGCGCTTGTTGAAAGTAGCGTGACACAGCAGTCAATAAATAGTCTTGCTCTTGACGGTCTAAATGTGCCTGACGAGGATCTGCATGATAGTGAATATCGGTCGTACCTATCATGCAATAGCGTTCTAAATAAGGAATAACAAAGACAATACGTCCATCGGATTGCGGTAAAGTATAAGCAACATCTTGTTCATAGAAGCGAGGCACCACCAAATGACTCCCCTTTACCCAAGATAATCGATAGGGTGATGTGTTTCCAGTGACTTGTTCAAGTGCTTGAATCGCCCACGGGCCAGTCGCATTAACGACCAATTTTGCTTGGATTTGAAGTGTGTTGGGTGCTGCAATCGTGATCTGCCAATGCGTATCTTGGCGTTTTATTTGATAATCACTCACATAATTATAAATCGTGGCACCACGCGCTTGTGCCGCTAAGGCATTACTGATGACCAATCTTGCATCATCGCCCCAACAATCCTGGTATCGGCGCGCTGAAGTGACTGTGGGTAATAATGGCTGTAACAATTTGTCCTTGCGTGCAACACGCACGCTTTTATGCAAAGTACCGCGATTGGCAAGG
Organism: uncultured Legionellales bacterium; assembly: GCA_945957175.1. Taxonomy (GTDB): domain Bacteria; phylum Pseudomonadota; class Gammaproteobacteria; order UBA1113; family UBA1113; genus CAMFJL01. The sequence continues at coordinate 16,052 of CAMFJL010000004.1, forward strand.
TGATCATAAAGCCAAAGTCCAACGCCAACCTGCCAATCTTTAACATCATATTGGTTCGTTGGCATCACAAAGGATAATGGCTTAACTAAATGAGGAGCATGACGTAATAATCGCTCACGTTCTTGTAATGATTCTCGTACGAGATGTAAATGACCTTGTGCTAAATAACGTAAACCACCGTGAATCAGCTTACTACTCGCCGATGACGTGGCACTGGCTAAGTCATGCGTTTCAAGTAGCACCACAGAAAGACCGCGCTCTGCAGCTTCTCTCGCAATCGCAGTACCATTAATGCCGCCACCTAGGACGACCAGATCAACTTTAATCATAGATACCCTTAGCGGGTCAACATCCGCGGATCATCAATAAAGATAGCGTCGACACCCCAGCTACGCAAACGATCAAATCGGCTCAAGCGATTCACTGTATACGCCAATGACAAAAATCCTGCCTCATGAATGGCCTGGACACGTCTGGGTGTTAATAATCGATGATTGCAAATGACAGCACTTGCGCGAAGACAACTTGCTGTTTCCCGCCAACTTTTGTCCCATTTATCATAGAGTACGCCAAGCTGGACGTTTGCATCATAATGCCTTAATAAAGTTAAAGCCGGCATCGCAAAGCTGCTAAATAACACATGTTCAGGTGGCATGGGATTGAGTACCAGCGCTTCTAAAACTTTCATGACCAGCATGTCTGTCGATGCACCTGCTGGTTTTAACTCAAAATTGATACCCATATGACTGACCTTGGCAAAAAGCAGCAATTGTGTCAGTGTCGGTATACGTTCCGATCGAAAGATATCCTTAAACCAGCCACCTGCATCTAGTTTTGCTAATTTATCACTATCCCAGTCAGATAATTTGCCTACGCCATTTGTGGTGCGCTCAAGGGTTTCATCATGAAAAATAACAACCTCACCATCGCGCGTTAACTGTAAATCACATTCTAACCAGCTAAGGCCTTGCTGGTGGGCGGTGCGAAATGCTGCCATCGTATTTTCAGGTGCAAGGACTCTTGTACCTCGATGGGCAATACACGGGGGTAACGTTAGCATATACCGTACCTTTTATAAAATTGAAGCGGCATCATACTGCTCCACGACAATGGCATCTTGGTAAGGAATCTGCACACCCCCTATGTCTTGGTAATCTTCATGTCCCTTGCCTGCAATCAAAATAATATCGTTTGCTTTTGCACGGCTCAAGACTAAATGAATTGCCTGAGTTCTATCAACTTCTTTTGTATAGCTTGTGCCATTTGAAAAACCCGTACAGATTTCGGCAATAATCTCACGAGGATCTTCCTTGCGCGGATTATCACTGGTAACTACGACATTATCTGCATATTGCGCCGCAATTTGTGCCATTAATGGGCGTTTGGTTTTGTCTCTATCACCACCGCAACCAAATACACACCAAAGTTTGCCTTGAACATGTAAACGTAATGCTTGTAATGCATTGGATAAAGCATCTGGTGTATGCGCATAATCCACCACTACCAAGGCTTGTCTCGGACGTCGGATGCATTGCATACGACCAGGAGCACCTTTCAATGTTGCCAGTGCTTTTATCACTTGCGATGCTACATAGGGATGAATGCATAAAGCTACAAAAACAGCTAATACATTTTGAATATTAAATTGACCCAATAAATTTAACCTTAAGGGTCCTCGATACCAGGGTGAACAAAGCATCATATCCATACCGGTCTCGTCATATGTGATATCGGTCACATACGTATGGCGTGGATTATCATCAGGTGAAAGACCGTATGTGTACGTGGTTACACCATGATAAGCCTTAGCCCATCGCTGTCCCATCGGATCATCGATATTAAAAATACGATAACGCAGATCCGGGAAATCAAATAATCTTTGTTTTGCTAATGCATAAGCCTGCATCGTTTCGTGGTAGTCTAAGTGATCATGCGTAAAATTAGTAAAGATAGCTGTATCAAAACGAATGCCATCGGCACGATACTGTGCGAGTGCATGAGAAGAAACTTCCATCGCTGCGGCTAAAGCGCCTTGATTGACAAAGCCGGCTAATAATCCCGCGAGTTCAACAGGACTTGGTGTCGTCAATGCGCTGGCTTCTAGTGTTGGCCACAAACCATTACCCGTGGTTCCAATCACGCCAGCAGCACATCCTAGCGTTGTGAGTGCTTGTGCAAGATAATAGGTGATTGATGTTTTTCCATTCGTTCCAGTCACGCCATACATCGTCAAGGATTCTGAAGGATATTGATAAAAACGCTCGCTGATATAACCGATATGTTGTTGCAGGGACGGAATACTGACCACACAAACCGAAACAGCTTGCGTAAGCACCATCTCGCTGTCGACTAAAATAGCGACAGCCCCTTTCTCAATTGCATCAGCAACGTACGCACGTCCGTCTTGCGTCGAACCTTTCACCGCGAAAAATAAACAACCTGGCCTTGCTTCTCGGCTATCAAGACATAGAGATTGTATAGATAAAATAGGTAATTTGCGTGTTGTCCATGGTGCCAATAGTTCTGCTAATAACATACTCATGGCATTTTAGTCTCTGGTTTTGCAGAAACAGCAGCTTCTGGTGTTGCTGTACTATTCGCATTGGTGTTTGACGTTGCTTGTGCTGCATCATTTTTATGATTGGGCAAACTTGCGGGATCGTCGGGCTTCACATCATAAAGCATTAATGCTTGACTCACCACTGAGGCAAACACTGGGCCAGACACATCTCCACCAAAATAAACGCCATTTTGAGGATTCTTAATCACTGTCACCGCAACAAATTGGGGATTGGTGACAGGTACTATGCCGACAAAAATGCCAACATGATGATGCGCTTCATAGCCATGAGGTCCCACAATACGCACAGTACCTGTTTTACCGCTCACAATGTAACCAGGAATATGGGCTTTATAAGCGGTACCGCCCTTTGCGACGACACTCTCCAACATCGTTACGATGGATTGCGTAATGCTCGGCGGCAAGACCTTGCTGCCTTTAACTTCAGCGCCTGTAGGCAATTTTATTAAACTTAAAGGTTTTTTTACACCATCTGAGGCTAAGATACTGTAGGCTTGCGCCAGCTGAATAGCTGTCACATTCAAACCATAGCCAAAAGACATGGTAGCCAAAGTAAATGGTGCCCATTTGGGCCGATTAACCAATTCACCTGTCGATTCACCTGGATAATCAAGATTGGTTTTTTGTCCTAAACCAACACTATGCATCAGATCATATAAACTACCTGGTGGCGTTGTAAGCGTTAATTTAGTGACACCCACATTACTTGAGTGCTGCAAAATACCAGTCACATCAATAACACCAAGATTGAAACCATCATCATTGATCTGATTACCATCAAGATACATATAACCTGGACTGGTATCCACTTTTGTATTAGGCGTCACTTTACCAAAACGCAATGCATTGGCAACGGCAAAAGGTTTCATCGTTGAACCAGGCTCAAATACATCGGTCATCGCTTGATTGCGAAAATAATCGGTGCGCACTAGTGGTTTGTCGTTCGGATTAAACGAAGGATAATTCGCCATTGCTAAAATTTCGCCAGTTTTCACATTAACAATGACCATACTACCGGCTTCGGCTTTGTTTGTTTCAATCGCCTGTTGCAAGGCATGATAAGCTAAATACTGTAAACGATTATCGATACTTAGTTGCAGCTGTTGACCTGGCACCGCGGGCTTAATAACACCTTGCAAAGCAACTACATGACCATACAAATCGCGCTCGACACGTTCCATGCCGGGACTACCCTGCAATGCCTGATTATATGCAAGCTCTATACCTTCTTGACCTGAATCATCAATATTGGTAAAACCAATCAGGGGTGCTGCAACCTCCGCTTCTGGGTAAAATCGACGAAATTCAGCTTGTGCATAGACACCTGGAATGCCTAACGCAATGATTTTATCCGCCACTTGAGGATCAATTTGTCGCTTGAGATAGACAAACTCACGATGACTACTGCGTGATAATGTGTTTTTGATATCTTGGACATGTTCATCTAGTAATGAAGCAAGCTGATTAAGCCTTGAATCTTCTAGTGAAAACGTTTGTGGGTTAATCCAAATCGATTTAACAGGCACACTGATCGCAAGCGGTTGCCCATTTCTGTCCGTAATCGTCCCACGATAGGCTGCAATATCAATGGTTCTAGCAGCCCTCGCATCCCCTTCGGCCCGTAAAAAAGCACGCTCAAACAAAGTTAACTGAAGCATGCGACCGACAAGTGCTAGACATAATAAAGCCAATAAGCCGCCAACAACCCAAAGACGGGGTTGATAGCGGTAAGTTCTTTGAGGCCGCCGCGGGCTCACGATACCAATGTAGTGATGCTTTGCGATGCAGGTACTGTCATCGCTAAGTGATTAGTTGCTCTGTCCATGATCCGGCTTTGTGTAGACCAGGCACTATCTTCTAACCATAATTGATTATAGGTTTGTGTCATACTGGTTTTCTGCATTTGCAAACTTTGCCATTGCGAAACGAGCTGTCTATCGAGATCTCTTGTATATATCATGGCAAAGGCAGAGGCAAATACACAGACAAGTAACAGTGCTAATAGTAAATTTTGTTGACCTAATAATAGTCGGACACCACGCAGACTACCTTGGTAATGGCTAATCGCTTTGCTTGCTGTCATCATGATAATTTCTCCGCAACACGTAAAATCGCGCTGCGCGCACGTGGGTTTTTAGCCACTTCCTGTGCGCTAGGTCGATAATCTTTACCTATGACAATCAGCTTAGGGTTCAGCGCCGATACCGGCACTGGTAATCCTTTGGGCCAATTGTCGCCTTGTGCTTGTTCACGCATAAAACGCTTAACAAGTCGATCTTCGAGTGAGTGGAAGCTCATCACTACCAACCGACCACCAGGGGCAAGCACGTCGACCGCCTGGCCTAGCACCGCCGAAATATCGGCGAGCTCTGTATTTATCACCATCCGAATCGCCTGAAAACTCTTGGTAGCAGGATGCCGCCCAGGTTCCCAACGCGGATGAGCTGTCTTAATCACCTCAGCTAATGCCAAGGTTCTTGTTAACGGTGCTAGTGTTCTTGCCTCAATGACAGCTTTGGCAATCCGCCTGGCAAATCGCTCTTCGCCAAACGTCGCCAACACTCGTGCAAGCTCAGCCTCGCTCACTTGTGCCAGCCATTTGGCTGCGGTCAGGTCTTGCGTTGTATCCATACGCATATCAAGGGGGCCATCGCGAAGAAAGCTAAATCCACGCTCGGCCTCATCAAGTTGTATCGATGACACACCCAAATCCAATAACACACCATCTACACGACCCACTAATTTTCGAGACTCGAGCACAGTGCGCAATGAGGAGAACGCACTGTGAACTATCGAAAACCGTGGATCGGCGATGTGCTCATGAGCAAAAGCCACTGCACTCGGGTCTTTGTCTAAGGCAATCAAACGACCCGTTGCACCAAGACGCTCAAGCATCGCACTCGTATGACCGCCACGCCCAAACGTACCATCAACGTAAACACCATCCGGCTTTATCGCCAAAGCATCGATACACTCAGCCAGCATCACCGGCTGGTGACTCATAGCGGTTATCGTCACTAAAGCGCAAGCCCCGTTAACTCTTGGGGTAAACCCTCACTGGCTTGCTGTGCCGCTAACCAATGGCCGCGTTCAGTTTGCCAACGAGATTCACTCCAAATTTCAAACTTATTCCCCTGACCAACAAGCATCGCTTTCTTATCAAGCTCTGCGTAGTCACGAAGGATCGTGGGAATTAACACACGAGAATGGCTATCCAACTCAATTTCTGTTGCATGCCCTATCAACAAACGTTGAATCCGACGTGCTGCAGCATTAAAACTTGGCAAAGCAGCCAATTTTTGCTCAATTAATTCCCATTCGCGGAGCGGATATAACAACAAACAAGGGGATTCGGTATCAATGGTCAATACGACTGGAAGATTCGTTTCGCCCATTAAACGCTCACGATGCCTGGTAGGTACCGCCATCCGACCCTTATCGTCGATTGTCAGATTCGCTATCCCACGAAACATCACTTTTATCCCACTTTATATCCACTTTGTCCCACACCGTCACACTATAGTTAACATTTACCACTTATGTCAAGCCAAGATGCAAAAAATTTTTAATCGAGATGGGTCTGTACTTACAGGGAGGTTTCGTTTGCGTGGATAGGGACTAGGCGTTGGCCAACCGGCGTTATCGTAGCGCTGTTAGCAGCATGGTTGGCACTTAAGAGAGGGAATACGGAAACGGCTATATCGAGTTTGTACAGAAAATTTAAAGTGATCCGGCCACACGCATTATCGTTAAGTCAACTATCGATCGCGCCCATAGTTTAAATCTCGATGTCATTGCTAAAGGTGTGGAAACTAGCGAACAGCTTGCAATATTGCAACAGTACGATTGTGACGAAGTACAGGGATACTATTTTGCAAACCTGTATCACCTGAAGATATCGCTGTGATTATAAAAAATAACTTTATCATTCCGGCAATGAAATAGAAAATTCTTTGCCAAAAATTGCGTTTAGCTTGTTATTTTTTCAACATGAATGCCTAACACTGTTGGGTCTTGCTGCAGATTTCGTAGCTCTACGCTAAGCGGTATATCGATTACTTTGTCATACAATGATGAAGCCTCTCGAAATACTTGTCCGTGCGAGGTATCAAAGACAAATCCCATATGAGCTATTTGAAGGTTGGTGCCAAAATCCGCGATATCTTTTGGATCGCGATAAACAATTTCGATAAGACTACCATTGGGTATTTGCTTAAGCATCGCTAAATTGACTTCCCCACTACGCTTAATAAGCACTGATGTGGGAATGTAATCAACGCTGACTTTCATGTCTTGACTCAAGTTCTGATACGACTTTAACCATTGTTGAATCTGCTTTAGCTGTCTTTGAGAGGGAGGTGTCAGTAAACGCACACGCTGTAAGCCTGTACGTTGATACCAGGCGGGCTTATTAATATCACTTGTTAATGTTTGTATGCTTATCTGATGGTTATTAGCACCCAAGCTTGACGTCACATTTATAAAAGCGCCGCTTGCTTCATTGTTTTCATTGAAATCGATAGAGGCAAAGTGATTACGATGAAAAAAATCAACTTGACCGTGCTTATACATAAGATTTTGATAGTGTTGCTTAAATACAGCGATATTTTGGCTTTGGGCTAATGCAATCGCTGTGACAACGTACGTTGTACAATCAAAAGCATCGCTACGATATAACGGTGCCTGGTCAATTTGTCCTTGAGGTCCTTCACCATTAGGAAATAAAAGATAGGGCTTGCCAAGCAACCAGGCACTTGCACCCGCTAAACGTATAGTAAATACAGGAGATTTCGCTGCTGTTTGTTCCCACCAGAAAGACAATGCTTGGTCATATTTGATTGTTTCATAGGGTGCTATGATGGTAACAGCATAACTGGATGACACTAAACTAAGCCATCCACATAATAAGCCAGCGACATACCAACGTATTTTCATTGCCCTACCCTTTGGTGCGGTGCCTGTAATCGTTGCTCAAGTTGCCGCCAAAAACCTGATGGCAACACCGCGTGAACCGGCACAACCCAGGTATCACAAGCATTAGCAATGTCTTGGCATTTCACCGCATCTTTTTCTGTCATGAACCACGGTAACTGCCTGTCAAACGACTGAAAATCTGCAGATTGATAGGCATAATGATCGGGAAATGCGTGAGGCGTCACATGAAGTCCCTGTGCTTTTAGCATCTCGAAAAAACGGTGCGGATAACCAATGCCCGCGATAGCCAACACCGATTGTCCCGCAAAATCGGCCAGCGATCTGCGCTCCCTGGTGCGTAAATGATAAACTTCGCCACAAGACAGTGTCATCGACCATGCATCCGCGTCATGGCTGCTACCATTGACAACCCACAGATAACGCGAACGATCGCGAGGAAGTGGCTCACGAAGCGGTCCAGCGGGCAATACAAGCCCATTACCATGACCACGCTTGCCATCGCTGACAACCACAGCAACCGAAGGATGCATCGCTAAATGCTGTAAACCATCATCACTAACAATGATATTGCATGGCGTTTGTTTGAGTAATGCTTGAATTGCGCGCGGACGTTTGGGATCTATCATGACAGGACAAGCTGTTTCTCTTGCAATCAGCAAGGGCTCATCACCAACCTGCTTGGCATCCGCGTTGGGCATGACAGCATGAGGATAGTATGGTGGCTTAGCACCATAACCACGGCTCACCACACCTACACGTAAACCTTGTTGTTGCAAATATTTCACTAAAGCAATGACTAACGGTGTCTTACCCGTACCACCCACGGTCATATTACCCACAACAATCACTGGCACGGGTGCAACATAGGTGGACCATAATCCGCATCGATAGACCATGCTACGGCACAGTAAAAGAGTACGATAAAGCCAAGTGCAGGGTAACAGCAGCCATGCCTGCCACGTACGTGGCAAATGCCACCAAAAATCCATGATGCCTATTCCTTAATACGCATCGACAGCTGCTAGCTTATCAACCGCCGTTTTAGGTTCCGTGAATTGTAATTGATGCAGCATACAATAAGCGCCCCCTTGCTGAATAAGCGTCTTATGGGTGCCTTGCTCAACAATATGACCATTTTCCAGTACGATGATAAGGTCGGCATTTTCGATAGTAGACAAACGGTGGGCTATCACTAAGGTTGTCCTATCTTTCATCACAGCCTCAAGCGCTGCTTGAATATAGCGCTCTGATTCGGTATCCAAGGCTGATGTCGCCTCATCAAGGATAAGAATAGGTGCATCTTTTAAAATCGCGCGCGCAATCGCAATGCGCTGCCTTTGACCACCCGAAAGCAATACTCCATTCTCACCAACAAGCGTATGAATGCCATCTGGTAGTTTTTCAATAAATTCCATGGCATATGCCGCTTTAGCTGCTTGAATAACCTCAGCTTCTGTTGCATCTAAACCGTAACCAATATTATTAGCAATCGTGTCATTAAATAGCGTCACGTGTTGAGTAACCAATGCAATTTGCTTTCTTAAATCAGCAAGCTTAATATCAAAAATATTGATATCATCGATGTAAATTTCACCCGCGCTTCTATCATAAAAGCGGGGTAATAAACTCACCATACTGGTCTTACCACTACCCGACCGCCCCACTAAAGCAACAGTTTGTCCAGGCGCTACCTGTAAATTAATGTTAGAAAGCACCTGTTGGTCGCTTCTGTCATAATTTAAAGAAACATTGCGATATTCGATTTTACCGTTAACGCGAGCAACAGACATGTCACCCTTATCCAATTCAGTTGGCATATCTAAAACTTCAAAAATACTTTCAGCACCAGCAAGACCGCGTTGAATCGTACCATTCACAGACGTTAAATTACGCATAGGTTTGAGTGTTGCCATCATCGCAGCAATCACAGCTGTAAAAGAGCCTGCAGAAAGTGCATGTGCGCCATGTGGCTTCGTAGCTAGGTAAACCATGACAGCAACCACAGAGATACCTACCATCTGCACACTGGAATCATTGATTGCCTTCAAAATAACTAATTTCAGCTCCCAATACATATTTTTTGCTGTCGCACGGTTAAACTTTTGAATTTCATAAGCCTCACCACCAAATGTACGCACAACTTTATAGCCTTCAAGCGCTTCCTCAGCAACGTGCGTGATTTCTGCCATGGCTTCTTGGGATTTACGGCTTAAGTTGCGAAGATGTCGACTACAAAGTTTCACAACAATCGCTAAGAGCGGCCCTGTCACTAAGAAAATAAGGGTTAATTGCCAGCTGATAGAAAACATCACAATCAGCAAGCCAAGCACCAGCGCGCCATTTTGAATAAGAATAGTGATGGAATCGGTACACGCAGCAGAAAGCTGAGCTGCATTATAAACGAGCATAGAGAGCAATTGACCTGATGAGCTTCTATCAAAAAAACTGGCGGGCATATGGAGCAAATGAGCAAAAAGTTGTTGTCTGAAAGACATCACGATACTTCGCGCAACCAAACCCATTGAGTAATTACCGATTAAGTTCATAGCTGAGCGAATAAGAAATAAACCAATAATAATGAAGGGCAACCAAGCTAAAAACTTCACATCGGGATTAATAAAACCTTTATTAAGTAAAGGTTTTAATAAATAAACGTATGTTGAATCAACTGCCGAATAACAAGCATTTGCAGCAACTGCCACAACAAATGCAACCCAATAACTTTTGCCATACGCTAATAATCTTTTATAAACTTGCCAAGCATTGCCTTGAGGGCGCTTTCTCGCAAGCATTTTGGCTTGTCTGGCACTTATCAATAACTTACTCATGTACGCCTCAATTAGGATACTCGTTGTCTTTCAATCTGTATAGCGGTTAAATGTCAGTTGACCTTGCGGTGAAATAGACACACGCACGGCACCATCGCTGGCCGTATTACCTATCTGACTGTGAATAGCTTGATAGCTCTCAATAACGCGCGAGCGCGGAAAATGAAATCGATTCATATAACCCGCGGCGAATATAGCATATTTTGGCCCTATTGTCATGATAAATTGCGGCAAAGCCGCGCCAGCACTACCATGATGCGGCACAACAATCACTGTGCTTGCAAGCGCACTACCTGCTTGCTTTAACAACCACTGTTCAGCTGGGGCTTCGATATCCCCTGTAAGTAACAAGCGCTTTCCACTCGCGCTTACTTGCAAGACACAAGAGCTATTGTTGTCTAATCCCAGGTGTGCCTTGTCCGGATATTGTACTTGAAAATCGACACCTTCCCAGCGCCAATGCATACCTGCTAAGCATTGTGAAACCTTTGTACGCGCATCAAGCTTTAAAAGGTGTCGAATTTGTACAGGTGCACTCGTCAATATCGGTATAAAACCAAAAGCCTGGCTTAGCGCAGGATACCCCGCAATATGATCATTATCATAATGACTTAACAACACCTGATTAACGGTTCTTATACCACTTGCTCTAAGATAAGGTACAATCACAGCCGCACCTGCATTAAAGCCCGAAGGATCGCCCGGACCCGTATCATAAATCAGTGTATGACCCTGTGTACGAATCACTGCAGCTAAACCTTGACCAACATCTAGCACCGTGAGCTCAACCCCGCCCTCATCTGGCGTCACCGGAGGATTAAGGCACGCCGGCAATAATAACCCAAAACCCAACTGACGCCATGGCACCGCAGCAGGCGCTAACAGCCAGGCCGTAGCCCATAGTGCCAAACATAAGGCTGTCAATGTCCCAACACCGCCCATCCAAGTGACGTAAGGTACGTTCGCAAGGCCTGTTAATGCTGGCCAAAACCCTGTAAGCAACTTAAGCGCCAACAACAGTAAATGATGCCCCACCCAAAACCAACATACTTGTAATAAACAGCCCACGAGCGCAATAGGCACAATAATCGTGCCTATCCAAGGAATAGCCAGCAAATTGGCAGGCATCGCCACCAATGAGACTTGCTGAAACAAAGCTAGCATCAATGGTGCTAACAGAAAGGTCACACACGCCTGCAACCAAAGCCACGCGCACCAGCGATACCGATGATGATCGGGATGCAAACCAAGGTAGCTAAGGGCCATGACCGCAATGAATGATAGCCATAGACCACTACTTGTGACAGAAAGTGGCGATATGAACAAAATTAATGCTAAGGTTAATGCCCAGATCCAAGGCCAGGCTAATCGACGACGACACCCTAGCGCCCAAGCAGCCATGCTTACCATCAATGCCGCACGTTGCGTTGAAACCGCGAGTCCTGCAAGCAGGGCATAACCCCAAGCCGCCAAAACACCAAGCCATAAACCCGCAATCCTCGCGGGAATCCATAAGCAAAGCCTTGGCCATAAACGCCATAGATATTTGCCTAACAAACACATTAACCCAGCGACTAAACCAATATGCAAACCGGAGATTGCTAACAAATGCGCCGTGCCCGTATGAATAAAAATATGCTGTATCTGCGGTGATACTAGGCTTTTATCACCTAAACAAAGCGCTATTAAAACACCCACTAACGGCGATGCTGGCAAGGTATTCAACATCATTTGACGCATATGTGCACGCCACATATCAATACGGATTAACCACGGGAGATGCCAAAAGGGCGCCCGATACCATGTCGCAGACAGCACCGTTCCCACTGCTTGAATATCTTGCTGTTGTAACCAAGCAACATAAGCGAAACTGCCAGGATTTTGAAATCCATGTAATGGCCGCAGACGTAGTTGTAAACGTAAATGCTGACCTGGTATCAATGCAAAGCGAGGCTGATACCACTGCAATCGTAAGTGCACATCATCTTGCTTACTCGATGACGACATTGTAGTAGCTTGAGGGATGCGAGGTGTTGCTGTCTGAATTTGCTGAATAGGTACAACGACATCAAATAATGTCGCATGTGCTTTAGCCTGAGGTAATCCTATGACAGTCGCCATCAAAGACATATTCACAGGCGCCAACAAAGTCTTGGGTAACTGCCAACGAATAACATGGTGATACGCCCGCTGCCACGTGATCATACCCAAGCAACAAACCAGCAACATGAAACACGCTTGGCGCCCCCATAAGCGCCAGATTATCTGATGCTTACTTACACCATAAGTATAGGCGCCCGCACCACATAGGCCGGCTACCAAAGAAACGCTAAACGTTCCAAACTGTGACTCCAAATAACCTTGAGAAGCAAGTGCAACGCCACTGATAAAAGCCAGCAGCACCAACATGCGCTAAGAATGGCTCGGTGAAGCCATACGCAAGACCAGCACACCCCAGATACCTGAAAGTAACGAACCCAACAGCACGCCGCTACGCACATCTTGGATAAGCGTTTCACTGCCATTGCCAAAGGCCAAACTGCCAATAAAAAGGCTCATGGTAAAACCAATACCACAAAGCACCGCAGCACCATAAAAGGCAGACCAAGTTGTAGCTGTTGGCATAACAGCCCAACGCAAGCGAATTGCCAGCCAAGACAGCAGCAAAATACCCAATTGCTTGCCTATAAATAAACCCAGCGCAATACCAAGCGTGATAGGTGCTAATAACTGTGCTGCTATATGACCTTGTAAAACAAGACCTGCATTGGCAAACGCAAACAGCGGCAAAATAGCGTAATTGACCCATGGATTTAACTGATGCTCAAGCTCAGCAGCAGGTTGGCCCATGGTTTTGACAGTATCATGCGGATACGCCCATGCCAATATCACACCCGCCAAGGTCGCATGCACACCTGATTTAAGCACACAAAACCATAAGATAATACCTACAATCATATAAGGGCTTAGCGCTGTGATTCGCATACGGTTGAAACCAAACAGCAGCAAACAACAAAGACTCGAGAATATAAGTGCTAGCCAAGATAAAGTCTGTGTATAAAATAGTGCGATAATCACGATGGCCCCCAAGTCATCGATAATCGCAAGTGCAGTTACTAATGCTTTAAGTGCGACAGGGACTCGACTACGTAGCATGGCAAATACAGCGAGTGTAAATGCAATGTCTGTTGCGCTAGGAATTGCCCAACCTTGTCTTGCAATCGGATCGTTATAGGTTATGACGATGTAAATAAGTGCAGGTACAACCATGCCACCTAAAGCAGCGAATAGTGGTAAGCTTGCTTTTTTTATCGTATTTAATTCACCATCGATAAGCTCATGTTTAATCTCTAGCCCTATCATTAAAAAAAAGAGGGCCATCAAACCATCATTGATCCATAGCACTAAGGGTTTAACAAAACCATAGCCGTGCCAAACATAACCTATCTGCCAATTGAATAATGTTTCGTAATAACCCGCTAACGGACTGTTAACAACGATGAGTGCTAAAAGTGCCATCAACATGAGTAATAGCCCACTACCCACACCACTTTCAAACAGGGAGGGTAATTGTTTTAGCATGCCTCACCCACAGTCTCTTCGCTTGGCCAAACAACTTGGCCCGCTTGATGTTGAATTGCCGCAAGTTTTTGTTGATGTAATACAAGCTCTGTCGCATCCGCATAAAGTACGGGCAAATCTGTTGTCTCTTTAGGCAAATCAGTGGTTGTTTGTATTGTATAAACCGGTGTTGTTGATTTATCTTCGTGAACAGGTAATAAGCTCGCCTGCCCACCTGTCATGGCCAGATAAACACGTGCCAATAAATCAGCATCGACTAATGCGCCATGCAACACTCGCTTTGAGTTATCAACGCGATAACGTTTACATAATGCATCTAATGAGTTTTTTTGACCTGGATGTAATTTCCTAGCCATTGCTAATGTATCCACAACACTGCAATAATGTTCAACTGATTTTAACTTGCGATCATGCCGCTTAAACTCGTGATTAATAAAACCAGTATCAAATGGTGCATTATGAATAATAAGTTGTGCGCCATCAATAAATTTAAAAAAATCATTAAAAACATCAGAAAATTTAGGTTTATCTGCTAAAAATGCAAGACTGATGCCGTGAATTTCTTCAGCCTTTTGATCAATATCTCGCTCGGGGTTAATATACACATGAAAACTTTCACCTGTGAAGCGTCTATCCACAAGCTCAATAGCCGCAATTTCAATGATGCGATGTCCAGTTCGGGGATCTATCCCTGTTGTTTCCGTATCCAGTGCCAGTTGTCTTAATTTCATAGATTCCTCAAGGTAGTGTCAGGATGGCTTGCCTTGCCAGACTATCAACTCTTTCGTTTTCAATATGTCCTGAATGTCCGCGCACCCAGTGCCATTTGATCTCGTGTGACTTAGCCAGTGCGGAAAGTACTTGCCATAAATCAACATTTTTAATGGGTCGATTATCTGCCGTGCGCCAATGCCTGCGTTGCCATCCAGGCATCCACTCGGTCATGCCTTTCAAGACATACTGCGAATCTGTGTATATATTTATCAAACATGCGTGCTTAAGCTCTGACAACCCATTAATAACAGCCATCAATTCCATACGATTATTAGTTGTGTGTGCTTCAGCACCCGATAAAACTTTTTCGCGTTCATGATACCGTAATAAAACAGCCCATCCCCCAGGGCCTGGATTACCACTGCATGCGCCATCCGTATACATATCAACTGTTTTCATGTGTTGCTCTTTCTTTTTTCAATTTATAGCCACCTTCTTTCAAAACCCCTAATTTCATATGCCGGCGTTATGATTGTAGAAACGACACTTATGGTCGCTCGCAAACGGGCCGGTACAAGACCGGCGCCTACAAGCATATATCCGCGATTTTCTCGCATTTTCCTTGATCACGGGCATATATTCATGTTGTCATATTGAGCAACATCTTAAGATTTCATCCACGCAAGCGAATCCGCCCATTTATCCTTTAAAAGCCATCGCGGTCGGATAGGTGTCAGCGGCATAACTTGTTTATATGCATGAACGAGATAAACAGCGCCCCAAGAAGGCCAGCCCAAACGCCCCAATGTTTCAATAAAGCCTACTTGCGTTAAATGCATGCCACAGTAAGGAGGACCAAAATAACATGTTCGCATATCAGCAACAACACAAGCTGCGCGTGTTAACGCTTGTCGGATATGGCCCATGCGCAATAAATGTCCGTGAAAGGGTGGAAGCTTATCTTGCTGCCACGGTCGCACTAAGCCCCATAAACTGACAGGATTAAAACCTACTATGAGCATATTGCCCTGCGGAACCAACACGCGCGTTAACTCTTCGATAATCGTTGAGGACTCCGGCAACCATTCTAGGGCGTAAGGCACGATGACTGCATCGAAGCTATTGTCGGCAAAAGGAAGCTGATAAACATCGGTACACACATCAGTCCCGCCCAAAGCACAAAATTCGCTGTTTAATGATAGATGATGCGGAATAGGGCAAGTCACCAACCATGACTCAATATCCAGTGGACCTACCACAAGTAAACGTTGCCCAAAGAACTCGCACGAGAGTTGTTTTACTTCCTTGCACACAGTATCCCAAACCCTTTGTCCAAGCGCTGTCTTGTGCCAAAGCTGTAAGGCCTGATGATAATCTGTTAACAACTCGCGTGCATCCTCCTTGTCATACCCGTTGCTTTTCAAATCTGACTTTGTGATAGTATAGTGTTGCGGATGCTTGGAGACAATAGCACCAAATACTTAAGTATATACCCGCGATCATTGAAAAAGCGAGCAATCGCCAACATTCAAAAAATGCTCTTTTGCCATCTATAGTTTGAGCTATAGCATGCCTTCTTCCGCCGTGTGTAGGAGGGTGTAGCCTAGAGCCGGGTGAAGATGCATTGGGAAAAGGAGCCACAACAGCGGATGAAGGATAATCATACACCATCGCATAGCGATGACAAAACATGCATATTGAAGAAACTTTGGTGTACACTTCGTCTCCCAACGCATCTGCAATAATAGGCTTTTATCTAGGTATAGCAGCAATCTCTAAACTGTGATAGAGTTTTATTGAGTATTATTATGAGGTTTGACGCGGTGATGGTACATGTGCGCACTTGTCGCTTGCTTGCGACTTTACTGATATCGTTTTGTCTATCAGGGTATGCGCAAACGCCCCCAACAACAGCCCAAACACATACAAAGGTACAACGCGCTAAGACATCCCCGTCCACCGTTGCTAAAATCCATAGCGACAGCAAACAAACAACACATCCCATTGAAGCGTCGTATAAACATACAGGGCAAAAACCTGTCAATAAGCCAAAGATACCGAGTGTACCTCAAAATTTGTGGCAGCAAATTGCGATTGATTTTAAATTACCACACCAAGAAAATCGCCCTGAGGTGCAGGCCCAAATTCATTGGTTTGTGTCTCATCCCAAATACCTATTAAGAGTTGCAAGCCACGCAAGTTATTATATGTATTATATCCATGAACAAGTGGTTAAACGCCATTTACCTGGTGAACTTGTACTTTTACCTATGATAGAAAGTGCCTATGACCCTTATGCTTATTCTTGGGTGGGCGCCGCCGGTATTTGGCAGATGATGCCACAAACAGGCCTTGGTTTTGGGTTGAAGCAAGATTGGTGGTATGATGCACGCAAATCCATCGCGCCCTCGACCAAAGCTGCGCTAGACTATTTATTCTACCTACATAATTTTTTCAACGGTGATTGGCTATTAGCAACTGCCGCTTATAACTACGGTGAAGGCAATGTACAAGCTGCCATTAATCGCAATGTCAGCGCAGGTAAAGCCTCTAATTTTTGGTCACTACAACTGCCCTTAGAAACAGAAAGTTATGTCCCACGCCTGCTCGCTTTATCCGCCATTGTTGCCAACCCAAGCAAATATGGCGTAACTTTACCTTATATTCCGAACAGACCCTATTTTGGTATTGTTGAGCTTCATCAACAACTTGAAATGAGCCGCATTGCACAAATGGCAGATATCAGTTCCACTGAACTTTACGAGCTCAATCCTGGTTTTACACGTTTTGCAACGGAACCCGATAGCCGTTATCAGTTATTACTACCTATCAGCAAAATTCCACTGTTTGAAGCCAATCTTTCAGGGGATCAGATGGATTACCGTCATCCTACAGAGCAACTTGTCGCGATGAATACACCACCTACCGCGACGCCCCCAACACCCGTGACCGCAAATAATACACCACAGTTACCAACAAGTTTTCATGCCTCACCGACAATGGCCACAGCACCCGTCAATGAGCACACCAACAAGGCCCATCAAACGACAACCCCTAAAACTTACATCGTTCAACCGCATCAAACTTTATATGCGATTGCAAAAAGTCATGGTCTAACCGTTAAGGAGCTTGAGGCAATGAATCACATCGGCAATCCTAACATTAAAGCTGGAGATGTATTAGTTGTAGGATAATACCCTTTGTCTTTTCATCTACATCATACGCTGTCATCGCTATGCGATGATTTTTCTACCCCAAAGACACTGGTATGCTTTATACTTTTTTAAGAGTCACACGCTAGCACTTACTTAATGATGTGTAGATAATCCGGCAACTTCTTGGGTTTGTCCTTGGTACTATCATCAGATTGCGTTGACGTTTGCGTCGTTTTTTCGCTGTCCTTGAAAGCCGAAGATTCAGTTGCAATAATTTCATGTGTAGGCGAAGCATCCCAGCCACCAATATCTTCAGACTCATCTTCAGAAAAGATCATACCTTTACCATTTTCTCTCGCGTAAATGGCCAAAACTGCGGCAATGGGTGCTAAAACAATTTGTTGCACACCACCAAAACTTGCTTTAAATTGGATCTTCACATTATCCATCACTAAAGCATCTACCGCTCTCATCGAAATGTTAAGCACAATTCGCCCATTTTCAATATATTGCCTTGGCACTTTTGTACCAGGATAATCTGTATTGAGAACGAGATAAGGTGTTTTTTCATTATCAACAATCCACTCGTAGAATGCTCTAATCAAGTAAGGCTTGGATGAGCTCATGTGTTCAATATCAGACATAGTTTTTTACCTATTCAATACCCCCTTTCAAGTAAAGGGAATAATACACTCACAGCATATCAAGCATGCCCGGCACATATTTAGAATTGTACCAAGTTTAAACTATTTATACTAATGCTTTTTTGTTAACTCTATGTTACACAGGATGAATAAACTTTCCTTCGGTATCGACTAAATGCACTTCTCTAACCAGTGTTTGCGGTGCAAAATCATCGACGGCAATCACTTCCTGTCTTTCTTTCTCTAATTGTTTAAGTTGCAATGCTTCTTCTTCCGTTAGCCAATGCGCCTGTACCGCAGCCTCTAATTGCTCACGATAGCTTTGCTTCATGAGCTTATGATGTTTAATAAATCGTTGTAGCTGCCCTTCTAACAAGGCTAATTTATCCTGTGTTGCAAGTAATACTTGCATCTTACCTACCCAATTAAATTGGCTGGGTTCAAGATAAGCATCCGCAATAAGTCGTTCTCTTGCAGGACTTGGCACTTGTATCCAATCCGCTAATTGAAATGTCAACAGATCCTCAGGTGGCAAAAATCGATTACCTAATGGAAACAAAGTCATACGTAGCTTATGTCTTTGCCAACGGTGGGGAAAATTACGCGCAATACCTTGGAGTGCCTCTGCTGTTTTGGCATATAAGTATTGCATGGCCCAGTGAAATAATGGTGCTTCTTCAGGTGAATACTGATTGTCATGATATTGCTTCATCACGGATGCCGCTAAATATAAATAGCTTAATGCATCTGCAAATCTTGCAGAGAGTCCTTCTCGACGTTTAAGTCCGGCACCTAAACTCATCATGGCCACATCTACAGCAAATGCAAAGCTTGAACATAGACGTGTATATTGCTGTTGATAACGATGCAATGGGCCTTTTGGTGCATAAATGAAATGCCCGCCCGATAAGGCATAACCCAAACTTGCCAAACCATTTTGAACAGCAAAACCAAGATGCTCAAATACCAAAGCATCAAAGGCAACTAACTGCGCTGCTGGATTGTCCATATGCGCTAACTCAAGTTCCTTAAGTGCATAAGGATGACAACGAATCGCGCCTTGCCCGAAAATAATCATGTTGCGCGTAAGAATATTGGCGCCCTCAACGGTGATACTGATAGGTGACGCTATAAAAGTTCTGGCAAGATAATTCCGTGGCCCCATGCAAATACCTTTGCCTGCATGCAAATCCATCGCATGGGTCACAACCTCTCGCCCCATCTCCGTGAGATGATACTTTACGATGCCAGAAATAACGCTGGGATGCTCACCACTATCTAACATGCTCATCGTCAAACATCTTGCTGCATTGGCAATATAGGTTAAGCCAACCATACGGCCCAACACAGATTTAACACCTTCATAATGACCAATAGGCTGCTTAAATTGCTTACGAATAGCCGTATATGCGCTTGTAGCTGCCAACGCCATTTCACTAGAACCAACGCCTGCTGCAGGTAAACTAATAGCGCGCCCTGCGGCCAAACACTCAGCAAGCATGCGCCAACCTTGGCCGGCCATACCTATACCACCTATCAAAGCATCAAGTGGCACAAACACGTCCCGTCCTTGTGTCGGTCCATTTTGAAAGGGAATAGCCGTAGGCAAATGCCGTCGTCCAATAACAATACCAGGTGTATCGGCTGGAATAAGCGCGCAACTGATGCCAAGATACGTCTTATCACCAAGCAAATGATCGGGATCATATAATTTAAAGGCTAAACCAATCACTGTTGCAATAGGCGCTAGGCTAATATAACGCTTGTCCCACTGAAGCTTAATGCCCAATGTTGTTTTGCCTTCCCATATGCCCTCACAAATGATACCTGTATCTGGCATATGTGCAGCATCTGATCCCGCCGTTGGGCCCGTCAATGCAAAACAGGGAATATCTTCTCCATTCGCAAGTCGTGGCAAATAATAATCCTTTTGTGCTTGCGTACCGTAGTTAACAAGCAACTCAGCAGGCCCTAAAGCGTTGGGCACAGAAACAAAAACCCCAGCGGTCATACTCACACTGGTTATTTTTGTAATGACTTGCGAATGCGCGTACGCCGAAAAACCCTTTCCCCCGTAAGCTTTAGGAATAATGAGCCCCAAAAAACCTTGCTTGCGTATAAACTGCCATACCACAGGCGGTAAATCAGCGCGGTTATGACAGATATCCCAATCATCCAGCATGGCACAAAGTTCGTTGACGGGTCCATCGAGAAAAGCTTGCTCTTCTTCTGTTAACGATGGTGGTTGATATGCCAATAATTGTTGCCAATCAGGCTGGCCCGTAAAAATCTGAGCATCCCAACTCACCGTGCCTGCGCGAATTGCTTCGGCCTCAGTTGCTGATAAGCTTGGCCTCATGTGAAGATAGTGCTTTAGCATCCAACGACTTAGCAACTGACGCCTTATCGATGTCACGCCCAGCAATAAGAAAAGGAGTGCTAAAATTAAATCCACAATACCAAAGGTCCATATCGAGACATCAAGCAAACTGCTCAATAAGAGCCATACAACAATACTTGCCACACCCCAGACACTAAGAGCAGCCCGTTTGGCCGCCAATACAAAGACGTATGCGCCGATGCCTATGATCCAAATCAATGCACTCACCTAACCCCCTTGATCAACCACAGCCCTACTTCTCATTGTAAATCAAAATGATTGTTTGTGCTGAGCTTTCGCTTATGTGTGGGAAGATGTGAACAAAGAAAAAAAGCAACGCTCTTTCCGCACGAGCATCCTTGCAAGGTTGATGCGGCATTGGTGGCTGTCTGTCGATGGGCCGGCAGGACACCGGCCCCTAGAAATGAATATCGAGAAAACGCTCTGAGTATCGTTATAGTGCACTTGGTCCTTGCGAAGACGCTGCCGTTGTCGCACCAGGTAGCTCGCTTGATGCGGCTTTGATACCCCATGTGATATAAAATAAATTAATAATCACACCACCTATCCATGCATGCGGCACATAAACATTCAAGAGAGCCCCTATCGTAGAAAGCATGATAACCGGCGTCTGTGCGACAACCACGATACGTAAAACACTCACGTAAGATAGCGTTGATTTAAGACATTTAGCAATCACAATACTACCGATGATCGAGTAGATAAGGCTTGCCAAAATACGATAAATATAAGCGCTGATTAACAGGCTTAAGCCCACAAAAACAATACCCCAGCGTTTCGCTTGCTCCGCAAATGCATTTGCCGAGTCTGAGGTAATCGTCACGTTCAACGACTGCGGATACGTATGTACCGTCATCGCACCCGAGCTTTCAGCAACATACATAGCATCTGGCTTCAGCACGACAGCTGCAGAAGATGTACTGTCATTATTATATTTGCCCGTGGGATCGAAAACAATCCAGGGATTACCCGAGGTATTTTCAATCACATGCACCTTACCGTCTGCCAGCGTCATTTTCCCATCAGCAAAGCTCACCACTGGTAGCTGCGGTATGTAGTTGGCTTGAATGTTCGTGATTTCACTGCGTAGGTAAATATTGGAAAAGATGCTCAATACTACACTACACACGAATAACAGAAAGAATAGATAAGCAAAACCGGTACCGCGCCAATGAAGGCCAACATCTCGATAAAACGCTTTTGAAAACCAACTGCGCCAAAAGCCGTGCCACCAACCATAGCTTGAATGTGCCATATTAAGGCTCCTTCCATAAAAGTCATTAACCATTATCGTCTAAGAATGGTGATTTTGCCAACCAAACCCTCAAAATGTTACAATTGGCGATTAGCTAACGGTGAGTATCCTATTGTTGAGTACTTTAACAGACATTTCGATAAGACATTGGGGTCTTGCAGACTACGTTAACGTTTGGGAAGCAATGCAAGACTTTACCAATCAACGTCATGAGACGACACCCGACGAGATATGGGTTGTTGAGCATCCACCCGTCTTCACGCAAGGGCAAAATGGCAAGGCCGAACACTTGCTACATGTCGGTGACATTCCTGTGGTGCATGTGGATAGAGGCGGTCAAGTGACTTATCACGGTCCAGGCCAAGTTGTCATTTATCCACTTATCGATATTGCTCGGCGTGGCCTCGCGGTTCGCCCATTTGTGACCCTTATTGAGCAAACGATGATTACTGTATTGGCCGAATACGGCATTCTTGCCCAAGCAAGAACTGAGGCCCCAGGTGTCTATGTTGGCGATGAGAAAATCGCATCTTTGGGATTGCGCATACGTCAAGGACGTAGTTACCATGGCCTTGCGTTTAATGTTAAAATGGACTTAGAACCCTTTGCACGCATTAATCCTTGCGGACTTCGTGGGATGAAAATGACACAACTCGTAAACTTTGTACCCGACATCAAACCTGCTATCATTGCTGACAAACTAAGCCAAGGTCTTATACAAGCTATTTCGCGGAGTATTTCATGAGTCAAACGACTGCACCTAGAAACCCTTCTGAGAAAGTACGTGGTGCTGAGAAAATGGCGCGTATTCGCGTTGAATTTGAACAACCCACCACGCGAATCCCCAAACCCGACTGGATTCGTGTGCGCATCCCGCATACTGACAATATTGGCAAACTCAAAGATGTCTTGCGAGCCAATAAGCTGCACACCGTATGTGAAGAAGCTTCCTGCCCCAATTTGCCCGAATGTTTTGGTAAAGGCACAGCAACCTTCATGATTATGGGTGATAAATGTACAAGACGATGCACATTTTGTGATGTTGGCCACGGAAGACCTGACCCTCTTGATGTCAACGAGCCTCAGCATCTAGCACAAACCGTTGCTGCCATGGGACTTAACTACGTTGTTATCACTTCCGTTGACCGAGATGACTTACGTGATGGTGGCGCTAGCCATTTTGCGGCATGCATACGTGAAACCCGTCTCGCCAACCCTAACATTAAAATTGAGATATTAGTGCCTGATTTTCGAGGCCGCATGCATCCAGCGCTCAGTCAGCTTGCACACGCACTACCCGATGTTTTTAATCATAATATTGAAACCGTACCCAGGTTATATAAAGCAGCAAGGCCCGGTTCAGACTATCAAGCGTCATTAACCTTATTAAAGACATTTAAGGATGAGTTCCCCCACGTTCCAACGAAATCTGGCATTATGCTTGGCCTTGGCGAAACCTTTGAAGAAGTGATTGCAGTGCTTCACGACCTCAAAACCCATCGCATTGATAGAGTAACCCTTGGACAATACTTGCAACCAAGTCAACATCACATTCCTGTCTCAAGGTATGTTACGCCTGATGAATTTAAAACACTCGCTGAGATAGGCACAAAGCTTGGTTTCAGCCACGTTGCCAGTGGTCCACTGGTGCGCTCCTCGTATCATGCAGATAAGCAGGATGCGGGTGACATCGTCTGTTAGTACAATGGCTTAACCTATGTCACTGATTGATCACCTCAAACCGTTTATGCAATGGCTGCATTATCATCCGGATCTTGCTGCCTTGATTACTTTTTTAATTGCCATGGGTGAGTCCCTTGCTTTTTTTGGGCTCATCATCCCAGGCTCGGTTATCATGAGTGCTGTTGGTACCCTTATCGGTGCCGGGATTATTCCAGGTTTACCTATAACCCTATGGGCCATTGTCGGCGCTATTGTCGGAGATAGCATAAGCTATTACGCCGGCTATCGTTATACCCAAAGTATCAGGCATGTTTGGCCTTTTAAACGCTATCCTCAATGGATTACCAAAGCTGAAGACTTCTTTGCTAAACATGGTGGCAAAAGCGTTTTTCTTGGTCGATTTGTGGGGCCCATGCGCCCGATCATACCTGTAGTCGCTGGCATGATGAAGCTTAAACCCGTTAAATTCTTCTTATCATGCACCATTGCCAGTGCTCTATGGGCCCCCATCTACATGTTGCCAGGTATCCTCATAGGAGCCGCCTCACAAGAACTTGCCCCAGAAACAGCAACACGATTTGTAGCGACCATTTTACTGCTGCTATTTGCTTTTATATTAACCGCTTGGTTATTTCGATGGCTTATCAGTAAACTCATGCAGCAAATCGATCGCATGATGGCCTATCTTTGGCAAAATTTATATATTAACTCTAAGCATTATTGGATTAAACGTTGGTTAACCGACCCCGCGGATCCACTTAGTCATAGTCAGTTAAATCGCGCTGTTTTTTCTATTTTTTTGATTCTACTTTTTATATTGCTTGCTATCGATATCAGTGGACACGGTTTATTTTATCATTTAAATCAACCTATTCATCAGTTATTCCTTAATATCCACAGCATCATCATGACCAAATTGATGGTATGCATCAGCTTGCTTGCTGATAGTGCCGTGCTTGTACCGATGGTGTTGATACTGATGGGTTGGATGTCGTTACAGCGTTACTGGCGCGCAGGACTTCATTTACTCGGCGTAGTCGTACTCACGCTTATTATGGTAAAACTTGCCCAAATGAGTATTCAATCACCAAGACCTGATGGCTTACTTTATAGCATCAGCGGCAACCCCTTTCCTAGTGAAGGCACTGCGCTTGCTATTGCCGTCTATGGCTTTCTTGCGTTACTGATAAGCAAACACTTCGCTACACCCAAAATAAAACGCTACATCTATTGGAGTGTAGCCGTTGTTTGCATTCTCATCGTATGCTCATGTATTTATCTCGGAGCCCATTGGCTGACAGATATCCTCGCAGGCACTATCATCGGCTTAATCGCAACCACAGTGACGGGTTTTTCTTTCTTTCATAGACCCTCACCTCGAATTCAATTACCGGGGCTTTTAGTACTGATTGCAATAAGCCTAGGGCTGACACTCACCTGGCAAGTGACGCATAATTATCGAGAAATGGCACAAATTTATACACCCTACTGGCCAAAGTATACAGCAACCCAAGCTGATTGGTGGGATGGCCGATGCAACACGATACCTTTATTTAGGCCCAATCGACTAGGTCATCCAGTCCAAACCATGAATATTCAATGGGCTGGACAAATCAGCGATATTGAAGATGTATTCACAAACCATGATTGGCACCCCGTACCCAAGCTTGATGTTATTGATCTCGTTAATCGTGTGTCGTCACACGATAAAGAAAAACGTATTCCACTGTTACCGCCACTTTATTTGGGTCAACCACCAGTGTTTGAAGCTTCAAAGATTGATCCTGTCACAAAACAGCTCATGCTAGTACGCATTTGGTCAGCCAATATCCAATTTAGCGATGTTAATTTACCGCTATGGGTAGGTACTATCAGTTATCAACTGCCACAAGATCATAAATTTTGGTTGGGCAGTCGCATGCAGAGCAGATGGGCGAGACTACCCTATCCAACGCACGATTTAAGTCAAATACTAGGCCCTCAGTTCACTTGGGAAGTTGTGCATTACGACCCTCAGGCAAAACCACGACATATCAAAGATTATTTATGGATAGAAGGTGTTATTTATATTAAACCAACACCACCGGCACCTACACCGAAAACAAGGCGATCGATGCGACGGCATGCGCACTATCATAGTCAACAAGTGTATGCGAAACATATCAAATCGCGCCAAAACGTCCAAGGCTGAATCGTGTAGATTGAATATTATGATGATGCTTGCGGTAATGGCTGTAATGATAAAAACTGTTGCCACGCTTGGTTGAGTGCATCCATTTCTGCGAATAAGGCATTAAGTTGTGCTTGGCATCCCTGTAAATCCTGGGTATTTTTCAATTGTTGCTGTAAAGATTGCACCGCTGCCATCATTCTAGGTACGCCCAAATAACATAAACCACCATGGAATCGGTGCAACACAGCCCGTACAGCTTGCACATCTTGCGTATCAAAGGCCTGCGTTATTGCTTTCTTCTCGGCAGGAAACGTTGTCACTAATGCGTTCAATAACTCGCACGCAAGTGACTCACGACCATTCACCATACTGAGCGATAAATCCCAATCAATAATATCGTTGGAACCTTGTTCCAATGCTGGCACCACATTCTCTGAGAATGCTGGATTCATAACATAGATATCAAGTAAATGTTGCGCCCGTACAGCCATCAGCGGCTTACATAATACGGTATTAAAACCTGCTTCAAGTGCTGCTTTATGGCGTTGAACATCATTGTGCGCAGTTAACGCAACCATCGGTGTACGATAATTAAGATGCTTCGCATTGTGTTTAACCTCTCGTGCTAATTCATCGCCGCTACCATCTGGCAAGCCCAAATCAGCCAGCACCAAATCGTACATCTTTTGTTTTAATAATTGTCGGGCTGATTGCACATTGACCGCTGTATCAACATGGACCGAAACACCCAGCTGTTTCCAGATCTGCTCCGCTGCAAATAAAGCCAAGGAGTCATCTTCTATCATTAAAATTTGGGGTTGTTTTGTCTGTATCGAGGCTGCCGGCTTAGACTTAGGCGCATCGGGAACAAGAGCGGGCTTTGTTTCTTCTGAGGCAACACCAACAATATATTGATATCTATCTGAGGCAGATTTAGGTGTATCCGGTGATACATCAATGTCTATATCGACGGTAAAACAAGTACCTTTGCCTTCTACACTACTTACCGATACATGCCCACCTAATTCTTCTGTGAATTGTTTAACAATGAATAGACCCAGCCCTGAACCCTTATACAATTGTGTATCCGACGGATTCAATCGTGAAAATTTCTCAAAGATTTGTTCTGTTTTATCCGAAGGAATGCCAACGCCAGTATCCTCAACCATAAACCTAAGGGTACACTTGGCTTTCTCTTTATTTAAAAACGCCACGCGTAAGGTTACCCCACCCGTTTGAGTGAATTTAATAGCATTGCCAATTAAATTAATTAAAATTTTCTTGAGTCGGTGCTCATCGCTGATAATGCCAGCAGGCACATTTTCGGCAATATCCAGCTTAAGATAAAGGCCTCTTGCAATAACAGCTGCGCTGTTTAAATCAATCACTTGATTAACTAAGTCAATAAGTAATATAGATGTTAACTGTACTCTTTCATCGCCATACGCCACATTCTCAAAGTCGATAACTTCATTGCAAATATTTAATAACTGCTCAGCTGCTTTCACAACCAATGGCAGGACTTCTTGCAACTCCTGAGGATTCGGTTTTTGCACATAACTATTTAATACTGACCAAATACCTGAAATAGGCGTACGAATATCATGTTGCATATTTCGGATAAATTCAGTTTTGAGCTTATTAGCAGCCTCAGCGCGTTCTTTTGCCTCAACTAGCTCTTGCGTGATTCTTTTTCTTTCCGTAATATCAACAGATATCCCAATAATACCAACCGTATCACCGGCTTCATCTTTTAGTGGTGCTTTTTTTGTAAGCATCGAAATTTGTTGTTTATTTTCTAGTACTGGATGCTCTTCAGTTTCAACTTCTTGACCTGACTCCATCACTTCTAAATCAACTCTACGAATATCGTCAGCAACTACTTTCCATGGTAACTCATCGTCAGTTTTGTTATAAATATCACGAATGTCATGGATACCTGCCATTTGTAATAGAAAATCATTACACCCAAGGTATCTGCCTTGAACATCTTTCCAATATACACTGCCTGGTATTTTTTTAATAATACTTTTTAGATAAAAAAGCTCTTTGTTTTGTTTTTCAATGATTGCCTGCAATTCAGAAGTCTTGCTTGAAAAAGGCGAATCATTTTGCATAGCATTTGTCCTAAATAGGCTGTCTCTCGTAGATGCCAGTCCTTAAGAGTAATCTAAAATCAAGTCATCGCTTTAAGGTAAGCATTCGATACAGACTCTCTTTTATAAAACGCCTTACCTTTGTAGAGAAGACATCTTATCGCCGATAAACATTCAGACCTCTCTCACATTCCAAGAGTCTTCTATCGTATTATAACGCATCTCTGTAAGATAACAAATGCTTCCCATACCATCCTCAAGAACATATAGATCGAGCCTTACAATAGCGGATCTGCGGATGTTGGTTCACTAAAACGGCAGGATTGCCTTTTTGAGCACGCGCTTCGCGCAAAATCCGAGCAGCGAAGTTGCAAGTGATGAATTACGGAGATATAACAAATAATTACCACCGCCTCCACTAACATCCTGTTTTTCAGATTTTATCGCGCATCAAAAGGTCTTGTCATTATTGGGTTCTTCTGGTTTCCCTCCAGGTGTTTGAGCTATTAATGACTAAACATCTGCTTTTTGTATCTGCTATAAATAAAGGTTATTAAGCCAAATACATTTGTTGTTATATTTTTTATTCAAAAAAACATGATTAACTATTTACTTAATGAAGCGACTATCACTTAATATCATTTAAAATAATTACTACAAATCAACTTTCCATATTTTTTATATTATTAAAGTTAATTTTTAAAAATCCTTGTTTTGATGAGACTATAAGATTGTTTAAATATAAGTACTCCAAATATAAAGGTGGTTTATGATAAATAAAAACAGAAGTTTCTACATTAAGTATCTTTGGCGTATCCAAGAATAGCGGTAGTTCTCTCAGGAAATATTCGACAGCAATCACCTCCCTATTATCTTCTAGAATATTTGTTCTTAAATTATTGCCAAGAACCCAGGTTGATGTAGAAAGACAGCCAGCTCTAAAATCTTGACAATCTCTAAATTTATTCAAACAATCATTAAATATATTTCGGTAATCTTTATTACTTGATAAACAAGTAAAGGTTATTATCATTTCTTTTGCTTTATACTCATCAAAGCCAAGCTTTTGTAATACTCTAATAACCTTGTTTTGAAGATATCTATCTTGCCTTTGTGTCTTATATTCCGATTCTTTTTTTGTATACCCAAGGGCCATTAATGTGAACACTGACAATGTATCAGGAACAAATATATTTATTTTATTAAATGTCTTTATAGAAAAACTAATCAATTTCATCAATATAGATTCATTGAAATAGCCATTAAATGGACTTACTCCTATTAAGCCATGTTGTTTTAAATTATAAATTTCCCTTGAATTATCACTTATGGGAAAAATATCCACCCCCGTGAGGGGGAAATGCTTTGACACGATAGATTCCATAAAAAACTCTCTACATAATATGTCACAATCTTGAGCTTTACCTCTAGATAGATCCGGTGTCCAATTTCTACCTTGTTGAATTGATCTCGTTGCGACTGAATTAACTGAAACAGTAACTTAGATTCAACGCAATGTTAAGGCGTTTGAGCCATGCTGGTATGGCCTTTCTTGGACTGGTCGTCGCCAAATAAGCCAACGACTGCAGTCGTTGGTACTAGTCATTGGCGCTGTATTACCTGAAGGAAGGTAAACAGGTATATTAATAGGCTGCTGAGACTCATCAATGATGATTGCCCTATTAATAACATTCAGCTCGACGATATTAGGCTGTGTAGCTGCTTGCATTGCCGCTATGTTGGCAGGTGAAATTCTGCCCATCCAACAAATAAATAAACTGATTGCAGCTAACATGCTACCCACTGTATATCCAATAGCAATGCCATTAACACCTAGTGACGTTGCAAACCCTAACACACCAGCCAACACAATACCTAATGTAAGACCAACAACAGATAATACTGTTGCCAGTATTTCTCTCTTTAATGGGCGCAATTGTTGAAGAAGATTATAACGTATTGAATCGGAAATCACACCAACAGAAACAATAGGGATCATGGATACTAAAATATCATAAATATTCTCCTGATGATTACCAAGCATATTCATGAGTATTGACGGTTCGACAGCAAAAACAATCGGTAATGGCACAATAAAAACAAGTGTAGCTAAAAGTCCATATTTTCCTATCCTACTAGCATTTTCGTAGCATTCAGCTCCAATTTCTCGACTTATCTCTTGACAACATCCCATACCAAATGCTGATGATACAAGGAATAAAAGGTATATATATTGTAATGCAAAGACCCATGCCTCTTGCTCTAATGTGCCAATAATGCCGGCAAATATACTAGTTAAAAAAGTTATGAGCGCTTCGTTGGAAACAGCAATTAAATAGAAACTGCCCAATTTTACCAATTTAAAAAACTCTTTTAAATTACCTTGCATGTTAGTAAACAGTCGATAAAAATTATAGTTTCTAAGATCGTGGTGCCTCCCTATATAAAGTCCATATGATAAGGCGGTTAAGTAGGCCTCAACAATGTAACCAACAGCAATGCCGGATGTTCCTAGTTTTTTAACGAAACCAAGGTATAGAGATAAAGCAGTACCAACACCTAGACTACTGAGTCCCATTAGCATGGCCGGCATCACCCGATTGAAGCTAAACATCATTTGCTCAGCACAGACTCTAAACGCTAATCCGGGGATGGCTAAGGCATACGGTCTTAAGAACTGTTGAGCATACCTAGCAACTTCTCTGTCTTGATCAAACATATTGGTTAGCATGGCTTCTGAAAAAATAAGCGTTATCATCATAGGCGGGACAACGAAAGCGGATATCATCAGTCCATTTTTGTGAACATTTACGAGCAAATTGCGCTTTTCTTGAATGCTCTGTTCATTCGATTGGGCTTCATTAATTTCTAATGAGGCAGCTTCTAACATAATTACTTCTCCACGCTGTTCTTCATTAGTTTCTAATAAATCCATCTCTAATGTTCTTATTTCTCCAAGATATTTACTTGCAAAAACACTCATCGCAAACAATACAGAAACACCTAAGGTTACTACAGTATTCATAAGTGTTGAAATCAAAGCGATAGAAGCAGTTTCATCTTCATTTTCACTGAGATAATTTAACATGGTAATGATAAGAACAACCTCAAAACCAAATGTAAATGAAGCTGCAATAGTTATACATTTGGTTGCTATTTGCCAAAAAGCGGTAAATCTAGATAATTTTTCATTTGGAGGAATCGTTATGATATTTAACTCGTTCTGATATCGATCTGAACGCGCTATAACATTTGAAGCATTATTAATTGCACCATATGCAGTAATCTCAATACTATTACCTCTTCTAGGAGATAACATAGGACTGCCATTATCTTCATCACTATCATTTTTATTAGCATCTTGCATATTGTGAGTTCCTTTAAAAATTTTATTTGATGTGACTATAAGTGCTCAGTCATTTTTTTCTAAATATCTTTTTATTTTATCATATTACCCATAGCTTCACAAGTTTTGTATATTAAACACTTGTTTCGCGATTTTACATTATTGTTATGCTTAATTATAAATACTCTTAGATAAACTCAAATATCGCTTAATACTCTACATTGCTCATTGTCCTTTATTACGGCTGAAAATAATTGTTGTCGTGACTTTAGCCCGCAAATAATACCCTCTTGGTAAGGTTTGTCCTTGATAACCATCTGCATCGATATGACGCGTTAGCACCCGAGAATGCGCAGCTTTGGGCCGTATTTGTAGATAGTCACCTAAACGACCGTCAATGCTCGCCAAGTCACCCAACATAATTCGCGTTTGAAACTCTTCCCAGTCTTGTTTGAGTATATGCCAATCGGCTTGGCTTGGCTCCCACAGACTTGGCCTTCCAATCACTCTATCGGCAATGGCTAAATGCGGCTCTGCCAGAATGGGCACCCATAACACCTTAGCAAGCTTGCGATAAAGCACACTTTGCTCAAATGTTTGCCCTAACATGGGTGGTAGCGGCACCGTCGTTATGTAGGTAGACTCGAGTGGTTTGCCATGGGCATTTACTGGTATTGTTTTTAATTCCACACCGAGATGGGGAAAATCAGGTTCAGCTGCGTTACCTGCCGTTGCACCTAAAGCCATTTCTAGTAACTGGCCAATACGGCCTTTGTGTCTTAACAACTGCTGCGGCACTTGCGCTTGTAAATCAAACGCCAACTGGCCCAAGGTTAACCCCGTTAAGCAATGGGCCCGCGCCAGCAAATCGTCAAGGGTAGGTAGTAGTGACATGAAACCCTTAAACCCTATGGCAAATAGTAAAAGGGATTAGGTAGTTGAAAGCCTCTTTCAGCGTATCCACCTTGAAGGTCACTTTGCTGATCACCAATACTTGCGATAATGGTATAACCCTGCTCAGTGATTTGTTTACGCATCGCTTGTTTATACGGTATGGCAGATTTGATGGATTGATACGCTTTAGGCTTACAGTAAAACCCTTGCCATGCGTTATATCCCACTGCTTTTAAATTGTCTTGTGCCGCTTGACAACCAGACTCAGGGCGGCCCGTCACAAAAAAGACATAGACACCTTGAGTCACTGCCGTTTTATACAAAGCCAAGGTAGGTTGAATCGCTGGATCATCACCGCGGTCATTCGCCTGCTGAATTTCAGCGAATGTACCACCAAAATCTAGCTTCAGCATATCTGGGTAATTAGAAAGTGAGGTTTCGTCAATATCCAATACGATAGCCAACTTTTTAGGTTGCCTTAGTTGCCGATTGGCTTTGGCCGTTGCTAGCACATAGGCTTGCGCCTGATGGGTTACTGCGGCAATATCTTGTTCATACTGCCCGCTGGCCACATAGGTTTCAAGCTTCTGCTTGTCTATTGCCAAGTCAGTTGGGGGCGTCGCAAATAAACTGCTTGTGGTAAGGACAGAAAAAACCATAAGGCAGGCAAACCATCGGCGATGTAACATAAAATCTCCTCATAGGTATGAAGGCTGTAGTCGTCTTTGGCGCTTCTTTGGATGCGCCTTGAGATATTGTATAGGTAAATAACGGCTTGACCAAAAGAAAGGTCATGTCCATGACTCATGCTAAGCATACCATACGTAAAGCGCCTCAACAGGCAAGTTCATTTGCCGTTAAAATCACTCAATATGCATAATTAAATAATGGTTATTTTTTGCCCTATACTGTCAGTATGTGTATAAAAACTAATCATGCTAAGGACTTATGTGATGAAAGTCAATTATTACTTATGCTCTATGATGACGCTTGTCTTCACGACTGGCATTTGGTTCACCACAGCAAGCTACGCGACAACTGTTTCATCAACAACAACCGCGGCCAGTCAGAAAGTCAATAAATCTCACGGCCGCTTTGCACCAACAATTCCTGCGACCGGGCGTGGTGTTTTTATCTTTGACCCGAGACGCGTGGCTTGGGCAGCCTACGACTCGGAAGGTAAATTAGTTCGCACGGGCGCGGCTTCCGGAGGCAGAAACTATTGTCCTGATTTGCATCGTCGCTGCCATACACCTACAGGTACATTCAAGGTCTATGCCATTCAGGGTGCTTCGTGCAAATCAAAGAAATTCCCAATACCTAAGGGTGGTGCGCCTATGCCTTACTGTGCTTATTTTCATGGTGGCTATGCTGTCCATGGTTCCTATCACGTGCCCGGTTATAATGCCAGTCATGGCTGTATCCGTGTACACCCAAGTGATGCAGCATGGTTAACAAAAAATATCCTTCGACCAGGTAGCACCGTCATTGTAAGGCCATATTAATTGATCAGGCGCCTGTTCACGATGTAGAATCATTGAGCAGACGGCTGGTTTCATAGCAGCCATTTATCGACTTGGACATCGCGCTGGTGTCTGTGTCTGCACTGATGCCGGTGCAGCAGATGCAGTAGGATCGGGCGCAAAAAACACCGAAGATCCAGTCATCAATGGCATTTGAGTAGCAGATGTTGATGTTGCTGCCGCAGCTGTCTCAGATAAGACGGCCGCCGATGAAACAATTTGGGTAACAGCTCCCAGTCGTCGATACTGTACTTCAAGTCGCTCATATAATTGACTGACTGCCGCCGAAAGCTGTTGCTCATCCGCAGTAAATTGCTTATTTAGAAAACGCAGGCCCCGTATGAATATCGTCAGCTCAGGTTCGGGTAACGCTGCTAAGTGAGCAACGGCTTCATTGAAATCCACATCGGCTCGATTAAAATCATGTTTGATCGCTTCATGTGTCTTATCTTGCACTTCTTTGACGTCTAGTGCTACTTGAAGCTCAGTAAATAGGACTCGAAGTCTTTCACGTTCCAGCCAAGCATTCAATGCTTGATCAAGCCAATCTATATGTGGTGCCTGCATGTCCTGCTTTGCTTGTAAGGCTTCCATAAGTCTTGGATCTATACAAGATGCACGGGTGGTAACTGGCACACCAAGTTCCAGAAGCCGAGCAAGATGTGTAGTGCTTATATTACTTTGACCAAAACCCATATAAGGATTAGCACCAGCCTCAAGTAAGCTTCGGTATATTCTCTTGTTGCTGTAATGAATTGCCCGGTGTAACGCGCTCTGACCATCGTTAGCTAACACATCAAGGAGCCCTTTCGCTTTAAAAGCCGCAATAAGAAGTTTAAATATCTCAAATCCCTTGCCAGTGCAATTTGAAATAGCCAAATATAATGCGGTTTGTCCCTGATTGTCTTGTAACGTCTCATCAGCGCCATGCTTGAGAAGCGCTTCAACAACCGCCACATCTCCTGCTGCTGCAGCCACATGCAAGGCGGTTCGACCTTTATTATCCCGTAGGGTTACATCAGCACCATGCTTGAGAAGCGCTTCAACAACCGCTACATCCCCTGCTGCAGCCACATGCAAGGCGGTTCGACCTTTATTATCTCGTAGGGTCACATCAGCGCCATGCTTGAGAAGCGCTTCAACAACCGCCACATCTTCTGCAGCGGCCACATGCAAAGCGGTTCGACCTTTATTATCTCGTAGGGTCACATCAGCGCCATGATTGAAGAAAACTTCAACAACCGCCACATCTCTTGCAGCGGCCACATGCAAGGCGGTTCGACCATCTTGGTCTCGCACATCGAGGCCATTTTTCTCCTTAAAGAGCCTAACAAGACACCTGAGCATCTCTAATTCCCACAAACCAAATTTTGCAGCAGCTATATGCAAGGCTGTTTGACTCTTATTATCGGTTAAGGTCACATCGGCACCATGCTTGAGAAGTACTTCAACAATCGCTACTTTCCTAGCGATAACAGCCATATGCAAGGCGGTTTGCCCATCTTGGTCTCGCACATTGAGGCTCCCTTTTGCCTTGGTGGGCCCAGCAAGACACATGAGCATCTCTAATCCCCGCAAACCAAATTCTGCAGCGGCTATATGCAAGGCTGTTTGACCCTTATTATCGGTTACAGTCACATCGGCGCCATGCTGGAGAAACGCTTCAACAGCCGCCACATCCCCTGCTGCTGTAGCCATATGCAAAGCGGTTCGACCATCTTGGTCTCGCACATTGAGGCTACCTTTCGCCTTGGTGGGCCCAGCAAGACACCTGAGCATCTCTAATCCCCGCAAACCAAATTTTGCAGCAGCTATATGCAAGGCGGTTTGACCCTTATTATCGGTTAAGGTCACATCGGCACCATGCTGAAGAAGCGCTTCAACAGCTGCTACATTCCCAACGGCAACAGCCACATGCAAGGCAGTTTGCCCATCTTGGTCTCGCACATCGAGGATCCCTTTCGCCTTAGCGGCTACAACAATATGCTCAAGTACTTCGATTCTCTCTGGAAATAAGCTCGAAGCAGCAGCTATATGCAAGGCCGTTCGACCTTGATGATCGAGCAGAGTCACATCAGCGCCATGCTCAAGCAAAGATTCAATAAAGTCTGCGCGCTTCGCAGCAACAGCCACGTGCAAGGCAGTTCGCCCATCTTGGTCTTGCACGTTGAGGAACTTTTTTTCCTCGACAATGACAACAAAGCGCTTGAATATTTCTGATGTCCATGGAGAGCATTTCGCGGCAGCTATATGCAAGGCTGTTTGGCCTTTATGATCGAGTAAGGTCACATCAGCGCCATCCTCGAGTAAGGATTCCATAAACGCTGCCATCCCTCCGGCAGCAGCCACATGCAAGGCTGTTTGTCCATCTTGGTCTCGCACATCGAGACTACCTTTATCCCTGGAGGGCCCAATAATACACTTGAGTATATCTAATGCCTGAAAACCAAATTTTGCAGCGGCTATATGCAAAGCTGTTTGACCCTTATTATCGGTTAAGGTTACATCGGCACCATGCTCGAAGAGAGCCTCAACAGGGCCTACGCGTCCTGCGGCGGCAGCTACATGCAAGGCCGTTTGCCCATCTTGGTCTCGCACATCGAGGCTACCTTTCGCCTTGGTGGGCCTAACAAGATGCCTGAGCATCTCTAATCCCCGCGAACCAAATTCTGCAGCGGCTATATGCAAGGCGGTTCGACCCTTATTATCGGTTAAGGTCACATCGACACCATGCTGAAGAAGCGCTTCAACAGCTGCTACATTCCCAACGGCAACAGCCACATGCAAGGCGGTTTGCCCATCTTGGTCTCGCACATCGAGGCTACCTTTCTCCTTAGAGAGCCCAGCAAAACGCTTGAGCATGCTTAATGCCGCCGGAAATAATTTCGCAGCAATCACATGCAACATTGTTTGACCGTTATCGTTTACCGCATTGATGAGTGCTATATTTTTTTCGATAAGAGATCCAACCAACCATCCCTGCTCAAAACCACTACTTGCACTCAGAACAGCTGCAAAAAAATCCTCTATTTGTTTTTTTGATGGCTCAAAGCCACTGCCTAATGCGTTAGAGGAAGATGATTGGGATGGTTCATCAAGATCGGCGCCTTGAAATAGCGCTTTTACTATGTCGTTTATATCTAATGTGTCCATATCTCCGTAGACCCCATACACACCAACACCGCTCGATTGACCTTTGAAAGCGCGTGTTTTAGTGTTAGACCTCTGTCCACGTGATCTTGACTTTGAACCTTTGTTACTAAGACGCATAGCCGAGGCATCTGATGACGAAAATACTTCACTTGGAATAGTTGATTGTCTATTTTCATGAGCTTGAGCGAGAGCCTTAGTTCTAGAATTCTTTCTACGTGATCTTAACTTTGAGCCTTTGTTGGTGGAGCTCATAACTGAAACATCCGATGACGATGACGCATCAGAGGATGAGGTCGCTGATGAGGCAGCAGCTGGCGCTACACTATTCCCTTTTGGTGGATGCGTTAAAGCGAGTTGTTGCGCCCGATATGCTTCAAAACTTGTACCTCGCTCAGCTGGCGCATCAGACCAACAACTATCATCAGCCCAAATTGAGTGCGCATTAAGCAGATCACCGTGCCGAATATAACGATTCATAAGTTCACGCCATTCTTTTGGCGATGATGCACCCGCTCTATTTGCATCATTTTCGTTATTGTCATCACCAAAACCACTAATCGTCTGACGATAGGCTTGTACGATTTTACCTAGGTGATGTTCATCTTCAAACTCGTACATATAAAGTGCACGAGTCGTGCGTGTTTGTGCAGTATAAAACGCATTAAATGCGGTCACACAAGCCGACTGCCTAAGCTGGCTTCTCTTATCTTTAGCACATCCTTGTGCACTTTTTGCTGTTAGCGGTTCTGCGGGTAAGAGGGTGTTGGCCTCATGAAAGCTAGGATCATGTAATAGATCCCACGTAATGATAGTATCATACTCAAGGCCTTTGATATCCTGAGGCGCCATGACAGGGGTTTTACCCAATAATTTTTTTAATTCCCCGACAAGTTCCGGCCGAGTAATAACTGCAACGTTGGCTTTACCTTCTGTAATTTTAATAAGGTCTCGAAGGTATTCACCCGTTGGTAAACGCGCAATGATATGTGCATTAGGTGGTATATGAGGCGCTCGTGTTACAGTGGTTTTCTGGCCCTTTGCCTTATGTACACTTGCCGCAGGTATTTTGACTTGAGGTGCCGGCGACATGGTCACCCATTTGACAAAACCAACCTTGCTTCTTGCGCGCTGTCCATCTGAACGTTCGAGTACGGGATAGTCTTCTTTATCACTCATTCGCTTATTGGAGGCAAGCGCCTTGAGCTTTAACGTAACGTTTGATATGTCAAGGATAACGTTAGGTAAACGATAAGAATCCGTAAGAATCGATGGCTCTGCTTTCAGTTGATGAATCAAATAAGGCCGTATGGATAATCTGAAATGACTGTCTATTTGTTGGTGTGTATCCATGCCATAGACAATGCGTTGTTCATAGGCCGCTTGATGCATCACCATAGCAGGCACAGGCGGGTAGTCTTGAGCTTCATCAACAGCTATCAACAGATTGTTATCGATCTTACGTAGTGTTTGAAAACATTCAGTTGAGGGAATGTAAAATTGAGGATCAATAATGCCATCATTTTTTAATTGTTGACAATAATTAATACAAACACTGAAAATATGGGTTCGTTCTTTTAGGGATAGATGAGCAAAATAGGATGTAGCAGCACCTTGATTTAAGTAAGCTTGGAGTGATAATCCCACTATCAATAAAAATTCCTGAAAAAGCATGTCCATGTCTACATGTTTTTCAGTTACTGCACCACCCTTACGTTTTTTTGTTTCTGTGGGTGTGAGCATCAACAAAAGAATTTTTATTTCTTTATCACTAAAAAATCTTTCTTTACTTTGAGCTTTACTTAAAAAAGGTTTACCGTGAGTGTCTGGATCAATTCGCTTTAACAGTGATTCATAGTTACAATATTCAATATGGGCCAATGCATCAGGCGAAAGCTGATTTTCCATAGCGTTTTTCATCTGGTCATGTAAATCTTCAGATTCCGTGACATAAAAGATACTGGGGCCTGTGGTAACTGCCGTGTCAAAGGAAACTGTTGCACTTGATGCTGCTGAACTGGATGAAGACGTTGAAAAGCTGCTTGAGCTGGAATGAGAGCCACTCGATTGTATTGATGATAACCCAGGCGCAGCGGCTTCATTGGCCCAAAGCGCTAATCGTGCAGCCATGATAATGGTTTTACCGGAGCCGGGTGGTCCCGTTAAGACTTGCGAGGTTGTCTTGGTCTTAAGCGCCATTTCTTGAGGACCATCAAGTCGAATATCCGCGCCATTGTAGTAGATGTGCCCTGGATGGGGAGCTGCATCAGCCGCGATCACCACATCATCGCAGTCACCCTCATCCTCAATAATAGGCAGCAGATCAAGTCCAACAGCAAGCTGATTGAGATCCATGCGTGCTTCGTTGTCAGCTTCGATCTGTCTTTTGGCTGCGTCATAGTTGTGAGTTGGTAAATGCTTGTAAAAGCATAAGGTGCGGGCACCGGGGTCACCGACTAAGACAAATAACAGGCGTCCGGTACCATCGGTGCGCATCGACCATACCCGCTCACCTCGGAGTCTAGGGCCATGCAAACACTCAAAATCGCCCTTCAATCTTAATGTGCAAAGTTTATTGGTAGTTGCTGGATAATCATTGTGTACATAGCCAGGAACGGCTACAAATTGATATAATGCATGTGCCATAAATGTTCTAAAACTCTTTTTTCATTATAGTGTTATCGATAAAATCATCCCCATGTTTTCAATTAGCTCACATGGCCGAAGGGACTGATGTGAGGATTATATCTTAGATAAATTAAGAGACACTTAACGCTATCGTAAGAACTATTTTTTAATTCATTGAGCATTTAATTACTTTATGATATCTGTGATTTTTACCTCATCTTGCCTTAGCAAACGAATGCATTGAGAAGCAAGATCAACAAAAAAATCAACTCAAATCAGTTAAAATATCCCACGCGATAATACAGCTCGCAAATAGTGACATCATGCTGATGGCATCCACCTCATTCGGTGACTAGCGATAGCACATTTATGAACTAGACTTATAAGAAGTGAAATGTAAGAGACTGTCTTAAACAGCCTCTACCTGACGCCCTTATAAGCTTATAAGGGTATGAGAATAGTCAACAAGGAGTCCATTGATGAAACATCTAACCACCTTAGCACTAACCTTATCGTTAGTCGGACTAACCGCCGCCATACCGGTAACAGCGAGTGCAACGACCACCGGCACGACGACAGCGCCAGCAGCAGCTAGCACCCAAAAGGCGCCGGCGCATTTGTTATTTATTGTCCGTT
This sequence comes from uncultured Legionellales bacterium, assembly GCA_945957175.1. Classification (GTDB taxonomy): domain Bacteria; phylum Pseudomonadota; class Gammaproteobacteria; order UBA1113; family UBA1113; genus CAMFJL01. Next base: position 56,276 of record CAMFJL010000004.1, read on the forward strand.
CGCATAGTGCGGTGATTACCGAGGCCGATGGGGTGTATAAACTCACATTGACCGGCTTAGATCCCCAAGTGTTATATTTCAGCGACCGACCACAACGTATTGCAGGTCAAATCAGTACGACATCGGCGATAAGCAAGTGGAGTAAAGGCCCCGATAGCTTTAAGGCCGACCATCCAAATGCGGTATTTCTACACAGTCCCCTGAGTAGCAATCACACCGGCTTTGCGAAAGGTGATACAGTAACATTGTCGCATCCTGTTGCGAATGCTGATGGTAGTTGGACATTTAATATCAAAAGCATTGCAGGACAAAGTCGTGTCGGTCAGTATGATAACGCGGTTTTGTTCGTCGATTCAGCTGATTATTGCTATTCTCCATGCTATATGGGGGGATAGATAGCATTGGCGCCAGGTGAAGGCTGACTGTTCGCCTTTACCTGGCCTTGCCGGTTTAATTCCCAAAATAGGATCTTATTCATTATTGTCTAGATGCCGTTGGTACAAAAAAACCGGGCAGGTCACGAGCCCCACCATAGCTCTACCTCACACAGAGATTTTCCTGTGCCCTCTTTGAACTGTTGCAAATTTTACAACACTTGCCTCCCTATCTAATTCAATTATATAGCTGGATATTGCGTTGAACATGGTCATTGCCCTCTTTCTGGGCTACCGAGGAATCCTCGATAGTTCAGAGTTCAGAAAACTCATGCCCCTGATAAAGGTTCTTAAGATGCAAACTAATATTATCAGTTGAAACATCAAATAGCTGAGCTATTTCTCTTTGGCTTAACCAAACAGTCCCATCAATCGCTCTAAGGCTAATCTCTGTTACCAATTTAGAGTGGTGACCGAATCTTTTAATAGTGCAAAAAAATTGAAAGAAGATATTGCAAAGATCCTAGCTAAATTTTAAATTCCCGATAGTTCCCAAGGTGAGAGTATAAAGTAAAATATAGAACGCCATACCCACACTATTGCTACTGAGCAATTATATATGCTCTGTGAAACTTCCAGTAACTCAGAATCCGGGCGACCACAAGGGTCGCCCCTACAAGCAGCGCAACAAGTTTTTAATCAATTCGTAATGACCGCGAGTACTACCGGCTATTGATAAAAAATATGAATAAATCAATAAGTTATATCTTACGTTACAGTCACATACCCCAAACATACCCCAGATTTCGTGGGATGATTTGACACAGCTTGAGACAACTTTAGAATGGCCAGCCAAGTTGCACCGTATAGCTGTTACATCAGTGAGGAACACCCGATGCTAGGCTTTGAATCATCTGATAACATACGATGTAAGTCATTAAATAAACTACCTGAAAGGCTATGACCAAACGAGGCTACTGGTACAGTATGGGCAGTGGTAGCGCTTGTGCTCATGCTGCTTTCAGAATCATTAAGTATAGTTCTTATTGTTAAGCCTTCGATGATGTCAGGTTCGGTGAGATCGACACGCTTAGCCCAGTCCAACGCGGTGTTTCCACTGCTGTCTGCGTGATTAAGGTCCGTACTTTCCTGAATCAATAGGCGAATCCTTGATACTATCTTGGTTAACTCGGAAGCATCGGCAGTACTTGCTGCTCCGGCTTGGACTTGGGCTATATTAGCATCCGCTTCATGTATTAAAACTTCAACCGCAGGCTTTTTAGCTGTAGCATTAAGTCGCGCCTTTTCATAGGCATATGCAATGATGGCAAGCATCAAGGGACTCAGTTTTGCTTTTTCAATGACGAGATTAAGCTTTTGTTTTTTTATCGCAAGATGCAAAGCATCTTCAATTGAGCAACCATAGAGATAGGGTGTATATGATGGATCGGGGTAGGACTGTCCACATGCGCCTTTTTCTAACAGCAAGGCAATAAGTTCATCATTGCCGCTGTTGAGGGCATGATATAAGGGAACATCTTCAAAACGTTGGTATGGTATACGCCCCAAAGGCGCTGGGTCAGCATGCCTGTCAAGCAATAGTCGCGCAACAGCGGTGTGCTGGTTTTTAACAGCAAGCGTAAGCGCATTAAGGCTATAAGGAAAGATGTTTGGGGATACGCCTGCGTCGAGTAATCGTTGCACTGTTGCAATATCGCCATGGTAGGATGCATTGAGTAATGCTTCGGAAGCCGTTATCGACCACTGCGGTTCATTTATCATATCAATATGCTGGTTTATTTCAGCGAGGAATCGTGTAACACGCGTTGATTTTTCTGCCACGGTTTCACCGTCAGAACATCTTAGACGAAGGTTCACAGGATATCGACTTAACCCCCAGGGTAAAGACATTATCCAAATAGCCTCAGTTGTTGGTATCACTGTATTGTCGAGACTTTCCTCCTGGGTTATAGGAGGATTTTGATTGATAGCCTCTTTCGCCTCATTCATGATGGGATACGAGTAACCGGATTCATTATCGTCAGCTTCACACGAAGGATTGCACCGTGTCAGTACACCACTCCATGTTAACGGTGTTTCACCGTTATTATTTTGCGTATTCATATCGGCACCATGCAACAAGAGCTGGGCAATAATAGGATTGTCATAAGCATCAAGGTAATATTCGCCACACGCGTAAGCTTTGATGGCATGGTGTAATGCAGTGTTGCCGTCGTTATCTTTAAGGCTCAAATCGGTACCTGCTTCAATCAATTGGCAAATCAATGAAATGCTTGTCTCTTTACTTTGGATAGCTAGCATTAGCGGGGTGAGACCATATCGGTCTTGAAGATTTAGGTTGGTATGTTGAATGAGTGTGTTAAGAACCCGAGCATCATATAATTCCAGCATAATCGCCCAGTGTAATGCCGTGTTACCGCTATTATCTTGGTGATTGAAGTCAGTCTCTTCCGTATGTAATGCGTGAAGAGAATCCCAAGGATTATTCAGCAATTGTTTATAGTGTGCCTTTATAGAAGCGCTATCATGACAACGGTTCTTCTCATACCGATCATACCGAGCTTGACTTAGTTGACAATCGTAGTTAATCATCTCAGTTATCAAGGGGCTCACTTTACCCTTGCTTATCAATATATCAAGCTTTCCCCTGTTTCGAGCTAAATCCCAGGTATTGTGAATACCCCATTGGTATAGTGCATCATAAGTTGCGGTTGGAGCTTCTTGTGGATAGATGCTAGCGCCTTGCTGTAACAGCAAATGCACCATATTATCGTCATTATTGGCTATAGCAATATACATAGGTGAGAGAAGCTTTAAGTTTGACAAGGCTTTAGGTTCTGTCGGTGCGCCAGCCCAAAGCAATACTCGTACAGCTTCGAGATGTCCTGCTCTGACAGCTTCCGATAACGCCGTCACCGCAACAGATGTCGCGTTATTATTGTTGATGATCATACCGGCTTTGAGTAGACGAATCACGACTTTAAAGTGACCTTGCTCCGCTGCTAATTTGAGACCATCGAGGTGAAGAGGAAAGCCTCGTTTAATGAATGCATTAACTAATCCTAAATGACCATGTTGACAAGCGGTTAAGAAGAGCGATATTTTCTCGCACTTGTCATAGCAAAGATAAAGTGCTTTATTTAGCAACCATTCAGTAACCTCAGGATTCGCATCAGGTGTATAAATAATATGGAAGAGAAGCTCCGCGCTATCTTGCCAAAGGAATAACTCTCGTGGGGTCACTGTCGCTGAATCCTGCACTCCTCTGCGCTGCGCATCATACGCATAGATGTTCAAATTCAGCTTCTCAAGCAAGTCGGGTGGATAAGAGTATTGGCGTAATGCTTGCTGATTCCATAAGACTATCCCTGCGTAACTAAAGTCGGATTCGATAAATGTCATAACTTGCTTCAAGGTAAGGGCGAGCGCATCGGTCCATTGTAGTACTGGGGTGGTCATCGCATGTAAAAATAGTCGATTGACTTGATATACATCTAAGGTGATAACGTCGTCTTGGGGCTGTTGTGTTGATGCAGATGCGTCAGTGATGATTGCGTGTGCTTTCTGGATTTGGATCAATATACCATCTAGTTGTGTCGGACTTAATTCAATCACGCGCGATTCATCTGATTTTATTTGCGTATGATTGCGTTTACTGGTTTCCGTTAAGATACTGTATTTCATGGCAAGTAACTCGTGTGGCAACCAGGGGCGTTTCATATGAATATCGAGTGTTGCTGTTACAATCTGACTATCAGGAGCAATAACTTTATAGGTAACTTGACCATTTTGTGTTGCTTCAAAGTATATTTTCCCACGCTCTATGGCATCATTTGAAGGTAATCCAAGCACAAACTGATACCCCTCGTCGCGGTACTTAAGCTCTGCGAGCGTGTAGGCTAACTTAGCGCAGTCAATTACGTCATAGTGTTCATTTTCATTAGGTGTATTGGCGGCATACCAGTTTGCCCAAAAATGTTCGATGAAATCTTTTTCAGTAGCTTTACGTATTTTTGTATAATCTTGACGAAAACGTTCTAAATTATCTCTCAGGGTTTCCCATCCATGGCCCGTTTTCAAACCTTCTATTAGCACTTGCTGTTCAGTCTCTTGTTTTAGCTGGGAAAAATAATTTAATAGAAAGGCAGACTTATCGAAAGCTACTGCAAATAAATGTCGATTTTTATCGACTATATCCCAGGTATCGAATAAGCGACTTATTAAATAAAATTGCGCTTCACTGTTAAGTAAAGCATTATCATTATGGCTACTCGGGCTGGAAGGTGTTGACGAAGAAGAAGGTGTAGCTTGTGTAAGCGGGGTAGGAACATAATCTGTCTCAAGCCATGCGATGATAGATGGGCTTAATTGTTGAAACCTCGCTTTGGCTTGCGCGTCTTGTGTTGCACTCTTTGCAAACCAACGGGTCATTTCTGCGAGCCATGGCGTAAAATCACATTCGATATCTATGAGACCGCTACGATGGCAATAGGTAGCAATTCTTTCAGCATGCCATTTATGGTGTTTTCTATTCGTGTCTATCCCTAATTCACTCAGATAACGCGCCTTAACATAACTTTGTAAATGATGGGCGATATTATCATCGTTAGATATGAGCGCGTCTTGCATAGACTTTGACATGATGCCTGTGCGTAACCAAGGCAATAACACCGTTCTAAAACCTTGCACAGAAATGAGTGCTTGCTGTAATATAGGTAAATTCACCAGGTATTCGCGAATATATTTGAGCAAGGCGTTATGATCTTCCATATCAAGCGTCACACTGGCGTGGCCGATGGTTGATTGTAACCAGGTGTTTGTCACATCTTTATGACATAAACCCATTTGCATTAAGCGTCGATTAATCTCGTGCATGGCTTCGATACGCTTATCTCGTCCAGCTATGCGTTTATCTTGCAACGTTTTATTATCCGAACTGTTTTGAATAGCGATAATATCGTTATCCCATTTGTCAGTGTATATATCTTCGTGTGTTGCAATGACTACAGCCAAGACCACACGTAAAGGAAGCTCCCAACGGGTACTAAAATATTGACCCTTTTCTTCCGTTTCAACGATTTGATAGTCATTGCCAGGGTCAAGAGGTTCACGCAATTTATTACGCACATATACCTTGATATCTTCATCGACTAAAGCAAGTTCCATAAAATAATTATCAAGGTAAGTTTGCATGTGGCTGTTAGGGTCAGTAAACCTGCCAACACGTTCAATCATAGACGGCAATTCATTCAACGAAGGTGTCGAGGAAGATGGTGTTGTCACTTCTGATGAAGGGGCTAATTTTATCTCTATACAATCCGGAAACTGTTCTCTGGCCAGCGGAAGAAACACACGCGTGATGATACTGGCATTGACCGTACTGCCATGTGTGCTTTGGAGGTGTGTTAACACGCTTCTGCCGGCGACCGCCAATTGATTTAGGCTAGGTGCTTTAAGGGCTTCAGGGTTATCAGATAACGGTACTGGATCCGGCATGATATGTTGATCTCGCTTTTTTTATATGCTATAATGTTGTCATGACAACACATATGATGATAAGAACTCTCCTTTTTGTGTCTGATATCGTATAACAAACAACAGCAAAATGCAAATTATTTGCTCAATGCGTATGTGTGGTTACTGCTCACCCTGGGCTACCGACTATTCATAAAAGATATTAATAAGACAGATTATATGGCTGCCACAAACAAAACTATGCAAGACATCTTTTCCGGGCGACCACAAGGGTCGCCCCTACAGGCAGCGCAACAAGTTTTTAATCAATTCGTAATGACCCCGAAACAACTCGGATTACTTCGCAAAGCCTTACCCCGTAACGATTTGTGAGGCATCTGGGGGTATCTCCTCTTTAAAACGCTGAAAGTACCCCCAAAACTACCCCCACAATGATGTGTTTTTATGGGGATTCATGGAACGGTATAGCAACAGATAACGGTAGAAACCATAATTTAAAATCGGGGCTCAAGCCATATGTGACGCTAAACGATAAGGGTTACATTTACCATGAAACATGGCTTATGTATTTGAGGATAATAAAGTTATGTCAGGCACGAGCGCTACCGGCTATCAGTAAAAAATATCAATAAATCAATAAGTTATATCTTGGGCTTTTATCACATACCCCAGAAACATACCCCAGATTTCGTGGGACGATTTGACACTGCTTGAGACACATACCCTCCACGCCAAAAGCTCTCAGCTTTTTTTGAACTATTCGGAATTTCCGAAGAGTTCGATTTTCTACAAGTTCCTGCGTAACATTGATATTTTTATCTGGGCTTCGCCTTATTTCTTTAATCACACATCCCCTCAGTTATAGTAGAATGATATGAGACTATACGGTTGTTATTTAAAGAAGAAGATCAATTATACAATCGCTCTCTTTTTGAGTTGTTGCAAAATTTGCAACAGCTGTGCCCCTGACTAGCTCAAGACCGTTAGAACAGCATCTAGATTATAAAGATTAATCTTGTATCGTCTCCCGCCGTCAGCCGCAGTAATCAAGGAATCCTTGACTACTGCAACTTCAGATAATTACATTGGTCAAATACATTTTGAAAGAGTTAATTGTTTTTTATGGGAGACCAAATATTATACAGAAAACATCTCTATCTGAAGTAATTCGGCATGTATGCTTTTAAACCTTGACCTAGCATGCTCTATACTTTCGTTAAATTTTCTGGCCACCCATTCCCAATTCTCTACTCCCCGCACGTGGGATAAACGTCTAATACTTAAAAGCTCTCTTTCGATGATTTCTCTAACTTTCAATAGGTCTTTTACAAATTCAGCATTAATAGTTAATCCATTTCCAAACATAGATGGATAATGTCTGAGATAGTCAATAAAATATTGGCCATCATAACCATCAATGCGTAATAAATCACTTGGGGTATGTTTAGTAAATATACTGATTAAATCCTCAGCAATAATAACACGTGGATACCTTGCTTTTTTTTCTAACTCAACTGCCAGCACTTGAGCTATACCAATTCGCTTTCCTTGCTTCCCTCGGGCAATTCCACCACGCATTAAGAACCCCCGGGCAAGAGCAAAAGCATGAATCTGTGCCGCAAGACCTACAAGACTCATTACTACTAACGCCTCAGTATGCGAACCACAGGGATATATTTCACCTTCGGGATATGACGCCGTAATATAGTCTGAATGACTGGATATTTTAGGCTGAAAATTCAGCATATCTCTATAACCATCTTCAGTATCTTTATATTTTACGTCGTGCTCTCTATTACCATTGGCAAAAGAATCCACTATCTCTTCAAGTAGAGTTACTTTATCTTGGCGATTTTTGAGGATATCTGAAGCACCCAGAACATCCATAAATAAAAATATTGTTTGAGTAGCTTGTTCATCAGTTGACATCATCATAAACTTCTTCTATAGCTTCGGAGTTCAGACTGCAATTGATAACAACAAACTTTATGATTTTGTCAAATCCTTTACTGCCAGGTGCAAGTGATAGACTTATACGATATTCATTCTCGTTTGTAAACGAATTAGTTTTTTTCAAACACAGTGCCTCTTTCTCCAAAAGACCCAGGCCATTGGTTTTTTCAGGCTCATAATAAGCAATTGGATATCCTGTGAAGCTAGATATAGTTGAGTTAAATTGCTCAGAATCATATAAGGGATGATGGTCCTTAAATGCAATACTTAACAAATCCTCTTTCTCATTTAAGATCCTATTACTATCTAATTTTGAATGGACATGTAGCCGAGTGAAGTCTGGTGGCAATCCTAATTTTTCAATTAAATCAGCTTTTCTCATCAATTCAACAAATGCTTTAGACGATGTATTAGTAGGTGAATTAAAATCTAATAAACTATTTTTTACAGAGTAAAAAAAATTTTCTGTATTTATTTTTACCCCATATGCTTTTTTCCAATTATATCTTTCTTTCCAAAATGTTGGAGTATTATTTTTTGTTAAACAAAGCGCATATGCTCCTCCAAAAGATGCATGTACCTGGCCATCATTAAAACGATACTCTTTCATATCGTGGCCTAATCTTAGCCATAATGGACTAGAAAAACGAAGCTCACCCTGTATAAATGCATCACGATATTCTTTATATTCAAACCATCGATACAACTTAGCATTATTCTCAAGTTGAAGCAGCTGCCCATTATGTACACCATAGGTTGATCCTTCTTGAAAAATCAAATCGCTCTTCATTATTGTTCTCCTATAACATCATTGCATATATCAAAAATTTAAGCTCACTTAAATTGTAAAAGATACTCAACAAGCTCATGAATGCGCGTTGAAGGATTGTCAAAACCATCCTTTTGTTGTTGCTTGTAAATACGTTTAGAACGTTCTATTGCTAAATTTAAATGTGCTTTTGTTATTTCAAATGTATCTGCTGCTCCCTTACGGTAACGACAACCTTCAGCCTTCAAAGCTGCAATGAGTTGATCCGATAATGATTTTTTTGGTTTGTGATAATAAGGTTTCATGGTGTCAACAAAATGCAAAAGTAGCCAATACTCAAAGCAAGGCACGGAGGTGATGGCATGAATATCAATAGGAGCCTTACTATCCACTCTCAATTCCCCTATTTTATCAATAGTATCCTTATAATGTTTATGAGTATCTTTATCAAAGACGCAGAAAATAACATCAAAATCATTATCATTACCATACTTAGCAAGGGCCAGCTCAAGCAACTTAGAAGGATCTGTGCCAGCACATAGAATAACAACATGTGGCTTATACCAACCATAATGGGCGCATATTGCTTTAAAATATTTTGCTTCTGCCTCTCCTTCACAGACAATCAACATACGTTTATGTTGCTCTCTCAACTGTTGTTTTCGTTGTAAGTCAGCCTGCGTTTGTACTTTTCTCTTTTTGTGTAAGTCATCACTGCCCATTAAAACTTCCATTCACCAATATAGGGCACTGCTCCATATCGGCCATGAAGATAAGCCTTTCCAAAGGCTTCTTGCTTGCGCGGACTAAATTCAGTAAGTGGATATAGATGGGTGGCATGGTGCTCATCTTTTTCAACAAACCAAATTTGATCACGTCTTAATAACTCATTATCTAATAAGGTAGTATCATGCGTAGTAAAAATAAGTTGTGCATTTGCTTTGTTAATTTTAGGATTACACATGAGCTCAATAAGAAAACGTGAAAGTAGTGGATGCAAACTATTGTCCATTTCGTCAACGATGATTAATCCGCCAACATCTAGCATTTCTATCCATGGAATAACAAAACTAAAAATTTTTCTTGTCCCTTCTGACTCATGCATGAGATCTAATTTTTTTCCATAATGAATAAAGACTATCTTATATTTTTCTTTGTATATCTTCTTAAAATAATCTCTGACTTCCATCGGCATATCGGAAGGAAAATTAGGTTCAGAGTTATCAGAACGTTCCTCTATTTGAATATCTGAAATGCTTGGATCAGCATTATTAACCAGAGATAAGATCTGAGCTTTTATCTTAGGATCTTCTAAAAAGGAAATCATTTTTTTAATGGGTAAATTGCGATCATTCGGTGAGTCAATAAGTCTGTGTTCATTAAGGAACCATTCAAATACGGGCATTAATTGGTCATTATTGAAATTAACAGCCGTAGACAAAAATAAAACATTGTCTCTAGTTAACTCTGTGACCTGATTATTTTTTTTAAAGCGTGTACTAAACTTCCAGTCATACTTGTTTTTATTATATACACGACTGAACCATTTCTGTGGTTTTCCGGATGGATAAGCGAACAACCACTCTTCAAGTACGCGCTCTTGATTAAGAGCAAAGCCGTATTGATAACGAATCTGATTTTTAATGAAGTTAATTTCAAATTCACTAGATTTTGAGAAACTGATATTATCAAATAAAAACGGAAAGACAGGGATAGACTCTCCTGGCTGAGATCTATTAGACCAGTTAACAATAAAAAAACGCATGAATGATAAGGCATTTAATATGTTACTTTTTCCTGCCGCATTGGCACCATAGATGCCGACAGCACGAAGCAAACGAAGTTGGTCATGATTTTCTGTAGTAAACATGTTCTGTTCTAGCTCAGAGCCATTATCTGCAACTATACTCAGCGTCTGAGTATCTCGAATAGAGAAAAAGTTGCTAACTTTGAATTGGATAAACACAATAATCACCATAAAATTTAATTTATTGTGGTATTTTTGCAGAAAAATGTCAAAAAGTCAAGAATAAATTACTTTTAACGTCGATAGTGATTAAATATCTATGCAACTTGTAAAACATGCATACATAGCTGCCATCTGTGCTCATGCGGATTAGAGTCATAAATTTGGGGTATCTCCTTTTAGAGACACTGACATACCCCAGAAAGTACCCCAAAAAAGTTGAGGATGTCATGACTTTTTACAAAAACGCATGATGCGACATAACATAAATAGAGAAACCTTAACGATGATAATTTTAATTTAGAATCTGGCCTAATGCCAAGTGGTGCCTGTATCTACAAGCATGCCATCATCTAAAGATTGACAAAGTAAATACATTAAAATAAGCTTATGTGTTAAAGAATAATAAAGTTATGGTAGGCACGAGTGGGATCGAACCACCGACCACCACCATGTCAAGGTGGTGCTCTACCACTGAGCTACGTGCCTAAAAATGCTGAAGCTGAGAATTGATATACTATTCATCTTTCAAAACGTGATTGCGTTGCCTTTCGAAATACTGGAAAGGCATGTACACCTGTACATGACTAATCTCGATATCTTCTTGCAACAAAGCCAGGCTTTGAAGGATAAAGCGTATAGAATCAATAGGCCGTACTTATATCATGTATAGGTAACGACAGGCAAGGACTTTTGACATGGCAAGATATCTTGGTTTCCAGATGAACGCTTTGCCCTACCCTCCGCTCCTCACGTACGATTTTGGCCTAAGGACTAGATGTGGGCTATAACCATCATGTAGCGATGATAACATGCGTACTTTGAAAAAGGCTATGCGTGTATATCAATGGCAACCGTTTTATAACGCGATTGTTTGCCCGCAATAATTGTAATCTGGCTTGGCGCCACGTCATAATGTTTTGCCAACAGCTTAATTAATGCGGCATTCGCCTGGCCCTCTATCGGTAAGGCTTTGATCCTAATCTTCAAATAATCACCGTGCATACCGACAATTTCATCACAACTGGCTTGGGGTTGCAGCATAACCTTAAGAATCAGAGCGTGTGACATTTTATATACCTGTATCGTATTTTAAAAATAATCGTTATTCACACTGTTATTAGGCTGTTTTTTTCATATCGCGTTTGATCATCACCATGTCACTTAAAACAATATCGCCATAAAGCGCCCGGTGCTATCTTTTCGTTGTGGGTGGAAATACATGTACTGTTTTCACCATATTATCCTGCACCTTGATAATTTCGATATGATAATCACCCATATGTACGCAAACAGGCGCAGGCGGTATTTCTTCAAAATATTCTATCACTAAACCACTCAGTGTCCTCGGACCATCGACAGGCAAATGCCAGTGTAATAAACGATTTAACTCTCGAATATTCACTGAGCCATCGACGATATAACTACCATCTGGATTGAGCTGAACCAGCTTACTTACACTAGGTTCTTCCGCTGTAAATTCACCAACAACTTCTTCTAAAATATCTTCAATCGTAATTAAACCAAGAATATCACCATACTCATCGACAACTAGACCTAAACTGCATTGTTCGCGTCGAAAGTTGAGTAACTGCGTATGTAAAGGTGTGCTCTCTGGAATAAAATACACCTCTTTTGCTAATGCAGTGCACGTTTCTTTATTCAGTTGATTTGCCGCGTGTAATTTAAGTGCTTCACGCAAATGTAAAATACCGATGATATTATCGATATCATCGCGATATAAGGGAATTTGTGTATGACGACTACTCATCAGTTGATTCAGAATCGACGACCAATCATCTTCCATATCAATACTGACAATCTCATTTCGTGGAATCATGATATCGTCAACCGTGATCTGTTCCATCTCAATGATACGCAATAGCATCTCTTGATGCTGCGAGGAAATGTGGCCACTTGATTCTAATACAACAGAGCGAAGTTCTTCCATGCTAAGTCTATCTTGTGCACTACCATCCGCGTTAACCCTTAGCAGTCGCAAAATCCCACTAACCATGCTGTTAGCTAACCAGATAACAGGATAAAACAGCTTAAGCAACAGCATTATCACCCAAGATACACGCAAAGCAACCCATTGCGAATGCAAAGCAGCAATGGTTTTAGGCGCAATTTCTGACACAATCAAAATCACTAGGGTCAAAACTAATGTTGCAACCACAAGGCCGACATCACCAAACATGCGCACAGCAAGAATAGTCGTAATAGCCGAGGCGAATACGTTAGCCAAGGTATTACCAATTAATACGACGGCTAATAACTTATCCGGGCGTTGTAATAACTGATGAACCCGTATTGCTGCCTTATTACCTGCTCTTGCAAGGTGGCGGAGCCGATAGCGATTAGCTGCCATGATAGCGGTTTCAGAGCCCGAAAAAAATGCCGATATTAAAATAAGAACCGCTAAAATAATAAGCAACGATGTATTTGAAATACTGTACAAGACGAAACCTCACTGTTACATTTGTCATCGCTATGCGATGGTTTTATCACCCTTCATCCGCCGCTTCGCGGCAGCTTCTCCCGCAAGGAGAGAAAGACATTTTTTTTACTTGCGTGAATGAAATCAAAAAATTCACATCTTTCAAGTGTCATGGGTACAAGCTATGCATGTGATAAAGTCCACCAACCTGCATAAGCTAATAATACTATCACTAATCCAAGCAAAGTACCCGGCACCAGACGCAAACTTTGCCATGGTCGAAACCAACCCATAAACAGTAAAAAACCAAAAAGTAACCACGCCAATGTGGTTAAAATAAGCTTAGGCTTTAGATAATCAAGTGTAGGTGGATCAAACCAAATGAGCAAACCACCATTTATCAGCATGAGCGTCAGCAGCAATAAGCTTAAAATAATAAAGGCTAATAAAAGCTTAGCCTGTACCTCCAGGGGTGGAAAAAAACTGAGCCAACGGATATGCTTTTTTCCTTTCAAAATAAGATGATGCACATACATAAATAAGGCTTGCAGGCTCGCAGCGACCACAGATGCAATAGTGAAAATGGCAAGAACAACATGCCAAAACAATACTGGATTGGCCGCGGTATTCACTAAGAGCAAGCCATCGTCAAACCAACCAAGTAAAGTAAAAATAAAACCCATCGGTGCAATAACCAACAATAGGCTAAAAACTGGCTGCCAGAGATTAACAAGCGTAATCAGTACTAAGCTTAGCCAAACAACCGCGTTGGCCATATTGATAACTGAAAGATTTTGCAAATCGATAACATCAATCCAGCGATGCAACAGATACGATTGCGCAATAATGACGATGATGGCTAAACATGTTGCCAAACCGGGGGCAAGCGGCTTTGAGCGCTTATAACACTGAAATAAATAACCCGTAAGACTTAAATAACCTAAACATGTGATAAACCAGGTAGCAAATAGCATAGTATGCTTTTATCCTTCACGCTTGGAATGCCTTGAGTATATACCCGAGTTCTTTCAAAATGCATACCTGTCATCACGCTGCATTTGGCCTTTGGTTACCTTCTCCTGCAAGGGAAGAAGCGCATTTTTATACTTACATGGGCAAACCAAAAACTCGCATGTTGAAAAACGACAGCTCTCTATTTTGAACGATCACGGGTATATCATCGCACAAATACACGAGAAGATCATCTTTGCGTAAAACTCTGTGCAATTAAATTACTAAGACCACTGCGACGCATAACCGCCACTAAATCATGGCAGCTTCGGGTACCTACTTTCATACGAATACGCTCCCAATGCGTTTGCACCGTACGATAAGAAATACCTAAACGCTTAGCTATTTGCTTGGCGGTCAATCCTTGCATCAGTCCTGCTAAACACTCCATCTCGCGACTACTCAATTGCAGTGCACTGTCTTGCCACGGCAACATCCAACGGTCATAGTGCAAGTCGCTTGTGATACTTGCATGCTGGGGTAACTGAGGATCAGTTAATAAGGGTTGTGGCTGCACAACAATGGCTGTATCCATTTGCCAGGCGTGGAGATATGCCTGTTGCAACAGACTTTCTGCTTTATCGTGAAACATTAAGATGAAGCGATAAAGTGTATGCCATTGTTGTTGGCACCAAGGATTCAGCGTCTGATGCCCTAAGGTATCACCGAAGTGATAACCATAGCTCACGTGGGCTTGCCGAATAATGATGCTCAAACCCGTTTTCAATCCCAAATAGTCTCGGCCATGCTGCAAAATAGGATCGTTTTGATCAAACTCAAGCCATGTATACTCACCCGTAGGTAATTGTTCATTCAGCATTGTCACAAGCGGCGTCTGCAATAAGTCATGCTCAACGCAATGATCGAGCCAAAGCGGATGCGTACATAACATTGCGCGCTTGCCCCGTTCATCGACACGTACAAAATGAAAAAAATCCGCACCTAACGCACTTAATCCTGGTTCACAGCATTGCTTAAACGCAGTGCTGGCCGCCATGGCCCAATCAACCGCAAAGCGTAATGTTGTCATCCTCTGCTCCTAATCCGTGTTTGATATCAGCACCAAACCAAGTTGACCCGCTAAATCAATAAAATTGGGGAACGATGTTGCAATATTGTCGCAATCTGTCACCACAATCGGTGCCAAAGCCACACTGCCTGCAACCAGTAATGCCATAGCGATACGATGATCCCCTTTCGCATCGATCGTACCGCCCCGAAACACGCCACCTTGAATCTGCATTGCGTCATCGGTCCATTGGCATGCAATCCCTAAGCTTGTTAATGCCTCTGCCATTGTCGCGAGCCGATTGCTTTCTTTCACCGTGAGCTCTTTCACCCCCGTAACTGATGTCACCCCTTCTGACATGGCTGCGGCAACAAAAATAATCGGAAACTCATCAATGGCGCTGGCCACAAATTCACTGGGAATGGTGATACCTTTGAGTTTGGCTGAAGCGACTGTTATGGTTGCCGTAGGCTCAAGCGCACCGGCAACTGTTGTTTCTGTTATGTCAATGCGAGCCCCCATCAAACGCAAAATGTGAATAAGACCCAATCTGCTTGGATTGATACCCACATGTTTGATTTGAATCTGTGAGCCTGGTACAAGACATGCCGCAACCATAAAAAAGGCTGCTGAAGAAAAATCACCTGGTACATGTAAATCTAATGGCGCTAAGGCTGTTGGTGGCGTTAAGGTAACACTACTATCATGGCAGACAAGCGCCACCCCCATCTGAATTAACATACGCTCACTGTGATCGCGGCTCAGGGTTGGCTCTGTGATGGTGGTATTACCATCCGCATAAAGGCCGGCCAGTAAGAGACATGATTTAACTTGCGCGCTGCTAACAGGGCTTGCATAGTGAATGCCTTGCAACGTAGCTGGCTCAATGGCAAGCGGCGCTGTATCAGCAGTGGTTCCTTTGATATTGGCACCCATCTGTGTCAGCGGCTCAATGATCCGTTTCATGGGCCTTTTGCTTAACGACACATCTCCCACAAGGGTTGAGGTAAAACGCTGGCCTGATAAAAGGCCTGCCATGAGACGCATCCCAGTGCCCGAATTACCAAAATCAAGCGACTGCGAGGCCGCTTTCAACCCATGAAGTCCCACCCCGTCAATGATCCAATGGGTCAAAGACGAATGGCTCGCACGTATAGATACGCCTAAGGCTTGCAAAGCCTGCATGGTATGTCGATTATCCTCGCCCAGCAGCAAACCTTGCAGATGAGAAACGCCATCGGCAAGTGCACTTAACATGACCGCACGATGCGATATAGACTTGTCGCCTGGCACCTGTATTTCACCGTGTAGGCCAGATGATAAAGGCTTTGATTGATATTGCAACATTATGTTCCCTTATTTACTTGGGTATATACCCGTCGTCTTTCAAAACACCTGCTTTCAGATGCGCGGCGTCATGGTTATAGAAGTACGCCCTTTGCGGTCACTCTTACAGATTAAGCATCTGTGCATTTCGAAGTTACTTCGTGTTAAAGATAACATCACCTAT
Source organism: uncultured Legionellales bacterium (assembly GCA_945957175.1). Taxonomy (GTDB): domain Bacteria; phylum Pseudomonadota; class Gammaproteobacteria; order UBA1113; family UBA1113; genus CAMFJL01. The sequence goes on from CAMFJL010000004.1 coordinate 72,804, forward strand.
ATCTATCGTACCATGAAGCGATATGACAAATAAGTACTTTATAAATTATTTTATCATGTGATATGAAATAATTTGCTATACGGCCAACCAATAGGGTTGTAATTGTTCCACACAGGGCACCCAATCGCACACGACGCCCGCTGTTTCCATCCCGGTGATATGCCAAGCATAGGCGCTTTCCGTTAAATAACGACCCGCGACATAATTAGCTTGCTTGCACCTCGTACTCACAAGAAGAAGCGCTTGTAGCACCCAAGGTTCATCGATACCATCGAAGACGAGACCACCTTGGTAGCTTGCAGCACCTATCATATCCAAGCTATCCATGCCTTCTGCGCGTTTTGTTATCGTTATCCGAACCCCTAGCTGTTGTAACACCGTAAAAAGACACATCAAGGTGTTTTGCGAAGCTTTGTTCAAACGATTAAGATGTGTTATCCGCACATGACCCCGAATACATGCACTTACCGCAATGAGTGTTGATACAAACGGCAGGTTATGAGTCGCCTGAAATTGATAATGCCCAAGTATCATGGCATGGGGATTGGCTATGCTTATCTCGCGATTTTTAACATCATATTGAAAGTCGAGCCCCATCATTTGATAAGGTGAGAGCAGATCGCCTGTTAAAAAGCCATCTGACAACAAAACATGCGCTATGTCATAGTGCCCTGCATGCAGCGCACGTAAGGCAATAAAAGGTAATATCGTTTCCTCATCACCCATAGGCTGATAAGCTTGTGCCTGGTACGTGCCTGGATATACACGAATAAGACTTAAAGCATCATCTGTTTCAACACAAATACCTGAGTTTGCCAGTAAATGCTGAATTTGCCATAGCGCTGCCCTTGCTTCCAAGACGCCGTGAATACGAATTAACATAGGCTGTTTCGCAAAAGTTGACACGATGATCAAGGCTGCCAAAGCTTTGGGTGCTATGTTGCCATCAATGTCACAAACATCGTGAGCCAAATCACTTTCTGTAACTGACGTATCCTTAGCCAAGCTTTCGATCATGCCTGAAAGTTCGATTGTCAGCAAAGCAGGGATGGCATAAAATCGCTGATTTAATGCCGGTTTGGGCTGAATCCTTAAATACATGACTAACTCCTGTCAATACTCACGGGTCTTTTAGATGTCTATGTGATCTGAAGTCAAACTAAACTATCGACGACGTACCGCGACTTGTTCGCGACATCTAGGTTTTGGTACCGCATGGTGCCTACCATTTAAGAAAACGGGGCATCGTTCAATTCACACATATATATTATTTTTTAATGCCGCGTTGTACCATCCGTATCGAATACCTAAGCATCGTATAAAAATATTGTCGTCACCGCTTTTAATTGCTCACAAAGTTTCCAAAATAACCTATAGTGATAGAAAGCGTTCTTGATTTTTAGTGGAACGGACAAGCGTGATTGCAGATGCATGAAACTGTGATAAGGGGTCTTCGATATGAGCACATGGGTTTACGACAGTCATCAATCGCAATGGCTGACTTTAATACAACTTGCAGAAGCACAGGCCAAACTAGCGCTGCCTGATCTGCTAGAGCAATATCTCTCGTCGCTACTGCTGCGCTTTAATAAACAACCCGATATTGCTGGTGCTGTCTTAGCCGAAGACTACCTGCATGCCGCTGAGCTCAATGGCGCCGCAAGACGTTTTGCCATGCTCGAGGTGGCTGAAAAGTGTTTATTATTTGCGGGGCTTTTCCCGGCACGCGCTGAAAAACGGTTGGTGAACGTGCGTTATTGGACTGATTTGGGACGTTCGGCTTACCAACAATTAGCCTCAGCAACGCAACAAGCCTTGTCGGAATTTTATGAAACCATTGCCCGTGAGTTTGTGACGCTGATGACAGTGCTTATTGCCTGTCGTCAGCACCCTTGGCTAAAGCCTAGCATCTCTGTCATGGATGCTTATAGCCTGTGGGAACTCGAACCGTGCCATGCACTGTTTACCCAACTAGGCTATGCACCCCCAACTGCCACAGTGATTCATCCTGCTTCACCTACCACACATTAAACCTCATGGCGCCGATACCGACGCCATGAGACAGACAGATCTAAAACCCAAAAATCCCGTACTAGTTCCTACTCCATGATGCATCAAAGAAAAAGTCGCTCTCTGGCGCCTTGGCATCCTTGGTAGCGGGGTTTGGCTTTAGGTCAAACAACGATGGGCCGCCCGGAGACGACAGCTTGGTGGACGTAGTTTTCTTTGCTAGCTCGCTTTCTAGACTCGGAAATGCCGCGCTAGGTTGGATAATTTTAACTTGGCTTTGCCGCAAACCTTGCTCTAAGGCCTGTTGACTATTCCCTACTAAAGGAACATCTATCAAATTAAGAAGTCGTAACGCTGGCGCCAACGGTAAGGCTTCGGCAAGTGCTATCAGCGCATACTCATCCATCTGTTCATTACCACCCAACACTAAGTCTTTGATAGCACTGCCTGGCAAAGCATAAGCAATCGCCGTCGCTTCCGTCGCTGTTAACTGGCACAAACTGAGATCTAATTCGACAGCGCTTGAGTCTCGGCGCATAAACTGATCCAACGCTTCTTGTTTGTCTGAACGTCCTGCTTTTATCAACCGATCACTCAGCGCATACAAAGCGCATAAGTTAGGAAGTAAGCTCTGAAGTTGAAGCTTCATAAACCTTACCTGAGACTCACCCGAAAGCTGCTTAGCAACACTGAAAATACGATATAATGCATGATAAAGCCAGACAGTGCGAGTATCCCGACCTATAGTGAACCAAGCATCATATTTATCCGAGATAAGAGCATCGAGCCATCTCAGCGTTTCTTGAGCATTTTCATCCTTTACACCCCCGAGACGATTAAAAATGGACGCAATACCGTCAGGTACATGATACTTGACACGGCCATACGACACTTGTGTATCATCCCATCGCCAAGCACTTACAGGAAAAAAACCTTCAGAGATAGCTTCACCTAATGTGCAATATAAAGTACGTAAACTTGTTGTTAACGTACGCGCCATGTCAGGCACATCCTGATAAGAAGGGATACCACTCACCGAGCTAGAATCACTACTACTGCTACTCGAGCTTGAGCATGGCGCCACATCTGGAGAAGAAGAAGAGAGCGAATCACGACTACTACTCGACGGCTGAGTACTTAATGCCCGTGGTTGGCTAGCCATCAAGACCAATGGCCGTGCTGAGCTGCTACTGCTACTGCTACTGCTACTGCTACTGCTACTGCTACTGCTACTGCTACTCGATATTGTGGGCGATGCGGTCGATAAATCAAGCGCTTGATGCGTAGCACTTGGTAGTTGCACAATGGGCCTACTGAAATTTTTGCGTTGCCATTTCTCCTTAAACTCAGCATGTAAAGACTCACTCAGTCCTAAAGCTTCTACGTGGGGCACCGCTCGTCCAAGGTATTCGACTAGATTGCTAAGTTTAGTAGTGAAAATTTTTCCTACACCAGTGAGATCGATTTGGGTCAATGATAACGCAGACACCTCCTGTAGCGCTTGGGTAAGCGTCTCCACAGAAGCATCCGGATTATGCGCTAATGTGGCATCAAAGATTTTTTTTACAGCGATATCTATTTGAGCCAATGATAGCGCAGTTACATCTTCTAGTGCCTGAATGAGAAGATCCACAGAAGCGGCTGGATTATTGGCCCGTGTGGCCTTGAGAATCATTTTTATACTGGTAAGATCGCTTTGGGCCAATAATAACGCAGGTACATCCTGTGCATCCTGCGCATCCTGTAGCGGTTGGATAAGATCCTCCACAAGAGCATATGGATTTTGCGTTAGTGTAGCATTGAAAACTGCTCTTATCATAACAAGCTCTTTGGGAGTCAATGATAGCGTGACTACATTCTCTAGCACTTGGATGAGAAAACTCCCCGAAGCCGCTGGATTATCTATTAGTGCAACATTGAGGATTGTTTTGATACTGGCAAGATCGCGCTGGTTCAAAGATAATACAGGTGCATCCTGTAGCGCTCGAATAAGAGCCCCCACAGAAGCGCTTGGATTATGCGCCACCGAAAGGACTGAAAGCTTAGTATCACCCACCAACACAAACGCAATGGCTTGCATATCCTCTGTCTCAAGACCGCATTCATTTAAATTTAAGGCAGTCCCGGTACCCTGAAGAAAATCAATTAAGCTTTGATATTCGATCTGAGATGCCTCATCTCCTGCGAATCTGTTGAGTAAATCTTTCAGCCTTATTAAGGTGGGTATTAGTGCTTCTAAACGGTTTTGTAAAAAGGTTTCTGATTTAGGCGGTGGCGCTTGCTTTTGGTGCGCATCCGCACCCGCAGCAGCTCGTACTTGGTTCTCTTCTTTTTTTAGATGATTGTAAATGGCAAACGTATCACGCAACAAACGACGCCATAAGGCAATCATCATATCTTCCTCTTGTTCGGCTATTTGCTGTCCTTCCTTTCTCAGCAAGACTTCACTCTTTGACACCGCCGCTATCAAAGCCTCTATCGCTATAGCATTTTGAGGATTCTGTGCTAATCTCGTCCATAGCGCTTCCGTGACATCTGCCCCGGCTAAATCATCATGCACTTTAACTATCTGCAAAGGTAAATTTGTTGCAGCCGCTGCTAGCGCATCGCAAAGCGCTCTCAACGATTTAAATAGCTCTAACGCACGTGTCCGCTTTTGATGTACTTCTTCGTGTCCATTTACCATCCTACGAAGACTACCTGGGTCTCGACCTGGCGTACCTTGCCAGCTTGATGACAGACTTGATGACAGAGCGGACTTCGCCGGATGTCCAGAACGCTGTATTGTTATGCCGACTGGTAATGGGGCACTAGACAAACCGCGGCTCGGAGATGAGTCTGGGCTTGATGATGAGCTGCTCGACGATGGTGAGGATGAATCTGGACTTGATGATAAGCTGCTCGACGATGGTGACGATAAATCTGAGCTTGGCGATAAGCAACTTTGGGATGAGGATGGTGATACTGTTTCTTTTGGTGACAGTTCGGTATTATTATCTGCGTCTGGAAAGACAGCCTGTTGTTCTTGTTGCTCTTCATCACTATCAAATTGAAACATGATGTTTCCCCTTTATTATTCGTTGTTTTAGGTCGCTCATGTGACAAATACATAGGACTGACAAGCTTCATCTTTCAAAACATTGAACCTTAGATACGCGGAGTCATGATTATAGAAGCAACTCTTGTGGTCGCACCGACAACCGAAACTTCTCGTATATAAACCCAATACTTTCAAATTGAATAGGTATGGATCCCTAAATCTGTACAAGAACTGTTGACATTGTACATGTTTTTTTCAAGTTTGCCTATACCTTAAGTATGCAAGATGTGTGCTTTTAGTTTCACTCACTTAACATGCAAAAAACGCCATTCTCCTAACTTGGAAGAAGACAACAGAAGGGATAAATGAGGGGTTAATCGCATAGCATCGCGATGATGAAGGCGTGTACATGGCTGTACACGCCACAAGGGTCGGATCTAACGCTTATCGATAGGCACGTAAGCGCGCTCAGTGTAGCCAGTGTAAAGCTGACGTGGGCGACCGATTTTAAAACCAGGTTCGCTCACCATTTCACACCATTGAGAAATCCAACCAACGGTTCTTGCAAGTGCAAAAATAACAGTAAACATATTTGCAGGAATACCTAATGCACTTAAGGTGATACCGGAATAAAAATCGACATTAGGATAGAGTTTTCTACTCACAAAATAATCATCTTCTAAAGCAATACGCTCAAGCTCCATGGCTAATTTAAAGACTTTACTATCCCGTAGACCAACCGTGTCGAGCACTTCGTGACAAGTGTCACGCATCACTTTGGCGCGCGGGTCATAATTTTTATAAACCCGATGGCCAAAGCCCATGAGTCTAAACGGATCATCTTTATCTTTCGCTTTAGCAATGTATTTAGGCACATTGCTGACATCACCAATATCGTAAAGCATGTTAAGCGCAGCTTCATTAGCACCACCATGCGCCGGTCCCCATAAAGCCGCGATACCCGCTGCGATACACGCAAACGGATTGGCGCCTGTGGAACCTGCTAAGCGTACGGTTGACGTCGAAGCATTTTGTTCATGATCGGCATGCAAAATAAAAATTCTATCCATGGCGCGCGCCAGCACCGGATTCACTTGCCAATCTTCAGAAGGCACGCTGAACATCATACGCAAAAAGTCTTCAGCGTAGCTCAAATCATTACGCGGATACAGCATGGGCTGACCCAATGAATATTTGTAACACATAGCTGCCAAGGTTGGCATTTTGGCAATCAAGCGATGGGCTGAAATACGACGGTCTTCTGGGTCATTGATGTTAAGTGAATCATGATAAAACGCGGACAGCGCACCAACAACACCCATCATAATAGCCATAGGATGGGCATCGCGACGAAAACCATTAAAGAAACTGCGAATTTGTTCATGCACCATGGTATGACTCGTGATACTGCCGACGAAAGCATCTCGCTCAGATTTTGTAGGCAATTCACCATTAAGCAGCAAATAACAAACTTCTAAATAATCCGATTTAGCAGCTAATTGCTCGATAGGATAACCACGATGTAATAAAATACCGTTATCACCATCGATAAACGTAATTTTCGATTCGCAAGCGGCTGTCGCAGTAAATCCTGGATCAAAGGTAAATAACGCATGCTTGGCTAGAGGCGCTGCATCAACTGTATCTTGACCAAGGCTTGGATGACGAACGGGTAAATCCACTGACGTACCATCAATATCTATGCTAACGTTGTTTGTGCTCATGATGTTTCCTTAAAACATACAGTTACGACTCAGACTTCATCATTCAACAAGAAGCCATAGCCACCTTTACCGATCTCATCTCATCGTAACAACAAAAAGATATGCCTAAGTATATACCCCCCATCTTTCAATCCGCAACGTTGAGACGCAAAAAAGCTATCGCGCAGCAATGACAAGATATGGCACTATAGTCAAAGCTTAGCCAGCTGCCGCTGTAGCGCCTCGCCTTCTAAAAACCAACCACTATAGATACCGACTAAATCAGCACCCGCAGCCAGATTAGAGCTAGCATGCGCGATATCAATATTGCCGCCCTCCGCAATAATGGCTGCTGTTTGGGGTAGTTGCTGTCTCAGCAGACTGATCGCACGCCTTGTTGCTTCGATCGTAGGCGCGCCAGCGAGATCTTGGGGCCCAACAACAACATGATCGGCTAACACAACGCCTTCTAACTGAATATCTTTTACAAGTCTAGCTACCAAATTGAGTAAAGGATCCGGTAAATCTGGGCGGATTTTTACCATAAGCGGTACATAACGATGGTAACTGGTAATTTGTACACCCTGCTCCACCTTCAGCTGGAGCAATAAATCAGCGAGCCATAGACGTAATGTATCTTCTGGCATCAGCTGCCAATCCATCCAAGTAAAATCAAAAACCAAGAAATTAGCATACGGATAGACTTCTTGCATACCTAGTTGAAAATCGTGAATGACGTCGATGGCTGGTGTTTCTGGTTGTTTGCTGAGTGTGAGAGCTAAAATACCGCGAAAATACGATTTGTTGAGTTGCTTACGTAAATATTGCATACCCTTAGATGCCGGCTGATATTTTCTCAAAATCAACTGTTTGTGCCGCCCTCGTTGTAAACGGGGCTTAATCTTACCTATCGTCGCTTTAGGTGTAATAGGACCTATTGCCAAATACGCGGCGCCAGTCACCGCTAATGCATCGATATAATCACCATGTTTATCAATGCCGCAAGCAACACCACATCGATTAGGAAACGTTAGACCCATCACGCTAACCGGATTACCTTCAAGGATTTGCGCTTTACGAAGATGTAACTTCATCATAAGACGCAACAGCCACAATTTGAAACGATACGTAAACCCCAGAGGCAACGCCCTTCGGCTTAAATCATGTAACATCACGCACCTCCCTGCATGTTCTATACCCTTCGTCTTTCAATCCACGTTTACCATCGCTACGCGATGGTTTTTTTATCCCTCATCCACTACTGCGCAGCATCTTCTCTCGCAAAGAGAGAAAGTCATTTTTTACGCAAAGATCAGGACTTGGTAACCTCGAGTGGGCACTCCTTAGACCACACTCTTAACATCGCATTGCCCCCTTTTTGGAGGTGAAACGCCACTTCACGGACTTCCACACCATAGTTTTCTGTCTGCAAAGCTAAAATAAGCTCTCCTAAATGTGGGCAAATATCGCCTTCTGCATTTAACAATGGATAAATGCGGGTTTCTTTGGCAACGCGGCTTAATTCTTTGATGGCAGCAAGTTGAAACACACTATCTTGATACGGGCCATCAAAAATAAAATTAGCACATACGCTCATGTTAAATTGATAATCAGCAAAAGAAAGGTGTGGTAGAGACTGATTGACATAACGGCCTTGTGCAAGACCTTGAGGGTAATCGCGGATAAAAACATCGGCGATATCGCGTTGATTCACCAATAAGTCTTCTGGGCCATTGATCCGCGTCCATTGAAACTTATCGACATACTGAAGCAGACGTTGTTCAAATTGAGTCTGCATGACACCAACTGCTGTGGCTATCATATCAGGTGACACATCATAGAGCGGGTCGACGCTGGTCACATGGTAACCTCGATGGGTCAATTCTGCATTAAGGCTTGAGCATCCAGACGCCACGTCTAACAAGGGCTGCTGCAAATCAGGCTCGCGCAGATCAAACATAAGCAGATAATCTTTGAGTGAATGGCCCCAACCCCACATCAAATCGATCATATGCATTCACTCCATTTCAAACTCAATCGCTCTCACTATTATGACACAAGTCGGTTGCGACACCCAAGCATCCTGTTCTACAATATACCCACAGCATTTTCGTGAACTTTACTTATCCTCACTAGGATCCCTTTAGATGTATACAACGCTTCAATTTGGCCATGACCATACCCTTGAACTGCTACGCGACACCGTTCGCGCTTTTGCAGCATCACATATCGCCCCAAGAGCTCACGACATTGATCGCGATAACGCATTTCCTCGCGATTTATGGCCACTCATGGGTGAGCTTGGTCTTCATGGCATGACGGTGTCTGAAGCCGATGGTGGCATTGGTCTTGGTTATCTTGCGCACGCCATTGTGATGGAAGAAATCTCACGCGCAAGCGGCGCTGTTGGCTTAAGCTATGGCGCGCATTCTAATTTGTGTATTAATCAAATCAGTTTAAATGCTAATGCCGAGCAAAAACAGCGCTATTTGCCTAAATTGATAAGTGGTGAACATGTCGGGGCTTTGGCAATGAGTGAGGCTAATGCGGGTTCAGATGTCACGAACATGTGCCTTGATGCCAAAACTGTCGATGGCGGCTATCTCCTCAATGGCACCAAAATGTGGATAACCAATGGCCCAGATGCAGATGTTCTTGTTGTGTATGCAAAAACCGATCCAACCGCTGGCAGCAAAGGCATTAGTACGTTTCTCATTGAGAAAGGCATGACTGGTTTTAAAACTGCACAAAAACTTGATAAGTTGGGTATGCGTGGCTCCAGCACCTGTGAACTTATCTTTGAGGATTGCTTTGTACCTGCAGAAAACCTGATGGGTGAGATAAACCAAGGCGTCAAAGTGCTCATGCGTGGTTTAGATTATGAACGCGTCATCCTCGCGGCAGGTCCTGTTGGCCTTATGCAAGCCTGTGTTGATGTTGTACTACCCTACGTACATGAACGTCAACAATTTGGTAAACCCATCGGTGAGTTTCAACTCATTCAAGGGCGACTGGCTGACATGTACACAACCTTAAACGCATCGAGAGCCTACCTTTATGCTGTTGCCAGTGCTTGCGATCGTCGTGAAACAACACGTAAGGATGCTGCTGGCGTCATCTTGTTCACCGCTGAGCAAGCCACACAAATGGCCTTATCTGCCATTCAATGCTTAGGCGGCAATGGCTATGTTAACGAATACCCAACAGGACGCTTACTTCGCGATGCCAAACTCTATGAAATTGGTGCAGGCACTTCCGAAGTGCGCCGTATGTTGATTGGTCGTGAATGGTTTCAAGAAACCCTTTAATTCAAACGGCCCCACAGCCCTTCTTATACCAGGAGAAAACCTATGTCCCATGATATCGTGATTGTCGGCGCAAAGCGCACCCCCATCGGTGGTCTACTTGGTGATCTAAGTACCCTGACTGCCTCAGCGCTTGGTGCAGCTGCTATTCGTGCAGCACTCACACAAGCGAATGTTGACGCCAATACTCTGCAAGAAGTTTTTATGGGTAATGTCTTGAGTGCTGGTCAAGGCCAAGCCCCGGCACGCCAAGCAGCTATTGCAGCAGCTTGTCCAGTAAGTGTTGGTGCAACGACCATCAATAAAATGTGTGGTTCAGGCCTGAAAGCCATTATGTTGGCACACGACTTACTCAAAGCGGGCACAGGCCACATTTTTGCAGCTGGCGGCATGGAAAGCATGAGCCAAGCGCCTTATCTTCTTAAAAAAGCGAGAGCGGGTTATCGGCTTGGCCACGGTGAATTACTCGATCATATGTTTCTAGATGGTTTGGAAGATGCTTATGACACCGGCAAGCTGATGGGCGTGTTTGCAGAATATTGTGCGGATGCGTTTCATTTTGATAGAGAAACGCAAGATGATTATGCCATTGCATCGCTTGAGCGTGCGCAAGATGCACTTCGTCGTGGTGCTTTTATGCCAGAAATCACTCCTATTACAATAACAAGTAAATTAGGCGAAACCGTTATTTCTCAGGATGAGCTCCCACTAAAAGCAAAACTTGATAAAATTCGCCAATTAAAACCTGCATTTAAAGCAGATGGCACAGTCACCCCTGCAAATGCCAGTTCTATTTCTGATGGCGCTGCTGCCGTCATTATCACAACGGCTGAGTATGCTAAAGCCCAAGGATTAAAACCGCTTGCACGCGTCGTCGGCCACTCAACCTTTGCCCAAGAACCTGCTTGGTTTACCACAGCACCTGTAGGCGCCATGCAACAATTGCTAAACCAAATTCAATGGGATAGCCGCGATGTTGACTTGTATGAAATCAATGAAGCTTTTGCCGTGGTTGCCCTAGCTGCCACCAAAGAGCTGGGCCTGTCACGTGATCAAGTGAATATCTTTGGCGGCGCTTGCGCCCTCGGGCACCCGATAGGCGCATCGGGTGCTCGTATTCTTGTTACGCTTATCAACGCTTTGCAGCACCAAAAACTAAAACGCGGTGTTGCCAGCCTTTGCATTGGTGGCGGTGAGGCTGTTGCGATGGCCATTGAGTTAATCTAGGAGAACTTTGATGGCTATCATGACGAGTATGGTCAATACCCAGACTGAAGAGTTCCAACGCAATGACGAAACCCATCGTCAGTTAGCCGATATACTGAAAATCCGTATTGCTAAAATAGCGGAAGGCGGCGGCCCTAAAGCATCCGAGCGTCATCAATCGCGCGGCAAATTGTTGCCAAGAGAACGGGTTGCAGCATTACTAGATATCGGCAGTCCTTTCCTTGAATTAAGCCCGCTTGCCGCCTATGAAGTGTATGAAGATGAGGTGCCTGCGGCTGGCCTTATCACGGGTATTGGTTTGATTGCTGGGCAAGAATGTATGATCATTGCCAATGACGCCACAGTCAAAGGTGGCACTTACTACCCTCTGACTGTCAAAAAACATTTACGTGCTCAGACAATTGCTTTTGAAAATCGCCTACCTTGCATTTATTTGGTAGATTCTGGTGGTGCATTTTTACCCAAACAAGATGAAGTTTTCCCTGATAGGGATCATTTTGGACGCATTTTTTACCACCAAGCCCAAATGTCGCGTGCAGGGATTCCACAGTTAGCCGTCGTCATGGGCTCATGTACTGCCGGTGGTGCTTATATTCCCGCCATGGCTGATGAGTCCATTATGGTAAAAAATCAAGCCACCATCTTTTTAGCAGGACCGCCGCTTGTGAAAGCTGCAACAGGTGAAATTGTCAGTGCAGAGGCCTTAGGTGGCGCTGACGTACATTGCAAACAATCGGGTGTCTCTGATTACTATGCGGATGATGATACACATGCACTCGCGATTGCAAGAGAATTAGTGTCACATCTCAATCGCGATAAAAGCCTGCCTTTTCCTACCATTGAAGTAAAACCACCACGATATAGCGCTGATGAATTATATGGTATTATTCCAACAGATCCGAGAAAACCCCTTGATGTCAGAGAAATTATCATGCGTATCATCGATGACTCTGATTTTACCGAATATAAAATGCATTTTGGCACAACACTCGTCTGTGGTTTCGCACATATTTTTGGTTATCCTGTTGGCATCGTTGCCAATCAAGGTATTTTATTCTCTGAGTCCGCACAAAAAGGAGCTAATTTTATCGAGCTTTGTGGGCAGCGAAAAATACCACTTATCTTTTTGCAAAATATTACTGGGTTTATGGTTGGTAGTAAATATGAAGCCGGCGGCATCGCGAAACATGGTGCAAAAATGGTAAATGCCGTAAGCTGTGTGAGCGTACCTAAACTAACAGTGATTATTGGCAGTAGCTACGGTGCAGGTAATTATGGCATGTGCGGTCGTGCCTTTGATCCGCGCTTTGTTTGGATGTGGCCACAAGCAAAAATCGGCGTGATGGGCGGTGAGCAAGCGGCAAGTGTATTGGCTGAAGTCGCAAAAGAAAAACGGACACGTGCCGGTGAGTCTTGGACACCAGAAGAAGAACAAGCACTGAAAGAACCTATCTTACAAGAATACCAATGTAAAAACAGTGCTTATTATGCAAGTGCACGCCTTTGGGATGATGGGGTTATCGATCCCAAGGACACACGTATGGTCTTGGGACTTGCTATCAGCGCATGTTTAAATGCACCCATACCCGAATCAACCTATGGTATATGGCGGATGTAATATGATTGAACAAACCAAAAAACTGATGTTATCAACGCAATGGGTGGGCTTTAGCACTATTCTCAATAAAGAAACTGTACGCTTTTTGCGAATTTGGTCACAAACCTTATTACCATCTGCTATCACCACAACACTTTATTTTGTGATCTTTGGCCATTTAATTGGACAACGTGTTGGTCTCATTGATGGTATCACTTATATGCAGTACATTGTACCTGGTCTGGTGATGATGGCTATTATTACCAGTGCCTATAGTAATGTATCTAGCTCTTTCTTTGGACTTAAGTTTCAACGAAGTATTGAAGAAATCATTATTTCTCCCCTACCCCATGTACTGATGTTGCTTGGATTTGTCGCTGGCGGTGTTGCTAGAGGGTTATTGGTTGGTATTATTGTGACTTTTATTGCGCTTTGCTTTACGCACCTACATGTTGCTCATATCGAGCTTATGATAACAGTTGCTATATTATCGGCAATATTATTTTCACTCGCAGGTTTTTTAAACGCTCTTTTTGCTAAAAAATTTGATGATGTGATGCTAGTCCCCACGTTTATACTTACACCACTGACCTATTTGGGTGGGGTGTTTTATTCCATTAGCATGCTGCCACCCTTTTGGCAAAAAGTGTCTTTGCTAAATCCCATACTTTACATGGTCAATGCTTTTCGCTACGGCGTATTTGGCATTTCAGATATCAATGTTATTTACGCCTTTGCGTTGATTGTTCTGATCACTGGCGGTTTATTTTTAACATGCTGGTATTTATTATCGCGTGGTTACGGGATTCGTTCTTAATCCTCTAACGACTTCTATCCGTCACACACTCATCCGCATCTGTGCTAATAAAATGCCCTTCCCCCTCAGGGGGAAGGTAACCGAATCGTATTAGTTTGATGTCGCGGTGGCTGGCACTACTTTAGAACTTGACGTTGCTACAGCCGTTGTTGATTTTGTTGTAGTTGCTGGCACTGTCTTTGTTGCCGGACTTTTAGCGGCAATCTTAGATACACCAGCGGCTTCAGCTTGCGTACCTCCTTTTGCTTGTACATCAAGACTTGGACCCGCCAAGGGCGGTTCAACCGCCATGTCGTCGCTGTCTAGGCTATCAAGTTCTAGGTCTTCGTTACTACTACCGTAGTATTTTTTCGCCTGATCCCAACTTGCGCCATTTGCTTCTAATTGAGCTTCACGGTATTGGAAATACGCATCACGGATAAAGGTATATTTATCTATCGCGCCAGCCTGTACCACGCCCTCAGTCTTAAGCATATTGGCGCGAATACGGACGTAATCAATACCCCACAAGATATTACGTAGTGCCATATCATGAACAAACGGCCAAATACTAAGTGCAAAAAGGTCGACGCCCATACCGATACCATCTCTGAAGTTGGTCGGGCCAATAAAGGGCACCACTAAATAAGGTGCTGAGGTCACACCCCAAACAGCCAGTGTTGTACCAAAATCGTTTTCTTGGCGAACCATACCAACGTCACCGGCCACATCAAAAAGACCAAACACACCAAAGGTACTGTTAATCACAAAACGCATACCTGAATAAAACATATGCGTAGGCTTTAACTGTAAAGCATTGTTTGCTGTCGACGTAATGTCAGTTAAATTCCAGAAAAAGTCGTTGACGCGATTTTGAGCAAATGTCGGCACCACGGCTTGATATCCTTTTGCCACAGGTTTTAGCAAAATAGTATCAAATTGATCATTAAAGGCAAAGGTCGCACGGTTAAATGACTGTAGCGGATCTTGGGGTTCGTAAGGATGGGTCGCATTTGTGGCGCATCCGGCTAATACAACGCTTAAACCTGCGCCTAGCCACGCTAACATCCTTGATTTTCTTCTTTCCACGGTAGATCCTTAAATTTTTTGTCATCGCTATACGATAATTTTTACGTCTCATCCAGCCTTTAACTACCTTCCCTCTCAGCAAGAGAGGGGGCATTTTATCGGCATGGATGCAGATGAAAAAGACGATGGGTCTATTTAATCAATGCTACGCGATTTAGTCAAGCTTGGGCAGAATAAAAGATTATGATATGATGGTCGATTCAATTCCCTCAAGAATATGGGCTTTACTATGACCAACAGAGTTCACTTCGATAAAACGATTTCCACCTTTTCACTGACGATGACAGGTGTTACCGCCATCATTGGCTCTGGCTGGTTATTGGCGACTCAAAAAATTGCTGTTATCGCAGGCCCTGCCAGCTTGCTTACCTGGGCACTGGGTGCCGCTGTTGCCTTACTTGTGGGCTTATTTTACATCGAGATTGGTAGTGTTAATCCATCCTCGGGAGGGATTGGTTACTACTCTCACTTAACACACGGCCGGTTTTGTGGTTTTCTAACATCTTGGATAAACTGGTTAAGTATTGTCGCGGTCGCCCCCATTGAAGCACAAAGCATTGTTCAGTATTTAAGTCAGCTCTCACCTTTTTTCACAACGTTTTATGACTTGCAAAGCCACAATTTAACACACACTGGCATCCTATTTGCGCTCATATTGATGGTATTCTTTATGTTTATTAACTATTGGAGTATCAAGCTATTTATTCGCTTTAACAATTTTTTCACTATTGTTAAGGTAATTATTCCTTTACTTACCATTATTTGCTTAGTTTATGGTGGACTACATCCAAGTAATTTTGGAAGCTCGCTTCATGAATTTATGCCTTTTGGATCAAAATCTGTGTTAATTAGTGTTGTTGCATGTGGTGTTGTCATGTCATTCAACGGATTTCAAGCACCACTAACTTTCTCTGAAGAAATTAAGGCACCCAAACGACAACTTCCTATTGCTATTATCGGCAGTATTTTATTCACCTTTGTTCTTTATGTGCTATTACAAGCTGTTTTTATTGGTAGTATTGATCCCAAAGTATTGGCACACGGTTGGAGCCAACTTAACTTTCGCTCTCCCTATGTTGATTTATTAATGATTTTAAATATGCAACTGATGGTCACGACCGTTTACATAGGCTCAGTCATTTCGCCAAGCGCCTGTGGCGCTGCATTTATTGCTTCAAGCTCACGAATCATTCATTCGCTTGCGCACGAACGACACTTACCCGTTGCGTTAAGCTATATGCATCCTAAATATCACAATCCCCGTAATGCCATTATTCTTAGCACTATCGTTGGTAGCATTTTCTTGTTTTTATTTAAAGGCTGGTACACCCTTGTTGCTGTGATTTCTGTTTTACATCTTATTTCTTATTTACCCGCACCCATTATTACTATAGCGAATCGTATTAAAAATCCAGAGCTGTTGCTGTCTAAAAATCACTTTGTTTTTCCCGGTGCCAAACTCTTTGCACCCATCCTGTTATTCATCATTTCAGGACTTATTTTTTATGCGGGCTGGCCGCTGGTTGATGAAATGATTGTATTAATCGTACCAGGACTTGCATTCTATACATATTATGAATTTAAATTATATCAAGGTAAGGGCTTTTCACGTATGCTGTTAGGTGCTTCATGGCTCATCATTCACCTCATTGGCCTAAGCTTTATTACCTATTTTGGTAACCACATTGGTAGCAATACCAATTGGTCAACCACGACCAGCATGACATGCTTGGCCTTATTATCCTTATTGACTTATTTCCTTGGTGCTTATTTTACTTACGATAAAACCGTGTATACCCACAGCCCTAAAAAGGTGTTAGCTGAAGAAGGCGCCACAACAACGGCTGTTAATATGACTACTTGTCCTGCAGAATAGGTATACCTGTTCTTATTGATTGATCCAGCCTTCGAGTTTAATCGAAGACGAGCGCGATAAGATAATCTGAAATGCGCGGCGTAATGCCGCCTTGTCGTCCTCGCTGATATGATCAAAGAAGTGATGATCATTTTCTTGAACGGTACTTATTAACTGAGGCACAAGCGCAGCACCTTCCGGTGTGAGTGCAATCGTACCCGATCTGCGATCAGGTCCGGGGCTATGCGTCAATAGTCCACGAATCACCAGCTTTTCAACGACTCTCGAAATTGACGCTTTATCGACTTCAATATACGTGGCTAATGCATTAACTGAGCTTGCACTACCATCATAGACTGAAACCAGAACGGACCAAGATGCGACCGTAATACCATATTGCGCCAGGCGCGCTTCAATGGCTGTGTGCACACACTGGCGTGAACGATTTAGCCAATAACCTAACTGCTGCTTTAATTGATGTTTCACGATAGTCACAAAAAGATTTCCTCTTGTATTGTATGCCCTCTCATTATGGTCGAGCTATCCATCACTGTCAAAGTCTAACAGACAACGCGTCGCGACTGGATCTTATTGTAGGAGCACAACGTTGCTCCTACAATAAGATCGACGATAGAACCATAATGAAGTGAGCCGAGTCGATTAACCATCAATCTTCTTATACTTAATCCGATGTGGTTTGAGTGCTTCTTGTCCCAAACGCTTCACCCGATCAGCCTCAAACTCACTATAATTACCAACAAACCACTCAGCCTGACTATCACCTTCAAAAGCAAGGATATGCGTTGCGATTCTGTCTAAGAACCAACGATCATGAGAAATAACCAATGCACAGCCTGGGAAGGTTAATAAGGCTTCCTCAAGTGCGCGAAGTGTTTCCACATCCAAATCATTGGTAGGTTCATCGAGCAGTAAAACATTACCACCTTTTTTAAGCAATTTAGCTAAATGCAGTCGATTACGCTCACCACCGGATAAGTCTTTCACACGTTTTTGTTGATCTTGACCTTTAAAATTAAAGCGACCAAGATAAGCACGTGATGGAATTTGATAATTACCAACTGTAATCAGATCAAGACCATCGGATAATTCTTCCCACACGGTCTTATCATCATTTAGGTGATCTCGATGCTGATCGACATACCCAAGTGATACAGTTTCGCCAACTTGTACAGTACCATTATCAGGTGTTTCCACACCCATTAATAGCTTAAATAATGTTGATTTACCCGCACCATTAGGTCCAATAATACCGACGATAGCACCTTTAGGCACAGTAAAGCTTAAATTATCAATCAATAATCTATCACCAAAACTTTTACTCAAATTTGTAATTTGTAATACATTATCGCCTAAGCGTTCGCCTGGTGGAATATAAATCTCTTGTGTTTCATTACGCTTTTGAAATTCTTTTGAGCTTAACTCTTCAAAGCGAGCTAATCTGGCTTTGCTTTTTGCCTGACGACCTTTAGGGTTTTGCCTGACCCATTCAAGCTCGGCTTGCATGGTTTTTTGATGACTTTGCTCTTGGCGCGCTTCTGCAACTAGTCGCGCTTGCTTCTGCTCGAGCCAGCTCGAATAATTACCTTCATAAGGAATACCACGGCCTCTGTCTAACTCTAAAATCCAACCCGCAACGTTATCCAGAAAATAGCGATCATGGGTTACGGCGACCACAGTACCAGGATATTCATGTAAAAACCGTTCAAGCCAAGCTACGCTTTCTGCGTCTAAATGGTTAGTCGGCTCATCGAGTAATAACATATCCGGACTTGAGAGTAATAAGCGACATAACGCTACACGACGTTTTTCACCCCCCGACAAGTCATTGATATTTGCATGCCATGCCGGTAATCGTAACGCATCCGCCGCAACATCAAGGCGTCTATCTAAATCCCAACCATTTGCCATATCAATGGCCGTTTGTAAATTACCTTGCTTTTCCAGCAAGGCATTCATTTGCTCATCATCCATCGGTTCTGCGAATGCATCACTGATGGCATTAAAACTATCGATCATTGCTAAAATATCAGCAAACGCTTCCACTACATTTTCTTTTACATTTTTATTCGGATCAAGTTTTGGCTCTTGGGGTAGATAACCGATGCGAATACCTGACTGAGGCCGCGCCTCGCCTAAAATATCCGTATCGATACCCGCCATAATTTTTAGAAGTGTCGATTTACCTGAACCATTGATGCCCAAAACGCCAATCTTTGCGCCTGGAAAAAAAGATAAGTAAATATCTTCAAGAATTTTAATATTAGGTGGCACTACTTTGCCAACACGGTTCATCGTATAAACATATTCTGACATAGCAACTCACTTTTCTCATCGATTATTGAGCAGGTATTATACCGGACAGCTGCGCTATCACCAAAGGATTTCAAAAGGGTCTGATAATGTGACCAAGTCGGGCCATGATCCAAAGCCAAAGACGAAAGGTGTATTGCAATCTTAAGCCTCAGGCGATAGCATAACACCATGAACTTATACACCTTAACTGCCATCATCGTAACGGTTGCCGTGAGTTTGGCTTATATCAATGCGCGCTTTATTCGCTTGCCAATGGCCATTGCGATGATGGCGGGTGCCCTGGTACTATCCATGGCACTGCTCGTACTTGGGCGCGATCATCCTTATGCCCTATTGTTAATGCAGGCCACACGTGGCATTGATTTTCAGCACTTATTACTCAATGGCCTTTTGGGCCCGCTCCTATTTGCAGGCGCACTCGCCGTGGATTTGACCACGATGCATGCACGCAAATGGGATGTCGGTATATTGGCAAGCATAGGCACGCTGGTCTCCACGATCCTTGTAGGCATTGCAACCTTTGGTCTGTTTACATGGATAGGCTATCCCCTACCATGGCTGTTTTGTCTGTTGTTTGGCGCCCTCATTTCTCCAACGGATCCCATTGCCGTACTATCGATGTTCAAAAATTTAAAGGCCCCCCAAAACATGAGCGCCCTATTAGAAGGCGAATCTTTATTTAACGATGGTATGGGCATTGTGATTTTCACGTCGCTCTACCAGCTCAGTTTTACTCATGGCCCTATCAATCTAGGTGCGACCTTGCTGTTATTTATCCATCAAACCTTAGGCGGTTTGTTATTTGGTCTGCTGCTCGGTTGGAGTACCGCCAAGCTTATCAAACCCCATTTACCGTTGGCACTGATGTTTTTGGTAACGCTAGCGAGTGTCATGGGCGGGTATACCTTAGCACAGTACCTTGGGCTTTCCGGGCCTCTAGCCATGGTCGTTGCCGGCATGGTTGTGGGTTATCGTTTGCGTCAAGATAATCAGCTGGTACACTTGCGCCAACATTTATGGCTGCATTGGGAAATCATCGATGAACTCTTGAATGCCATCTTGTTTTTATTGGTTGGTTTTGAATTACTGGTGATCCCATTTAACTGGCAAATATTATGGCTAGGCTTGGGCTTGATTCCTATCATTCTCATCATACGTTGGTTGAGTGTCGCATTACCCTTACACATGCTACGCTATCCACAAAAAGCCTCTGCATTTCCTTATGAGATTGCGGTATTAACTTGGGGTGGATTGCGCGGTGGCTTGGCTATCGCGCTGGCGCTCAGCCTCCCTGAAAGTCATGAGCGCGGTGTTATTTTATTATTAACTTACATCGTGGTTGCCTTTGCCATCTTAGTGCAGGGCCTATCGATGAAGAAACTCATTACCCTAAGCTTACGCACCTAGGTAGACACGGCCAGCAAACGCATGGGTCTAAAAAAATCTTGGACATCTGCATTGTGGATAAATGAAATATTATACGGATGTTCTGCCACCTGGCGCGGGATATGCGCTAATGCAGGTTCTTTATCAATCACATGGGCAATATTGCCCCATAAAATCAGCGTCATCGCTTGTTCAGCCGCCAGCCGACGAAGTACATGCAATATAAAAGGCAGCCAGGCTTTTGCATCATGCTTGACTGGACGTTCGCTTAATACCAGACTTGCGTTAAGCAGCAAAAAACCGTGCTGTAACAGGCGTTCAAATAAAGCAGGCAAGGTTTGAATAAGTTTGGTTTTAGGGAGCGCTGCAATCGCTGACTGGCTCAAGTTATCGGCCTGAAGTAGGCCATCCGTCAACAAAAGCATTTTTAGTATATTACGTAGAGACGTTGCTCGGTTCACTGCTTTGGCTAAGCCTTGAGGCGACCAAAGCTCGCCTACCGCCCCATCCCAAAAAGCATAACCATTAGCTGATGCTGCACGTGGGTAAGGCGATTCGCCCAGCAATACATATCGCGTTTGCTCGCGCGGCAAACTAAAGGCTTTAAAAATAGCATCCGGACCAGGCAGCCACGTTGTTTGAGCCAGATGCGATAGATATGCTGAATCCATGCATGTCAAGGCCTCTGCAAGGTAAGGATGCCAACTGGCATGCGCTTGAGAAAGATAGGTTTTCATAGCCACATTACACGGTAAAAATCGTCTTAGGTCAAGACCTTAGCCCTCTCTTTGTTTGACAAACGACCGTCCATAGTCTAAAGTTTAAACTGTTCATCTGAATGATTAGCGCCCATGCTTCAAGGCCAATGGAAAGCAGCTTTCACCAAGAAAACAAGGAGGTTACGATGGTATTACAAACGTTATTTAGTGCCCAGCAGTGCTTTGATCAGCTCTTGCTACTGACTCTGTCAAAACTCGACAAACTTCAAGCCATCTTAAAACAACAAGCGATGTCGACTGACAGTGCTTCCAGCACAGCCGCGCTCATCAGCGCCTTACGTCAACACTTCAGTGCAAGCCAAGTCTGGCTCGTCGATAAAACAACGACGATGTCGCCACTGAATCTTGCAAGACTTGAGCTCGAAACCCTCAGTGACTTATTGCAGTCTGCCGAATTATCCGTCACTAACCGCGGTGCTATTGGTATGATTATCCGCTCACTTAGCACTTATGCTAATTTGCTACAAAATCAAGCTGAGCATCTAAGACACCAACACTTGCGCCATACTCACAAAGCCCCAAGCGTCGCTGCCATAGCACTGCATTAAGTGCACGCATCTTACGAAATGTGCTTCTCCCCTTGCGGGAGAAGACGGCCAGATGCGAGGTAACCATACCATCGCGCGGCAATGATAAGACATGCCTTTTGAAGAAATGTTGATATATGTGTGAATCGAAAGTCACACTAAGCTCCTGCTGACATCTTGCTGCTAACATGTAAACTTCCCACTCAATAAAATCTCTATTTTGTAGTGAGAGATGTATGCAAGATACTAGACAAAAGCCAAAGTTTACGTCACAATCGCTACAAGTTTATTTCTTAAGGATAACTTGTCTGTGCGTACCATCTTGCTACTCAACGGCCCAAACTTAAATCTTCTCGGCCATCGAGAACCGGCCCTCTACGGATCGGAGACTTTACCGCAGATCATCGCTAAATTGACAACATTAGCGCAAGACTTGGGTTTTTTACTTACACATCTTCAAAGCAACCATGAAGGCGTCTTAATCGATAGCCTTCATCAAGCAAAAGTGGACAATGTCGCCGGCGTGATTATCAACCCTGGTGCCTTGAGCCATACCAGCATCGCGCTACGCGATGCCATCACTTCAACGCAGCTAGCCTGCATTGAAGTTCATATCAGCAACATTTATGCCCGCGAACCCTTTAGACATCATTCTTATTTGGCTGAAGTCGCCAAAGGTACTATCGCAGGCTTAGGCCCCCTTGGTTACGAGCTAGCCTTGCGTGCACTCGCGCAACAGCTCTCTTAATTCAATCCCATAAAAGAGGTTAATTGTTATGGCAATGGACATACGTAAAATTCGTAAATTAATTGAACTTATCAAAGAAACCGGCGTTGCCGAAATTGAAATTAAAGAAGGTGAGGAATCTCTACGCATCAGTTTACACGGCAGTGGTTATGTAGCCACACCAGCGATTGCTGCGCCTATACATGCACCAGCACCTGCAGCACAAACGATTGTTGTAGATACTGACACCACCGGCAAAGCAAAAACGGATGAGTCATTAAGTGGCCATGCCGTCAAATCCCCCATGGTAGGCACCCTTTATTTAGCGCCCTCCCCTGAGTCAGAGAATTTTGTGCAAGTTGGCAAACACGTTGAAGTAGGTGACGTACTCTGTATGGTTGAAGCAATGAAAATGTTTAATCAAATTGAAGCGGATGTTGCTGGCGTTATTAAGGCACGACTGGTAGACAATGGTCAAGCTGTTGAATACGGACAACCTTTGTTTATCATTGAGTAAGGATAATCTCATGACTATTGATAAAATCCTCATCGCCAATCGCGGTGAAATTGCTTTGCGTATTTTACGCACTTGCCGAGAACTTGGCATTAAAACTGTAGCTGTATACTCTGAAGCGGACAAAGATCTCATGCATGTCTTGTTGGCTGATGAAGCTGTATGCATAGGTCCTGCAGCTGCCAAAAGTAGCTATTTAAATATTCCCGCACTTATCAGCGCCGCAGAAGTAACCGATGCAATGGCCATTCATCCAGGCTATGGCTTTTTGGCAGAAAATGCTGATTTTGCAGAACAAGTAGAAAAAAGCGGCTTCATTTTCATAGGACCACGTGCGGAGTCCATTCGTTTGATGGGCGATAAAGTCAGCGCCATTAAAGCTATGAAAGCAGCAGGGGTACCTTGCGTGCCAGGCTCGGATGGACCTTTAGGGCACAATGATCAAGATAATATGAAAATAGCTAGACGCATTGGTCTGCCAGTTATTATCAAGGCAGCTGCTGGCGGTGGTGGTCGAGGTATGCGCGTTGTGCATAGTGAAGGACATCTTATCAATGCCATCAGTCTTGCGCGTAGTGAGGCTAAAACAGCATTTGGCGATGATACCGTTTACATGGAAAAATTCTTAGAAAATCCACGTCATATTGAAATTCAAGTATTGGGCGATGGCAAAGGTAATGCGATTCATCTTGGTGAACGTGATTGTTCAATGCAACGACGTCATCAAAAAGTCATAGAAGAAGCCCCAGCAGTGGGTATTACAGAAAAAGAACGCATTGCCATTGGGAAGCGTTGTGTGCAAGCATGTAAGGAAATCAAATACCGCGGTGCTGGAACATTTGAATTCTTATACCAAGATGGGCAATTTTATTTCATTGAAATGAATACCCGTATTCAAGTGGAACATCCTGTCACTGAAATGATAACTGGTGTTGATATTGTCCGTGAGCAAATCCGTATTGCCAGTGGTAAAGGTTTTAGTATTAAACAAAGTGACATTACCTGGAAAGGTCATGCCATGGAGTGTCGCATTAATGCGGAAGATCCCACTAAGTTTACGCCGTCTCCCGGTAAAATTACACATTACCACGCCCCCGGCGGCAACGGTGTGCGGATGGATTCACATGTCTATGGTGGCTATGTTGTGCCTGCGTTTTATGATTCGATGATAGGCAAACTGATTACCTATGCACCCACCCGAGAGCTTGCAATGATCCGGATGCGTAATGCCTTGGATGAGCTTGTGGTCGAAGGCATTAAAACCAATATTGCATTACATCAAGAACTCATGCGCGATACGCACTTTGCCAAAGGCGGTACTAATATTCATTACCTAGAAAAGAAACTGGGAATCAAAGATTAATGACCGTCGTAGCATAATGCCGTATATTCAGCTCACACTACCCTGCTCTATCCATGAGGCTGAAGCCTTAGGGACGCATTTGCATACGCTAGGCGCTCTTGCACTGACATATGAAGATGCGGCAGATGAAGCGATTTTTGAGCCAACACCTGGCGAAATACCACTTTGGGAACAAGCAAAAGTCATTGCATTGTTCCCAGAAGATCACGATATTCTCGCAGTTTTTGTAGACTTAGCTACGACCTATCCCGATGCGCTTTCGCATCAACAATTACAACGTATTGAAGATGAAGACTGGGAACGTAAATGTCTCGTTGATTTTAAGCCGATTGCTATCACTGACAGCTTGTGGATTTGTCCAAGCTGGCTTGAAGTACCACATCCTGAAGTGACGCATATTATATTAGATCCCGGGCTTGCTTTTGGCACTGGCACCCATGCGACCACACAGCTTTGTTTACGCTATCTTGCAGAGCACCCACCTGTAGGACTTAAAGTCCTCGATATTGGCTGCGGCTCTGGTATTTTATCTATCGCAGCGCTGAAACTCGGGGCAAGTTATGCCTATGCAACAGATATTCACGAACAAGCGCTGCTGGCATTTGTCCAAAATGCAACCGTCAATGGCCTTATATCCACGCAGTATCAAGTCAGTCTGCCTGAAGCATTGCCCAAGGATATGACGTGTCCTTTGATCCTTGCTAATATTTTAGCAGCACCACTGATAGAAAACGCTGCCGTATTTGCGGCCCATGTAGCACCTGGCGGTCATTTAGTCTTATCTGGGATCTTATCGGAACAAGCCCAGGCCGTTATCGACGCTTACACACCCTGGCTTCGCTTGATCGAACAACAAACACAAGATGGCTGGGTACGTCTTGTATTTAGCATGCCCTCATAGCATATCTTATTTTTTAAGGTGATTTGCCCGCCATTGAAGATAACAAGCGCCCCAAGCTTCAAGCTCCGTCAAAATAGGTTTAAGTGCAAAACCTATATCCGTTAAGTCATACTCAACTTTCGGCGGTACCTGTGGGTAAACCGTACGACGAACAAGCCCGTCCGATTCGAGCTCACGCAATTGATTCGTTAACATACGCTGAGTCACTTCAGGCATCAGCCGACGCAGCTCATTAAAACGCTTAGTACCACCCATCAAATAATGAATAATAAGCGTTTTCCATTTACCCGAAAGTAATACCAAAATCACACCCACAGGACAGGTTAATGCTGGCGTTTTACTCATGATTGAAAGATATTCTTACAGTATACATATTATCACTATAGCACATTTATGTGCGTACTTGATAAAAAGTATAGTATATATCATAATGTGTATTATTTAAACAAATTCATTTGGAGCACACGATGACAACACAATCGAGCTTACATCCCTGGTGGGTACTTATCGGCATTGGTATTGCGAGCTTTTTAGGATGTCTTGATTTTACTATTGTAAACACCGCATTACCCGCCATTGAAACCAGCCTAAACGCCACCGTCACTGAGCTGCAATGGGTCGTTAACCTATTTATTCTCGCTTTATCATCGTTTATGGTGATTATGGGTCGATTGGCTGATTTATATGGACGAAGACGCATACTCTATATAGGTATGCTAAGTTTTGGCTTTGCATCGCTATTAGCTGGTCTTGCTAGCGACATCCATTGGCTATTGCTATGGCGTTTCATTCAAGGCATAGCTTGTGCAGTGCTCTATACCGCATCGGGAGCCATTGTGACTGATGCATTTCCACCAGAGACTCGAGGCAAAGCCATGGGTATTTTCTTTGGTATTAGTTTCACCGGCTTAGCTGCAGGCCCAGTCATTGGCGGTCTCTTGGTCGCGTTACTTGATTGGCGCTGGGTATTTTTTGTCAATGTGCCGCTCATCATTGTAAGCTTTATCATATGTTTACGTTATGTCAGAGAGTCAAAGGATTTAGCAGCCACGCACAAAATTGATTACATAGGCATGTTATTGTTGATGCTTGGCTTAAGTGCACTTGTTTACGCCATTACACAAGCAAATATTTGGGGCTGGGGCTCAGCGCTTACCTTGGGTTTCTTAGCCAGCTCGTTAGTATTATTAAGTTTATTTTATTACGTTGAATCGATAGTGTCTGCCCCTATCATTAAATTTCAGCTTTTATTTAACCGTTCTTTTTTTGCCAGCATTATTGGTACATTTTTTGTTGCATTCTTTTATTGTTTAGCTTTTTTCCTTATGCCTTTATATCTTGGCAGCATTCGTCATGAAAGTGACTTTACTATAGGGCTCATGTTACTACCCACAACCATCGCTGTTGCAGTGATATCACCGATCATAGGTCATGTTGTTGATAAAATTGGCGCATATAAACCCATGCTTATCGGCTTCTTATTGTTTATGATCTCTGCCATCTTACAAAGTCATTTATCTGCTAGCAGTACATTGATACATGTATTTGCTGCTTTTATCACGATGGGTATCGCCTGGGGCATGATTATTGGTCCAGCTACAACACTTGCGGTCAGTGCATTACCGCCAAGTGCCAGTGCTTTAGCCATGGGTACGTCGTGGACTTTGCATAATATAGGTGGTGTCTTTGGTTTAGGATTAGGTTTAGCTATTTACCACGCACGCTCTGGTCCACAACAGGCCTTTTTAGCAGGTTATCATGGCGCGATGCTTCTCTTGGTTGCCAGTTCTTTATTGGCTTTTGTACTTATCGCTTATGCGCTCAAGAGCCGAGTCCAAGTAACTGCTGCTCTAGACGAATAATATCGTCTCGCACAGCGGCCGCTTGCTCAAAGGCTAATTCATCCGCAAATTTACGCATTTGTTTTTCTAATAGGCGAATTTGTTTACCTAACTGCTCCGGCGATGCCGAAACAGCAGCTTGTTGCTTGGCTGTTGCAAGATAACGCACAGGCGAAGGCTGCTCTACCAATTGACCGCGCTCTAAAACATCTGTGATAGCCCTGGTTGTGCTTTGCGGCGTAATACCATGAGCTTGATTGTATGTCTCTTGCTTATGACGACGACGTTCGGTTTCATCGATAGCTCGACGCATAGAGTCTGTTACTTTATCCGCATATAAAATCGCTGTACCGTTGACATGACGTGCAGCGCGCCCCATTGTTTGAATCAATGAACGATCCGAGCGTAAAAAACCTTCTTTGTCTGCATCCAAAATAGCAATCAGCGATACTTCCGGCATATCTAAACCTTCTCGCAGTAAATTAATACCGACTAACACGTCAAATTTGCCAAGACGCAAATCTTGAATAATTTCAACTCGCTCTACTGTGTCAACATCTGAATGTAAATAACGGGTTTTAATACCATGCTCATTTAAATAATCCGTTAAATCTTCAGCCATCCGTTTAGTAAGCGTTGTGACTAATACTCGTTCATTCACATCACGGCGACATTTTGCTTCATGCAATAAATCATCGACTTGACGACTGACGGGTCTAATATCGATAATAGGATCTAATAACCCTGTTGGACGCACCACTTGCTCCGCCACACTACCTGATAAATCTAACTCATAATCGCCTGGGGTTGCTGAAACAAAAATGGTTTGAGGCGAACGCTCGACAAATTCTTCAAACATCAGCGGACGATTGTCTAAGGCTGAAGGTAAACGAAAGCCATACGCCACTAAAGTTTCTTTACGTGAACGATCGCCGCGATACATGGCCCGCAATTGTGGAATTGTTACATGTGACTCATCAATGATAAGCAAGCCATCTGCTGCTAAATAATCAAAAAGTGTGGGCGGCGGCTCACCGGCTTGCCGGCCCGAGAGATACCTGGAATAATTCTCAATACCATTACAATAACCAAGCTCTACTAACATTTCGATATCATATTGCGTTCGCTGCTCTAAACGTTGTGCTTCGACCAATTTATTTTGGTCTCGAAGTTCTGCTAATCGCACTTTTAATTCAGCTTTAATCGGATCGATAACTTGTAATACCCTGCTTCGTGGTGTGGCATAGTGCGTTTTAGGGTAAATCGTTACCCTTGAGAGTGATTGATGCACCGTACCAGTCAGCGGATCAAACAATAAAATGGCATCAACTTCTTCATCAAACAAGCTAATTCTTACAGCATCTTTGGCTGATTCTGCAGGAAAAATATCAATGGTATCGCCACGAACCCGGTAAGTTGCTCGGCGAAAATCGGTATCATTACGGGTATATTGTAATTCAGCTAGGCGTCTTAAGATCGCGCGCTGATCAATGATATCACCTTTTTTGACGTGCAAAATCATACTCAGATAAGCATCAGGATCGCCAAGGCCATAAATCGCTGAAACCGTGGCAACCACAATCACATCACGGCGTTCTAACATCGCTTTCGTTGCAGATAAACGCATCTGCTCGATATGCTCATTAATGGATGCATCTTTTTCAATATAGGTATCTGATGAAGGGACATAAGCTTCTGGCTGGTAATAATCATAATAAGAGACAAAGTACTCCACTGCATTATGTGGAAAAAAGGCCTTCATTTCACCATATAATTGCGCTGCCAAGGTTTTATTTGGTGCTAAAATAAGTGTTGGTCGCTTTGCCGCTTCAATGACATGTGCAGCCGTAAACGTTTTACCTGAGCCCGTTACACCCAATAGCGTTTGATAAGAAAGCCCAGCATTAACACCCTCAACAAGTGTCGCAATGGCTTGAGACTGGTCGCCCGCAGGTTGATAATGCGAGCTGACTTTCAATGGTGGATACGCGTCTTTCATGCTTGTCGATTTCAATAAAGTAAGTGCACTATTGTAACAAATACCTAAAATAGTCGCCAGATAATGATATAATGCTGGTCTAGAGCCCTAAATATACCCAATTAACTTCAAAATGTAAGTTTTTTCACTGAGGTATCCCCAATACCCTTCTCCTCTTTGCAGGAGAAGCTGGTCAAGGGCCGGATGGGGGGGTAATAAAGCTGTCGCGTAGCGATGACAAAACAGGCAGATTGAAAGACGACGGGTATAGAATCTTTGGAGTTATGTGATGATTGACCTTGCTACACGCATGCACGCGATTAAACCCTCACCTACGTTCGCTATTGATACGCGTGCTAAAAAGCTGCAAGCAGCTGGTGGCGATATTATCAATTTAGGCGTAGGTGAGCCTGACTTTGATACACCACAATTTATTAAAGACGCGGCTACAAAAGCTTTGCGAGATGGATATACCCGTTATACGCCTGTCGCTGGCATTTTAAGTTTGCGTGAAGCCATTGTGGCTAAATTTGCAAGAGATAACCAACTCCAATACTCACCGGAACAAATTTTAGTAAGCACCGGTGCTAAACAGTGTATCTATAATGCTATTCAAGCACTGATAAATCCTGGGGATGAAGTCATTATTCCTGCACCCTATTGGGTTTCTTATCCCGATATGGTCCTCTTAGCCGAAGGCTCACCGGTGATTTTAAAGGCTGATATTTATCAACAATATAAAATATCTGCTGAACAATTAGCACAAGCTATCACCCCTAAAACAAAAATGGTCATTTTAAATAGTCCGAATAATCCTTCGGGCATGGTCTATAGTCGTGAAGAATTAGCAGATCTCGCTCAAGTATTACTTGCACATCCTAATATTGTTATTTTGACTGACGACATTTATGAGCCCATTCTATGGACCGGACAGCCTTTCGTGAATATTGTTAATGCTTGTCCTGATTTATTTGATAGAACACTGGTTGTTAATGGCGCTTCAAAAGCCTATGCAATGACAGGTTGGCGCATGGGTTATGTGGCTGGCGATGTTGCGCTCATTAACGCCATGGCAACGATGCAATCTCAAAGTACTTCAAATACCAATACCATCACGCAATATGCTATGCTTGCAGCACTCACGGGCGATCAACAATGTGTGAAAGATATGACAAATGCTTATTATGAACGTCAACAAATTGTTCACAATGGTCTCAAGCGAATGCCCGGTTTTTACTGCTTGCCCAGCCAAGGCACTTTTTATAGCTTACCGGATGCTTCTGAGTATTTAAGCCAGCATCCCGATATTGGTGACGATCTTAACTTAGCTGAGTTATTATTAACAAAAGCGGGAGTTGCACTGGTACCAGGTTCCGCTTTCGGTGCACCAGGGACCATTCGACTGTCCTATGCTGCAAGTGTTCATACGCTTAAAGATGCTCTGGAACGGATGTATGCGGTGTTAACAAATTAGAACTGACTACACGCTTGCGGTGAATGCCTGCATTTGAAACGTAAAGTACATATCAACGTTTTTCAATTTGAAAACGACTGGGATAGAGGGGGACGCGTGTCGCCCCTCTGAGATAGTGCAGATTATGCAGTCAACGCTTTGATTTGACTCGTTAAACGGCTTTTATGACGGGCAGCTTTATTGCGATGAATAATACCCTTATTAACCATGCTATCAATCACTGGCAAAGCTTCAACATAAGCAGATTGCGCAAGTTCAGCATTTTTATCAGCTAACGCATATTTGACCTTCTTAATGTAGGTGCGAAAGTTTGAGCGCAGGCTGGCATTGTGTTGACGGCGCACTTCATTTTGACGCGCACGCTTCTTCGCGGATATTATATTAGCCACAGAACATATCTCCTAAACAAAAAATTCGGTTGCGACCGCTAGACACCTTGCCAAACAAAGTCCGACGACCGCCATAAGGCCATCTATGATGCCGATTTATTCTATTTTTGTCAAGCATTCAGTA
The DNA here is from genome assembly GCA_945957175.1 of uncultured Legionellales bacterium. Classification (GTDB taxonomy): domain Bacteria; phylum Pseudomonadota; class Gammaproteobacteria; order UBA1113; family UBA1113; genus CAMFJL01. Next base: position 103,763 of record CAMFJL010000004.1, read on the forward strand.
CTGATCTTTTTTAAAACGTCGGTATGATGAACAGCGCCTTAAAAGACTGCTTCTTTTTTTTAATAGTTCATTATTTGAACCATTAAAACGCGTGCGAGACTATAATTAAGATGTGTCTACGAATAGGAGACATCACATGAAAAACCGCGTTTACCTGCATACTGCAGGTGCTCTGTGCATCATGGTTCTCATGGTGGTAGGATGTACTCAGGTTGTCGGTCCTCAACCTTATGGTGGAGGTACCTACGGTGTTGGTACTTATGGCGTAAGTCAAGGCTATTATACGACCCAACCCGTGTACGCCAACTATTACCCTGCGCAACCTGTTTACACCAATTACGGCTATGCGCCCTATGGTTACTACACTGGCTACAATCCTGCAAATGCAATTGTACCAGGTCTAGTGGGCTTTGGTTTAGGAGCAGCATATGCGCATAACTATAATAATGGTTGGTATGGTTATCGTAATTATAACTATAACAATATCAATTATAGTTACGTGAATAATCAACGCCGATGGGTAGGACCGCCACATTATTATGGCGGCTATCATGGTAACGGACCCATCATTGCACCGCACCATGTCGTTGTTCCCCAAAATTGGGGCGGCCGTTTCCACCGTTAAATCGATAAGGATATCATTTTCACTCACTGGCCAAGATTGTTGACCGATGTTTTCTTGTGTAAAAAAAGATGAAGATAATGTAAAATCGTCTGCCTATGCTCAAGTCACTCAGCATGCGAGTTTCTTGGTTTCATTCACATCTGTTTAAAAAAATGTCCCTCTCCCCTTGCGAGAGGAAGTGGCCAAAGGTCGGATGAGAGACATAAAACTATCGCGTAGTGATAACACGTTTCATTCATAGCCATTTAAAAATGCCCTTCTCCCCTTGCGGGAGAAGGTGGCCGAAGGCCGGATGAGGGGTAATAAAACCATCGCGTAGCGATGACAAAACGTGCATGTTGAAGAAACGCGATATATACCTACATTGATAAAGGGGACAAACTATGTTTACAGGCATCGACTTATCCAGCGACACTGTCACCAAACCAACGCAAGCCATGAAAGCTGCGATGATAGCAGCCCCGTTAGGCGACGAACAAAAAGATGAAGATCCCACAACGCGCTTACTTGAACAGCGTGTTGCTGAACAACTGGCTGTTGCTGATGCCGTTTTTTTGCCTTCTGCAACCATGGCAAACGAAATTGCTCTTCTATTGCTTGCGGAGCCAGGCAGTGAAGTGTTTGCTGCTGATAGCGCGCATATTTTCATGGCGGAATCAGGTGCACCCGCCATGTTAGCGCGTATCATGTGTAAACCTATATCAACAACACAAGGTTTATTCACTCGCGAACAAATGCTATCGACTTATCATCAGGTCCATAGTCCTTATCGTCCTAAACCAACACTGATTAGCATTGAAAATACAACAAACTTAGGTGGCGGTTTTGTATGGCCAACGCAAATGCTCAACGACATTCTCGTAACAGCTAATTCACTTCATTTAAAAAAACACTTAGATGGCGCACGATTATGTAATGCCAGCGTAGCATCCAACACCACACTTGCTGAGCTTGCGCAAGGATTTGATACCATCACGCTTTGTTTCTCAAAGGGGCTCGGCTGCCCTGTCGGCGCCGTACTTGCATTGCGTGATGCATCATTTAGACCTTTAGCCCGACATTACAAGCATATGTTAGGAGGCTCTATGCGACAAAGTGGTATATTATCAGCAGCTTGTCTTTATGCGCTTGAGCATCATGTTACACGATTAGCAGATGATCACCATCATGCAACCATGCTTGCAGAGGGATTACAGGCATTTGATAAAAGTCTGCACTGTGTCAATGCCACGCCTCAAACCAATATCGTCATCTTCGATTGGATAGATAAAACGACATCTGCTGATGTTTTTTACCAAAACTGTCTCGATAGCGGCGTGCGCTTCTCGCGTATTTCACCGACTCGTTTTCGTGCAGTCACCCATTTAGATATCCAGCCAAAAGCTATTCAAGATACTTTGAATAGCTTGTCCAAGCTTTTAAGTCATTAGCACGCATCTGCGCTTGCTACCTGTGAGCGCAGGAAATCTGACGGTCGTATCCTTATACCATCATGCAACCACAACAAGCATTTTATGAATGACATGGGGTGCGCTTTAACCTCAGACCCAATACTTAAGTATTCAGCCGACTTGTCTATGGCATCCAAATACCATTACTATTCTTTAAGTACTTTATTTTTAATAATATGATGGATTATGACATGAGTCCTGAGCAAACCGCTATTGTTGCCGCGCTGCAAGCTTTTATCGCTAACCCAAGCAGCCGTCCCCTATGTGTAGACCCAGATGGGCTAGCCAATATTTGGCGCTTTATGGTACTTCATTATCCTCATCGACTTCATCAAGATATCGTCGATTTAACCGACTTTGATTTTGGCGCAACCCAGTGGTATCGCATACGAAGCTATCAACCTGGTCGAGAAGAAAGTGCTATTCAATTTCATCGCAGCCGCTTTCTTGGTAGCGTGTTTGAAGATTCTGATCTACGGCGAAGTGATTTCTCAAACGCTTTTTTGCAGCATTTCACTGTAAAAAAATCAAATCTGATGCAATGCAATTTTCACAGTGCAACATATGCTGGTGCTATCCTGTGGCAGGACAGTACACTTACCGATATCGATGCGATTTCTTACCAACTTTCTTCCGCAAAATTACATGAAACTGCCACAAGAAATATCACATTTCAGTGTTGTCAATTTTTCATATTTTCGCGCAGTAACAACCTAAATGAACAAGGCTTACCGAGTCTTACTTCTTTGCAAAATACGACGATGGTTGCCCCCTGGATGACCGGTATCGCACCGTTATGCAACGCGCCTTGGTACCAGACGCTTTGTCGGTTTTTTACTGAACGGGGTGTCTCTCTATGGTATCCACCCTATTTTTGTGATGACAGTTCAAGCTCAAACGATTGTCCCAGAACAAGCCCACCCAATTATACGATAAGTACGGCTAAACAACTGCTTGCGACTAAGCAACCCATCACGGTTTCACGACGCATCCGCTCGCAATATAGTGCCTTAACGATAGAAGCGATCATGGAAACCAGCCCATCTCAAAAACTGCGAAGCGTGTCATCATGACTTCCAGACAAAGCCTTGTGATTTATGCCTGAATGTAGCGGTACGGCGTGCCGTGCCCTTTAAAACTTTTAGGCTTGTGAATCACCTTCCATCACTTGATTGACGCTGCTTCTTAATTGAAACGGGTTAAAATTCGTATGGGTATCATAGGGATCTAAATTTTCGATACGCTTTAATTGTTTAACCACCAACGACGCTGGATAAGCAATAATCGTGCCATACACCATTTTGACAGACCATACACTTAATGTAATCATGATGTATTCATGAAAAGAAATTACGCCCATATAAACAATAAAGCCACAGACGATGCTAAATACAGCTTCACCGACAGCAGCCGCGCCTATGCTACGTAGTGAAAAATACCGACCTTTTGTTTTAATTTTCCATTTAGCGATAAGCATAGTATTGGCAAAATCACTCACTAAAAGCCCTAATGCATATCCCAGAAACACCTTAATATCATGAGAAAAAACGGCGTTAAATGTCACTGCCGCTGCCATATGCCCACTTGCAGGTGGTAATGCCACAATAACTGCAATGGCGGATGCAAGCACTGTCAAGCAAAGCCATTTAAGCCAGATAGCCTGACGTGCATATGTATAACCATAAACTTCAGCAATGATATCATCAAATATATATGCGAGAGGGAAAAGCACAACGCCACCTGGTAATGTTAACAATCCAAGCTGCCAAATTTTGTAAGGTGTTAAATAAGACACAATAAGACAAGTCACAGAAAGCGCAACGATCAATGGAAAAAATGTATAGGTCGCTGGACGTGAATGCATATGAGCACCTATGTTTTATATTTACTAAACACTGACATCATGCAAAGTAGCATTCTACATGATTTTCATGACGATACGAAAGCTACCTAGCCCCTGTTAACTTGCATCCTCCGTCAACGTGGCCACCGTCAACTACCCCAATAAAATCATCTTGCTCAGCAGGAGACAACGCCCCTGCAGCAATAAGATAACGCTCGATGACTTCAATAATCTTAGGTACTTGCAAGAAAAATGGTTTTAAGATCCCCCGAACTCTCTGATCATTAGATGGCAAATGCGCTAATTCATGTGCGGTTAAATTTGCCTGTCTCGATATGTCTTTGAAGCAAATATCTATAGCTGCTCCGATATTCTTATCTTCATCTGTACTAATGATGGCGCTGACAACGCCAGGTTCTCGCAAATAAGTTCGAATGGCAATGGTTTGCATACAAATCGCGCGAACGGTATCTTGACTCGTGCCTTGCTTTGCCCATTGACGCATCTCTAGTAAGTCATTTCTTATATATTTGATGGTTAGATTAATCTGTTCTTGGTTTGTTTCAGCGGAAGAACTTGCATGAAGACTGTGCGACATCAGTGCACTTTTCGGTCTTCTCTCCATGATGTCTGCAGCGAATGTCTGATACAGGAGAGATGCCTGCAGTGCTGTATTTAAAGCATCCGGCCGCGTGCTTGTCACAATGGTATAGAGCTCGGCAAGATGTTCAAAGCGAATCTTCTGCATGGCATAACACAGGATATTTCTAAGTTGCCAGGCTGTGCTAGGTAGACCCTCGGGAACATTGGAGAAATAGTTCTTACACTTTCGATCAGCCAGAACCTGCATCACTCGAAACAGTTGATACATAAAAGAAAGCTGAGTCATCATGTTTGCCTTGCTGTTAATAAGCAGGGCCTTAGCTTTGGTGTTACCGAAAACACGCGCTAAGTAGAGTTGCCAGTTTGCCGTACTTAAGTCTACGCGTATGGCGATTTCTTTGCTGCTTCGACTACTACTGCTACTTGCAGCAACGCCTCTGCTTTTTGCAAATTCAACCCAATCAAATGACCTTGCCTCATCGTCAAATCTCGTTTGCCCAAGCGGCACGCTTGACGCAGCTTGAGCATCGTGGCGTTGAGATGATAACGATAAGACTTGCGTTTCTTTGACATCTGAGTCACTCGCTACGACGGGATGCCTCGGCGTAATCTTTTTTGATTTAGTTTTACTTATTTTATGTGATTTTTTTGATGCTTTGGATGAAGCAGATGAAGATACTTCTTGCACCAAAGACTCAGGGTTATCTATTAATTCAATAAGTATACGGTTTTCACGTGTTGCTTGACGACATAATACATTAAGCTTATCCCAATGTTGACGTATTTCTTTTGTAAACACTGTTTCATCCGACATATTTCTCAAGGCATCACTCAATGCAGCAATAGCCACAAGAATATTGTGTGTCGCTTTCGCTATTTTTATAGTACCTAACTTCTTTTTTATTTGTGAAATTAATACATCTGTTTTGAAATGACCGTCTGAATCACGATAGATCTTGATGAAATCAATAAGTCTCGTATAGCTGATATGTTTTGGAAACTGCCTCCCAGCTTCATAGATCTCAAGCTCGGATTGGGAAGCAGCAGATACTGCAACTGATGATGCAGCCTTATCTTGTGTCTGTGATGCTATAAATGGAGCGCTCCTCGCAGGTGAAGATTCTTTCGCGCGGGGCGTATTTGGCGTGAGCAATGATCTCTGGAGTCTTCGCTTAGTAGAACGAGAAGAGTGAAGAACGGGTGTTGCAAGTTGTTGGGGTTGTAGCGCTCGGTTAGTAAAGGCTATTTTCACGGTGTTGGCAAGCTTGAGCATACTAAGGGTAAATCCGACTAACATAACTACCGACCATCCTGATGGCATAAATGAAACAGCATGATTAAACAAACGGATAAACCGACGACAATAAGCTTCCAACTGTATAACCGCCTCTATTTTTTCAATCGACTCGAGCTCTTGCGATTCATAATAATCCCTTGGGATGCGATGCATGATCTCATCGAATTCTTTTACACTAATATCCAAGTAATACTCTCTTCTATGAAGCTGCTGTGCTAATCGTGACTCATAATAATTTGGCGTACTACCTCTTGAAGCCATCTTCAACATATCACCTATTGTAAATTTATAACCTCCAAATGATAAAACTGATGATTCTTTTATATTCCATGATTTTAATAAAAAATTAATTTCTTCACTATTTTTAAATTGTCCTTGCATCATAATATTTGAAAAAACAACAATATCATTTATATATATTTTATTTATTAATGAATCAATAAATGGCTTTGAAAATTTATTTGTTTTTATCATAATAATATAAAATGGATTTAATGAAGCATCTTTTGATAACTTAAATGCATAACTATAAAAATCAAGCATTATTTTTCCTGAAGACAATGGTATAATGCTATATTTTTTTTTAAAAATATCAATTAATTCTTCTTTTTTTTCATTAATAATTTTATTTTCTGAAATCATAACTTGAATATTGTTTATAAATATTTTTTTATTTTCTGATTTTTGATATGCGAAATCTAAAAAATCAAATGGAAAAGTAAATTCTTTTCTCAATACTTTTTCATTATTATTTATGACATAAATTAAAAATTTTTCTAGCAAATCTTCAACATTTAAATAATTTATAAAAGCATCACTGGAGAATAAATGATAATATTCTTTTTTATATAAGCCCCCTTTAAATATTGTTTCCATTAAATACGGATTTTTATTTATCATGATATCAAAAGAATCAACATCCATTGGATTTCTTAGAAAATGTTTAATAGCATCTGGATTTTTTTGTTTTTTTTCATAATCTGTGAGCTGTAGTGGTAAATTATCTGGATGATGAGACATCCATGAATGCTCAAACGCTTCGGATCTTATGTCAGGGTGCGAATCCAAGAAATGCTTTATTGCTGAAACACTGGCAGAGGCCGCTGGCATGCGCGGGAATAAAATGAGCTCAGCATCAGACGCCTCTGAACCCTCTTGAGGGTCGTTGGGTTTTGATGTAAGTGACTCAGCCTTAGCTCCAGGTATATAAAGCATAGCTGACAAGCCTAAACCGATTATACTGACTACGATGCAGAGGGACAAAAGAGCGAGCCCGGGGTATTCGTAGCGAAAATCATCGCAATATCCAACAAAATAGCCCATAGCTGATGCCATTTTATAAAATCGCGCTTGAATGACTTGCTTATACGATGTAAGCGCCGATAACATATCAGAGGATATGCATTCATCTGCCATGCGATCACGCACGACACATTTTAAATCATGCAAAAAGTGCTCTGCATAGCGACCTTTATATTCGGTATCATGAAACAACTGCGTAAGCAATTCAAGCGCATCACTGTTTTGTATTTCATCGAGTTTTTTGTTAATTTTTTCTAGTTCATCGGCAGCGTCTAACACACTTTCAATGCTAATATTATAAGTAAATGACATCTTCTTATCCTTATTATTATATACTCGTTACTATAAACGTATGAGAAATCGTAGATGTATGTTTATTGAGAGTAGCTCTCACAACACCTACACACGTTCAGGGGAAAAACTTCACTTTTTCTTTTTTGCTATGGACTCTTACAGATAAATATCTGTGCATATTGAGGAAGCTTTGATATCTGGATTCTCTCTTAAATGGTCGGAGTGACAGCGATTTAACTTATGACATAACCTATTGATTTTATATAAATAAAACCGCACCACCGCACTTTGATGCCCTCAGAAATCCCCCAGAATGCGATACGATCACCATGCCATTTTCCATCAATATTTGGCATTTACCACACAATAGTCAGAAACAAGGGAATTTTAGGCACGAACGCTCACCATACATGGTATCATTAGATTAACGCAACAAGCTAGCCATGCAATGACTATTTTTGTCTTAATTAACGAAGAAAGTGTTTCAAGCTTAGATCTTATCAACCTCATCAGGCTCAATGGCAGGCACTCGCTTCAGGACATCGAGGAATTTATTTCTGTTACCTCGATGAGCACGTTTTTCTAAGTAATCTTTCGTTTCCAACGCAGAAATTTTTTCAGCAACAGCAAGTGCAATGAGTTGATTGATTGAAACATGCTCTTTTTCTGCCAGAGTTTTAGCAGCTTTATGCAATGAGTCTGGTAATCGTAAACTTAATGTACTCATGGTATGTCTCCTAATATTTCCAAATATTCTTTTGGATTAATAATTTTAATATTAAATTTATTCGAACCTAAAAAATCTCTTTTATTGTAAGTTATTATGTATTTGGCGTTTGCGCTTATGCCTAACTCGAGCAATAAATCGTCTCCAGGATCCTTGAGAAAGGGACGCCATAAAAAACTAATACTTACTGGCCTACTAACTGCACATAAGTAGTCTAAAAAATCGTTAATATCTTGCTTTTTCATATGTGGGAAATGACGATGAATAATATCTTCATATTCTAAAATAAGGGGAACCGATACACACGACACAAACCGCTCATCGCCTATCATAGAGATGAGTCTATATGAGGCGCCTCTTGATGATTTGAGTGCCGACATAATGACATTGGTATCGATGACAACTTTATCCATAGTGGTATTATAGGTAATACCATCTGATTTGTCAACATTGACTCATGCGTATCCCACATTCTAGCGCGATAAATCGCGCCGCTACAATGGAATTAACCAAAAAGTGGAAATCCTGTTAACATACGTGGCTGATACATTATTCAGCGCAGATAATGCCCGCAAACGCTAATGCCGTTTTATGTTATCTCGCTAAAACACAACCTTCATCACTCTTATCAACACTGTCTTCACATATTTCTTCTGACTTCTTCGGTGAAAAATCATCGCATAACGCCAGAATCATAACCAAACTTGCTTCAGCATTAGCTTTGCCTGCGAGTGAGCTATTTTCACAAAGATACTTCAAAAATGCCATGGCGTAGTTAAGGTAATCAAACAAGAAACGGGGACTTTCGATTTGCATTCTAATATTAGCTTCAACACTTTCTTTACAGCCTCTAAAAAGTGAAGCGTGTTTAAAAATAGTCTTTGTCGCCATACTTTGAAGCGAGGCTATTGGACGAGGTGACTCGATAGAAAATGGTGTCCATAAATTATTCATCCAAGTTGTTAAAGAAGATTGATAGGATAGATGGGCATTCATCTCTTCTAAAGTTGCGCCTGCTGCTAATAGGAGTGTCATGTTAGCCATCACATGACTGCCAAATTCAATTGGGGCAGAGATATTGCTCTGATCTGAACAAGTAAATATATCGCATCCCATGGCAAGGGGACTTGCAATAACATTAATATCTTTTGCTTTATCTGCCTTATGTAACAGTATGTCCCAAGGGACGCTCGCATTAGTATAAACCGAAGCTTCAAAGAACAAGTTTTCATACTGTGGATAATTTGATACGACTAAAGCAATGTATTTTTCAATCATTAATTTTCCATGAGATGTTTTTACCACGCCGTCAAATAGCATATTTTTAATAAATTCTGAATCATAATTTGCACTTATTGCTGCATTCAGAAATTCATGGCTATTTTCTATATTTTCAAATATTGCATATAAACCCAATATATCAAATAACTCATTTATTAAATCCATATCTTTATAGACAATAGCATTAAGCAAGCTTTTATAAAAAAACTCATAACTATATTTATTAATTAGACCAACATCATAGCACTTTCTAATTAACCAAAAATCCCTTTCTTTAATAGCAAAATTAATTTTTTTTAATTTAATATTATAAGTACATCCAATATAATTTAAATTATATATTTTTTCTTTATTATATTCAAAAAGAAGAGCTAATATTTTGTGATCTATTATTTTATCAAAATATTTATTAAAATAATGAAATGCGATAGCGAATGTTACACTTGTTGGATTAATACCCAACGATAGAACCTTAATTAATAAATTTAATCCTTCAATTTTATCTGAACTTTCATATCTATATATTACTAATATAATGTGTTCTATCAAAAAATAACCAAGCCCATCTTTCGATTTCAAAAAAATATTTAACCCATCTTTTTTATTTATATAAAAATCAATAATTGCCTCTATGCTAGAGAAATCATTTGGCCAACAAACTTTAAATGAATTCTTAAAAAATACCATGGCCGCTTTTATGTCATTTTTTAAATACCATAAAAATAGTAATGAAAATACACTTCTGAATCCATCATAAATTCCGCCTTGTCTTAACATTGAGCCATGAATGGCTTCTATAACGTCACTTAAGTTAAATAAGGTATTGGGCCTGATTCCAATATCTAATAACTCTTTAGCAGATGAATCATCACTACCTACTAGAATAGAAAGAATCTCATCACGAAAGTTATTCTGTTTTGATAAGCCGATTCTCCTAAATATTCTTGGAAAATATAAATTTATATTACGATTACCTGGTTTCTTTATAAGTGATGATAAAAAATCTTGGTTGTATATTTCTTCAGTAGAATCAATAATAAAGACAGCTGTATGTAAATAATTTGGCACAAGACTTAATAAAGTAGACTCATCACAAACATTAAAACCGACTCTTATTAACAATTGCAGATGCTCTCTTGTTGAACAATATTTAACTGCCTCTCTTGGATTTCCTTGCAGATATGATTTTAAATTAGCTAACAGAATATAACGATCGTGATCTCCCTTAACATTAAATCCATTTTGTAAGTCGTATTTTTTATCTGAAATCTTGTTTAGCTCTTTTAAAGAAGCTTCATAATTTTTAATTGCTTGATCAATTTCTAGGTGTATTAATTCATAAAATTTTTGGGTCTCAGATGAACGAAAAGTACCAAAAGCTGAATTTGTTAAATCTCTTAAACTCATTAAGCATTCTAAAAAATCAACAACTGAAACAAACGGATATCGATAAGCGCTAGATGGCGTTAAACAGGTTTTATCTGCTAAATCAACTGCTTTTCTTGAAACGTTTTCACACAATATGCTTTCATTATCTAAACTTATTTTAATAGACGTACCTGTATTAACTCCAAGAATACTCATTGCTGTGCATTGTTTATTGCTAATAGCCTTAAATATATGACATCGAAGAGAATCAAAATGCTCTCTTAATAGATGAATATTTTTTAATTTTTCGTCCTGTGTTTTAGTCTGCCCAAGAAGAGCTTCTGAAGATGCTGCCATGATATGGTCTCGTTACATTATTTATTTTGTCTATTATTTTTCAAAGAAGTGATTGTGCAATAATTTATCAAATTTAATACAGATTGTAAAGAGCTTTATTCGTATTTACAACGAAATGGTCAATGGCATTGTTAGCTTTCGCGATGTATTTCCCGATCTTCATCAAACGGTAGACGCCGTAGCGATTGCAGATAATGGACATGTATTTGTTAAAACCCAAGCATCTGCTGCATTGACTGGTGACTGCGGGAATATCAAAGCGAATGGTAAACGCTGGAGCGTATCTGTTTTTTGGAATTTGAACTGGCGAATGGAAAAATTATCTCCGCTTCAGAGTTAGGTAATCATCACGCTATTAATGATCAGTTAGGTATAGCTCTTTTTAAGGCACCCTCTTCGAGCATGGTCGGAGTGACAGCGATTGAACTGTCGCTGAGAACGCCCGCCATTACTGGGTTCATTAGGTCTACAAAAAGCATGATACCCCCAGGCATACCACCTAAAATGATAAGCTTTTATTGCCTTTAACCAGACTTTCCATCAAGATACAGAAAATTGTTCAGCATCGTGTAGTCTTACTTCATAAATGTTTAAATGATTTAGCCTTTTCCATTCTCTCAAGTGCTTTAATAGACGCTGTTGATAAATACAATAAGATGGGTTCACTATGTTTTACTAGGCTATCTATCGCATCATCATAAGAAAGCTTGACTGTGGATAGCACCATATTGTCAGTAAATCTATCCCACCTATCCCGCCAAAAGTTGTTTTTTTGGAGACTTTGTAATGCGAGGTTAATCTCAGCGATAGGGTTATCATGATAGGCATTATTGTGATTCTTATATCGTACAGCATCTTCACTAATAACGTCAGCAATCATCTTATACAGTTTTTCATCTACATATCCATGTTCTGCGATATAGTAAAGATCGTAAATATGCCTTACTAAATCGTAATCGCTTCGAATAATATCCCGATGTAAGGTATTGGCAACACGCCTAGTAAGTGCCACCCATTTATCAACAGCTGTTTCTATGACGTTAATAGTATCGATAGCCTTTTCTGCATGAGGAACGCTGTCGCCTAGCAATTGGCGAATAAGGGTTGTCACGGGTTTGGGCGCAGGCGAGAGTTTGGTGTTAATGGCCATAAATTCAATTTTTACATCAGCTCGGAGCTCTTGGTTTGCGGAATATACACTGTCATATGGAAGAAATGCGCTCAGATAATTGCCACTATCTCTTACCTTGATCGTTTCCTCGTTGACAAAGAATCCAACAGTTTTTAGCGCATCCATCATGATTCGTCGAAAACATTTAAGCTCGCGACGGCGCTGACTGGCATTTAACTTCTCTGCTGCTGGACTTGATTGAATACGAAAATCACAGTCTTCAGACATGCGCATGACTAACCGGTGAGCTTTGGCAAGACTTGTACCGCCCGTAAAGACTAAATTAAAATAGTCATTTTTGATATCTGCCAACGCATGAACAACTTGAGTAACGTAATAATCTTTTTCAAAAATGGAAGGATCGGTTAACTCAGACTGTTCTATGGCAGTCCGAATTAACAAGGCCAATTGTGCCTTATCGGTACTCAAACTTAGCTTCCATTTGTTTGTATCGAAAATGTCTTTGCGTTTTCTTAAATAACACGATAGGTGGCTTCACAGGAATTTGTTCGGAATCTCTGTTATTATAGGCTTTTTCTTCTTCTGATAAACTCCAAGGAATCTGGAGTTTTGACAAAATGGTTTTTACAGCATTATTGAAGCCATAGGCTTTCAGGATGGGTTTACCCTTCAAATAGGGAGAGGATTCGAGTTTCGCATATGCGCCATAACCAATGCGAGCTATTTTTTGTTTTGCCGTCAGAGAGGTCAATGCACGGCTGAGCTGTCTGGGTGGCGCAAGGGCGCTTACTTCCGCACGCAGAAACACATCGTCAGGTAACGATCTGATCTTTTTTGCTAACTTGTACTCAAGCGAGTCTTTGGCTTTAACTTTCATAGTATTCACATATCGAACAAATGGACAATTAGAGTATAGCATAAATTGGAGCAAAGGGTAATATTCACGAGGCTTTGTGCCCTGTATAAGGTAGCACTTTCATCGTACAGGTAGACACTGAGAATCAATGACGATTATAGATAACATATCTCTCCAATTGGGTGAATACGCATCATACAAGAACGCCCTGAATGAATTCAATTGTTCGAAACTCAACACCAGCTCTTTTAAGTTTGTTAGCAAAATCTCGGACATTTTCAAAGCCCTGAGAGTCCTTTGCAAAGGAAAATCGTATTCTCTCCCTAGCACGCGATAAAGCAACAAAAAATACATTGACATCATCAGCCTTACCCCAAAATGCATCATCATTGCACTCGACAAATATGACCGAGTGATATTCCAACCCTTTGCATTTATGGATTGTCATCAGCCGAACGCTGTCTTTACCCTCCATATTTACAATACATTCTTCCCAAGATTCTGCCCCTAATGTACATTCGCTTAAGAATATTTTGAACCCAGCGATTGCAACCTGAAGTCTGTCACCGCTAGCATATTCTCTGTAAGCACGTTTGAATTCGGCTGGAGAAATAATTTTCAGTATCATGTCGATAATTTCAGAGCTAGAAACTTCACTTGGTCTACGTTCATCTAAAAAAATTATAATATCGTTGATTAGAACTCTGACTCTTTCAAGTGAATCCCTGTGTCCATGATCACTACTAACATCAATCCCTCCGACATCTGCAATTATGTCTCTGCAAGCTTGAAAAGGACTACCTGTTCTTACATTGACTGCAAGTTTTAAGGCGGCGACCAAAAAATCATAGATACGCTCCTTGACTAGATCTTGAATAGCTATTTCTCCGACATTCCTAGCCTCATTCCTGATTTTTAACCCTGCTTTTTCAAAGGCACCGCTAATCCGTTTTTCAACATCGTCGACTTTTATTCTAGCTAAAATAACGAAATCCGATGGCTTTAGATCAGCATGCAGAACAAGGTTATCCTTGATAAAACTTGCTAAATATTGTCCTTCCATCTCTCTAGTGGCAAAAACCCAGGCCTCGATTGCATTTTCCGGGATAGGTTCTTCTTTTCTTGCCGCTTCAACCTTCACATAGTCACTATCAAACGTAGCCGCCAAAGAATTGATCAAATCTACAATTGCGCCATTAGAACGGAAATTAAAAAGTAACCGATTTCCACCTGCATAGAAATCTCGTTCAAAACGTTGAAAAATATCAGCTTTAGCACCTGCCCATTGCATGATTGCCTGATTAGAATCGCCTACTGCTGTTATAATCGCATTTGAATCTAAAAAAGCTGCTTTAATCAAATCATACTGTTGATCTGTTACATCCTGAAATTCATCGAGAAACACGTGGGTAAATGTTTCTTGCACCACTGCTTTGATCAATGCTTCCTGCCTTAAAATATAAACAGCAAGCAATATGATCATCCCGAAAGTCAGTTTTGACTTTGAACTGCTCAGATGATGAGTCCACCATAATCGGCATATTATTTGATCATTAGTGGTCGCATTCTCCAATGTGACTACAGGCACTTGCTGATGAACAATCTTATCCAGTTGAGTATTGTTGAAATTGTGAATGAACGGGTAAGCTGTATTGTACGCTCTTCTAAAATCTTCCCAAATATTTCGATCTGGGAATATAAGGCTATAGTCGCTAGATGGCTGTAATTCCGAAGGTAATGCCTCGCGAAATTGATCTATGAGCCTTTTTGCAAGCGCATGGAAGGTCAAAGATTCAAAGCGCCCAGACAATTCGGGAGGGCACCTTTCTTCTACTCGTTTCTGTAGATTGCGCGCTGCGTCAACCTTAAACGATATTGCCAGAATTTTTTTGGGGGCAGGACAAACTCCAGTTGTTAAAAGATACATTGCCCTTTGGGCCAACAACTCAGTCTTGCCAGCCCCTGGCCCCGCCAAAACTGAAAGAGAGGAGTTAGACTTCACCATTTCAAGAGCTTTCCCTTCCAGTTTGACGCCAGGAGAGGGACACCAATCACCAGACTCAACATATGGCATTTGTTTGATCTCCACCCTGATTAACCACAGGTGGAGCTAACAGCTTCCTCGCGTGTTCAATCAATGCCCTCAACACCTCAGGACAATGCTCTTTGATATCTTGCTCATTTAATTGTCCCAGCGCATTGTAGTGAGATGCAGGCTTGGCCCGCGATTCAAAAAGGCTTTTATAAGCATGTAGCTCTTCGTCAGTAAAAGGTTGACTAATACGTTTTAATTCCTCATGTCCCAATCCTGATTTACCAAAAACAGATACAGAAATTTTGTCTACATCGTCTTTGTCTGAGTTGAAAGCTGTTGTTGGCTTGTATGCAGCTGGAAATGCTTTGAGCATCATCATGTCGAGATCGAGATAGGTAGAGTAGTAAACGCCGTGTTGACGGAGCAATTTCATCAACTCATCTATACTATTGCTGTTTATTTCATCACTTGACGGGATTGTAACACTCGGGTTCAACGGTAATCCAGCTTCAGCGAGCCACTTAACTGCATTTCTTATGCGTCCTATACCTCCACCATGCCTCCCTAGATCGAAGTCAAGTAACGTAAGAAACGGAATTTTTAAACCGCTCGCTAATTTCCATAAATGCTGAGCATGCCTCCCCCCAATCGGAACAAATGCGACAAAAGATGGATCAAGAGAAAGATCCAGCGATTCTGCAATTCGCGGTATCACTATCCTCTCACTATCGCCTTCACCGATAATTATTAGTCTAGCAAAATAGAGCTCTGGATTTGCAAGAATGGCTTGTGTAATAAACTTATCTTCGTCAGAACCTAAATTGGGTAAAGGTATCTCACGAATATCTGAAACTAACGCCTGTCTGCAGTTTCTCACATACCTAACATTTCGTGGAGAAATTCGCGTCAAGATGCTTGTCGAATGACTAGTCACAAATGACTGTGCGCCTCCCTCATTGTTCAATTTTTCCAGTAAAGAAATGAGGCGTGGAAGATAAAAAGGTGACAGATGATTTTCAGGTTCCTCTAAAGCAAAAATTGTCAACGGCGGAGGTAAAAAATCCAGCAGTTTAAATCCATCAAGCGCGCTAGGAGCATTTGATTGCATTTTCCAAATTAGACTATGAAGTGTAGCAGAAAGTGCAAAATATAAGAGTGATACCTGTCCCTCGCTCAGTTCCTCTAATTGTCTTCGACCGCCTCCGGGAGACTTTTCAAATCGCAGCGTCAATTCCCGAATGAGTTGCTCAAACTCCGTCGCCACCACACTTACTATTGGATCCGCATCATAGTGACCGTCATGGAGTGCCCCCCAAAACGATTTTAAGTCATTCTGTACCAAACTAACTGCTTTTTCCGCATTTAAACTAGCTTCTAAAGCCTTCGCAAAATTCTGTGATTCGTCTCTTGTCGTTTGGTTCCAATTTGCCGACCGCTCAATTCTCTTCAACACATTCTTTAACGCCTGTTGTGTTACCCCAAGCGCTCGATGTGCTGGAATGTAAACAAGTTCCGCAAACTGCGTTGCACGGCCCCGAAGAGGCGTTTTACGTTCATCATCTGCTCCAAAACGTACATCATCGAGAGTCCTGATTGTATAAATTTTCACATCTATATCATCTTCGAACGACTCCGATCGTTTGTAGAGACATTCGAGGACTATTCTAGCTTTCAGTGATCTATCTTTTTCACTAAAAAATATATCGTTGAACACTTGCGGTGTCTTATCGGGGAGCGGAAAGCCAAATACAACATCAATCACTATCTCTCGCTGATCGCAGCCCTGGCTACCCTCACCACAACCAAAATGAACATCTGCTTTTCGAATGAGACGTTCAGAAGCTATGGGAGAAAATAGCCTTTTTAGGGCTTCTAATATGGCTGACTTCCCCGCACCATTGTCTCCTACAAATCCCATAATACCAGGATTAATATTAACTTTTACTGCTTCGTTTCCGAAACATTGGAAATTCCTTATGGATATAGACTCAATATGCATAGATAGAAAACTCCTTATTTCATTCGTTATATTGTAGTGTTTTGTGCATCCTATATTGTACCATTTGCTAACTTATGACGCATTTCTTCACGCTTGTTTTTTGCCAAAATGAGGCCGCCATCAGGATATATTACCAATGTAAATAACGTCTCTTAGACATCAATGTGATATATAAAACGTCAATATTTGAAACCCGTAGAGGTGATGTACAAAAATAGGCCGCTCTCATCAAATAGCTTTTGTATCTTGCCCGTAGCATTGGCGTTACGGACTTTAAGATCGGTTAATGGCATTCTGGGGGTATCTCCTCATCATGACATCTAAGTACCCCCAGAAATACCCCCAAGAAGGGATAGATTTCGGAGACATTTGTCAGACATTACAAGAGGATAGTACAAACCAAAGCTCAGTAATGATTATGGTTTGTAGCTTTTCTAAGACGTGCTTGTTCTTTAATACTGGTCGGAGTGACAGGAATTGAACCTGCGACCCCTGCCTCCCGAAGGCAGTGCTCTACCAGGCTGAGCTACACTCCGATACGAACGAATAGTGTATTATTGTATCAACTCGAACGTTGCACCGCAAACTGTGCTAATGCGGCTAATGCTTGTTTAATCGGCGTTTCTGGTATACGTGCTAGACTTGCAATGGCACGTTCGCTGTGCTCGCGAGCCTTAGCATATGTGCGTGTTAATGCTTGTGTACTGGCTAAAATAGCTTGTATGCGTGATAAATCTTCTATACGTCCGCCCTCTTGAATGAGCATACGCAGCCATACAGCATCATCAGATTGAGCTGTTTCCATCGCAAAAATGAGCGGTAAGGTTGGTTTACCTTCGGCTAAATCATCGCCAACATTTTTACCTAAATCGGCACTCGTCCCTGCATAATCTAAGGCATCATCTGCCATTTGAAATGCTAATCCTAATTCTCGACCATAAATTGCCATATCTGCAACAATGTCATCCGGCTGCCCAGCAATCAGGGCACCTAATTCCGTTGCAGCTGCAAATAAACACGCGGTTTTACTATCAATCACCCGATAATAATGCTCCACCGCTGTATTTGGATCATGTTGGCTCATAAGCTGCATAACTTCACCTGCCGCAATCGTATTGGAAGCATTGGCTAAAATGGCCATGACGCGCAAACTATTCAGTTGATTCATTAATTGGAAAGCACGTGAAAATAAATAATCGCCCACTAAAACACTGGCTTCATTACCCCAAATCACATGCGCAGTTTTACGGCCTCGACGCAACTTTGAGCCATCGACGACGTCGTCGTGTAAAAGTGTTGCTGTATGAATAAATTCCACTATCGCCGCAAGTGTAATATGATCACGTCCCTGATAGGCAAACGCATTGGCCGCCAAGATAACTAACAAGGGGCGAATTCGTTTACCACCGCTGTGGATAATATGGGTCGACATCTCGTTAATGATGTCGATATCAGGATGGAGGGACTGACTGATCCAGTGATCGACAGCCAGCAAATCATCCGCTACGAGGGCTCGAATCTCAGTTAAATTCATAATACCTACGGGTTTCATTTGTCATATCGCGCGATCATGCCATGTTATAGGGGCTCGCAGCAAGTCTTTGCTTAAAACAAGCAGACATTCCTATGTTGGTTTGACGGACGCTAACAAATCACTTGCGCAAGGACGACATTTTGCGTAGAATGTGTTTCCGTTTTAAATTCGGTTTCGTACCCAAGCGCTTTGCCTTAGGTACACTTAAGTAAGACAGCCCTCATGCTGGGCTGTGTGGAGATAGATAAGATGTATGCAGTGATAGTCACCGGCGGCAAGCAATACAAAGTGGCGCCTAATGATATATTAAAAGTTGAAAAGCTCGATGTCGCAGAAGGCGAAAACATTGATTTTGATAAAGTCCTGATGGTCGGCGATGATAATAAAGTCAACGTGGGCAAACCCTACGTAGCTGGCAGTAAAGTTCAAGCAACCGTCGTTGCGCATGGTCGTCACAAGAAGATCGTTGTGCTCAAATTTCGTCGTCGTAAGCAGTATTTAAAACGACAAGGACATCGTCAAGACTTTACTCAGGTGAAAATCACCGGTATTAGTCAATAATTGAAGAGGTAATAACTCATGGCTCATAAGAAAGCGGGTGGTAGTACCCGTAATGGTCGCGATTCTAACCCTAAGTATTTAGGTATTAAACGTTATGGCAGCCAGCAAGTGCTTGCTGGTAACATCATTGTCCGTCAACGCGGCACCAAGTTTCATGCAGGTGTTAATGTTGGCATAGGTAAAGATCATACCCTGTATGCGTTAATCGCAGGCGCTGTACGTTTTCAACGTCGTGGCGAACATGGCCGTCAATTTGTCGATGTTTTGCCCGCCGAGACATCTGCAGCATAACTATCTATACCCAAGTCACTTCGAAATGCCGAAGTACAAAAGATATCCTTCTCTCCTTGCGGGAGAAGGTGACCGAAGGTCGAGTGGGTAATGGTACCATCGCGCAGCGATGACGAAGCATGCACTATCAAAGATGACTGCTATGCATACTCCTTCCCTTTACGTATCGCCAATCCATTGACTTTATGAATACACTCGATCGGAGATAATCATGCGTTTTGTTGATGAAGCTATTATCCGCGTCGCCGGTGGTAAAGGTGGCGATGGCTGTATGAGCTTTCGTCGTGAAAAGTTTGTTCCTTTTGGCGGACCTGACGGCGGCGACGGTGGCGATGGCGGCAGTGTCATTCTTGTGGCCAATGAGGCTATCAATACGCTGATTGATTACCGCTACCAACGCGATTTTCGCGCCAAAGCCGGTCAAGGTGGTCGTGGCAGCGAGTGCACCGGACATGGGGGCGAAGATTTACGCTTAATTGTACCGGTTGGCACCACAATTTATGATGATGATACCGATGAGCTTATCGGCGATTTAGTTGAACATGAACAAAGTATCGTTGTAGCACATGGCGGCTTCCATGGTCTTGGCAATACGCGCTATAAAAGCTCAGTCAACCGCGCACCAAGACAAACCAGCAAAGGTAAACCCGGCGAGCAACGCAATTTAAGGTTAGAATTAAGTGTATTAGCCGATGTTGGTTTATTAGGTTTTCCCAATGCCGGCAAATCTACCTTGATTCGTGCCGTTTCCGCAGCCAGACCTAAAGTTGCTGACTACCCTTTCACAACACTCCATCCCAACTTAGGTGTCGTTCGCGTAGAGAATCATCGCAGCTTTGTGATTGCTGATATTCCCGGGCTTATTGAAGGCGCATCGTTGGGTGCCGGGCTTGGCATTCAGTTTCTAAAACACTTAAGCCGCACAGGTTTGTTACTTCATGTGATAGATGCAGCACCCATGGATGGCAGTGATCCTGTATCGCAAGCACGTATTATCATTCAAGAACTAGCCGCTTACAGTGAATCGCTATTAGAAAAACCTCGCTGGCTAGTGCTCAACAAAGCTGACTTACTTGATACAGAGGCCATGACAACACTCAAACAACGCTTTGCGACCGAGCTACCCTGGACTGGGCCCATTTATGCCATTTCAGCTGTCAGTGGTGAAGGCACCACCCTACTCTGTCAAGATATCATGCGTGCGCTTGAGGCCGAGCATCAAACCGATTAGAACATCGTCTAGAGATAGCTTTGTCATCGCTACGCGATGGTTTATTACCCCTCATCCGGCCTTCAGCCACCCTCTCCCGCAAGGGAAGAAGGGCATTTTTTGTACTTGAGTAAGAAACCCAAGCGCCCGCATGTTAGAAAGACGGCAAATCATTAAGTATCTATATTGTTACATGCATACACACATAACAAAACTGTCATTCGCTTGTCAGCAAACCGTCAGCGGCACTCTGCTAATATGTCATTATGAAGTTCATACAAGAACTCACACGATCTTAAAGTCATCTTCTCGTGTGGTTTAAGTCTCACTGAACTCCGACGGCCAAGGCCGTAGACGGTTAAACAGCTTCCACTGTGATACCGCCGCCAAAGGGAAAGCCTGTTTAGCTTTCCCTTTTTTTATGGGCATGGTTAATGAAAAACGACTGATTGTAACAAGCCTGAAAAAATGACGTATTTGTCATGTTGCTGTCATAAAGCTGTAACGACCCTACTGCTATTCTGTATTCATGAAGTTCACACGAACTCAAACGAATTAAAGACGGTTATGATGGTTGTTACTCACTAAATCGCAGTTAACCAGCTGCAGCGATACGCCGGCACTCCACGCCAGGGCGTATCAGAAAACGGGGGAAGTTTACAAACTTCCCCCGTTTTCGTTTAGGTCCTACATACGCATAGCCTTCAAAAAGCCCTGTACCTGACTGCCTTAAGGATAAAAACCACGGCCTCCGCAAATAAATCGCTGGGCGTCAGCGTTGGGGAAAGCGCGTTGATGAAAGACCGCACATTTTCAATGATAACGGGCATATTTACACTTTCTCG
>CAMFJL010000005.1 GCA_945957175.1 uncultured Legionellales bacterium
ACCCCTCATCCGCCGCTTCGCGGCACCTTCTCCCGCAAGGGGAGAAGGGCATTTTATTAACATGTGCTGCCATGAAGGCATCGGTGCTATCATCGCTGCGCGATGGTACGATTTACCCTTCATCCGCCGCTTCGCGGCACCTTCTCCCCTTGCGGGAGAAGGTGCATTTTATCAGCGTACGCGAAGAACGTGTCTTTGGCAAAGAGACGTCATTAGCCTGGATGGTGGCTATCCCTAATGACCGCTGCTGCCTTCTTCATCTTTGCGTTTTTGAGTTAACGCAATAGCATCGGAGATCTCTTTTTCAAGCTTGACATCATGTACTTTGACTTTGGCAAGCAGACTATAGACCGCAGGTACGACGAATAAGGAGAAAGTCGTACCAATTAACATACCACCAACAATCACCCAACCGATAGCGTGTCTTGCCGCTGCACCGGCACCTGTGGCAATGGCCAGTGGATAAGCGCCAAGCACCATAGCAGCAGTGGTCATTAAAATGGGACGAAGACGTAACGATGCAGCTTCAATGACGGCTTCTGTTCGCTCAAAACCGCGTTCTTGCATTTGATTGGAGAATTCCACAATCAAAATACCATGTTTGGCAATCAGTCCAATCAATGTCGTTAAGCCAATTTCACTGTAAATATTGAGTGTACCGCCCGTTAAGCGGATGGTTATCATGGCACCAGCCAAGGTAAGTGGTACAACACCTAAAATAATCAGTGGATCTCGGAAGCTTTCAAACTGAGCAGCCAACAACAAAAAGATAAAGATCAATGCGAACAACATGACCCAGACCATAGCACTTTTAGCTTCTACGTATTGTCTTGCTTGTCCAGCAAAGTCGTATTGTACGTCGGGGAAGTTTTTAGTGACATAGTTTTCTAAATATTTAAGTGCGCTACCTAAGGGGTAACCTGGTGCAATATTAGCATCGAGGGTTGCCGAGGGTAGTTGTTGGAAGTGGTTGATGGATTGGGGTGCAACTTCTTCTGTAATTTTAACGACCGTTGATAAAGGAATCACGGGACCTGAACCGTTTTGGGTATGCACATAAACTTTATCCAAATCATCTGGATTAGCTTGGAAATTAAAGTTAGTGGTATATTCAGGAACCACGTAGTAGCCACGTTCTTGAATCGAAAATTGAATATTTTGTGGTTGGCCAAGCAATACCCCGAGGCTATCGGTGATATCTTTCACGCGAATGCCAAGTGAGCCGGCTTTTTCTCTATCAATAACCATTTTGA
Organism: uncultured Legionellales bacterium; assembly: GCA_945957175.1. Lineage (GTDB taxonomy): Bacteria > Pseudomonadota > Gammaproteobacteria > UBA1113 > UBA1113 > CAMFJL01. The sequence goes on from CAMFJL010000005.1 coordinate 1,254, forward strand.
TTTGCGGCATATCCAGTTTGAGATCGGTCTCATTATTTAAAAAGCCAGGATTGGCTCTTGCCGCTGCACGTAAGCCTGCCATGGCGGGCGCAAGTCTATCAATGCCTTCAATCGATTTAAGCACAAACTGTAATGGCATAATCCCACCAGGCGTTGGTAGCGGCGTTGGTTGAATCGGGAAAATACTTAGGCCAGGAATTGCTTGCAGCAAGGGGGCAATAGACATTTGAATTTGTCCAGCAGAGCGCTTACGCTTACTCCAATCGACTAAGTTCACGAAACCAATACCTTGTGCAGAGTTATTGCCATAACCATTAACAATACCAAAATGAGTCATTTCTGGAATTTTTTGGAAAATCGGGATCATCATATCGTCGTATTTTGACGTAAATTGAATACTGGCAGGTGATGGACCTAATACCCAGATAAGTACTACACCTTGATCTTCATAAGGTGCGAGTTCTGAATGGGTCGTTAAAAAGAGGTAACCGCAAAGCAAGTACAAGAAAATGCCCAAGCCAATCACATATTTGCGATAATTAAGTACATTACGTAACAAGTGTTTATACTTGATAATGACGGTTTCAAAAAAAGCATCTATACGTTTAGTTATACTTTTAGGACTATCGTCAAAACGCAAAATTCGTGTACACATCATCGGTGATAGGGTTAATGCCACAAAACCTGAAACAATCACTGAGCCAGCCAAGGTAAACGCAAACTCACTGAATAAAATACCGGTGAGTCCACCGGTAAAACCGATAGGGGCATATACCGCAGCAAGCGTTAATGTCATCGCCACAATGGCAAAACCAATTTCGCGTGCTCCAACTATCCCTGCAGGAATGGGATTAAGCCCTTCCTCTAAGTGTCGATAAATATTTTCAAGCACGACAATGGCATCATCGACAACCAGACCAATAGCCAATACCCAAGCCAACAAGGTAATCGTATTAATCGAGTAGCCAAGCGCTAGCATAATACCGCACACACCGATCAGTGACAAAGGAATGGTGACAATCGGAATGAGTACGGAACGAAATGAGCCTAAGAAACAGAAGATAACGATAAACACAAAGATCGAGGCTTCGATCATGGTTTTATACACTTCTTCAATCGAAGCAGAGATAAAGACAGAAGAGTCATAAGGGACGTAGATATTAAGTCCTTTGGGGGCATTCTTAATAAGGCTTGGTAGCAGTGCTTCGGTTTCTTGTGATACGGCAAGTGGATTGGCATCCGAGGTAGGGATAACACCAATCACAATAGCGCTTTTACCATCAATGATCGCTGAAGTATTATAGTTAAGTGCGCCTAAACTGGCCTTACCAATGTCCTTTAAGCGAATTAAATTGCCGTTGACGTTTTTGATAACCATGTTATCAAACTCTTCTGGCTGCGACATATCGCTGTTAGTGACAACGTTGAACTGCTGATATCTACCATAGACCGTCCCTGTGGGCGCCTGTAAATTTTGCATAGCTAATGCAGAATAAACATCGGAAGCTGTGAGGTTATAGGCCGCCATTTTTTCAAGATCAAGATTAAGGCGCATGGCATATTCGCGTTCACCATAAATTTGCGCTTGACTTACACCGGGCAGCGTACTGATTTGAGGTTGAATCACCCGTAATAAATAGTCAGTAATAGCCTCAGGTGATAGCGTATCGCTAGTGAAAGCTATCCACACAGTAGGCTGTGCACTGGGATCTTGCTTGGTAATGACGGGATTTTGTATTTCTTTAGGTAATTGCCAGAGGACTGAATTGACTTCATTCCCGACGTCGGTAATCGCTGTTTCAATGGGGTAGCCTAACAATAAATTAACAGTAATTTGGCTTAAATTTTGGGTGTTAGATGAAGTCATATAATCAATGCCTTCAACGCTACCCACTGCGTTTTCAAGCGGGGTGGTTACAAAACCCGTCATAAGCTCGGCACTGGCGCCAGGATAGGTGGTGCTTACGTTAATGGTTGAGGTTGCGATCAGGGGGTATTGGCGCACTGGCATTTGAGAAAATGCGGCGATACCGATGACCAATAGCAACAGGCTAAGGGACATCGCAAAAACGGGACGACGGATGAAAACGTCGGTAAAATTTGTCATGGATTAAGATCCTGTTTTCGCTTTTTTCGTAGCTTGATTATTTGTCGATACCGGGGGTGTCGCGCTTGTTGTACCAGAAGGCGCGGGCGCTGTTGTTGTTTGAATACTGTTAGATGAGCTTACGTTCGTATTTGTGGGATTCACTGGCGATGTTGGTGCCGGCGCGGTCTGTGCGTCGGACGATGTTGCGCTAGCGTCTGCAGGATTCGTTGTTGGCAATGCACTGACAGTTGCACTTTCCGGATTATTCACAGACGCTGCTGCTTTGTCTTGCTCTGGGCGCGGTTTTGTATCAAAGGTAATCATCTCAGGCTGTGGTGTATTTTCGTTTTCATAAGTTTGATTCGGGGATATTTTTACCTCTGAGCCATCGAATATTTTTACTTGGCCAGCAGTGACTACAACATCGCCCGCGTTAAGGCCGTCAATGACTTGAATGTCATCACCATAACGCTCGCCCGGAGTGACTTGCGTTTTTGCTGCTTTGTTATCGACTATCTTAAATACATAAGAGCCTTGCGGGCTGTAAACGACAGCTGTTTGTGGCACGGTAATAACAGGCTTTGGTTTACCGGCAAAAAGGGTAATGTAAACATAGGCGCCGGGTAAGAGTTGATGATAGGGATTGGGGATTTGTGCCCACATAGAGAAACTTTGAGAACTTATATCAACAGCCGAATCTAGTGCGTAGACGTTGCCGACATAAATGGCATCAGGTGTTGAACTTGGCATAATATTGACTTTATCGCCAATTTTAACCTCATTGATGAATCTATCCGGTACACTAAATTCAATACGCAAGGGGTCAATCTGTTGTAAGTTCACCATTTTATCGCCAACATTTACAAAGTCACCGACATCAACATATTTAAGCCCTAAACGGCCACTAACAGGTGCAATAATGTTATGTTGGACGAGCTGGGCTTTGGTACCGTCAACAGCAGCTTGGGCATTTCGCAGATTATTGGTTTGTGTATCCAATTGTTGTTGCGAAACCACGCGTTTTGCATATAAGTCGACAGCTCGCTGATAATCTACTTGCGCATAGGCTAATGCCGCTTCATTACTTTGTAGTTGTGCTTCGAGGATGTCTGGATAAATTTGGAACAAAGGTTGACCCTGTTGCACATAATCACCCGATTCAAAATAGATTTTTGTGAGGCGACCGGATACTTCAGGCTTAATCATGACGCCGTTTAATGCTGAAATTGTACCAGTTGCATTGATTTGATCTTGCCACATGGCCTTTTGAGCTTTAGCTACTTCAACCGTTGGCATCATACTCAAAGCTTGTTGTTCTTTTGCACGAAAACCACGGAAGATACCCATGATCGTCACAATAACGACGATGATGACGACAAGAAAAGCAAGCAAGCGTTTGGACATAACCGATACCTATTAACATATTGTGTGCGGATCCTTGCAAGTTTACGAGGAAAAGTCAAGCAGAAACCGTGAGCGATTAGGCCAATGATTAGACACGAATGCTTGTCATTGCTGGGCAATCATTGTATTACCTCTCATTTTCAACAGCTGGGGTGTATGTAACAAAACGTATGGCAAGTGCGGTCTCAGTAAAATCAGGGTTACCTGCCCAACCTACATAAGACTGGTAGCTTGCCGCAGGGAACCATAGGCCTAACCATAGCGCCATAGGGCGTATGGGGACATTATCGATGCCTTGAGCTTTGCCATTGTAACGATGGACTTCCTGCGGCACAGCTTGACAGCTAGACGCAAATCCCCAGCTGATGTAGCCAGGTGTGATGTGTCCCATACTATCGGTTTTACGCGCACGCCAGGTGATACTATACAGATGATATTGCCCATCAGCGGACGGATTGATGCCACCATTGGCCGCTTTTAAATCAACTCGGCCGCTATAACCATCATCATCGCCAGGTATTTGTCCGCCCCAGCTGTTGGCTCTCGCAAAATCATAACTGATAGCACCACCTTGGTGCCAATCAGTTGGGGTTTCCCAATCAATTTCATTCACCCAGGTATCGGTTCCTGTCGTGTGGTAATCATATAACCAAAAAGCGCTAGCGACACCGAGGGCTTGTGGTAAACGGGCACAGACTTGGACGGTGCCAGGTTCTAGACTCTGTTGTGTGACCAGTGCGGCGCCCACGCGGGTGAGGCGATTTGCGTTTTGTAACATAGGGCCTTGGTAGTTATCTCCTTGAGCATTGAGCTTTACCTCGGGTATTTTTGATCCTTGCCAAACAACGTTGTGGGTGTTAACACCACCATTATCACCGCCCCATGCACGTGTAGGCATCATCCAGCGTAGGGTATCAATGCCGTGCGTAAAGTGATCTGTAAACGCAGCTGTTTGTGCGTATGTTGTGGAGGTCCACCCTAATGTTAACAAGACAAGCTGTGTTAAAGTGCGGGTTTTTAATTTTATTTGCGGGAGGCAATGAGATGATGGCATACTGGGGCCCCTTACCTACTAATTGCCGACAGCAAGGAAAACGCTATGCCGGACGAAACAAAAGGTGATGGTAAGTCTTCTCGTAGACGCCGTCAATCATCGAAAAAATCCCACCGTACATCAAAATCGCAACATAGCTCGCGCTCGTCTAGGTCTAATCGTGATCAAGCACATCATCGTGCGAAGTCACAAACAACACAAATGTCTGAAGAGATGCAAGTGTCTTTGGTTCAAGAAAGACAAAAAGAATTGGATGATGCACGAAGAAGCATTGCTGAGCCTTGCTTATTTTTGACAGAACGATTATCGGCGTTTTATCAAGCGGTACATGAGGGTAGGGCTGGCAATTTGAGCGATGTGTTTCGACACTTGGCAAGTGAACGCCACAGCCCGCATCCGGAATTTAATCGTGGACTTGCTCCGGTTTTTATGATTCAGAAAAATCTCGATTTGCTTTTTCCACAAGTGTTTTTTAGCTATTTTTCAACGAATTTTGATAAATCACCAATAAAAAATTACCACAATCGATTTTTTATTGCGCATATGACACAAGTATTAAACAAAGTAAGGGTCGCTTTTTTTGAAACACTTTTAAATCAAGAGTCTGCTTATGCAAAAAATCACACAATAGATGAAACTATTGCACACTGGTCGCGTCTCTATCGGTTTTTTTGTTTGAAAAAGTTTCACATCGAGCTATTAAAAGAACTTATCACGAGCGACATTCCTCCGATAATGGAGGCACATATTATAGAGCTGACACAGCTCATGCAATTAAGCAATGCAGGTGAAACTGTAAGCTATCCTGAGATTGTCGAAGCAGATAAAGCAGATTTTGAAGAAGCGAAACAACGATTTTTGCAAGAGAACTACACAGTAACAACGATAATCAACGATTTATCGTCATCTAAGCTGCTTAAGAAAGATCTTATGTCACGCTATGAGGATAGACTAAAAGATTTATGGATGCGGGCATTGTCGCCTTTTGCTGAGGCACAAAAAGTGCAACGACTAGAGGCTGAGGCGCAAAAAGCGCAACGGTCGGAGGCGGGGGTATGTGCGAGTTCAGTCAGCGCAAGCGCGAGCAGCAGCGCATTCTCGAATCCAGGCGTGCAGCTTGAGGGTATAAAGGACATTTGTATCAACGACGATAATATGCTTCCGTGTTTTCAATCGACGGGCATGTTAATGCATACGCGCGAAATTTTCTTTATCCGACGCACGTGGTGGGATGACTTCATCGTCAAGTATCCTGACGGTCATCAGGACTTATTTGCCTATTTAACAAATACAGCGTCGCCAGTTGCTCTGGCAAAGTTTCGAATAAGACTACACGAACATTTAGGGAAAACCTTCAAGGCATTGAAGCCAACAGCTGATCATATTGTCGCCAAGCATATCAAGTCATTAGAAGAGGTAACTACGCCGTCAAGCTCGCTCAATGTTGAACGTGCTGAGTTAAATTACACCTCAGTAGAGTCGCAAGTCGTAGAAGACCCAAGCAGTACTGACGAATCTTTGATAATCGGATCGCAAACTAAAGCGTCGCCAGCTTTGCAGTCCGCTTCTTCGTCTTCGGTTGCACCAAGACGCGTAAGTGCACCGGTGCAACATGCGGCGTCGCTGCCGGTGCTTCCTATGACATCGCTATCTAAGTCGGCGCCAAGCCTTTCGAGCACATCGTTAATGCAATCATGGATTCCCCACCTACAACTATCAAATCTGTCACCGGTATCGCGGCCGCGCTACGCCTTAGCATTAAGCGCCGATGGCATGCGCAAATTACTCGTGAGGGCAGAGGCGCCTGCACTTGAGAGTAGTACACTGTTAAGCCCGAGGCTTTTTATGCCTCGACAACACCTCTATAGTTTTACCGAGTTGCTCAAGCTGTGTCGGCATGCGTGGTGCTCAAGGTCGGGGATACAATCAAGGATACAAGAAGAACAGTTAGAAGTATCTTTGAAGTGTTTCTTTGCCGCGCGTGGATGTGAGATGAACGCCGATCCTTATTTCGACGTGACAGTTTCTAGTGAAGTATTTGTTCAAACACTTTTTGTCGAGCTATCTCATCATTTGATGATGGCAAGCACGGCATTATTTAGCGCAGTGTGGCCAGATTATCGAGATATCATTGCCCAGACTTCGCCCACAACAGCATGCACCTCATCATCAACAAACACTTCGGCGATACCTGCGAGTGCGCCACCATCGCCACGAGGCGTCCACGCATCTCACTTTCACGTGCAACCGCTATCTTTAGCGGAAATTGCTTCAGATCCAGGAAATGACTTGCTTGAGTCACCGATCAGCGAAGACGATACTCAAAAAGGCAGATCACCTAAGGCGCACAGATGAGCTTTTATTGCCCAGGCTTTTTTTCTCAAGATACGTATGAAATCGTCAAATTTGAGTATATACTCAAGTTTGTTTTGTAAACTTTGGCTAACTGAGTTGGGTGGATTATGAAGAAAGTCTTTGGGATTTCACTGTTAGTTTTAGTCGTACTCCTATTTGGCGTGTTACCAGGTGTCATGGGCATGATGGCCGAACGGGCAACAACTGCCGTTATGCGTGCGCCAGTGCCAAATAATTACCCAGTTACCTTTCAGTTAGTTAGTTATCAACGTCATTGGTTTACGAGTGATGTTGTGTACACCGTGACCGCAAAATCTTGGGCAGTTATGCCTTCACAAACGCAAAATACGGCCGTACCAACAGGTATTACCGTGACAGAAAAGGTGTATCACGGTCCTATTGTCATAACACGTGATTTAATGCAAGCGTGGCATATTTACATAGGGCAAGCGCTTGGTAAAGGTTTGATTACCCCCAATCCAGCGGGTACAAGTTTCCAGAATTTCTTTCCTCAAATGACGTTGAGCGCTCAAGGTAATTTCCAGTCACTGACAACCTTAGGTTTGTTTGGACATTTGCGCATAGACGTTTTAGCACCTGCACTTACCCTAAGCTCAAAAACAACGAACGATGTTATTAAGTTAAGTCCTATCAATGTGTATGCATCAGCCGATCGTAATATGAAAAGATTTGGTTTTGGCTTAAGTGTGCCTGCGATGAATGTGCTCAATCAAGGTAAATTGGTCTTCACCATGAACCGTTGGGATCTTCAAGCCAAGTTACATAAAAGTCCGGAGCAACTGCTTTTAGGTTGGGCAAACCTACAGATAGCGAATACGACAGCAACAGCAATGGGCGGTCGCCACTTTGAATTACAAAATTTGGTGCTTAATGCTAAGTCAGATATTCGTGCCAAGCTTCTCGACTCTGATAGTCAAGTGAGTTTCTCAAGATTTACGATGAACGATAAACAATTTGGACCCGGTGTTGCCAAGCTTAGCTTTAAACGCTTTGATCCTAAGGCACAAGCGGAGCTCGCTCGTCTTAACAAGTACGAGGCACCACAAACACCTTGGGCTCAGGCTGCTATGATGCGCGAAGCTAGTCGCTTGTTCTCGAAATTAATTGCACACGGTGCTGAGATTATTGTAAGTCCAGTGAATGTGAAAACGACGGATGGAGATGTGAATCTTGGTTTATCGATTGCGTTCCCTAATGTAAAAGGCAATCGTACCTCATTGCCTATGCAATTACGTAATACCAATGCTAATTTTAAACTAGATTTGCCTAAGGCATTGGCTAACCGTTTAATTGAAGCCACTAACCGTCGTCAAATTGAGTTACAGATGGGTGCTGAACTGACGCCTAACGGCAGCACAAACATTGATGCTATGGTGACAGCGCAACGTACTCAGCAAGTTAACAATTGGTTGAGCCGTGGCTTTGTTATTAGCCATGGTGATAACTATGCGCTGGACTTGTCTTATAAGCAGGGTAGTGCATATCTTAATGGCAAAGATTTTAGACAAGTCTTTGCGGCACCAACAAATGCAATGACTGCGACGGCTGTTGGACAAAGTAATGCACCAACAGTTGCTGTTGTGAGTAGCGCCGTGCCTGCGACGACGACAGTAGCACCTGCTGCACCAACAGGCCAAGCGCCAGTTTCGCCTGCACCAGCTGTAAACGCTACAACAGCTGTGCCTACAGCCAATACATTACCGGCTACACCGGCAGCAAATGTGGGTACAACGATGCCAGCTGCACCGCCTGCACCAACAGCTGCCCCTGTAACACAGCCAACGGCAGTTACCTCAGTGCCGTCCGTGAGCGCTGCTACTGCGGTTAACTCGACCCCACAAACAGCAGGGGGTGTTAGTACCCCAACAGGGAACTAAATAGTATGCAAGCAAAAGGGAATGCAATTGAGAAACTTGCTATACTTTCAAGCACTAAAACCATCATTTTAGTGCTTGCTGTTCTTTTTGCAGTATTACAATACCAGTTATGGTTTGGGGCTGGTGGTGTCATGAGTCTTAGATCATTGGATCAATCTATCGCCAATCAGACTGTTGTGAACAATAAGCTTGCTGAGCGTAATCGAGCAGTCGCTGCAGATATTAATGATTTACAGCATGGTCAACAAGCCACTGAAGAGCGAGCAAGAATGCAATTGGGTATGATTAAACAAGGCGAAGTGTATTATCAAATTACAAATTAATTGAAATACTTTAGTATGTGCCATTTAACTTGAAAGTATGATTTTCTGACTACGTCCTTTCCTCTCCACGAGGGAAGGGGCCGGATGGGGCGTGATAATACCATCGCGTAGCGATGACAAAGCCAGTACTTTCATTGACGAAGGGTGTACCCCTTCCTAACCTTCCAACTTGAGAACAATATGATGCGTATTCTGGTCAGTAATGATGATGGTGTTTATGCACCAGGTCTTGCTATGTTGGCTGAAGCTATGCGAGCTTTTGGTGAAGTGTGTGTTGTGGCACCTGATAGAAACCGCAGCGGCGCGAGTAACTCATTAACACTCCATAATCCTATTCGAGTCAAAGAACTCGACAATGGCTTTATCAGTGTTGAGGGTACACCAACGGATTGTGTGCATTTGGCTTTGACGGGCCTTTTAGATACACAACCTGATTTAGTGATTGCGGGCATCAATGCAGGCGCGAATCTTGGTGATGATGTTTTATATTCAGGTACCGTTGCTGCGGCCACCGAAGGTCGATTCCTTGGATTGCCGGCGATTGCCATTTCATTAGTGGGTAATGAATTTCGTTACTATGATACGGCGGCTAAAGTGGCGCATCATTTAATTAGCCATTTACCAGGTTTGTCATTACCAGGTCAAATCATACTCAATGTTAATGTGCCCGATTTACCGTTTCATTTGTTGCAAGGTATTGAAATCACGCGTTTAGGTACACGGCACTCGGCTGAGCCTACGATTAAACAAAAAGATCCACGAGGTCATACGATTTATTGGGTCGGACCGCCAGGCGCGGAAGAAGATGCAGGCCCTGGTTCTGATTTTTATGCCATTAATGCAGGTCGCGTATCGGTGACGCCGCTTAAAATCGACTTAAGCCATTATGAGTCGATTAAACCGCTGACACATTGGCTAGATAACTTACCTACATTGTTACAGCCTACGCAAACGGGGGCCTGATGCTCACTTACAAGCCATTGATGTTATGCCTTGTGTTGACGCTCGTAGGTGTGAGTGCTTGTAGTCGTGGCGATTTACCTGTACCGATGGCCCCTGTCGTCAATGGCTGGAGCGAATCAGCAAGTAAACAAGGGCCCTATGTTGTTCAAGCGGGTGATACTCTTTATTCCATTGCTTGGACTTATGGTATCGATTATCACGCAATTATTCGGGATAATCATTTACAAGCACCCTATTTGCTAAAAACTGGCCAGACACTTTATTTGACCACGCCACCAGCAAAACCAGTTCAGGCTGCAACACCTCGGCCTGTTACGAGTACGAAGCATGCGGTTAAGCAAGAAACACAAGCAACGCATCGAACGACGGCAAAAGCGACAGCAACCTCTGCTGTGACAAGCCATACGAGTGCTTGGCTGTGGCCTGTCAGTGGCACAGTTGTGCAAACCTATAACGCGAATAACGCCGGCATTGACATACGCACAAGTCCAAATGCAAGAATCCATGCAGCACGGGCGGGTCAAGTTGTCTATGCAGGGCACGGCATTCCAAATTATGGCAATCTTATTATTATCAAACATGGTACTGAATATCTAACGGCGTACGCCTATAATGCCAAAAATTTGGTAAAAGAGGGCGATAATGTCAAAGCAGGCCAAGTTATTGCAACTGTTCAAGGCACGGCCACAAAACCAAATGTCTTGCATTTTGAGATTCGTGACCGAGGTCAGCCGGTTGATCCCCTTTTATTTTTGCCAAAACAAACGTAGACATTCTCGTCAATCAGCTATTTTTATGCTAGAGTTGTCAATCTTATTGTTATCATCGGAGTCTTATTTATGCCTACCAAATCACCTAATAAACATGCAGAACATGACGATCTCATGGAGATAGATGAGAAGCATGAATCTGCATTTGATGAGGACATCGTGTTTGACGATCTCGAAGATGCATCGTTAGCGGATCCTGATATAGAAAGCATGGCAGAAGAAATTTCTGCTCTTTTGTCGATTGGGGAACATGAGCACGAAGCACACGATGAGCTACCGACAGCGAAGTTGGCAACGGGTCACAGTGCCTTTGATGCAACGCAACTGTATTTAAGCGAAATTGGGTTTTCGCCGTTGCTTAATCAAGAAGAAGAAGTCTTTTTTGCAAGAAAAGCCCAGAAAGGTGATGCACAAGCGCGTAAGCGTATGATTGAAAGTAATCTACGATTGGTTGTGAAAATTGCTCGACGTTATATTAATCGTGGCTTAGCCCTGCTTGACTTGATTGAAGAAGGCAATATTGGCCTTATCCGTGCAGTTGAAAAATTTGATCCTGAACGTGGTTTTCGCTTCTCGACTTATGCAACATGGTGGATTCGCCAAACCATTGAAAGAGCTATCATGAATCAAACGCGAACGATTCGTCTGCCAATTCATGTTGTCAAAGAGTTAAATGTCTATTTGCGTGCAGCAAGACAGCTGACACAAACACTTGATCATGAGCCAACACCCGAAGAAATTGCAGAAATGCTGGATAAACCCTTAGAAGATGTCAAGCATATGTTGGGTTTAAATGAGCGAGTTACATCTATTGATACGCCGATAGGTAAAGATGCGGATAAAAGTTTGCAAGACATTATTGCGGATGAAAATAATGCTGATCCTCAATTATTATTGCAAAATGATAATATGCGCGAACATTTAGACGCTTGGTTACTCCAATTATCTGAGAAACAACGCGAAGTGTTGGCTCGGCGTTTTGGTCTTTTAGGCTATGAAAAAATGACTTTGGAAGATGTCGGTCGGTCGATTGGCTTGACTCGAGAGCGTGTACGTCAGATTCAAGTTGAAGCCTTACGTGCGTTGCGACAAATGATGGAAGAGCAAGGACTTTCTGGCGACACTATTTTTGAAGAATAGGTAGGGTGGTAAAATAATATGCGTTTTTTTAGCTATATTATTTGGGTTTTGGTCATTGTTTTAGGTTTTACCTTTGCTTGCCTTAATATTGAGTCAGTTACCCTACACTATTATCTAGGACAGGCGGTCCTTCCTTTGTCTTTATTACTGGTACTTACGCTGCTCTTAGGTATCATATTGGGCATGTTAGCAACCTTGAGTTACGCATGGCAGCTTTATCGACAGCTTCGTAAAGCAAAGCATGATATAAAACAATTGCAGCATAGCCTGTCGTCCTCTACGCAGGTTCGTGATGTTAAATGAGTATTGACATTCTCATTATTGCATTGGGCTTAGGTGTTGCCATCGGTTGGCTTTGGGCGCGCTTGAGTTCAGCGAAGTATGCGGCCAAATTACCCAAACCTTATCTCGAAGGACTCAACCTTTTATTAAGCGAACAGCCCGATAAAGCCATTGATATTTTTATTAAGCTGCTCGCCGCCGATAATGATAATGTAGAAACACACTTTGCGTTGGGGCAGTTATTCAGACGTCGAGGCGAGGTTGATAGAGCCATTCGTATTCATCAGCATATTTTAGCGCGGCCGCAACTAGACAAATCACATCGACAGTTGGCCTTACTTGCGCTGGGCACAGATTATTTACATGCTGGGGTTTTTGATAGAGCTGAGCGTGTTTTTCAAGAGTTGTCACGCAGTGATAGTTATCGTGTTGAAAGCTTGCAAAAACTACTGCACATCTATGAGCAAGAGCATGAGTGGGAAAAGGCCATTGCCGTTGCTGAAACCTTGATAAAATTTACCCAAGACCCTGTTGCCTGTCGAGTGGCACATTATTATTGTGAACTGGCACAAAGCCCTGCCCATAAAGCCAATCAGCAACAACGTGAACAATTGCTTAAAAAAGCCATAGCTATTTATAAAACCTCGGCAAGAGCTGCGTTGTTATTAGGTGATCTCTATTATCAGCAAGAAGCATATAAACAAGCAATCAAACAGTATTTACGCCTAGAAGAGCTAGCGTCTCCCTGGCTTTCAGAGGCCTATGTTGGACTGCAAAAAACCTATATGGCGCTAGGGCAAGCTGAAAAATTTTATCATTTATTGCAACGGCGTATTTTACAATCATCTGAACGAATGGCGGTGAATCTCTTAGCAGATCATATCAATCAAAGCGAAGGTCAGATTGCGGCAAGTGAATTTTTGCTAAATCAAGCAAAAATGCATCCTCAATGGATATATATTCAAAAAATATTGGATTGGCGTGTTCAGCGAGATAATGCAGCTGATGTTGAGTTAAAGACCTTATCTGAATTGATGGGGATCCTTGGACAGCACAGTATTCGTTATCGCTGCCAACATTGTGGTTTTAGTTCGCATGAGCTTCATTGGTTTTGTCCGGGTTGTCAGCATTGGGATAGCATTGTGCCTATTTAGGCTATTTTTAGCGTCCGCGCAGTATATGATCTAGCGTCTGAACTTGTGCTTCTAAAGCTGCGATATCGCCACGATTATCGATAACAAAATCAGCGTGAGTCAAACGTGCCGCTCTTTGGCTTTGCGTGGCTAAAATCTTATTCATCATAACGACATCGTGTTTGTCGCGGGCACTTAATCGTTGCCGTTGTTCTGCTTCATCAACATCGACCACAATAATACCCGTGAGATCACGATAATGATCGATATGTTCGATTAATAACGGGATCACCAAAATCACGTAAGGGGCTTTGATTTGTTGACGTTGTTTTGCTATTTCTGCCTGTATGCGCGGATGTAATAATTGTTCTAACCAGGTTTTATCGTCGGGATTTTCAAATATACGTTGACGTAACCAGGGACGATTGATGCTTGTGCCTGTCGTTATGACATCGGATCCAAAGTGGGTGATGATACATTGACGCAGCGCCTCTGATTGTTCAACAAGCTGCTTAGCAATGATATCAGCATCAATGACGGGTACACCTAAATTGGCAAACATGTGGCTCACGGTTGATTTACCGCAAGCAATACCGCCAGTCAGGCCGTAGGCGGCTACCATGATAAAAATAAACCATAAAGTGCAGGCCATTTGCTAAAAAGTAATAATACCAGCCAGCCAGCAAAAGCAAGAAAGGGTCCAAAAGGTATCGGCTGTTGTCGACTCATACGTTTCGTGGCCAGTAACACAAGACCAACGATGCTGCCTAATACGGTGGCGATAAGAATAATGGGTAATAATGCATGCAAACCGAGCCAAGCTCCGAGAGCTGCAAATAATTTAAAATCACCATGCCCCATGCCGACTTTACCAGTGATGAGCTGATACAGCGTCATGATAAGCCAAAGACTGCTATAGGCAATGACAGCTCCCCAAATCGCAGCCGACAATGGGCAAAAGAGTTGGGCATTGTTAACGATAAGACCTAGCCACAATAAACCAAGGCTTAAACTATCAGGGATCCATTGATGGTCTATATCAATGATGCTGAGTGCAAGCAATAACCAGGTAAACACGAGGGCAGCAAGCAACGACCACTGCCAGCCAAACACAAAAACAACCATGAGGCTGCTGATAAGGCATAGACACTCAGTGATGGGGTAACGCCAGGCAATTGCTTGCTGACAGTGACGACATCGCCCTCGTTGCCACAAAAAGCCCAGTAGTGGCACATTGTCATACCAAGCAATGCGGTGCTGGCAGTGGGGGCAAAAGGAACCTGGCCAAGCTAAATTAAAAGGTGCGTCAATGGGTGTGGGATATTCTTTCAATAGTGCATGGCATTCATGTTGCCAGTCGCGTAGCAGCATACGTGGATAACGATAAACCAGCATGCTAATAAAGCTGCCTATCAGCAGAATAACGAGTATCGTGACTAACCATAAAATCCAAGGATCGATGAACATATCTCAGTGACTCTCTAAGTGCTGCCGATAATACCGCCTATGCGGAAAATGGGTAAATACATTGCAATAATAAGGCTGCCTATCACGACGCCTAGGATTATCATTAACAAGGGCTCAATCAATGTATTTAAATGACTGACGGCTATATCAACTTGCTGATGATAATGCGCTGCAAGTTTTGTTAACATGCATGTAAGTGTACCCGATTCTTCCCCAATCGCAACCATTTGGACAACTAAGCTTGGGAACAGGGTATGGGTTTGCATGGCGCGTGCAATACTTTGCCCATTTAATAATTGCTGGTGTATATCATGGATGGCTTCAATAAAAACGCGATTTTTACTTGTATTCGCGATGATCTGTAAGGCTTCTGGCATAGGTACACCTGCTTCAAATGTGATAGCTAAAGTATCGCTTATCCTGGCAAGCATCGCTTTTTGTAAGATGGCACCTAAAATAGGGATTTGTATCATGCAAACATCTATTTTATAAGCGAATGCATCGTAGCGGCGGTAGACGTATTTAAAAGCGAATATAGATAAGACGATGATGATAGCAAACAACCAACCCACACGAAGTAGCGCTTGGGATAATGTAATCACTATTTGCGTTGGTACTGGCAATGTGGCCCCAAGATTGGCAAAGAGGGTTTCAAAAGTTGGTACAATAAATATGAGCAAGCCTGCGCTTATGAGTAGCGCAATCACTATCACAGTGATAGGATAAAATAAAGCTTTATGGATATGGCTTCGAAGGCGCTGTGTATGTTCACTATAGTCAGCAAGGCGAAGAAGCATGGTATCCAGTGTGCCAGCATATTCGCCCGCATGGATAAGGCTGATAAATAATTTATGAAAAATCTTAGGGTATTTTGCAAAAGCTTGTGCAAGTGTTATCCCTTGCATAATATGTTGTTTGATATCATCAATGATATTGCCAAAGGCATGTTGTTGATGGCTCTTTAGGGCAGATAAAGCATCGGTGACTGGGATGCCTGACGCTATCAATGTTGCCAATTGCCGCGTAAACATAGTTAAATCATTGGATTTTATTTTGGTTGTTGAGTGCTGGTGAGGATTTTGTTTGATCTTGCGAATGCTTTGGACCTTGATACCTTGTTGAGTTAAGGTGAGTCGCAACACATCGGGATGAATGGCCTCTGCTAATCCTTGTTGTTTCCCTCCATGTGAGTCATGACCACGCCATCGGTAAGTTGCCAAAGCCAGTGATTGATTCATGGTTTAATCCTTTGTGATGCGTAATACTTCGTTAATACTGGTGAGTCCTGCTAATATGTGTGATATGCCTGCTTGCTTGAGTGATTTCATACCGGCATTTTCAGCGAGCATGTGCAGGCGGTGTAAAGGTGCTGCTTCTTGTATGGCAAGACTTAAGGGCTCATCCATTTCAAGCATTTCATAAAGACCCATTTGACCATGAAATCCAAATTGACAATGATGACAACCACTGGGATTTTCCTGATACAGTGTTGTTGTTGCCTCCTGAGACGTTAATCCAAAACGTATTCGCTCATCCCATGACAATGTTTCTATGCGTTTGCAGTGCATACATAAACGTCTAGCTAAACGTTGAGCCATAATGAGTTTGATGCTGCTTGCAATATGATAGGGTGCTATACCCATGTTCATTAAACGAGAAATGGTGCCTGGGGCGCTGTAGGTGTGTAGGGTTGATAGGACAAGATGGCCAGTTTGTGCAGCCTTCATGGCAATATCGGCGGTTTCTAAATCGCGAATTTCACCCACCATGATAACATCGGGATCTTGACGCAAAAATGCGCGTAAGACCTGACTAAAATTAAGGCCTGCCCGGGTATTCACACTGACTTGATTGATGCCGGTGATGTCTATTTCTACGGGATCTTCAACGGTCATGATATTGCGTGCCTCTTGATTGAGCACACGTAAGGCTGAGTAAAGCGACATCGTTTTGCCACTACCCGTGGGTCCGACAACTAATATCATGCCTTGTGTACAGGTAAGTACGCGCGATAAAGTTGCGTACTGTGCTTGGCTAAGGCCTAAGGTATTCAGTGATAACATCCATTTGCCGGGGTCTAAAATTCGTAGCACTATTTTTTCACCCGCCGTTGTTGGACAGGTGCTAATGCGACAATGGATACTTTGATCAGCCTCTATGGTCATCACGAAATGCCCGTCTTGCGGCAATCTTTTTTCACTGATGTCAAGTTTTGCCATGATTTTAATACGTGCAGTGATGCGCGATGCAATGGCCATAGGCGGCGTTGCTGCTTGATAAAGTATACCGTCATGACGAAAACGGATGCGATAACTTGAGGCATAAGGTTCAAAATGGATATCAGATACGCCGCGCTTGATAGCATCGGCAATCAGTTGATTAATAAAATGAATTAGAGGACCATCTTCTTCGGCATCTGTTGGCTTGTAGTGTATTGCATCTGGCTCGGATAAATCATGGGTATCGCTTGCGATATGAGCCAAACGCTTTTCAGACTGATGATGTAATACTTTATCAATCAGTGTGGTTAATTGTGTTTGTTCAACAATGATAGCTCTGCAGCGTAATCCTGAATGAAAAGCAAATGCTTGTAGGGCCTCGGTGACTTGCCCATCAGCAATGGCAATGTATAAGTCGTTGCTGCGTTGGTAAAGGGGTAGAGCAACATACTGACGGATAAGTTTAGGATGAAAGTGCTGTTTAGGCAGAAGTGCTCGTTTGAAGCTGTGTAAATCAAACAAAGGTAAGCCATTATCACACGCGATGGCGTGAGCCAGTACCCGAGACGGGATAATTTTTTTATGGGATAACCAGTGCGTCAGTGGCTGTTGCGCATGCTCAGCTTCTTGGATGAGCCCTTGCATATGGGCGGGGTCAATATATTTATCATCAACTAAACGTTTGGCGAGGCCTTTAAGGGGACTGGGTGATAGTAACATAAGCAGCCTAATGGATTGCAATAACTTATGCTGAAAACAATAACAAAAAAATGTTTTAATGTAAATATTTGATTTAGATGTCCTTTCCCCGCGAGGGGAAAGGCGTTGCGAAGCAGCGGATGAGGGGTGACAAAACTATCGCTCAGCGATGACAAATGCTGACTTTGCTTGCAATAAATTTGCAATTCAAAAGGCAATGGAAATATCGATTTTGTCCTAGCACGAGCCTTGTACTTGACAAGTACCCGATACGGTCCAAGTCACCGCATAATTAGCGAATTCGGGCGTGAGGATATAAGTATCTGATGGTGCCTTATTACCACCAGTGCCAGTAATGACACCGCTGACAACAGTCACGCTGGCGATATTACCTGTTGGGGCCGGCGCTGCAGGGATACCGTTAGTGCCATTATCACAGGACTTAGGTCCATTTTGAGTCATGACACATTGTGCAACGATGGGTTTCAGTGCCGCAACTGCTTGTATCACTTCGGAAAAACGCGCTTTGTCAGTGTAATTAATATAGGAAGGAATTGCGACGGCAGCTAAAATACCAACAATCGCAATAGTAATCATCAGTTCAATTAAGGTAAAGCCAGCACGAATAGGTTGTTTGTCCATAAGTTTTGAAATTCCCGTTACTAAAATCAAGCATGGCTAAAGCATAACATGGCAAGTGATAGACTTGCTAGCATTATTACATATATCGTCTTGTGTTTGAATACGTAAGTATTTTAAATATATAAATTAGTTATGCATTAAATATTTTTTATGCTAAGGTAACCAAGATATGTCTTCTGTGGGGGACATGTTTTAAGTGGATTGTTACTGAAATTTATCAGATAGCAAGCGTTAACCGTCCATTCTCCGTCAGGAGTATGGTCATAGATGAGGATGATAGATATGAAAGCATGTGCATGGTTTGTTGCTGTAGGTTTAGCTTTAGGTGGGGTTGCACCCAGTTTAGGTTTGGCTGCTGTTCCGATGGCAACTGGCGATACGCCAGTTGCGGCGAATGCTGACGTTACAGTCGCAAAAACAGCCAATACAAGTCAGGTGAGCTTAAATAATGCGAGTGCTACGAGTTTGGCAACGGTTAAGGGCTTGGGGCCTAACAAAGCGCAAGCCATTGTCAATTACCGGCAACAGCATGGTAATTTCACAAGCGTTGCGGATGTTGCCAAGGTACCCGGTATTGGCCCTAAATTGTTGGCGAAAATTGAGCCTTCATTAACCTTGTAGGCTATCATTTAGCCGTATACCCGAACATGTGCAGATACTTCATCTTGTAGGGGTAAGTAGGAACAAGAAAAAGCAAAGCTTTTTCCCTGCGAATGCCCTTATAGACACTGCGAGGGCGGGTGACCATTTGTGGTCACCCGAATATGGCATGGGCAACCAAACGGGCGTTCTTCCGGTCAGACTTTGATATATTTTGGACAAGGAGAAGCAAAACATAGTTGGATGGTGATAACAGACGATGCGTATTGCTATAGTACATTGCGCTTTTGTATTCTATGCTATAATAACAAGTCGAATATGCGGTTTGATACCTAGATTATTTACCATCAACAATACGAATGAGGCTTTAGTTTATGAAATTTTCACTACGTCGAACCCAGCGAGGTGTTTCTCTTTTAGAGCTCATGCTCGCTTTAGCAGTGATTGCTATTTTGTTAATCATGGCGACGCGTTATTTCACATCAGCCAACATCAATCAACAAGTGAACAACGCGGTTGATCAATTCATTGGGGTGCGCGGTGCGGCGACCAATTATCTTAACGATAATAAAAATACTGACACAGTCGATATTAAATCATTGGTCGAGAATGGCTACTTGCCGAAGAGCTATGGCGGTTCAGATGGTTCAGGTACCGGCGGTAATCCGTGGGATGGTGTTATTTCGGTTGAGCTTACCAGCGGTGCACGCAGCTTTGAGGTTACCTCTGGCTCAATACCTGTACCAGCATGCCCTATCTTAAAAGCGCGTCTTGCTCAAAACGTTAATGAAGCGCTTGGCGAATCTGTTGATGCTGATAATTGCGCAACGGATGGTACTATCACTGTGACTTATGCCCGTTAGGGAGACCTATTTAGGTTTTACGCATAAGTATCGCGGTTTGACACTCTTAGAGTCGATGCTGGTTATTGCTGTTATCATCACCATTGTGTTGGTGGGGCATCGGCAGTACCAGCAAGTCCAAGAAACCAAGCGAGTGGCAGCGCTACAATCGCCGGTTTTACAAGCAAAAACCGCGGTACAGCGTTACTACAATAGCTACTGCAATGATTTAGTCACAGATTTTGTTGCCCTGAATTTACCTAATTCAGGGTTGTCGACGTCAGGACTTAAATTGCGTTATGGCCAAGTTTCGCCAGTCAGTACCGGTATTGCAACGATTGCATTGCCTTATACAGTGCCTTCAGGTATGACGACACCATGGCTTGGCGAAATTAAGTCACATAATGGTGAAGTGACACTGTATTTAACACTGTGGGTACCTTATACTGAAAGTGCAATGCTGGATGAGCTTAAATCAAGGCTAGGTGCAGAGGCTTATGGTAGTACATACCCGAACAGTGGCGGTCGTGTGAGCCAAGGGCGGTTGCTTATATGGTCATGGCCGGCTACACAAGAAGCCGGTGCGCTTGGTAATGTGCGCATGGGCGTAGGTGCTGCAGCAAACGCTGCTTTTGTGAAGGCTAATATACCAAGTTTTCGAGCACTAAGTGCTGGTTCGGCGCCTAAACTTAATCAAATGCCGTGCCAGTTGGTACCTTCATGGTTAGCTAATGCAACGGGCTCTTAGTGTTTGTATGGCTTAATGAAGCACAGCGAATACCTTTGTCTCCCTGCGTACAATGGTGTCGTAATGCGACGAATGAGGGGTAAAAGGCCATGTGTAGCGATGATAGAGCGGGTGTTTTTACAAGTATTTTAAATAAGGGGTAGATGTATGAGACTCAGACAAATGCGCATAGGCGCAAAACAAAAAAATAAAGGCTTCACCTTGCTGGAAATGCTATTAGTAGGTGTGATTATTGCTGTGATTGGCGGTATTGCGGCCAGACAATATGGTACAGTGTCGGCGTCAAATAAAGCTAATGAGGCTGTATTAGCTGTACGTACGGTGCATGCCGCTGTGTCTGCGTATAAGCAAGACAAAGCAACGTTCCCAACGCTGACTAACCTGATTGATGATGGGTATTTATCCGATAATGGTGCAAAGACGCCGTGGGGCACGACGCTTACCTTGACTGCACCAGAAACCGGTACTGGCACTTACACGATTACCGTACCATCTGTTCCTTCAACAGCATTGTGTCAAATGATTTATGGTCGTATTAATACAACGAAAAACACCAAAGCAGGTGAGAATGTCACTGGACCAACGGGTACGGGCGCAAATGTTACATGTACGGAAGTTAAGGTAACTTATCCTAACGAATAAGTGTTTTATCGATGCAAGATGAGGCGACAACAGCATTAACTTTAGATAAGCAGCCCTGTCGCCTTCTCCCAGGTGTTGGTCCCAAGCTCGCTGACACCCTGGCCAAATGTCAATTACATGTCATTCAAGATTTACTTTTTCACCTGCCCTTTCGTTATCAAGATAGAACAAAGCTTTATG
Source organism: uncultured Legionellales bacterium (assembly GCA_945957175.1). Classification (GTDB taxonomy): domain Bacteria; phylum Pseudomonadota; class Gammaproteobacteria; order UBA1113; family UBA1113; genus CAMFJL01. The sequence goes on from CAMFJL010000005.1 coordinate 22,704, forward strand.
CTTTACGACAGCTGCGTCCAGGCATGGAAGCACTGATTCAAGGCCAAATTATCTCCACTCACATTATGCCAACCCGAGCAAAGCCACAGCTGTTGTGTCAAATCCATGATGGCACGGCCAGTGTGTATATACGGTTTTTTCATTTTTATCCTGCTCAAAAACAACAGTTGCAGATAGGCGCTACGTTTTATGCTTTTGGTGAAGTGAAATGGGGTAGTATGGGGCTCGAGTTTGTCCATCCTGAATATCGCATTGGTGCGCCTTTACCTGCCAGCGCAGATGGTTGTTTAACGCCAGTTTATCCAAGTACTGAGGGTTTGTCTCAGCTGCAATTACGCAAGTTAACGGGCCATGCTTTGGATTTATTGCATCAAGGCCAAGTGTTAACGGAGCTGATACCTAGCGCATTGCTCAAGACCCAAGGATTTCCAAGTTTAGCCGAAGCTTTACAAACTGTGCATCGACCTACGCCAAAAACGGACATTGCCAGTCTATTAGCAGGTACCCATCCCGCACAACAGCGTTTAGCGCTGGAAGAATTGATTTCGGAACAACTAAGTTTACAGGTGTTTCGCGCCCAGACGCGTGAGGCGCTGGCGCCGGCATTTGCCATGCAAACAAACCTGCATCAAGCATTACTAAACAACTTACCGTTTAGTTTAACGTCGGCGCAGATGCGGGTATTGGATGATATTGCCTATGATTTGCAATTAGCTAAGCCAATGTTACGTTTGGTGCAGGGCGATGTTGGTTCCGGTAAAACCTTAGTTGCTATATTAACGCTGTTGGCAGCTATTGCCGCGGGCTGGCAAGGAGCGTTGATGGCACCTACAGAAATATTAGCAGAGCAACATTATCAAGCAGCTATACGACTGTTAACGCCACTGAATATTAAAGTTGTGTGCTTGTTTGGAAGTCTTGGCAGCAAAGCGCGTAGAGAGGCATTAGCAGCCATTGCTGACGGCAGTGCTGCACTCATTGTTGGTACGCATGCATTATTTCAGACTGAAGTGAATTACGCTAAATTAGGCTTGGTGGTTATCGATGAACAACATCGCTTTGGGGTACATCAGCGTTTAGCTTTACGTCAGAAAGGGCTGGGCGCTGGTGTGCATCCACATCAGCTTATTATGACGGCTACCCCTATTCCTCGCACCTTGGCGATGACAGCATTTGCTGATCTCGATCATTCTATCATTGATGAACTTCCACCTGGGCGCACGCCTATTGTCACCGCGGTCGTGCCTAACCATCGACGTGATGATGTATTGGCAAGAGTTGCAGCGGTTGTTGCTGAAGGACGTCAAGCCTATTGGGTATGTACTTTAATTGAAGAATCTGATGCGTTGTTTGCTCAAGCAGCGGAAGCTGTGCTGATTGATTTGCAACGTAAAGCGCCGGATTTACGATTTGCGCTGGTGCATGGCCGTCAAAGTGCCAATGAAAAAGCCGAAGTGATGGGGGCTTTTAAACAGGCTCAAATAGATGTCTTGGTTGCAACTACAGTCATTGAAGTGGGTGTCGATGTGCCTAATGCCAGTTTGATGGTCATTGAAAACCCCGAACGTTTAGGGCTTGCGCAATTACACCAATTGCGAGGTCGTGTTGGCCGAGGGGCGCATGCAAGTCATTGTGTTTTGCTATATCAGGCGCCTTTGAGCCAGGAGGCTGAAGAAAGACTTGCTTTGATGCGTCAGCACCATGATGGTTTTGCCTTAGCAGAAGCGGATTTGCGTTTAAGAGGCCCTGGTGAAGTGCTGGGTACCAAGCAAACAGGGCTTGTCGATTATAAAATTGCAGATTTGAGTCGTGACGCTGCGTTGATTCCACTTGCGCAGACGATTGCTGAGGAGTTAAGCACGTATTATCCGAGCAATGTACCATTATTGATTCAACGGTGGCGTCAGCATAAGCTCCAATATGGACAAGTCGGATAATTTCACTAAGAGCCTTGCAAAATCATTTTTTTTCGCTATCATATGTACTCCTCATGCATCTTGCATGAGGCGTTAGTCCCACTATGGGTCGTTAGCTCAGTCGGTAGAGCAGCGGACTTTTAATCCGTTGGTCGAAGGTTCGAATCCCTCACGACCCACCATTCATCTCCATTCCACTAGTCTCGCTTTTTAACCACACATAGTCGCCCGGCTTGCTTGGCTCTATTTCACCTCAAGGGATACCAACCTCTACAAAGGAATCTCATCTGTATAAGCCATATTCTCTTGAAAAACCTGTATTGAAATTGGAAATAAATCCTGTTTCTTTTTGAGAAAAAGTTTAATGAAAGAAAATTAGGTTTATAAACTGTCATTGATAAGTAAGGGACTATAAAAAAGTTGCCATCATAGAATATTATATTCTTAAACCGTAGTTAGTACTTTGTTAACAATATAAAATATTTGCGATCTGCTGCCTAAGGAAATCTTAAGCTTTCATTGTTATAATAAAAAAGCTGACATAGCACTATTAAAGTTGTAGCGGCATCTTAAGATAAACAAATCAGCTAATCTTATCATATATTAAAATAAGCTTAGTTATTTAAAATAAAAAGGCATTTATTATGGCAGCAAGTAGCTCAAGCGTAGCAGACATTACCCAACATCAAATGACAGCTGGGGCCTCAGACAATCGTAACCGTTGGGGAGATCAAACAAAATGGCTTGCGTGGCAACATGCTAGAATGCTTGAAGTTGCCCAAATATGTGATTTGGATAATTACAAAGTTATTTTTTATCAAGTTGCACAGAAACGAGCTGAACTTGCAAAAGCATCAGGTCATGGTCTATCAAAAGGCCAGTCTTTCTATGAATATAGTCACTGTGATTTTTTTGGGCGGATTCGAACTAAAGAATATAAATATGCTTATAGAGAAGCTCGTTTTAATTGTGCCTTGATAAGTCGAGAAAGCTTTACATCCGATACTGAAGCAAAACAATCATGGCCAATGCAAGCGCCTCATGTTATAGCCTATTGCTCTCGACCTGAGATGGGCTTTAATGAAAATGGTGAAAAACAAATCATGTCACCGTATGGTGACCAATATGTATCTCCTTACGGAGATGGCTGGAAGGAATCCATGCGCTTAGCCCTTATTAGTCGTAGGCAAGAAAAAAAACCATCGGGTGAGCTTATCACAGAAATTGTGATAGAATTCGCAGAATATTACGATGAAACCGCACGCCAGCAGTGGACTACAGCCAATTTACTTTACAACAATGTGCTTAGAACGTGTAATACCTATGATTTTCTAAAAGAGCTTGGAAAATTAATGCATTATGAATCGCATCTGATGCGAACTTATCGAGGTACAGAATCTATTTTACAGGTCATTATGGGTGGTATAGCTTATAAAAAAGGCTATTTGTTGGGTGATTTTAGAGAATTACCTATTGGATGGAACATTATGGCTTTACTGACAGATGATGTGGAATTCTATGCTGAGTGGTTTGTTGCAGAAGTTTTTAGCTCAATTAAAAAAACTTTACCTATGTCTTTGACAAAAAAACAAAAAGAAAATGATAAAATAGATTATTTTTATCAAATAAAAAATTTAGTATTATTGAATTTTTCCAAAAGCGAAACCGGACTATTTGGCAAAAAATATCCAGATAATATAGCGCAAATGGCGATAATGAATGATCCCATAGAAGTAGGAAAGTTTTTTCAAGCCATAATTGCGAAAGAAAAGCATGGCTATCATATGGATCGTACTCATCAAGCCTATAGAATACTTGCATCACTCGTAGATAACTCAACGTACGCAGTTTATACACGTTTAGAAACATGGATCCGTAAGAATCCAGAACCTGAATCAGTTAGCTTTTTAGGTAGTTTATTTGGAGAAGGATCAAGAGCAACCACGGCTTCTTCTTCAAGCGCTCGCTCTTCAGCTACTGCGAGTGCCTTTTCAAGTGCTAGCTCTTCAGCTGCTGCGAGTTCTTCTTCAAGTGCTAGCTCTTCAACCGAACAAACGCATCAATATACGTCTTGATTTTTGACGCGTTATTGCGAGTCTTATGCAATCGCTAGTGATATAGTGAAAAATACTCGATTTATTCAATGGGGGTTATTCTGGGGGTAAGTGATCTTTCACATGATCATAATATACCGTCATTTACGGTACCTTTTGATAAATAGTGACGGTCTAAAACGATATCCAGACTACCCCAAAGTCCATTAACAACTCCATCCATCAGCGATAGCCTTAGTTCATTAAAAGAGGATATAGCTCAAGTTATACCTCTGTCTAGAATCATACAATCGTGTTTATTATTTTTCATGAGTGGCATTGGGTTTCTCAATATCAATTTTAGCCTTGCCAAGTTAAACCAGTATGAAGATATCCCAGTTTTGCTAATCCCTCCTTCAGGCGCTCCTCCCAGACCTTTCACACCCGTACCAAAGCGTTAATCTGTAACAGCCCACACGGTTGACGCTAGTTGACAAAATGTCTCTGTTCGACTTCATGAATGAGCTTATTGAAGATTATGAACGAAATCGGTTGTTCATTGAGGTTCTGTCTGTTGCTATTGAACGTTGGGGAGACCAAGCAAAAGAGTTTTCAGAATTTAATAAAAATATATCTAATAGCAATGATGGCGAGGCACTTTATATTAAAAAGCGTTATCCCAATTTCAAGATGGTGCCCAAAATCGGTCACTCTCGACACTGTGCGGTGATTATTACACGGCTTTATGTTACCCTATGAGCTGAATAACAATAACATGTGAAAGGTCATGCTTATGTTTAAAAAAAGTCGTTCCCTAAAAAAGTCAAAAAGTTTAAAACGTGGTAAAAAAAGCTCGCGAAACGGGTTAGTACAGCAAACGTCTATGAGTTCTTCTGCGCTGCCTCTGCCTCTGTCTCTGTCTTTGTCAGTCGATGAGACAGTGCCCTCGGCATTGCCTTTTTCGCCACGTCAGGTGGGCAACGAAGAGCATCCATTCGTAGAAAATCAATTGACGATACTCATTCCATCCGCTCTCGTGTCTTCTTCAACAGACACTGCACCTTCAGTCGCAGTAGTGGACCATCCACAGATGGACGCTACACTTTCAAGTTCTTTACCTATGTCCTCATCAGCAACGAGTTCATTTTTTACCTCAGCTAATCTTTCTTCCATGCCTACTGTGTCACCGAGGATATCTCAATCATCCTCAAGCTCACCTTTACCCGTGAAAGAAATTCGAGCAATACGAACGGTTCAGGAGAACATACGGCGCATTCAAGCTGCAAAAACCTTAGACACATGTCAGTTTCTGCATGGGCTTCAAGCAATGCCTGCAAACCCGCTTGATGAACATGCAACATGGACGACAGGGTTTCTAAGAGCGCCACAGCTATTTGTAAGTAATTACCGCGAATGTCGTAAACTGGCGGAGCAATATTACTTTTTTAGCTCCGAATTTAAAGAAAAAAACTTTCATCTTTACATCGCTCGATTCTATCGCTGGCGTGCGGCAAGAGAAATATCTGTTGCTACATTAGACAGATCAGTGGCTATTCTTGATCTTATTAACTGCTTTCGCCAGATTTTAATAGGTATCACTGATATTGCGCAACGTGCACAAGCTATGAAGGAGCTAAGCCAGTTAACAAAAGAGTGGATCAGTGGCATGGGTGAGCAGGGTTGCTATACGTCGCCTTTTATTAAAAAATTTATTGGAAATAGTATGCCAACTGTTGTATCTGCGATTTCTTCTATTAATGGAGTACAACTTAATCGCATTTATTCTCAACTTGACAGAAGCAATGTACGTATAGATGAGCAACAAGTAACAAGTGTAAAGTGGACTGAAATTGAAAGTAAAATATCTGGAACAAGTGATTATAAAATTGATTCAAAAGAATTAATTAAATTTAATAAAAACTTCATGGTGCCAGCTAAAAATCTGTTTAAAGATTTTCCACGTATTAAAAATAAAATTTTAATCAAAATTATTATTGAAAAAATTAATGAAAGACTTGTTGAAATAGAAGAAATAATGAAGATAAAGCCAGAGTCTGATATACTTCGAAGGAATTATATTTATATTGATGCAATGAAAAAATTCATGCAATATTTTTCAAAAAAAGGATTGCATAAAAATTCTATTGATAATGTTTATATCTTAAGATCCTATTATAATGTGCTTAGCGATATCATTGCTCGAAGACCCACCATTCGTCGTTCTATCATTATGGATTTATTTGATGACGGTGCAGACAATGCATCTATTGTGAAAAAATTATGCGAGGAAGATTATAGTTTTACCGATTTAGCGACTCATTTGGACTTAGATACCAGCACACCTATCAGGGACACAAATCCTTTATTCCGTACGGCATTACCGTTATCGAGCACCCACACACTACCTTCAGAAGGGGGCTCTACAAGGTTGCTGGCTCAACAAACTACAGCCGCGCCTATATCAAATACCTCAGATAAATATGGCGTGACTCCGGTACTGTGTACGAAAGATAATATGACGTCCAATGATCATAGCGCCCATGATTTCACAGAGGATGAAAGCTGTGAGCATGATTTCGAGGGACATGAGGAAAGCAATTTCAAAAAATTGGTCATAGCGACAGAAACAGATGCATTATTTGGTACGAGTGTTCCTTTGTTTTCATCCGTTGCCTCGCGATCAAGTCAATTAGATGCTGGGCAAACTAACAGTAATACTGCGACTACATCTGAATCTAGCCATGTAAGTGAAGTGGATGCCGATGAACCGTCACGGTCGTCTTCAAGTCATTCGCATCAGTTAGGTTAAGCCGTTGTGTTGTGTAAAGACGTTGAAATCCATTGTATCTCTATACTATCACCTTGATAACAGCTGCAAAATGACAATTTTAACGTTATTGCAATTAGAACAAGAAGCTGTTATGCTGATGCCGTCGAGATGTTGTCTATTAAGGAGGGCAGGTCATGCCGAGTTTCTTCAAAGAGCTAAGCAAATTAGCAGGTAAGACAAAATGTGCATTAGAATCCAGATTATCAGTGCCTAGACAACCTGAAAAAGCACTCGATTGGTTTAATGAGCGCTATTACCCAGGCACGAGATTGTACGTGCAATTACTCTGGGCTTATGCGACGCAATATCCCGAGGATAATCTGACGACAAAAATCGCAGATCACAAGTTTAAAGAAACGATCAAACGATTGGCGGGGTCTTCTGCATTTAAACCCTATAGGGAATCATATGACACTGAACAGGTGCAATTGATTTTAAAAGCTACGCGAACATATGACGAAGCATCACTTAAACAAATCTTATCATGGGACAAGGCATCCCCTGATGCAGCGGTAGAGCAGGTTTTATTTGATTTAGGCCAAGAGCCTGCAGGGGGTCGTACTAGTAAATTTGGTGCATAGTTAGGTTCCCAGTTCTGTTTATCGTACCTCTTTATATTAAGAGGTTGTTTGCATAGACACCCACAAAGCGGTCTCTTTTTATTTACATCGTCAAGAAAAAAACGCATCTATCTCAAAAATCTTTCCATCATGATATTTTTGCATCTTATGTTGATACAACAACATTTGTGTGTTATATTTGCCCATTCGTTAATGGGCCGCGTGCTTCTCTTGCACGTGTCTGTTTATATAAAATCCAACATTAGGTCTTATGATGCCAGACAAAAAAACTGCAGCTAAATTTAAAGTAAAAAATCCGCCAATAGATCAGCTGGCCAAACTTCATGTATTCGTCAGAGAACTTCCTGCAGCCATCATAGTATACGGATATGGATCAGCGGGAATTCAAGCGGAATTTGATCAGATTTTTGCATTGTCAAGAGAAGCGATTGTCGCATTTGTTGATGCAGAGGGTAACTCTATACTGCATTGGGCTGTGCGCACGGGTAATGCCGAGTTAGTTCAACGTGTATGTACTGAGTATAGCGAACTTATTGATCAAACAAATCAAAAGCAAGGGACGCCTTTGCATCTAGCCATTGATACGCATGCATTAGCTATCAGTCGAATGCTTATTCACGATTTTCATGCGAACCTGTTTATCTTAAATAAGGATTGGCTAACACCTTTAGCAAGGGCAAAACAAAACGTTGATATATTATTAAAAACGACCATCGAAGCTGATTTTTTAGAAGCCGGCTTACAACGCATGGATGCGAAAGCAATTTTACATCTTATGTGTCAGCTTTCCTTGACAGAACAAGATGTGATAGGGAGTATTGTTCCAGTGACCACTTTGATGCAACTTCGTTATCAAGGTAAAGCAATGACGCAGAGTGAGCTGAAAAGTATCATGGCCCCTAAGTCTAGTACTATGTTTAATTCAGATGTCACGGATATGTATACGAGCTTTGCCGAGGAGATTAGAGAAACATCTAACAGCGTATTGCGGCTAGCACCAAATAAGTCAGCACCGACGATGACCTCAAAAATACTCAGCGTATTAGTGCAAGGTGTTAATCATAATGCATGGCAGCTATCAAGTCTTGATCTTGCAATGAATCTGTTTGTGTTATTACCCTTATTACCAAAAACACAGCTTCATTTGTTCTTAAAACAGATGGAAAATCGCATTGGTATAGAGGAGCTAAATCCGCATACATATCAATTAGATTTTAATGTGTATATGAGTTTTTTAAAAGAAGTCATTTTATTATTGAAAACGAAAGCGTTGTATTCACATTATGTTCGAGATGATAATTTGCATGACCGCAGATTAAATATCTTCAAAAAAATGGCAACAGATTCACAGATGCCGTATGCATCCATACAAGCTATCCGTTCAGAGGATAAAGATCTTATCGGTGAAACTCATGCGTTTGCTAAGCTTGCTTTACGCGATGCTGAAAGCTGGATGGAGGCAGAGTTATCAAGAAGATATGCTACTTATATTGCACAATGTGTCAGCGAACAACAACAAGTGCAACGAGATGCTGTGGCTCAATATTTTGCGCCAGAGGCCGCAATGAATAGTCAGTTACCTTCCGACTCAGCTAGTATGCTACTTGTGGAACCAACCTCGTCCCAAAGTGTTCCATCCTCAAGCACAGATGCTACATCGGTTCCCTCTCCGGCGTCACCACCATTGAGTCAAACATGGTGCAGCATGTATCAGAACGATGTTACACCAAGTCCGATGGTACCCATAACCTCCAAAAGTCATTCCGGCTGTATGACGCCAAGCGGTAAATAATCTCTAATTAATTTCAAAATGCCATGTTTGTCATCGTTGGTGATGGTATGATGCCCCCTCATCCGCCGCTTTGCCGTCCTTCTTCTGCAGGCGGCGAAGGGCGCGCGTGTACTTCAATTCGCTGATGTTGACAAAATGGCACAATGTGAGTATTATTTGACCATATTGCAACACGAGATAAGTGCCTAGCAAGCTTCTTAGCATCTTTCACCCGCACGCTGCCTGTATTTGAAAAGCGTGGAGCGACATGGTACATTTCTTGCAATACTATCCAATTCTCACTTAGCCTTTAATAAAAGCGATCATCGTGAGTTAAACAATGGTGATAGCTTGCATTAGCACGGATCAACGCTAAACGGAAGGATTTAATATGTCTGATGAAAAAATCATGATGGAAGGGCAGCAGCAATCGTCGATGCTAGAAGTATTAACGCATGAAAAAGCAAGCCCAATAGTATCAACAAAAACCCAGAAAGTATGGTTGGTGTTTGCCATTGCGCTGATGGCTTTGATGATCAATGTTGATTATACCGCGGTAAACTTATCATTGATAACGATCGCCAATCATTTACAATCGAATCTTGATACTATTCAATGGGCTTTAAGCGGCTATATGCTCGCATGGGCTGCTATCATTGTGCCAGCCGGGAATAAGATAGACGCGTTTGGGCAAAAAAGAATGTGTTTAATTGGCATTTGTCTCTTTTTACTAGGTTCCCTATTGGCTGGATTAAGCAATAGTGCTTGGCTATTTATTACCTCACGCGTTATTCAAGGCATTTCTGGTGCTATCTATGTTCCTACCTTATATGCCTTGATATTTAGCCATTTTTCTAAACATCGACTTGGCTTAGTGATGGGGCTATTGAGTGTGGGCGTTGGTTTTGGGATGGCTATAGGTCCTACATTGGGCGGCGTTATTTTACATTCGCTTGGATGGCGTTGGATCTTCTTTATCAATATACCGATTGCTTTACTTGCGCTGATGATTATTAGGCAATTTGCTAAGTCGGACGCAATATGCGCAGAAACTCAAAAAACGGATGGTGTTGGCGCTGCTATTTTAGCAATATGCTTAGTGCTATTTATGTATTCGCTAAGTGAAATGAATGCTTGGGGTCTATTGTCTATGAAATTTATCATGGCCATGTTGATTTCTGCCATATTATTCATTTCATTCATTCTATGGCAAAATCATAGCGATAGAAAACCCAATCTTCCTTTTAGCTTGTTTAGAAATAGAGCCTATTCTACCGTGGTTTTTGCTTTTTTTATAGAGCAATATGCATTTGCAACAACGATGATACTTATTGCACTCTTTCTACAAAAAGTACTGGGTATCGGCGTACTCAAAGCAAGCCTCATGTTTCTTGCGTTAAATTTATTATTCGGTGCAATCTCGCCTTTTGGCGGTGCTATTGTTGATAAAATAGGTCTTAAGTGGCCGGCTTTTTTGGGTTTATTACTCTTTACCTTTGGACTTGTGTGTTTTTCAAAACTGACACCCGAGGCGTCCTCGAGTCTTATATATTTTAGTCTAGCCATGATTGGACTTGGTATGGGTACTGCTTTCTCATCGTTAAATTCGGGTATGATTAAAACGATTGATGCTAAAGATTCGGGTATTGCTTCCAGTGTTTTTTTATTAATAGCGCTTCTTGGCAATGTGTGTGGGCTGGTTATCAGTACGCTCATTTATGAAACTGCTGCAGCAAGTGCTTTAATACAGTCGTTACAAGGGAAAATTCAGCTTTCTTTATCACAAATAGCTGAATTAAAAGATATGGTTCATTATCTGGGCAATCCGACGTATTATCTTGCCGACTTTTCAACATCGCAGCAGCAGCAAGTTTTATTGTATATACCAGATAGCTTGAATGCAGGTATTATGCAAGCATTACTTGTCGTCATCATCGGTACCTTGATCGCAAGTGCTGCAGTTTTCTGCTTCAGCAAAAATGAAAAATAGGTGCATACGTCATTCACTTCAAAATAAGCAAATACTATCTGTAAGATGAGCTTGAATCATCAAATGCCGTAAGGGGCGCCACAGGGATGGTCCCTACGGCATATATCTGTGATTTTCTCGGATTTTCAATGGTTGCGGATATCTTTATTGGCATGAATAGGAAGACTTAAAGTAGTGGGGTTGTGTGAAGACAACATCTCGTCATCACGTTAATAGGGATTTCCTCTCTGGATTAAAAGATTCCAGCCCTATTTGCATTGCATTTATATTTATGTGTATTTCTTTTGGTGGATTATCAAAAACAGCAGGCCTATCATTTCTCCAAACAATGAGTATGGCCATGCTGATTTATTCTATTCCATTACAGGTATTATTAATTAGCCTAATAAAAGCCAATATAACATTGGCAACCATAGTTATGCTTACATTTGTAATAAATGCCAGATTTTTCCTGATGTCACTTTCAATCGTTCATCACTTTAAACAGGAGCGATTAATAAAAACACTACCCGCTTTACTTATCTTGAGTGCATCTTCATTCACAGTTTCACATGTTAAATTTAATGATAAGCGTATTGATAGTCCATTTAAATACTATCTTGGTGTTGCATTTGCAGCATATATTACGACATTTATTGCAACACCAATAGGTTTTTATATTGCATTTATTAATAATGATGTTGTGTTAAATCATATATTTACAATAGCACTTGGCATTCATTTTACAGCTTTAACGGCTATGCGTTGGCCCAATATACGACTTATTGTGGCTACTGTTTTTGGATTTCTTATGATGCCACTTTTTAAGGATATTTTCTCTATCAATGTGACAATATTGCTGGTTCCATTTTTTACAGCATTTATTATGCTTCTTTCTAAAAGAGAGAAATTAACGCCATGAGTATAGAAGCTATCATAGGCGTTGCTGCTTTATTATCCGCTATTTTTAGAGTGATCCCTTGTTTTTTAACAAAATTTTCGATTGGCAAGCACCAGAAGCTTTTAGATTTTTTAGATTATGCAGGATGTGCAGCTATCGGTAGTATGATCTATATGACAGCCTTTTCTCATCTTGATCAAGTCAGTTCACTCGTTAATCAAACAGCATTATTGAGGGTAAATGCGTTGATTTTAATTGTTGCATTTTTATTATCGTTAAAACTCAAAAAGCCAGTGATTACTTTTATTATTTGTATTATCACTTATGCACTTATCGTTTTTTTATTATTTCACAGTGATTGAAAGTAAGGCATCTGCTCGTGATTATTGAAACTGCATATTTTATTACCGTCATGCAAAGGTTTGATTACCCCACATCTGGCCTTTAACCACCATCCCTCGTAAGAGGAATGGGCGCAGCCAGAAAATTGGTACTTTCAAATGAAAGGCATATAGCAAATTTGGCTTTATCTATGTCTCAACATAGACTAGACTAAGAGCTTATCATGTGCTGGTAACATAAGGAAATCACGATGTCGACCGAATCAAAATGTCCATTTTCAAACGGTGCTCGTCTGGAGACGGCAGAAGGCGCTACAAGCAATGCAGATTGGTGGCCTAAACAACTCAGTTTGAAGCCGTTACAGCTGCACTCACCGCTCTCAAACCCACAAGACGAGGCGTATAACTATGCAGAGGCTTTTAAAACCCTTGATCTGAATGCAGTGATTCAAGATTTACATGCTTTAATGACAGATTCACAAGCCTGGTGGCCTGCAGACTACGGTCATTATGGTCCCTTTTTTATTCGTATGGCGTGGCACAGCGCCGGCACCTATCGTATCTTTGATGGTCGTGGTGGCGTGAGTGGGGGCTCGCAACGATTTGCGCCGCTCAATAGCTGGCCGGATAACGTGCTTCTTGATAAAGCCCGCCGTTTGATATGGCCAATTAAGCAAAAATATGGTCAAAAGCTCTCGTGGGCTGATTTAATCATACTAACCGGTAACGTTGCTCTCGAATCGATGGGATTCAAGACTTTTGGTTTCGGCGGTGGACGTGTTGATACCTGGGAACCTGAAGATATTAACTGGGGCCATGAAAAAACTTGGTTAGCAGATGAGCGCTATGAGGGCGATCGAAAGCTCGATAATCCCTTGGCAGCAGTACAAATGGGACTTATCTACGTTAATCCTGAAGGACCCAATGGTAACCCCGACCCCGTTGCTGCAATACGCGACGTGAGAGAAACCTTTTCGCGTATGGCGATGACCGATGAAGAAACTGTGGCTTTGATTGCAGGCGGGCATACCTTCGGCAAAGCGCATGGTGCGGCTGATCCGAGTAAATACGTGGGACCTGCACCTGAAGCGGCAGATATCGAAGCACAAGGATTAGGCTGGCATAGCAGCTTTGGTAGTGGTCATGGTGATGATGCCATTGGTAGTGGGTTAGAGGGGGCTTGGACGGCTAACCCCATTAAATGGGACAATGATTATCTAGAAAATTTATTTGGCTATGACTGGGAGCTCACTAAAAGCCCTGCGGGCGCGCATCAATGGACGCCTAAAGATGCATCAGCAGCCAATACAGTACCTGATGCGCATAATCCAAAGAAAAAGCATGCGCCAGTGATGTTCACAACTGACCTTGCTTTAAAGATGGATCCGGCGTATTCAAAAATTGCGAAGCGTTTTCTCAATGATCCTAAAGCGTTTGCAGATGCCTTTGCCAAGGCTTGGTATAAATTAACGCATCGAGATATGGGACCTTTATCACGCTATCTTGGGCCTTTGGTACCAGCAGAACCACAACTTTGGCAAGACCCAATTCCTGCGGTGGATCATCCATTAATTGATGAAAAAGACATTGCTGAGCTCAAAACGAAGTTGCTCCAATCGGGACTTTCTATTTCTCAATTGGTAACGACTGCTTGGGCATCTGCCGCTTCATTTCGGGGCACTGATAAGCGGGGCGGTGCTAATGGTGCGCGTATTCGCTTGGCGCCGCAAAAAGATTGGGCAGTCAACCAGCCAGCAGAGTTGGCAAAAGTTTTGCCTAAGCTAGAAACGATACAAAAAGACTTTAACAGTGTGCAATCCAATGGAAAGAAAATTTCACTTGCTGATCTTATTGTGCTAGGCGGTGTGGCTGCCGTGGAAGAGGCAGCAAAGAAAGCGGGTTGTGATGTTAAGGTGCCTTTTTCACCTGGGCGTATGGATGCCTCTCAAGATCAAACAGATGTGCATTCGGCTGCTGTATTAGAACCCTACGCTGACGGTTTTCGTAACTATCTTCGTCAAGGCGATGAAAAATTTGCAGCAGAATTTTTAATAGAGCGGGCAAGCTTGTTGACTCTGACTGCACCGGAAATGACGGTATTGCTTGGTGGTCTGCGCGCTTTGAATGCCAATGTTGGGCAGTCTAAACATGGGATTTTTACCAAACGTCCTGAAACCTTGACGAATGATTTCTTTGTCAATCTTCTTGATATGGATACGACATGGAAAAAATCAGCAGCATCCAAAGGCGTCTTTGAAGGGTATGACCGGGCGTCTGGCGAACTTAAATGGACAGGCACGATAGTTGACCTTATTTTTGGTTCAAATTCGGAGCTTCGCGCACTGGCTGAATACTATGCTTGCAGCGATTCACAGCCCATATTTATACGGGATTTTGTGAAGGCCTGGAGCAAGGTCATGCATCTTGATCGTTTTGATCTAGGTGCTGTGGCCAAGTAGATATGTTTGCCGTAAAAACGGCTAGAAAGTGACATTTACATGCCATAGGTGAGCACGTTTGAGCCGTTTTTGTGCAGTCAAAGTCTGGACGAAGGTGGGTATTTTATCGTATTATGTACTAAAATTTTCCACCTTAAATGATTATGCCTATCATGCCTGAGTGTCAATTGTCCATGCCATTACAGCAAAAAAAACCGACTATCATCGTGGTAGGTATTCTTTGTTCCCGCTTGTTGGCGTTTTTCCGTGATGTATTGTTTGCTTATTGGCTGGGCGCGAGCATGCGTTTGGATGCCTTCTTAGTTGCCTTTAAGATGCCTAATCTAGCAAGGCGTTTATTAACCGAAGGGGTATTTGGTCAGGCGATTTTACCTAAGTTTGCACTATATAAGCTTGAGCGCGATAAATTGCGGCAGGTCTTATGGCAAGCGCTTAGTCGCGTTTTTTGCTTAGGTTTGTTAGGTCTTATCATCGCAGAGGCCTTAAGTCACTGGATCATCATGATCTTGGCGCCTGGTTTTACTAAAGACCCCACGGTGTGGGCATTGGCTACGCATTTGCTTCGTCTCACCTTACCTGTCATTTGGTTTATTGCGTTAACTGGTATATGTACCACGGCCTTAAATATCGTGGGAGCTTATACAACAGTTGCTATTGCACCCGGGCTTATGAATGTCGTCATGGTTGCCATGCTCATTATCTGGGTACCGCATATGGCCAAGCCGCTGACCTGGGTCGCGCTTAGCGTGAGTTTTGCTAGTTTTATGCAATTATTGTTACAAGTACCTGCGCTTATCCGTCACCAACTATGGTGGCGCCCAAGCGATGACTGGGGATGGACACGCATAAAGACCGTAGTGTCATCGGTGCCTACAGCTTTTATGCCGCGGTTTATGGCGCTTATCAGTGCGCAACTCGGTATTGTCATCGTCATGGGCCTTGCCTCGTTCTTACCTGCGGGTAGTATCAGTTGTGTGTATTTTATTGATAGGTTAACTGCTTTTCCTATGGCCCTCATTGGTGCAGTGATGGCAAGCGTTGCGATACCCACATGGACACAAAGCACGAAAAGCGCAGTTATTCAGGTACCTTTTTTACAATATTGGCCTAATTGTGCGTGGGTTTTGCGTTTGGCAATACCGGCAAGTGTGGGATTATTCATACTTTCTGCAATCATTTTAAAATCGTTATTTGGTGGTGCGGCATTTGATATGGCTGCGTGGCATGTGCTAATCAGTGGTCTTAAAATCACGGCCTTGGCAATTACGCCGTGGTTATTGATTAAAGTGTTAGCCAGCGTCGATTTTGCAGAGGGACATAGCCAACATGCCTATTATGCAGCGTTGACAGCATTGATATTTACCTTGATTGTGGGTATCTATGCAGCGCATCGATGGCAGGTTTTAGGTATACTGTCTTGTTTAACAATAGCGGCTTACATCAATCTTATCGGTGTATTATGGGCGAGGCTACAATATCAAGGACGTTTATGGCTGCATAGCTTAGCGCAAGAGTTACCACCCATACTCATTGCTTGTGTCATCATGTCCTTATATCTTCATCGATTATTGCCATATTTAACGATAAGTACGGTTGTTACGGTTATTCATGCTAAACTCATCATGATTGCCAAATTACTCGGCGTTATCATTGGTGCTGTCGGTATTTATGCGCTGGTCTGGTATGGCATCCACTATAGTAGCTCGAAATGGATAATCCAAAGTTCAAAACGAAAGATATTAAGGTATTAACATTGATATGAAAGTCATTCGAGGTCTTCACAATCTTCAATCGGTTCGTCGAGGAGCCTGGGTTACGATTGGTAATTTTGATGGTTTGCATCTTGGACATCGCGCTATTATTGACACACTCAAGGCGTATGCGGCAAAACAACATGCACCCACTATGGTTATTAACTTTCATCCAAGCCCAGATAGCTATTTTCATGGCGAGCATGCAAAAGCTAAACTCATGTGTTTGCGCGAAAAATTAGCTTTATTACAGGCCTTTGATGTTGATTACGTATTATTACTTCCATTTAATGCCAAGCTAGCTGCCTTATCGGCCACTCAATTTTTAGAAGATATCTTAATCAAACGGCTTGGTATGCAAGGTATTGTCGTTGGTGATGATTTTCATTTTGGACTTAAGCGTCAAGGCACCGTTGAGTTACTGCAAAACCATGCGATACCTGGTACATATCAATGCATGACACTAACAGAACAACAACAAGCTCAAAACCGCATCAGCAGCACGCGTATTCGTCAAGCCTTAATGGATAATAATTTTGTTTTGGCAGAGCAACTACTCGGCCGTCCTTTTGGTATAGAGGGACGGGTACGTCCGGGTCAAATGCGTGGACGTTTATTAGGGTTTCCTACAGCGAATATTCCCTTAGGCCGACGCGTCAGCCCCCTTTTGGGCGTGTTTGCTGGTTGGGTTGTTATGCCTGATGATAGTTGCTTACCTGCCGTTGCTAACATCGGTTGGCGCCCCACGGTTGGCGGCACAAAAGAGCCATTATTAGAAATGCATCTCTTAGATTATCAGGGTGATTTATATGGCAAACGGCTTCGATTCATACCCGTAGGTAAGATTCGAGATGAACAGAAGTTTTCAGGCTTGGAAGCTTTACAAGCGCAGTTGCATGCAGATGTCGCTTCAGCTAAACAATTACTCACTGAAGCTGCGGTTACACTAGCATGACGCACATGCCAAGCGCGGAAGGCGTACTATATATTGTAGCGACACCGCTTGGCAATCTAGCAGACCTGTCTGAACGCGCGCGTGAAATGTTGGCTAGCGTTGATTGGATTTATGCCGAAGATACTCGCCATAGCCTGTCATTATTGCAACATTTGGGAATCCATAAACCGTTACGTGCCTTGCATGCACATAATGAAGCGGGTCTTGAGGCTGCGATTATTCGTGAATTGCAGCAGGGTAGGCAAATGGCGCTCATTTCAGATGCCGGCACGCCACTCATCAGTGATCCAGGTTTTGGTATCGTGCGGGCCGCACGCGATGCGGGACTGACGGTGACACCCATTCCAGGACCGTGCGCCTTGATTACTGCCCTGATGGCATCGGGATTACCGTGCGATCAGTTTTTATTTCACGGTTTTTTACCTGCTAAAAGTCAGGCCAGAATCCATGTATTGCAGGATTATGTTGAAGCAGCTTATACACAGGTCTTTTACGAAGCGCCGCATCGTATTATTGCGACAGTCACTGATTTTATTACATGCTTTGGCACCACAAGACCTGCTATCCTCGCACGCGAATTAACGAAACGTTTTGAAAGCTGGATAGGACAAACCCTTGGTGATATTTTAATTTATTTAGAGCAACATCCAGACGAGGTGCGTGGTGAGATGGTATTGATTGTCGGCGGCTTGAGTTTAAAAGCGAGTGATGCTGCTGCGATATCCTCTGAGGTACAACGTCAATATCACATACTGCGAGCTGAGTTGCCATTAAAACAAGCAGTTAAACTGACAGCCCAGCTTTGTCAAATTAGCAAAAATACGCTCTATGATTGGGCTTTATCACAAGATGAAAACAAAGAGGAGTAAAACGTATGAGAACAACATACAATAAATTCAATATGCCGGTACAACGAGGCATTGTCACTTATCCTGAGGGACCGTATCGATTTATTAATCGCGAATATATGATTATTACATATGAAACTGATCCCGATGCGTTGCGTGCTGTATTGCCGAGCTGCTTTACGTTTGAAAAACCCATTGTGAAGTACGAGTTTATACGTATGCCAGACTCAACTGGTTTTGGGGACTATACCGAATCAGGGCAAGTGATTCCTGTGCAATATCAAGGTAAGCAGGGTGGCTACGTGCATTCCATGTATCTTGATTGTCATGCGCCCATTGCCGGTGGACGCGAGATCTGGGGTTTTCCAAAAAAACTTGCAAAGCCTACATTAGAGGTTGATTTTGATACGCTTTTAGGCACGTTATATTATGGTAAGGTGTGCATTGCAACGGCGACCATGGGGTATAAATACCGTACGGTTGATTTAAACAAGGTACAAGCAGCACTGGCGGAACCTAATTATTTATTAAAACTTATTCCTGATGTGGATGGTAATGCCAAAGTGTGTCAACTGGTACAATATCACTTAGCCGACGTGAATTTAAAAGGTGCGTGGGAAGGTCCTGGTGCGCTTGAACTACATCCTCATGCCATGGCACCGGTTGCTGATTTACCAGTGAAAAAGGTGCTGAGCAGTTTGCATTTTATCGCGGATTTGACGCTGCCCTATGGTCAGGTGATTGAAGACTTTTTAACGAAACCATAGATGTGTTTAGGAACCCAAGTGACGCTGATGGCTTTTGGACAACAAAGTTGCAGATTGAAAGACGAAGGGTATAATAAGGCCTATCTTTGTTTGAGTTTATTACCATGACTGATATTGATTTAAAAGCCACGCTTAATTTGCCCGCGACAGATTTCCCTATGAAGGCTAATTTGTCACAGCGAGAGCCAGCGATTTTGGCTAAGTGGCAAGATTTAGCGATTTATCGCGCATTACTAGCTAAACGTGCAAATGCACCTATGTTTATTTTGCATGATGGCCCGCCATATGCCAATGGCGCTATCCATTTAGGTCATGCGCTGGGTAAAACCCTCAAAGACATTGTTGTTAAATCTAAGTTATTATCAGGTTTTCGAACACCCTTTGTGCCAGGTTGGGATTGCCATGGTCTACCGATTGAGCTTAATGTCGAGAAAAAACTTGGCAAAGCGGGTGGTGATTTAACCCCTAAAAAATTTCGTCAAGCGTGTCGTGAATATGCCGCAAGTCAGGTAACCTTACAATCAGAAGCATTTCAGCGTTTAGGTGTGTTTGGTGATTGGGAGCATCCCTACCTGACGATGGACTATACCTATGAAGCAGATATTATCAGGACGCTTGCAGGCATTTTAGCGAATGGCCATATTCATCGTGGTTATAAGCCCGTGCATTGGTGTATGGATTGTGGTTCGGCGCTTGCAGAAGCCGAGGTTGAATATGCTGAAAAAGTCTCACCAGCTATCGATGTTGCTTTTCCTTTGGTTGACTCAAAGCAATTGAGTCAACGCTTAGCGCTTACCGAAGCTGACCTGCATGGTGCCGCTATCGTGATTTGGACGACAACGCCATGGACATTGCCCGCCAATCAGGCAGTAGCCGTACATGCAGATTTTGATTATGTGCTTGTTGCGTTTAACGATGCTGCTAATACTCGTCGGTGTGTATTATTAGCAGAAGCCTTGTTAGCTGACGCGATGAAACGTTACGGTGTCACCGATTATCAAGTGCTAGGTACCATCAAGGGTCAAGCGCTGGCAGGCCTGATACTTCATCATCCGCTCTATCCACGGGAAGTGCCCATTATTCTAGGTGATCACGTCACGTTAGACGCGGGTACGGGCGCTGTTCATACGGCGCCTGCGCATGGTCAGGAAGATTATATTGTCGGTTTACAATATGGTTTGCCCGTTGATCATGCAGTCTTACCCAATGGTTGTTTTAATGCGGAATTACCGCTATTTGGTGGCTTACACGTACTCAAAGCGAATCCAGCTATCATCGAGGCATTGGCGGCGTTAGGTCATTTAGTCCATCAAGATAAGCTTAATCATAGCTATCCGCATTGTTGGCGTCATAAAACGCCATTGATTTTTCGAAGTACGCCACAATGGTTTATCAGCATGGAACAAGCTGGCCTTCGTGAACAAGCACTTAATGATATTGGCAAAGTGTCGTGGTTTCCTGAATGGGGTCAAGCCAGAATCACGGATATGATAGCCAAAAGACCAGATTGGTGTATTTCCAGACAGCGTAACTGGGGGGTACCATTACCCTTTATCGTGCATAAAGAAAATGATGGTTTGCATCCACGCATGCAAAGTTTGCTTGAAACAATTGCCATGCGGGTTGAGCAAAGCGGGGTAGATGCTTGGTTTGATCTCGATTTACATGAACTTATTGGTGACGAAGCCAAGGATTATTATAAAATCAATGACACTTTAGATGTTTGGTTTGACTCGGGTGCGAGCTTTCATGCCGTGCTTGATGCGAGAAAAGATTTAGGTTTTCCCGCCGATTTATACTTAGAAGGTTCTGATCAGCACCGTGGTTGGTTTCACTCATCGCTTTTAGCATCTGTTGCGATGAAAGGCGCTGCACCTTACCGTCAAGTGTTAACACATGGTTTTACTGTGGATGCAAAAGGTCGCAAAATGTCTAAGTCATTAGGCAATACAGTTGCACCGGATAAAGTGATTAATACCTTGGGCGCAGATATTTTGCGCTTGTGGTCAGCAAGTACCGATTATCGGGGTGAAGTTGCGGTTTCAGATGAAATTTTACAAAGAAGTGCCGATGCTTATCGACGTATTCGCAACACTGCTCGATTTTTATTAGCGAATCTCCACGGATTTGATCCTAAAGAACACCAGCTGATTTTTGATGATTTATTGTGTTTAGATCAGTATATTATTGCAAAAGCCCATTTATTACAGCAAGAAATAAGAGATGCATACGATAGTTATCAATTTCACGCAGTTGTTCAAAAGATTCATCATTTTTGTAGTATAGATTTAGGCAGTTTTTATCTGGATATCATCAAAGATAGACAATATACCATGCCAACGTTAAGTCGAGGCCGCCTTAGCGCACAAACAGCCCTGTATCATTTAGTCGAAGCCTTGGTGCGGTGGT
Organism: uncultured Legionellales bacterium; assembly: GCA_945957175.1. Classification (GTDB taxonomy): domain Bacteria; phylum Pseudomonadota; class Gammaproteobacteria; order UBA1113; family UBA1113; genus CAMFJL01. Next base: position 44,235 of record CAMFJL010000005.1, read on the forward strand.
TAGCACCCATCTTAAGTTTTACGGCGGAAGAAATTTGGCAGCATATGCCAGGTGAGCGCGAAGCCAGTGTATTTTTCTGCGAGTGGTATGATAAGTTACAGCAGTTACCTGAAACCAGTACTTATGATCTCGCGTATTGGCAACGTATCACGGATATTCGTGATGAAGTGAATAAAGCCTTAGAAGTTAAACGAGCTGAAGGTATTATTGGATCAGGATTAGAAGCGGATGTTATCGTCTATGCAGGTGCTTCGCGTTTGCAAGATTTAACGGCGCTTGGTGAAGAGCTACGTTTTGTCTTTATTACCTCAGGTGCGCGTGTATTGCCCGAAAATTCAAAACCTGATGATGCCTTAGCAACAAGTCTCTCCGATGTATGGCTTCATGTTGCGGCGCTTGATGCAAGCAAATGCGAGCGTTGCTGGCATCGACAAAGCAGTGTAGGTCAAGATAGCGATTATCCTACCTTATGTTCGCGTTGTATCACTAACATCAGCAAAGCAGGCGAGCAGCGCTGTTACGCTTAGCAAAGGATTCTTTATGAGTTTACGTACTGAAAATACGCGTTGGTTTATATGGAGTGCTGCTGTTTTTGCACTTGATCAGGTATCAAAATTAGCCGTTATCCAATGGCTGGTATTAAAACCACTGATAGTGCTTACACCTTGGCTTAATTTACGCCTAGGTTTTAATACAGGTGCTGCATTTAGTACGCTGATTTTAGTCAATGGCTGGCAACGTTGGATCTTAAGTGCGTTTTCCATGATTGTCAGCGTGGTCTTAGGTGTCTGGTTATTAGAATTAGATGAAGGTTATCGATGGCTCAAATGGGGGTTGGCACTGGTTGTTGGTGGCGCACTTAGTAACATGATCGACCGATTAGTGCGTGCCCAGGTAGTCGATTTTATCGACTTTCACATCGGGGCTTGGCATTATGCAACATTTAATATTGCTGATAGTGCTATCACAATAGGTGCAATTATTATTGCTATTCATATTGTTTTTAAAAAGGTATAAATCACCATGTCTAGTAAAACTGTTACACAAGACAGTCACATCCTTGCACATATTACGATTAAATTGACAGATGATTCAGTTGCAGATAGCACTAAGGTCAATCGTGAACCACAACGTATTCGCTTAGGATCTCAAGATGTGAGTTCTGCCTTTGCTGAGGCTTTGCTCGGGCATCGCATCGGTGAGACTGTGACATTTACACTCAAACCAGAAGATGCTTTTGGTCATCCTAATCCCGCCAATTTTCAACGATTACCACGTCATCGTTTTGATGCGACTATCAAACTTGAGCCTGGCGTTATTGTTGAGTTTTCCCAAATGCAAGGGGAATCACTACCTGGCATTATTCGTGAAGTTAACGACGATAATGTATATGTCGATTTTAATCATCCGCTTTGTGGACAAATTCTGACTTTTGAAGTTGATATTCTAGCTATTGATCCGCCGGATGGCTATCAGGTTGTTTAACAGCATCTATTTGACTTGCAGCTGCACGTTTTTTAAAGAAATCAGAGGCATTGTTGACCATGGTACTGCCGGTTTTTAAGCAAATCCACGGGCAAATCGCATGTAGCAGCAAACAAAAACCGGCGGCTATCATTTTCAGACCATATAACCCTGCTACTTTAAAATGACAGAGATAACTTTCTTTTGCTTCTTGAAGATGATTACAACGCATGTCGACAATCCTTTTAAATAATGAATATACCCGTACTCATTCGAAACTACCAGCATCCGCTAATGTCAGGCAAGCGCTGTCCTAGTTGATTAATGGCTAATGTACCACAAGTGTCGTCTTTTTGTGTAGCGTTGGGGCTTGCTTCAATAAGATAACTGGTGTCAGAGAGCTGGCTTAAACTGAGCGTATAATAGCCGTTGGTGGTTGATGCAGTTAAACCAAGCAGTGAGAGTGTACTATCTTGATAACTGTGAGTTTGGCTGTAATAGCGTTCCATGCGATTTGCGGCATCTAAGAGCGCTGTTTGTCCCTCAACGCGTCGTGCTTGTAAGATATAGTGCTGATACGAAGGTATAGTCATGGCAGCCAATAAGGCAGCAATAGCGAGGCTTATCAGGAGTTCTATGAGGCTAAAGGCTTGCATCTGAGGTCTCATGATAAATATCCATGCATTTGAGAATAAAATTATAAGTTATTAAAAAATAAATAACAAGCATTTTAAAGCTTGGGTATACCATGACAATGTGCTAGAATCTTGGACAATTCTACTGCGAAAGGTGCGCGCTGTGACGATAGAACATGCCATATATCCAGGTACTTTTGATCCGCCAACATTGGCGCATGTTGATTTGGTTACGCGGGCAGCGCAATTATTTAAGCATGTTACCGTAGCAGTTGCTGCCAGCCCTCAGAAACAGCCGCTGTTTGACACGGATTCACGGATTGCATTGGCCCAAGCGAGTCTTCAACACCTCAGCAATGTTTCGGTTGTGGGTTTTTCAGGTTTGCTCGTCGATGTTGCTAAAAAACACGATGCTAAGGCGGTGATTCGTGGTTTACGCTCTGTGGCTGACTTTGACTATGAATTCCAGCTAGCGCGGATGAATCGTGATTTGGCCCCCTGGCTTGAAACGCTTTTCTTAACACCTAAAGAAGCTTATGCCTTTATTTCTTCAACCTTGGTGAGAGAAATTGCAAGTATGCATGGGGATATTGAGAAGTTTGTGCCCTCAGTTGTGGCGAAGGCGCTCACCGAGCGATTTAAGTAAGCGAGTTCTATTTTGGCATTATATATCACTGACGAATGTATCAATTGCGATGTATGCGAACCTGAGTGTCCTAATTTAGCGATTTATCAGGGCGAATGGTACTATGAAATTAACCCGGATCTGTGCACGGAGTGTGTTGGACATTTTGACACGCCACAATGCCAAGAAGTTTGTCCTGTTGCGTGTATCTTACCTGATCCTAAGCATCCAGCTTAAAGCTCAATTTTATCATCGGGAATAATTGCGTCGGACAGTAGTCGACGGATTTTTTTGCGATTGAAGATTTTTTGTTGGGCGGCACGTGGCAGTTCAGTTAACTGGATGACGTTTTTGGCGATAAGCAACTCAATTAAATCTTCAATGACCCGGATCATTTGGGTATCTGTATGGTGCAGCTCATGGCTGACCTGCATTTTGATGGCTTCAGGATATATACGTTTGAAGACATCCATAGCTTCATCAGCGGTGATAAGCTCATAACCCATCTTGAGCTCTGAAGAGAGCGCTATCACTTCGCCCTGATCATTGCGTTTGACATATAAAATCATACAGTCCATTCCTTACGTCATACTTGATTAAGTATAAGCCATGATAAAAGAAAAGTACCAATTTAGATGCTTTTCCTTCAAGTCTGGGATTTTGAAGAATCTTTGGTATATAATGCTAGCACACTAGTAGCTTAGCAGAGAGCGCATATGACTTCATCTACTTCGACTGAGAATGGTTTTACAAGCTTTAATCCACGACGCGTTGCCATCTGTGGCGCTGGCGTTATGGGTGCGCAGATCGCGGCCTTTTTCGCCGCCTGTGGTGTGAGTGTTCTTTTGTATGACTTGGACGCAAAAGAGCCGCCATATAATGCTATCGTACTACAAGCCTTGCAACGTCTAAGCAAGCTCAAGCCGGCTCCCGCACCTGTCGGGACGGAAGCCTTGATTGAGCCTTGCAGTTATGATAAAGATTTAGAAAAGCTTAAATATTGCGACTTGGTCATTGAAGTCGTGGCAGAAAATGCAGCGATTAAGGAAGCGCTCTTTAAAAAGATCGCACCGATGTTGCATCCACAAGCAGTGCTTGCAAGCAATACTTCTGGCATTAGTATCAATACACTCGCCTCCTATTTGCCAGACTCTTTACGTTCGCGCTTTTGCGGTATCCATTTTTTCAATCCACCGCGTTATATGCATTTAGTTGAACTAACACCTTGTGCTGAAACCATGCCGTCGCTACTCGATGCGCTTGAAAGTTTTATCGTGAAATTTCTTGGTAAAGGTGTGGTCCGAGCTAAAGATACGCCTAACTTTATTGCCAACCGCGTGGGGGTATTCTCCATGTTGGCAACGATTCATCATGCCCTTAAATTGAAGCTTGGTTTTGATGAAGTGGATGCACTGACAGGCGTATTGATTGGTAGGCCAAAAAGTGCAACATTTCGAACCCTCGATGTCGTAGGTTTAGATACCATGGCGCATGTGATTGGTACGATGACAACAGAATTAAAGCAAGACCCTTGGGCGCCTTACTATGAAGTACCGGCATTTTTGCAGCAGCTGGTTAAGGCAGGTGCATTAGGGCAAAAGACGGGTGTGGGTGTTTATAAGAAAGAAGGGCAAGCCATTTTTGTTTATGATGTGAAATTACAGGATTATCGTCCAGCAGATAAAGGGATTCATCCTGAACTTCATCTTATTTTGCAAGAGCCCGATACAGCGCGAAAATTCCAAGCATTGGCAGAATCTAAATTACCGCAAGCTAAATTCTTATGGGCTATTTTTCGCGATACATTTCATTATTGTGCGTATCACTTAACAGACATCGCAGATACGGTGCGCGATGTTGATCTTGCTATGATGTGGGGCTTTGGTTGGCAGCAAGGGCCATTCACGACTTGGCAGCATGCGGGCTGGGGTTGGTTAGCTGATCATCTTGCAGCAGATATTGCGGCAAAAGTAACCATGGCAGATGTTGCGTTACCTTCATGGGTTAATCAAATCAATGCACCCTATCAATCCGTTGGAGCCTATGCGCCTGCTACGCAGCAATTTGAGCCTGCGAGAAAATTGCCAGTTTATGAAGCCCTTTGGCCAAGGGTGCGTTTACCTGAACAAATTGCACCAGAGATGATTGTGATTTGGGATAAACCTGCAGGTGTCTTATGGCATCAGAGCGATGATATTGCCATCTTTAGCTTAAAGACTAAGAATAATACGATTGGTCTTGATGCAATTGCGGCACTGAGTGATGCGATTATCACAGCAGAGCAGTCATATCGTGGCCTTATCATTTGGCCAAGCCAAGGCGATAATTTCAGTTACGGCGCTAATTTAAAAGAGTTTCAGGTGATGTTTGAGACTGCACCAGAACAAGAAATTGCAGCAGCCGTTTCGGTGTTTCAAGAGATGTGTATGCGGCTTCGTTATGCATTAGTGCCCACAGTCGTCGCTTTGCGAGGATTAACGCTAGGCGGTGGATGCGAGCTCTCCATGCATGCAAGTCGTCGGGTTGCTGCCTTTGAAACTTATATTGGTTTGGTTGAAGCAGGCGTTGGTTTGTTACCAGGTGGTGGTGGTACAAAGGAGTTTGCTTATAAGGCAAGCGTGTTGGCACCCGATGATCCGCTGCGATTAGTCAAAGAATTTTTTACACAGTTGGCGATGGGGCACCTGTGTGGCTCCGCAACTGAAGCGAAAACAAAACACTATCTGCGTCGTGATGATGTTATTGTGGCCAATACCGAAGCCATCTTGCATGTCGCGAAGGCAGAAATTTGTGCGATGAATGCAGCAGGCTATCGTCCACCGCATCCGCCTGCCATTAAAGTTGCAGGGCGTCCGGGGATTGCTACCTTGCAAAGCCAGCTAGTCAATATGCTAGAAGGTGGATTTATTTCTCCCCACGATTACGACGTCTCTTTGCACATTGCCTCTGTGCTTTGTGGTGGCGATGTTGAAGCCGGCACCTTGGTTTCAGAAAGCTGGCTACTTAAGCTTGAACGTGAAGCTTTTGCGCATTTAGCAAAACAGCCCAAAACGCAGGCGCGCATTGCGTATATGCTTAAAGAAGGCAAGCCCCTGCGCAACTAACAGACATTTGATTGATTTAATTCGGAGTATGAATATGACCCATACACGCAAACCCGTTTATATTGCAGCAGCCGTTAGAACACCTGTTGCTAAGGCGCGCGGTGCTTTCCGGTATACGCGACCTGATGATTTATTGGCACACGTTATCACGGCAGCGCTTGCGAAAGTGCCCCAAGTGACACCGGATAACATTGGTGATGTTATTGTTGGCTGTGCGATGCCAGAAGGTGCCCAAGGTATGAACGTAGCGCGCATAGGGCTATTGCTGGCTAATTTACCGAATAGCGTGCCTGGTATGACGATTAATCGTTTTTGTTCTTCGGGTCTGCAAGCCATTGCCTTAGCCGCTGACCGCATTGCCTTGGGTGAAGCAGAAGTGATGATAGCGGGTGGTACGGAAAGCATGACCATGGTACCGATGGGTGGATATCGTTATGAAGCGAATCCTGCATTTTTTGATAACCATGGTGAACATGTAGCAATCGCTTATGGTATGGGCATTACCGCAGAAAAAGTGGCGGAGCGTTGGCATATCAGTCGTGAGCAGCAAGATGCATTTGCGTTGCAAAGCCATCAGCGCGCGCTTGCAGCCATTGCCCAAGGTGATTTTGTTGAAGAAATCAGTCCTGTTAAAGTTCAACAACATCGTTTAGATGCGGTGCATTTGCAAACGCAAGTCAAAGAGTTGTTAGTGACGACAGACGAAGGACCGAGAGCTGATACAAGTATAGAGGCTTTAGCCAAATTGCGCAGTGTTTTTGCCCTAAAAGGTACGGTGACGGCAGGCAATAGCAGCCAAATGAGCGATGGCGCGGCTGCTCTCGTGTTGGTAAGCGAAGCCGCATTAAAGCGTTATCAATTAACGCCGCTTGCGCAATTTCATGGTTTTAGCGTTGCTGGCGTCGCGCCAGAGATCATGGGCATAGGTCCCATTGCCGCGATACCTAAAGTTTTGACGCAAACGGGCATTACATTAGCGGACATCGATTGGATTGAGCTTAACGAAGCCTTTGCTGCTCAAAGCTTGGCTGTTATTCAAGAGCTGGGTCTTGATGCGGCGAAAGTGAATCCTTGTGGTGGCGCAATTGCTTTAGGACATCCTTTGGGGGCAACCGGTGCCATTCGCGCTTGTACTATTATCCATGGACTTCGTCGTACTCAGCAACGCTATGGTATGGTGACGATGTGTATTGGCACAGGCATGGGCGCTGCTGGGATCTTTGAGCGACTCTAAGGACGCTATGAATCCATCTATGCAATCTCTGTTTGACGCACTCAACATGCCGCGTTACGTGCTGCGAGTGCATAAACCAAGTACTCGCAAAACAAGCGACGTAGAACTGTCCATCGTGGATAGCAAATTAGACCCGCCTGATGCTACCATGGCTGATGTACAAGTATCGCACACAGGCCCACCACAAGATCCGGATATGTTATCTATTTGGACATTACTTGAACAAAAAGTGAAAACCTGTCAGCAATGTGCTTTAGCGAAGACCCGTACGCAAACCGTTTTTGGTAGTGGTTATCGACAAGCCAAGCTCATGTTGATTGGTGAGGCACCAGGAATGCATGAGGATAGACAAGGATTACCGTTTGTCGGTCGGGCAGGGCAGTTGTTGACTCAGATGCTTGCGGCGATTGATATAGCCAGAGAAGATGTGTATATCGCAAATATGCTTAAATGTCGACCTCCCAACAATCGCGATCCAAAACCTGAGGAAGTAGCAAGTTGCTCAGATTATCTACAACAACAAGTGGCTTTAGTACAACCCAAGCTCATCGTGGCTTTAGGGCGCATTGCAGCACAAGGTTTACTTCGTGTTACTACGCCTTTGGGCCGCCTGCGTGGCCAAGTACATCGTTATGCGGATGCCACAACACCTATGTTAGTAACTTATCATCCAGCTTATTTACTTCGTAATCCTGCTGATAAACGCAAAGCTATGGACGATTTGCTCGCTATTCGCTCGCTATTACAATGATGGAAAGCCAGTTGGCATCTTGCCGCCCATCTTTTTAAGCATGCTCATCATACCGCCGCCTTTACCCATTTTTTTCATCATTTTTTGCATTTGCTCAAATTCTTTTAAGAGCTGGTTGATTTTGGACACATGCACGCCTGAACCTTTAGCAATGCGTTGTTTGCGAGAAGCTTTAATAAGCTCAGGAAATTTTCGTTCTTGCGGGGTCATTGATTGAATGATCGCTTTTTTGCCCACAAATAATTTATCGTCCATTTTAGATTTTAAATTATCTGGGACGGCGCCCATACCTGGTAATTTTTTTAATAAAGCATCGATCCCGCCCATATTTTGCATTTGTTCAAGCTGTATAAGAAAATCTTCAAAGGTAAAACGTTTGCCTTTGATAAGCTTATTAGCCATTTTTTTGGCTTGGGTCTCGTCAATTTTATGTTTGACATCGTCGATAAGACTAAGGACATCACCCATATCGAGAAGTTGAGAGGCTACTCTATCCGGATAAAAAGGCGATAGTGCATCCGTCTTTTCACCTGTTCCCATAAATTTAATGGGTTTTTGGGTAATGGCGCGAATAGATAGTGCCGCGCCACCTCTGGCATCGCCATCTGTCTTTGTTAAAATAACACCGGTTAAGGGTAATGCGTCATTAAATACTTTGGCGGTATTGACGGCATCTTGTCCAGTCATACTATCAACGATAAACAAGGTTTCAATAGGCTTGATTGCGCCATGAATGGCTTTGATTTCTGTCATCATCACATCATCAATATGAAGACGACCTGCAGTATCCACTAATACAACATCAATAAATTGACGTTTGGCAAACTCAATAGCTGATTTTGCGATGGTTACTGGATTTTGATTGGCTTCACTCGGAAACCATTGTAGATCATTTTGTTTAGCTAACACTTCAAGCTGCAAAATAGCTGCAGGACGATAGATATCGCAACTGACTACGAGCACCGATTTATGTTCATATTGGCGAAGGCGCTTACCAAGTTTGGCTGTGGTCGTTGTTTTACCCGAACCTTGCAAACCGGCCATCAAAATAACGGCTGGTGGTGTTGTCGCTAAATCGAGATTGTGATTCTCAGAACCCATGAGTTTCGTGAGTTCTTGATACACGATGTCAATGAGTGCTTGGCCTGGGGTTAAGCTTTTGGTGACCTCTTGACCCAGGGCGCGTACTTTAATATTGTCAATAAATTCGCGAACCACGCTCAGTGCGACGTCAGCTTCGAGCAAAGCGATGCGAACATCACTTAGGGTGTCTTGAATATTGGCTTCAGTCAATCGACCTTGGCCGCGAAGCTTTTTAAGCGTGTCGCGAAAACGACCTGATAAATCGCTAAACATAGGGTTTATTTTTCCTCACGCAAACGGCAGTAGGTTTCAGGTAATAAGGGTATGAGCAGCAAAGCAACTATCATACAAAGCGGTAATATGGTTAATGCAATATGATAATCACCGAGAGAATAGATACGCAAACCATCAACAGTTTTACCTAGCCAATAATGATCTAAGATCAAGCCAATAAAAGGAGGGAGCAATGCACCGCCGATATTATTGACTGTGTTCATAAAACCCATGACGGAACCACAAATTTTAGGATGATTGATTTCGCGTATAAGGGCATAGGAGGGGAGAAATCCACTCGAAAAAAAGCCGAAAATAAACATGCAAGATCCTAAAATCCATTTTGTGCTGATAGGGCTGTATATGACGGGAAGGATAAAAATAATGGCACCAATAGCGCTTATCACTAAGGGGGTTTTTCGCCGACCGACTTTATCAGAAAACGCACCAAATAAGGGACCACCAACAGCCCAGCCATAAAAGATAAATGAGATAAGTTCGGCTGCATCAGGGCGTGCCAAATGATGTGCAAGCATCATAAAATAAACGCCCCAGAATGCAAACGCGGGCGTTGGGCCGTACATCAGCGCGCCGTATAGTGCCACAAGCCAAGATTTAGGACTTTTGATGATGATAAGAATAGAGCGCCATAGCTCTTTACCTGTCACAGGGATATGGATGTCACGCATACCCTTAGGGCGATCGCGAACAACAAGAAATAACACGACAGCGAGCACTAAACCTGCAATACCTAAATCAAGCATGCTACGTTGCCAGCCCAATGCTTCAACCATGAGTGCTAAAGGTTTTTCACCAAAAACAGCACCTAGCATCCCAAGCGTGATGACAAAACCATTTAACATCGCGAAGCGTTTTGTGGGAAACCAATTGGCAGCTAAAACCAGAGCGCCTAAAAAAGCAAAAGAGGAACCAAGGCCTGTGATAAATCTTGCAAATAATAACCATTGAAAATAGGCTGCTGTCGCAAACACAAGTGTTCCAATAGCACAGCAAATCGAAGCCAATGCTAATAGTTTGCGGGGCCCTAGCTTATCAAAAAGCATACCAGCAGGGAGCTGCATGCCGGCATAACCCACAAAATAAAAGGTGGCGAGATAAGCAAGCTCCGCACCACTCACGCCATAATGTTGCATAATATCCGGCGCAATAACGCCTGGTGAGACTTGCAACCAAAATTCATAAAAATAGAAAATGGCAGCAAAAAATAGCACTACGCAGCCAAAAGGGCTGGAGCGTTTGACAAGTGTAGAAGAGATGCTGTTTTCCATGGTGATTCCTTAGGTTAATCGTTCACTTAATAAAGCATTGACTTGTTCAGGGTTTGCTTTACCCTGAGTTTGCTTCATGACTTGCCCGACAAAAAATCCAAATAATTGCGTTTTTCCTGCTCGGTAAGCATCCACTTGTGCTTGATTTTCTAATAATACCTTATCAACTATTTTGGCGATACTCTCGATATCAGTGATTTGTACCAATCCTTTCGCTTGAATGATTGTGTCAGCTTCACCTTCGCCTGCTAACATAGCTTCAAATACGGTTTTGGCAATTTTGCCTGAAATGGTTTGATCATGAATGCGTTTTAGGAGACCAGCCATGCTATTTGTACTGATAGGGCTCTCTGCGATATCTTTATTATCACGATTCAATGCTGCGGCTAATTCACCTGTAACCCAGTTGCTCACTAGTTTTGCAGGCGCTTGAGATAAAGAGACAACGGCTTCAAAAAAGTCAGCAAGCTCTTTGCTTCCTACGAGTACGGTTGCATCATAAGCGGATAAACCATAATTTTCTTGAAAGCGTTGTTGTTTTGCGGCGGGTAGCTCAGGCAGTTCTGCTTTCATCGCATCAATCCATGCGTCGCTGATGCGTAAGGTCAAGAGATCCGGATCGGGGAAATAGCGATAATCATTAGCAGACTCTTTGCTGCGCATCGGGCGCGTTGTATTTGTGCTTGGATCATATAAACGCGTTTCTTGCGTGACGGTGCCACCTTCAGCTAAGAGATTCGTTTGTCGTTCAATTTCATAAAGAATCGCTTTTTCAACATAACGAAAGGAATTAACATTCTTTGTTTCTGTACGCGTTCCAAACGTGGTGGTGCCTTTCGGTCGCACAGATACGTTGGCATCGCAGCGAAATGAGCCTTCTTGCATATTACCATCACAAATACCTAAATAGCGTACTAAAGCATGCAGGGCCTTTAGATAACGTACAGCTTCATCAGCACTGCGAATATCAGGTTCTGAAACAATTTCAATCAAAGGTGTACCCGCACGATTAAGGTCAATGCCTGACATGCCTTTGATATCTTCATGTAAAGATTTACCCGCATCTTCTTCAAGATGGGCGCGGGTAATATGAATGCGTTTAATACCATCTGCTAGCGCAACATCAAGATAACCTTCTTTGACGACGGGTTCATCGTATTGACTGATTTGATAGCCTTTGGGTAAATCAGGATAAAAATAATTTTTGCGTGCAAATGAAGACGTACGAGCGATCTGCCCATGAATTGCCAAGCCCAGTTTAATAGCCATGGCAACAGCTGCTTCATTTAAGACAGGCAAAGTACCTGGCATTGCTAAATCTAAGGCACAAGCCTGGGTATTAGGTAGCGCACCATAACGTGTCGATGCGCCTGAAAATAGCTTACTTTCAGTTGTTAACTGTACATGCACTTCAAGACCAATGACCGCTTCCCATTCCATCTATGAGACCCCTTATACGATTGTGTTGAAGGCAGGTTGTTGTAAATGCCAGTTCGTCACTTGTTGATATTGATGTGCCACCGCAAGGATTTTTGCCTCTTCTAAATCTTTACCTATCAGTTGAAACCCAACAGGCAAGCCATTAATAAAACCAGCGGGTGCTGATAAAGCAGGTAAACCAGCTAGATTAGCGGGAATAGTATAAAGATCAGCTAAATACATTTGGATAGGATCTGCCATACGTTCACCTAATTTAAATGCGGGTTGTGGCGTTGTTGGGCTTAAAATGACATCAACTTGCTTGAATGCATCGAGAAAATCATTGCGAATTAGTTGTCTCACTTTTTGTGCTTGTAGATAATAAGCATCGTAATAACCAGAAGACAACACAAAGGTACCGACCATAATCCGTCGTTTAACTTCGACACCAAAACCTTCACTGCGGCTACGCAGATATAAGTCCTGTAAATCGACGGGGTTTTCGCAGCGATAGCCATAACGTACACCATCATAACGCGCCAGATTAGATGAGGCTTCTGCAGGTGCTACGACGTAGTAGACAGATACCGCTAGATGCGAGTGGGGTAGGCTGATGTTAACGATATCGCAACCTAAAGCTTCTAAGGTTTTAGCGGCGGCTTCAATGCGATCTCGCATCTCAGTGTTCAAGCTATCGGTGAAATATTCTTTCGGTAAACCCACCCGCAAACCCTTAAGGGGCTGATGTAAATCAGCTTTGCCAATTGTCAGGGGAGCCAGCGGCAATGAGGTGCTATCTAGTGGATCGTGACCACTCATGGCGTTTAACATCATGGCACAATCTTCAGCGCTACGGGCCATAGGGCCACCTTGATCAAGGCTGGAAGCGAAAGCAACCATACCGTAACGCGAAACCCGACCATAACTGGGTTTAATGCCAGTAAGATTCGTAAATGCGGCGGGCTGGCGAATAGAGCCGCCAGTATCACTGCCGGTTGCAACGGGTGCAAATTGTGCGGCGATGGCGGCAGCGCTACCACCTGACGAACCACCTGGCACATAATCGAGTTGCCATGGATTTTTAACAGGACCATAGTGCGAGTTCTCATTAGACGAACCCATCGCAAATTCATCCATATTAGCTTTACCCAACATGACCATACCCGCCTGCTTAAGCTGTTGAGTGACGGTTGCATCATAAGGTGAGATAAAGTTCTCTAAAATTTTTGAGCCACAGCTTGTTAATACATCTTGCGTGCAAAAGATATCTTTATGAATGTAAGGAATGCCAGTCAATGCGTTGGCTTGATTTTGTTTGCGCAAGCTATCGGCTTGTTTGGCGGCGGCAAGTGCTTGTGTTGCTGTTACCGTAATCATACTGTTAAGCTGACTATCGTGCGCGGCGATACGTTTTAGCAAATGCTCAGTGAGCTCGTAGCTAGAAAGATGGCCTTGTTCAAGCTCAAGAGAAAGTTGGCTTAAGCTAAGATCGTGCATATTAAATTCCTTACTTAAGACTCAATGACTTGCGGCACTAAAAACAAACCCGCTGCCGTTTGGGGTGCATTGGCCAACAAGGTTTCAACTTGATTGGTTTCAGTGACCTTGTCCGGTCGTAATGCTTCGACATCGGCTAAAGGCTGGGTCATCGGTGCGACACCTGTGACATCAACAGCATTGAGCTCATGTACTAACTGCACAATTTTGCTGATACTGGTAGCAAAGTATTCGGCTTCGGCGTCGGTAACGGCGATGTGCGCGAGCTTGGCTAGGGTAAAAATTTCACTACATTGCATATTATTACTCTTCGCGTTTCAACTTTTGACGTTGTTGCAAGGGGGCTATTGGCTTCGGTTATGTACTACATGTACACTCCCTCAGCCTTCACCCCCTTGCGCCTAGCCAACAATTGAAACGCTGTGAGTATACTCTTCGTGTTTCAACCTTTGGCATTGTTGCAAGGGGGTTATCGGTTCAGTTTGCGCCGACCGAGCCTTCCATCATACCATTAATGCGAATGGACATGCAAAAAAAGAAAGCCCATAAACCATATGCTTTCTTCCTATAAAATAATTCTGGTAAAACACTTTGTTTTATCAAACTTCGCGTTATAATATGTAATCTTCCGACAAAGGTGATGGTTGCGCGTTTACGTCAGTGGCGTGGTATGCCCATAGTTTCACGTTTGAAGGCTAACCGTTTTTCTCACTATGTAAGGCTATGTATGTCTATGCTTAAGAAACTACGCGGCATGTTCTCTAGTGACCTATCGATTGATTTAGGCACCGCTAACACCCTAATTTATATGCTAGGCCGAGGGATTGTGCTGAACGAACCCTCCGTAGTAGCTATTCGTTCTACCAACGGACAACGGCAAGTTGTGGCTGTCGGTACTGAGGCAAAGCGCATGGTGGGACGTACACCTGGCAACATTACGGCAACACGTCCATTAAAGGATGGCGTTATTGCCGACTTCCACGTCACTGAGAAAATGCTGCAACATTTCATTCATATTGTGCATGAAAATAAATTCCTGCGGCCAAGCCCCAGAGTCTTGGTCTGCGTGCCCTGTGGTTCAACCCAAGTTGAGCGCCGCGCCATTCGCGAGTCTGCGATGGGTGCGGGTGCGAGAGAAGTTTATCTCATCGAAGAGCCTATGGCTGCAGCCATGGGTGCAGGTATGCCAGTCGAAGAAGCCAGTGGCTGCATGGTTGTTGATATCGGTGGTGGTACTACTGAGGTTGCTATTATTTCTTTGAGCGGCATTGTGTACGCGGCCTCTGTGCGTATTGGTGGCGATCGCTTTGACGAAGCCATTATTAATTATGTACGCCGTAATTACGGTATTTTGATTGGTGAGACAACGGCCGAACGTATTAAACAAGAAATTGGTACAGCGTTCCCTGGTGGTGAAATTTGTGAATTGGAAGTGCGCGGTCGAAATCTTGCAGAAGGTGTACCTCGCAGCTTTACACTCAATAGCAATGAAGTCCTCGAAGCGCTTCAAGAGCCCTTATCTGGCATTGTGGGTGCTGTTCGTGCGGCCTTGGAACAGGCCCCACCTGAGTTGGCTGCTGATATCGCTGAGCGTGGTATGGTCTTAACCGGTGGTGGTGCTTTACTCAAAGATCTTGATAAATTACTCATGGAGGAAACGGGTCTGCCTGTTATTGTGGCGGAAGAACCTTTAACTTGTGTTGCCCGTGGCGGTGGTCGTGCGCTCGAGTTAATTGACGCCATAGGTACTGATTTCTTGTCCACTGAATAATTGAGCAGGCGCATACCTTGCTGTTCAGACGTTCCCCTTTATTAGGCTGGCGGTTAACCGCCGCCACCGTCGTGTCTATCGTGCTGATGTTTTGCGACCACCGTTCATCAACTTTGTCGCAAGTGCATTTTAGCTTAGATACTTTGGTTGCACCCTTGCAGTTAACAGTGGCGGCACCCTCTAAACTACTGAATTGGGTTGAACAAAGTGTTGTTACTCAGCAGAAGTTGATTACGAGTAATAATATACTGCAAGCTAAACTCTTACTATTACAAGGCCAACTGCAACAACAAACCAATCTGTTACAAGAAAATCAACAACTACGGAATCTTTTGCACGCTTCAGGTAGCTTTATCACGGATAAATCAACCATGGCGCATGTGTTGGCTGTTGCAGATGATGCGCTGCTTGATCAGCTTATTGTAGACAAAGGCAGAAAAGCTCACGTTTATGTGGGGCAAGCTGTGTTAGATGCCAATGGGGTTATGGGGCAAGTGGTTCGCGTTGGTGAGTTTACTAGTCGAGTGATGGTGCTTGCCGATACACAAAGCGCAATCCCAGTGCAAGATGTGCGCAGCGGCGTACGTGGTATCGTCATTGGTACAGGTGCGCAGCGCCCCCTATCCATGATCAATGTGCCGGCAACAGCTGATATTAAAGTTGGTGATTTACTTAATACCTCGGGTCTCGATCTGCGGTTTCCGCCTGGCTATCCTGTTGGTCAAGTCGTTGCTATGCATCGAAGCCCAGGCGAGCACTTTGCAAGAATTCAAGTATTGCCTTTAGCGGCATTAGACAAGAGTCAGTTGGTGTTACTTGTTTGGCAGCATGCGCCAGCAGAAATGGCAGAGGCCAAACAAGACCTTTCACAGGTTGGCAAAGAGCGACAGCAAGATATGGTGCTACGCAATACCTTGAGTAATACAAATCTATGATAGTTGAAACCAGAGATATTAGTATTGTAACCGTTGCCATCAGCGTGTTTTTAGCCTATGTGCTGTGGTTATTACCTTTGCCGGATGGGCTTATGGGGTATCGTCCTTTATGGCTTTTGATGGTGATGAGTTTTTGGGTAATACAACAGCCGGAGCGCTTAGCTATTGGTTTTGCTTGGGTTCTAGGCTTATTGATTGATGCACTCAGCGGTGGCCTTCTTGGCGAGCATGCACTGGCAATGGCGGTCTCAGCTTATGTGCTAGGTACTTTCCAAAGACGCTTATGGCTTGCGCCTATGTGGTATCAAACTTTATGTATCTTTGGCTTAAGCATTGCTTATCTGGGTTTAATTTATTTAATCCAAGGTGCCATAGGACAGCTGCCCAGGGGTTATACTTATTGGATACCAGCTATCACGACAGCCCTGCTTTGGCCGTTAGTGCATGTGGTACTGCAAGACTGGAACAAACGGTTTTTACGATAGAATGAATACCAGGAGGTGAGCATGCAACAAAAGCTACGCACCTACTTGGCTGGCTACCGACGCATATGGCGTTTTCTCTTGTGGTTCATTCTTAGTCTGTTATTGTTACTGGCGATGATCGCTGGTCTCACGCGCGCGCTTGGTGCTTCATTAGCCGAGCGTTATCAATCTCAAGTTATCACCAGTATCAGCCAGCAATTAGCACTGCCTGTCAGTGTTGGTTCCCTTACGATGGACTGGTATGGACTCAATCCTGAGTTAGTATTGAATGATATTCAGATCCAAGATGGTTGTACGCCCTCATCAACACTATTAACGGTTAAGTATTTTGCACTTCGTATCAGTGTGTTGGATTCCTTGTTACAAAGACGCTGGATGCTCAAAGCCTTGGTGCTAAATCATGTGACAGTTGCACCGCAATTTTATCAGCAATTCAATCAGTTATCCTCAGGTTCTGGCACGAAAAAACTCCCTTGGGATAAGCTTTGGATAGACGTTAAGGATTTAAATACGCAGGTTAAAGATAAATTACCGGGACTTAAAAGCTTTAATATCCGAATACAGCTTCATGAACAGCAAGGACAGTTTGTGTTGAAGGACGATGCCTGGACGTTATCAACACCTTGGTTGTTTCGCGCGCCCTTACAATTATCTGACACGGATATAGAAGGGCGGTTAAAATTAGGTAAACATGCGTGGTTTGTTGCGATTGACAAGGGCCGTGTGAGTTTGCCGGAGGGGCAGCTGACGCTACAGCTTAGTTTAAGAGTACCTAAAGTGGGTGGCCCTAGCATTAATCTGGATGCTCGTGGTCGTTTTAATCAACTGACCCGACAAAGTGTTTATAACTATATGCCAATCAGTGTATTAAGCCCAGGATTACTGCATTGGCTTGATACTTCCATCTTAGGGGTTGATAGTGCCCAAAGTCATTTTGTATTAAAGGGCCGAATGGCCGATTTCCCCTTTGTCAATAAACCAGGGGAATTCCTTGTAGATAGCAACCTGCAAGGTGCTGCACTTGCTTTTGCCGATGATTGGCCTAAGGCTAGCAATGTGAATGCTCGCATGGTCTTTAGTGGTCAGTCGATGTTAATTACGGCTAAACAAGGTCAATTTGCAGGTCTTGATATGAACGGGGCATCGGTTGCCATCCCCGTGATGGCAGTGGGGCAGCCTGTTGTGCTTAATGTGAATACCCAAGTCGAAGATGATGCGGCAAAAATTGTTAAAGCCATTGATGTGTTACCTATCACGTCTATTGCGCATATAGGTCGTATGTTAAATGCTCAGGGCCCTATGACTGTTGCTTTACAGCTTAGCTTACCGCTTGAAAATACGGATACTTCGCAATTTACTTTGGCAGGTACAGCACATTTACAGCAAGTAAATTTACAGAGTAAACAAGCAGTACTGGCGAAATTGAATGGATTGACAGGGATTTTGCATTTTAGCAATGAAGGCTTAAGTACATCTGGCATTAAGGGACAATGGCAGGGTATGCCGGTGACGATAACATTAAAAACCACAGAGACGGGCGCCACACTCGCAAATGCCATCCTTATGTTGGATACACAAAAGCTCAAACCTTTACTCCCACCGGCATGGGCAACCACCTTGAAGGGGCAAACACGTTTGGGTCTTCGAGCCATTGCTTCCTTGGCTGATGTACCTAAAGTGGTGCTTTATACGGAGGGTCAAGGTATGGCGATAAACTTACCAGCACCTTTTAATAAACCAGCCACAAGTAAAATAGCAACTGAACTTGCCTTACAACATCAAGGCGACAATCATTGGTCTATCTCAGGGCATTATGGCGCTGACGTTAATTTACAAGCAGCATTGGCAAGTGTGAAACAGCAGACACAACTCGCGGGTTTAGCGTTAGGTTGGGGTAGTCAGGCTACGCTGACGCCAGGGCAAATCAGTGTGACGTTAAATCAAAAGGCGATTGATTTAACGCCCTGGATAACGTTAATACAACAGCAGTTGCCAAGCAAGCAGACAACAAACTCAATCTTACCTTTAAATCTGCAAGTCGTGACACCACAATTAACGCTGGCTGGATATCGTCTTACAGACGTCAATGCGCGCAGCAGCTATCAAAATAATCAGTTTAATACAACACTCGTCAGTAAAGAGATTAACGGTAGCATTAACTATCAGCTTCCCAATGCTAAGAGCAAAGAGCAGTTGCAAATTAACCTCAAACAGTTAGTGTTACCCAGTAATAGTTTAGGCTCATCACAAGCAACCAGCTGGCAGCGTTTTCCACCTACACAGTTTAGCTGCCAATATTTACAAGTCGGTAAGCTTAGTTTAGGACAGGTAAATGTGGTGCTCACCCCTATGAATGGTGGGCTTACTATCAGTCAAGGTCGCATGACAACGAAAGCCATTACCGTGAATGCTAGTGGTAGTTGGTTGTGGCAAAGCGCAAAAACGCAATTAACCGGCACGTTGAATACTGGCAATTTAGCGCAAGCGTTGCAAGACCTAGGTCTTGGCGGTAATATGGCGGCAAATAGTGCGCAAGCCGCGTTTAATTTAAGTTGGCCGGGTGCGCCGTGGCAGATGAGTCCTTCAGCGCTTCAAGGTACAGCCAGTCTCACAATTGGTAGTGGTAAGATAACAGGTCTTAGTCAAAGTACTGACGCTTCTGTGGGTCTTGGCAAGCTTATTTCACTATTGAGTATCGAGGGCTTGATGCGTATTGGTGATTTGCCCCAAGAAGGTTTTGCTTTTGATAAGGTGACGGGGCAATTTCAATTTAATCAAGGCAATATGCAAGTTATACAAAGCGAGATTAAAGGCGTGATTGCTGATTTGTCTTTTCAAGGTCAAATAGGTTTAGCACAAAAAAATTATAATTTAAATATGCAAGTCGTTGGACGGCTGACCTCGAGTTTACCCGTGGTTGCGACCATTGCGGGCGGGCCCGTCGTCGGGGCGGTGACTTGGGTCGTGAATAAAGCCGTAGGACCTGCAGTTGATAAAATCAGCAGTAGTAGCTATCGCATCACAGGTAGCTGGCAAAAACCTGTGATAACTAAAGCGTCATCATATGAAAAAAAGTAAGGAACAAGCCGAATGAGTACAGCACTAGAACTTGCAAAACACGAGCTATGGTTACCTGCGGGCCTTGATGAGCATCATATCCAGCATACGCTACACGGGCTTATGGGTAAGCAAATTGATGCGGCCGATCTTTATTTCCAGTCATCCCATAGTGAATCGTGGGCGCTAGAAGATGGTATTGTCAAAGATGCCAGCTATGCTGTGGACCGAGGTGTGGGTGTTCGGGTGGTTAGTGGCGAGAAAACGGGTTTTGCTTATTCAGATGACATCCTATTACCCGCCTTAACGCAAGCAGCTGCCACCGCACGCAGTATTGTAAGCGCAGGGCAATCGGGACATTTAGCTGTATGGCAGCCAGGACAAACGAAGGCGCTGTATCGGCCTATCAACCCACTCACCGGGCTCGATGACATACGTAAAGTCAAATTACTACAAAGTTTAGACAATTATGCTCGCAGTCAAGATGCGCGCGTCTGTCAAGTTCAAGTCAGTTTATCCGGCGAATTTGAAACAGTGCTTATTGCTGCTGCCGATGGCACCTTAGCGGCGGATGTGCGACCTCTTGTTCGTATGTCTGTAACCATCATGGTTGAAGCAGACGGTGTGCGTGAAACAGGTTTTAGTGGCGGCGGTGGGCGTACCAGCTACGATTATTTTCTTGAGGGCTCAAGAGCCTATGACTATGTTGATGAGGCATTGAGGCAGGCAGTACTTAAATTATCTGCAAAGCCTGCACCGGCGGGTGTGATGCCGGTCGTGTTGGGCCCTGGTTGGCCGGGCGTATTGCTTCATGAAGCGGTAGGACATGGTTTAGAAGGTGATTTCAATCGTAAAGGTACTTCCGCTTTTAGTGGTCGCATTGGTGAACAGGTTGCTTCTTCGCTTTGTACTGTGATTGATGATGGGACCATGGCGGAACGACGTGGCTCTTTAACGATAGATGATGAAGGTACGCCAACGCAGGCAACGGTGCTTATTGAGAAGGGTATTTTAAAAGGCTATTTGCAAGATAAACACAATGCTAAATTGATGGGTGCAAAACCGACAGGCAATGGTCGGCGTGAGTCTTATGCGCATTTACCCATGCCACGAATGACCAATACCTTCATGAAAGCAGGTGAAGATAATCCGGAAGATATTATTAAAAGCGTAAAAAAAGGTTTGTATGCTGTTAATTTTGCCGGTGGGCAAGTGGATATCACCTCAGGTAAATTTGTCTTTTCTGCGAGTGAGGCATATCTGATTGAAGATGGCAAAATAACGCATCCAGTTAAAGGCGCGACTTTGATAGGTCAAGGTGCTGAAGTCATGCAACGTATTTCTATGGTTGGACATGATCTAGCGTTAGACAGCGGTATTGGTGTTTGTGGCAAAGAGGGTCAGAGTGTGCCGGTGGGTGTTGGACAGCCAACATTGAAGGTTGACCAGCTGGTTGTAGGCGGCACGCAGCACGAATAATGATACCCTTCGTCTTTTAATCTGCAATTTTGTTGCAAGACGGATTCGGCATCGGTCATGTACTACGTGTACACGCTCTCTACCTTGCCGTCTTGCGCCGCGTTGCAAATTAAAATACTCGGGTATATATTCTCTGCCTTTTAATGTGCGACTTTTTTAGTTTCTCTCACTGAAGTATAAAAAATGTCCTTCTCTCTCTGCGGGAAAGTGTAGTGGATTTTTGTTAAGGTTTTTATTATAATAGTCGGCTTATGTTTAACTTGTCGGCGTATGGCCGTGTTAAACATGCTCTGCGAAAGTGGCGGAATTGGTAGACGCACTGGATTTAGGTTCCAGCGGGTAACCCCGTGAGAGTTCGAGTCTCTCCTTTCGCACCAAATTCACATAATGAGGTATGTCCTAATGGCTTTTTCTATCGAACAACTCAGCACCTTAGAGCGTCGCCTAAAAGGTGACATTGCGTGGGATGCTTTTGCGCCCCGCGTACAAAAAGAATTACAAGTTGCGCAGCGTAAGGCAAAGATTCATGGGTTTCGCCCAGGGAAAGCGCCACTTAGCTTGATTGACCGTGAGTATGGTCCTACGATTCGTGTCGACGCGGCACGTACGGTGATGAGTGAAACCTTAGAAGAGGCGATGACCACAGAAAAGTTGTCGTTGGCTGCATATCCTCATTTTCATTTGGAACCCATCGAAGTGGGACAAGCGGTACAGTTTCACATTGATTTTGAAGTATTGCCGGAAGTTGAGCCAAAGGATATTCAAGGTGCGAGCATTGAGCGTGTTGTTGCCGACGTGACGGATGCGGATGTTGATGAAACCTTGCTGCAGCTTCGCAAACAGATGCACACTTACGAGCCTTCAGAAAAAGCAGCAGCGCAAGGTGATAAAATCGCAGCGAGCTTAACGGTAGCTGTTGAAGGTGCTGAATCCGAAACCTACCCTAACTTTGAAGTCACATTGGGCGAAGGCCGAATGATTCCAGGCTTTGAAGATGCGTTACTTGGTGTTAAAGCAGGTGAAATCCGTACCTTCACAGTCAACTTTCCTGAAGCTTATCAGCATAAACCGTATGCAGGTAAACCTGGTCAATTCACTGCCGAGGTAAGCCAAATTTTAACTGAGAAGCTGCCTGAGCTAGATGATGCTTTTGCGGTGAATTACGGTATTGCTGAAGGTACGGTTGATGCTTTACGTAAAGAATTACGCCAAGAATTAACCCGCGAACTTAATTGGAAATTACAACAGCTTCTTAAAGATAAAGTTTTTGATGCACTCTACAAGCATAATCCTATAGAAGTGCCAGCATCGCAAGTGAAGCAAGAGTCAGTTCGGTTATTGCGTAATACCTTTAGTCAATACACGAAGCATTTGCCTAAGGCGCAAGCTGAGCAGTTATTTAAGAACTTAGATTCAAGCTTAATGGCCGACGAAGCCAAAAAACGCGTTACTTTAAGTTATGTTGTTGAAGCCTTAGTGAAACAATACGATTTGAAAGCGGATCCTGAACAGGTGCGTGCACTCATCGAGCTACGTGCTTCAATGTACAATGAGCGGGCTGATATTATTCAAAACATCATGCATGATCCTAAATTGATGGAAGAGTATGAATCGGCGGCCATTGAAGATCTGTTGGTTAACCGCTTGTTAGAAAATGCTAAAGTCACAGAGATTAAACAAAGCTTTACTGAGGTGATGCGTCCTGCTAAACCTGAAGCTGATCTGCATGCCGGCCATGATCACGACCACGATCATCATGACCATGATCATGTACATGAAGAAGAGCAAACCTCTTAATTCGTTTTAATTGATAAGGAAATAACATATATGTCAACATCAGCTGATATGATTAAAAATGTGGGTTTAGTACCTATGGTCATTGAGCAAACCTCGCGAGGCGAACGCTCATTTGACATTTATTCACGGTTATTAAAAGATCGCATTATTTTTCTATTAGGTGAAGTTGAAGATCATATGGCCAACTTAGTTGTGGCTCAGCTTTTATTCCTTGAATCAGATAATCCAGATAAAGATATATCGCTTTATATTAATTCACCGGGTGGTGTGGTGACCGCAGGTCTTGCGATTTACGATACAATGCAGTTCATTAAACCCGCGGTGAGTACCTTATGTATTGGTCAAGCGGCAAGCGCAGCAGCAGTCTTATTGGCTGCGGGCGCTGAAGGCAAGCGCTTTTGCTTGCCAAATTCAAGAGTGATGATTCATCAACCCTTGGGCGGATACCGTGGACAGGCATCAGATATTGAGATTCATGCGAAAGAAACCCGAGTCATTCGTAACAAACTCGACAATATTCTGGCAAAGCACACAGGTAAAACACCTGAACAAATCCATCAAGATACCGAACGCGATAATTTCATGGGTGCAGAAGAAGCAAAAACTTACGGTATTATCGACAATATTTTAGCAGAACGATAACTAACAACGGGGCATGCATGACAGACGAAACCAAAACACAAGATCCGAATATTCATTGTTCTTTTTGCGGTAAATCGCAACAAGAGGTTAAGCGTCTTATTGCAGGTCGGGGTGTCTATGTTTGTGATGAATGTGTTGCATTATGTAACGATATTATTCGAGAAGAATTGCCTGAAGCAGAAAAAGCGGATACAGGCATTAACTTACCAACCCCTAAAGAAATTCATACGATCTTAGATCAGTATGTTATTGGCCAAGAACATGCTAAAAAAGTCCTTTCAGTTGCTGTTTACAATCACTATAAACGTTTAGCTAGTGATAAAAAAGATAACGAGATAGAGCTTGGTAAAAGTAATATTTTGCTTATTGGTCCTACAGGCAGTGGTAAGACCCTTTTGGCAGAAACCTTAGCGCGAATTTTAAACGTACCTTTTACTATTGCAGATGCTACAACATTGACTGAAGCAGGTTATGTGGGTGAAGATGTTGAAAATATTATTCAAAAATTGCTACAAAAATGTGATTATGATGTTGAAAAGGCACAAAACGGTATCGTCTATATTGATGAAATCGATAAAATTTCACGAAAATCAGAAAATCCTTCCTTAACACGTGATGTTTCAGGCGAAGGCGTGCAGCAAGCATTGTTAAAACTCATTGAAGGTACTGTTGCTTCAGTGCCTCCGCAGGGTGGACGCAAGCATCCACAGCAAGAGTTTTTACAAGTAAATACGAGTAATATTTTGTTTGTGTGCGGTGGTGCTTTTGCAGGATTGGATAAAGTCATACAAGCCCGCTCAGAAAAGGCCGGCATTGGTTTCGTTGCCGAAGTTCGTTCTAAGAGTGAAAATAAAAATATTGGCGAAGTTTTCAAACAAGTTGAACCTGAAGATCTGATTAAATTTGGATTGATTCCTGAGTTTGTAGGTCGCTTGCCAGTGGTTGCAACGCTTGAAGAACTTGATTTAGCGGCATTTATTGATATTTTAACGCAGCCTAAGAATGCGCTTGTTAAACAATATAAAAAGCTATTTGATATGGAAGGTGTTGAGCTTGAGTTTAGACCTGAAGCCTTAACAGCCATTGCTAAAAAAGCGCTAGATAGAAAAACGGGTGCTCGTGGTCTTCGCTCTATTTTAGAACATGTCTTGCTGGATATGATGTATCAGTTGCCTTCTCTCGAAGGCGTTACCAAAGTCGTTATTGATGAAAAAACCATTGCAGGTGATTCAGAGCCTGTGCTTATTTATGAACCTAATGCTGAACTTAAGCAGGGCAGCACGGGTAAAAAAAGTAAAGAATAAGGGTGTCTCACATCATGGAGCTTGGAAGCCAAGTTGCTAGCTATTTGCAAGCACATAGTGTCCATGAAACTGAAGTGCAACGGCAATTACGAGATGCGACCTTGACGCTGCCTGGTGCAATGATGCAGATCTTGCCTGAGCAAGGCCAATTATTGGCATGGCTGATCCGTCTCACAGGTGCTAAACGCGTGCTAGAGTTGGGCACCTATACGGGCTACAGTGCGCTCACTATGGCCTTGGCATTACCGTCCGACGGTCATCTTGTGACTTGCGATATTGATGCTCGCATGCCAGCCATTGGCTCACCTTTTTGGAAAGCTGCCGCGGTCTCCGACAAAATAACATTACGTATTGCCCCCGCGCTTGATACGTTAGCCACCTTAAGCAACACAGGCGAAGTATTTGATTTTGCCTTTATTGATGCAGACAAAGCTAATTATCTGGCTTACTATCAAGCTGTTTTGTCATGCTTACGACGAGAGGGGCTCATCGTTGTCGATAATGTCTTATGGGGTGGTGATGTTGCTGATACGTCTATACAGAATAAGCGAACCCAGGCGATTCGGGAACTCAATGATTTTATTTATACCGACCCGCGTGTTGATGCATGTATGTTACCTATCGGAGATGGTTTAACCCTGGTGCGTAAACGTTAAACGGCGTGTTTGTCATCGCTGCGCGGGTTTAATTGCCGCCTCATCCGGCCTTCGGCCACCTTCTCCTGCAAGGGGCGAAGGATATTACCTGCTGGCGTTAATGACCGGTTCGGATAGCATCTACTTTAGCGGCGCATACAAAATCGTTGGTGGATAAACCATCGATGGCGTGGGTGGTATAACTGACATCACAGTGATTGTAGCTTACTTGTAAATCGGGATGATGATTTTCCAGATGACTTAACCAGGCAATGGCATTCACAAATGCCATGGTTTCATAATAATTACCAAATTTAAACGATTTTTGAATGGTTTTATGATCAGAACTTACCTGCCATTGTTTCAGCTCTTTCATATAATGCATGATTTCATCAGTGTTTAATGGGGCCACGCCACCTTCGCAAGGCAAACAGTGCTGGGATGTTAACGATGACATACAAGGCTCCTAACATTTAACATGAGATTGATTATCAACAACAGCTGGAAACTGGGGCGGTAAATCGCCTAAGTCTTGTGCTTTGTGCACCAAGCCCATTAAATCACCGTGTAACACGTCATAGAGTTGTTGAAAGCTATCAAGCACAAAATAAACAGGCTGCACCATATCAATACGATAGAGGGTTCGCAGAGCAGTCAAGCCATTGTCGAAGGGGATCCGGATAGCCTTGGGATCTACCAACGATGAAACAGTTTCTTTTGCCGATGACAGAATACCACCGCCATAAACCTTGAGGCCTTCTGCAGTTTGAATTAAGCCAAATTCAACTGTAAACCAATAAAGGCGCATCAGCATGAGTCTTTCATCAGGTGTTGCTTTCAATGCAAGTTTTGCATAAGCCTGCTGAAAATCTGCAAAGGCCTGATGGGTTAACATGGGGCAATGCCCGTAAAACTCATGGAAGATATCGGGTTCTTCTAAATAATCGAGTTCTTCACGATAGCGAATAAAGCTGGCGCCGGGAAAGGTGCAGTGCGCTAATAAATCAAAATATTCGTCTTCCGGAATCAGTGCAGGCACAGGTTTCACTTGCCAGCCCGTGCAGGCCTGTAAGCGTGCATTCATTTCAGCGCATTGTGGAATGGTTTTGCTTGGCATGGCCAAACGTTGAAGGCCAGTTATAAATTCGTCGCAAGCTCTACCTACAACAATCTTGGATTGACGTTCATACAGAAGCGCCCAGGTCTCATTTTCTTCATCGGTGTAAGGAATATACCCTGTAGTGTCAGGCAGTTTAGCTGTATATTTGCTTGTTGTATTCATAATTAAGCCTGAACAACGATGCCATTACCAAGACCGTCTTTGCGTAAATTGGACTGTACGCTGACTGCATCGTGCTGGGAATCAAGTGGACCAATAAGCACACGATAACGTTGAGCGCCCGCATAATTAATTTTATTAATGCTAACGGGTTTACCGACATAATCGCGTAAGTTATCTGCAAGTTGGCTGGCCTTATCTGATTTAGTAAAGGAGGCAACTTGAACGAAAGTGCGAGCATTACTATTCTCAAAATTACGATCGGTGCGGACAATATTGTCATCATGCAAAGATGTGACTGTTGTATCATTGGATCGCAGATCGTAAAC
Source organism: uncultured Legionellales bacterium (assembly GCA_945957175.1). Taxonomy (GTDB): domain Bacteria; phylum Pseudomonadota; class Gammaproteobacteria; order UBA1113; family UBA1113; genus CAMFJL01. The sequence continues at coordinate 71,322 of CAMFJL010000005.1, forward strand.
GGAGCTAACGCCTGTGTTTGAGTCACTGGTACTTGTATCAATGGCCTCAACATGTACCGGTGCTGTGCCGTGTTGCAAAATATCTAGGCGCGCAGCGGCGGCATAAGATAAATCCATAATTCTATCTGAGTGAAATGGGCCGCGGTCATTGACTTTGACAACGACGGATTTTCCATTTTCCAAGTTGGTGACACGTACGAAACTTGGAATGGGTAAGGTTGTGCTAGCTGCCGTCATCGCGTACATGTTGTAAGGCTCACCACTGGACGTACGTCTGCCTTGAAATTTAGTACCATACCAAGATGCAAAGCCATTCTGATGATAACCCCTGCTGGTTGACAGCACGTGATAACGTACGCCATTGACATCATAGTTGGCGGAATTACCGTATTTGCTGTATGGTAGGGCAACGGGTTTCGCATCGGGCACGTGAGATACGTCTGGCGGATTGCTTGGATAGGCGTCTTTGATTTGATCAAAGGGAATAGCCCATATTGTTTGTGACAGTGCAAGACCTAAAGCCAGGAAACCGGCAGCTAAATGTTGTTGCATCATTTGTGTTTTCACCTTACTGAATAGCGACAAAATATTAAGCTCAGCTTAACATTATGCCAAAGCAGGCTAGAGAAGACAAGCTTTTTCTCCTGGCCTGATGCGGGGCTTGAATGACAACAACGCTGGAGATTGAAAGATGATAGGGATATACTCAAGTTCTTTATGTGTATTTCGTTCTCGCTGCGCGATGATATTATGACTCTTCATCCAGGTTTTGGGCACGTGCTCTCGTAAGCGGGCGGTATTTTTTGAACGACTGAGAATGAAACTCAGAAACTTGCATTTTCTATGAACTTGGGTATGTCATATGACTTGAAATGACGAGAATCATCCCCATCTTAAAAACATCCACAGAATGAAGGAGCTTGTCTCATGACTCAAAACACTGAAACACTTGGTTTTCAAACTGAAGTTAGCCAGCTATTGCATTTGGTTACCCATTCTCTCTATAGCAATAAAGAGATTTTTTTACGTGAATTAATTTCCAACGCCTCAGATGCGCTGGATAAATTGAGATTTGCAGCATTAGCAGATAGCAGTTTATATGAAAATGATCCAAACTTGGCGATTACCATACTTATCGATAAAGATGCTAAAACTATCACGATCCGTGATAATGGTATTGGTATGAATCGCGATGATGTTATTCAGCATTTAGGTACTATTGCGAAGTCAGGTACGCGCGAATTTTTACAAGCATTAAGCGGCGAGCAAGCAAAAGACAGCCAACTGATTGGCCAGTTCGGTGTTGGATTTTATTCGGCGTTTACAGTTGCTGATAAAGTCGTTGTGCATACGCGTAAGGCGGGTGAGCCAAGTGATGCGGGTGTCGCGTGGATATCGAATGGTCAAGATAGCTATACAGTTGAAACTATCGATAAATCTGAACGTGGTACAGATGTTATTTTGCACATCAATAAAGACCAAGAAGATTTCTTAGACGAGTGGCGCATTAAGCAAATTATTCGCAAATATTCTGATCATATTCCCTTTCCCATTCAAATGTATGTGGAAACAGAAGTCGAGACAGAAGAAGGTAAAGCGGACGATACAGCAAAAGCAACATCGCTTGAGACTATAAATAAAGCAACGGCACTATGGACGCAATCTAAAAATGATCTTAAAGATAGCGACTATGAAGAGTTTTATAAACATATTTCACATGACTTTGATGTACCTTTGTTGTGGTCTCATAATCGAGTTGAGGGTAAGCATGAATATATAAGTCTCTTATATATTCCTAAACATGCCCCTTTTGATTTATGGAATCAAGAAAAAGCGCGAGGCCTTAAGCTTTATGTGAAGCGTGTGTTTATCATGGATGATGCGAAAGAGCTATTACCATTATATTTACGTTTTGTTAAAGGTGTTATTGACTCTAATGATCTACCGCTTAATGTTTCTCGCGAAATTTTGCAGAATAACCGTACGATCGAAAGTATACGTGGTGCGACAACCAAGCGTATTTTAGATTTGTTAGAGCAACTTGCAGCGAGTGATGCTGAAAAATATTTAGCATTTTGGAAGGAATTCGGTAATGTTTTAAAAGAAGGGCCTGCTGAAGACTTTGGCAACCGTGAGCGTATTGCTAAATTGCTACGTTTTGCTAGCACGCATACCGATACAGAAACACAAAATGTAAGTTTAGATGATTATATTGCCCGGATGAAACCAGAACAAACTAAAATTTACTACATCACAGCAGAGAGTTATCGGGCAGCTAAAAATAGCCCACATTTAGAAATTTTCCGTAAGAAGGGCATTGAAGTCTTATTATTAGGAGACAGAGTCGATGAATGGCTGACTGCTAATTTGCAAGAATATCAGGGCAAAACGCTGCAATCTGTCGCTAAAGGGGCTTTAGACTTAGGTGAGACTGATAAAGAAGAGGTTAAACCAACAGAAACACCTGAATTAACTTCCTTGGTTTCACGTGTCAAAACTATTTTAACCGAGCAAGTTAAGGACGTGCGGTTAACGCATCGTTTAACGAGTTCACCCGCCTGTTTAGTGGCAGATGAGCATGATTTGGGTGGTAATATTCAGCGTATATTAAAAGCAGCCGGACAAAGTTTACCTACGAGTAAACCGATTTTAGAGTTGAACCCAACACATCCACTGGTGACACGCATGGAACATATGACGGAAGAACAAGCACTGACGGATTGGAGTCAGTTATTGTTTGAACAAGCGTTGCTTGCTGAAGGTGGTCATCTGGATGATCCCGGTAGCTTTGTTCAGCGTATGAATCGATTACTGCTTAGCTAATGATGAGCTATGCCTAAGTGCTTTATATCTAAAACACGTCAAGTTGCGACATGGTGCAAAGGGATAGTGAAGCGGAGGTGTGTATATGTCGCACATGACTGATGCTGAACCTTCCTTGCAACGAGATCGCAGCTTGAAAGGTGATCCGCATATTATCGTTGCCATGTCCGGTGGCGTCGACTCTTCTGTTGCTGCTGCACTGCTGCTTGAGCAAGGCTATTCTGTGGCTGGCATGTTTATGAAGAACTGGGAAGAGGCCGATGATGAGCAATATTGCTCTGCCAGTCAAGATTTAGCGGATGCAACAGCTGTTTGTCATACCTTAGGCATTAAACTACATACAGTTAATTTTTCAAGTGAATATTGGGACCGTGTATTTGAACATTTTTTAAAAGAATACCAAGCAGGTCGTACTCCGAATCCTGATATTCTTTGCAATAAAGAAATCAAATTCCGCGCCTTTTTAGATTATGCCAAACATTTGGGTGCCGATAAAATTGCAACAGGTCACTATGCACGCATTTTGCAAGATCAAGCGCAATGGCAATTGCATAAGGCAAGGGATCTTAATAAAGATCAAAGTTATTTTTTATATACATTGAATCAACAGCAATTAGCACAAAGCTTATTTCCTTTAGGGCATTATCATAAACCCGAGATAAGGAAAATGGCGGAAAGCTTAGGCTTTATCAATTATGCAAAAAAAGATAGCACGGGCATTTGCTTTATTGGAGAACGTAAATTTCGTACATTCTTACAACAGTATTTACCCGCAAAACCCGGTGATATTGTGACCGATACCGGTTGTGTCATTGGTCAGCATGAAGGATTGATGTACTACACCTTGGGCCAACGCAAGGGGATTGGTCTTGGTGGTGTTGCCGGTTATCCGGAGGCGCCCTGGTTTGTGCTAGCAAAGGATTTATCAAAGAATCGTTTAGTGGTTGGGCAAGGTGAGAGTCATCCTTTATTGTTATCGAAAGCACTTTTATGCCGGGATTTACATTGGATAAGCGGAGAATTGCCAGGTAAGTCGTACGCATGCCAGGCTAAGACCCGTTATCGTCAACCTGATCAGACGTGTCAATTAGCACTTGCAGAATCGCCATATCATCGTGTGGATTTTGATAATGATCAACGTGCAGTCACGCCAGGACAGGCGATTGTTTTTTATCAAGATAGTCAGTGTTTAGGAGGCGCAACCATCGATGTCGTTATGGCCTAATATGATGAAGCCGCGTAATTGGGATGATATTACTTTATCCTTTGCTGCCATTGTTCAGTTATGCGAACAAATTCACTTGCTGGCACATGGTCAAACAACCGATCCGCAAGTGCAGGCAACGGGTATGCAAAGTCTATTTGTGTTTAATCCTGATAATACAACACAGGTCTTTGGCGATATCAGCAACGTCAGCCGAGGACTCACTTGGCTTGCTAACTTAAGTACGCATAAAGCGAATGCTGGCGATCGCGATATGTTGCAATACCTTACGGCGGTTTTGTATTTAATGCGCTTAGTGCTCAAGGATAAGCCACGTTTGGCAAAGTTACATCAACGATTACAAGTCGCAAAAAACCAAGTGGATTATTTTCATGAGCTGCACCCGCAAGTATTAGCCGGTATTGCCGATATTTACATCGACACAACGAGCCATTTATCATTTCGCGTACAAGTGCGTGGACTCAAACAGGTTTTAACGCAAGCCACATCGATGCAAGTGGTTCGCTGTTTATTGTTGGCAAGTTTGCGAGCGGCAGTCTTATGGCATCAAGTGGGAGGGCGTCGTTGGCAACTCTTGTTTGCACGTCAACGCATGGCAAATACCGCAAAAAAATTACTCAGCACTATTCAAATCCAATGATGGCCAAGCATAAAATCATTGCGGTTGCACCCATGATGGACTGGACCGATAAGCATTGTCGCTATTTTCTGCGTTGTATATCCAAATATGTATGGTTGTATACAGAAATGATCCATGCGCATGCCATTATTAAAGGCCGTACAGAGCGCTTATTAGCCTATGATCCTAAAGAGCATCCGCTTGCTTTGCAATTAGGTGGTTCTGAGCCAGAAGCGCTTGCAGAGGCAGCAAAAATAGGCGAGTGCTTTGGCTATGATGAAATCAATTTGAATGTGGGTTGTCCAAGCCCGAGAGTGAGTGCGGGGCGTTTTGGTGCTTGTTTAATGGCAGAACCTGATTTAGTTGCAGATTGTATTGCAGCTATGTGCGCGGTTGTTTCTGTGCCAGTAACAGTGAAAACGCGGATAGGTATCGATGAACAAGACTCTTTTGAGGCCTTATGTGAATTGATAGAAAAAGTATCGTTGGCGGGTTGTCAGCATTTTATTATTCATGCGAGGAAAGCTTGGCTGCAGGGTTTGAGCCCTAAAGATAATCGGATCATTCCACCGCTACGTTATGATGTAGTGTATCAACTGACACAGGTATTCCCACACTTACGCTTTATCTTGAATGGGGGATTAACAACACACGATGATATAGCCAGCGTACTAACAAAAGTGGATGGTGTGATGTTAGGTCGTGCTGCTTATCATGATCCCTATCTGTTAGCACATTGTGATAGCTTATATTTGACAGATGATTTCAATGATGTACGGTTCCAACAGCGAGACTGTATTGGGGAAGCAGGATCACTGCAAGCAGTGACGCGCTACGAGATTGTTGAAGCTATGTTACCCTATATTGAAGCGCATCTGAGTCGGGGTGGCCGTTTAGCGGAAGTCACGCGGCATATGTTAGGTTTGTTTCATGGTCAGCAACATGGTAAAATATGGCGCAGAATCTTGAGCGAAAATGCTCATAAGCCAGGCGCAAATAGTGAAGTTGTGCGCTTAGCTTTGAGCGCTGTGCGATAATTATTGCGCAGTGATGATAAAAATAGGAGTTCTTTCTATGTACGTTGCTACTGTCAATTACCACGATCCTAAGGCTTCAGCATTATTTGCCGCATCGCTTCGCGACACGGGTTTTGCTGTTATCCACAATCATCCCATTGATACCAAACTGATTCATGACTGCTATGATGATTGGAAACGTTTTTTTGCGAGTGAAGATAAACACCGTTATCGTTTTAGTACAGGGCGACAAGATGGCTATATTCCCATAGAAATTGCTGAGAAAGCTAAAGGTCACGATGTCTTAGATTTAAAAGAGTATTATCAGTTTTATCTCAGTAACCCGATACCCGATAATATGGGGCCTTATACAGCACAATTGGCGCAAGCGCTAATAACGATGGCAACGACTTTGCTGAATTGGATAGAGCAAGAATCGCCAGAAAACATTGCAAAACAATACTCTCAACCGCTTTCATCCATGATCGTGCCAAGCCCGCGCACTCTATTTCGCATACTTCATTATCCCCCGCTAACAGGTGATGAAGCTCATGGTGCTATCCGTGCAGCGGAACATGAAGATATTAATTTAATTACCTTATTGCCCGCCGCGACGGCAACGGGCTTGCAAGTAAAAGATGTGCACGGTAAGTGGCACGATGTACCCGCAGATCCTGGTAGTATCGTTGTCAATGTGGGCGATATGCTTCAGGAATGTTCGGATGGTTATTATAAGGCGACGACCCATCGGGTCTGTAATCCTGTTGACGAGACTAGCTCACAATCTCGCTTTTCAATGCCTTTGTTTTTGCATCCAGCTAAAGAAGTGGTTTTGTCAGCGAGACATACAGCGAAAAGTTATTTGGATGAGCGTTTACAAGAGCTTGGCATTTTACCGATGGGTATGTCGCTCAACGCAGAATAAAGGAGTGTGGATATGCCAGCCGATCTTTCCAATAAATTAGTGATTGGCATTTCCTCTCGAGCGCTATTTGACATGGATGAAAGTCATCGTATTTTTGTTGAACGTGGATTATCGGCGTATCAGTCCTATCAAATGGCTCATGAAAATGAGCCTTTGGCGCCAGGGCCGGCCTTTCGTCTAGTCAAAAAGTTGTTGTCATTAACTGTACCGGATACCGACGAGCGTTTAGTCGAAGTGATTTTGTTATCGCGCAATAGCACCGACACCGGGCTTCGTATTTTTAATAGCATCAGTGAACATGGTTTGTCTATTACACGCGCGGTATTTACGAATGGTCGCAGTCCTTATCAATACGTGAGCGCATTTCATACAGATTTATTTTTATCCGCAAACGCAGGTGATGTGCGTCAAGCGCTTGCAGAGCATTGCGCTGCAGCAACAATTATGGAACCTTCTGTCGATAGTACAACAGCATACGAGCTTCGCATTGCCTTTGACGGAGATGCGGTCTTGTTTTCAGATGAGTCGGAACAAATTTACCAACAGCAAGGTTTAATAGCCTTTAAAGCAAATGAAGAAGCTTTAGCAGAAAAACCTTTAAACCCAGGCCCCTTTAAGGGTTTTTTATCGGCACTACACCGTATTCAAAAATACTTTGCACCGGAGACTTGCCCCATTCGTACAGCCTTAGTCACAGCTCGCGATGCACCTGCACATGAGCGCGTTATTAATACACTGAGAAGCTGGGGTATTCGTACAGATGAAGCCTTATTTTTAGGTGGCTTGTCGAAAGGCGATTTTTTAAAGGCTTTTGGTGCCGACATTTTTTTTGATGATCAACAAAGCCATTGTGATTCTGCACAAGCATTTGTCACAGCCGGCCATGTGCCTCATGGTGTTACTAACGAAAGTTGAAGCAAACCAAAAACACTTTTCTCCTTGAAAGACGAAAATATATATCAGCTCATCGTTTCATATGCTTTATCGCTATGTAAGTTTAGTGTCTCTTCCCACTCAAACCAATGTGGAATACAAGGAAAATAAAGACCAACCCGAATAGGATTTTCAGATAATGCAGCGAGTGCTGAGACATAGTTTTGTAGTTGCGCTTGATAGTTTGGCCAAATGCTTTCCCAAAAATCATCAATAGCGGTTTTGTCGAGATAGGCTGTTTTGTAATCAATAATCCATCGGGCACCTTCTTTATCAATAAAGGTTCTATCGATACGAATAAGTCCGGTAATTTCTGTATGCGTTAATAGAGGAAGCTCATTATTTGCTTGTTCATGGCTAGGATCAAATAGCCATAAACAGGTAGGATCATTGAGCATCTGCTGTAAAGTTTGCTGAAGCCATGCGCGATGACCTTCGCGCTGAGGTAATGAAGTGCCTATGTGTTGCAATAGGCGCTCTCCCAGGGCTATCCAATGGTCTAATTGGTTTGACCACGTTTCTATAGGCGTAACGGCTAATAACTCCATTAAGCTATGTAATACAATACCGCGCTGGCGATAAAGGGCCTCTTGTTTAAGACTTTGATGAATACGATTTCGATTGTTGTCATGCAAAGCGGGTCCTGCTGCCATCGTTGATTTATGCGTTTGCTGCTGTTGCCAATGCAAAGGTAAACGTCTGGCCTGTTGTTGGGTATTATCTTCTAGCGCCATGGCCTTATTTGTTTGTATTTTTAAGCTTTCAACAAAAGTCAAACCTAGTTGTGGCCATAGTTTTGCAAGACAGCTATTGGTATTAGGGCGTATATCTTCAAATACAGACGATTGTAAATGGCAAGTTAAAAAAAGTTGTGAGCGTGCACGGGTGCATGCAACATAAAGCAATCGTGCTAATTCAAAATCAGCCTTACGTTTATGCTGCTCACGGATAAATGTATAAACTGGATCAGCATCATCGCCACTGGCTTTGATAGGAGCAAGCAATAAATCAACGCTACCCTGGGAATTAGCCTGCTCATACCAAAGTAAGAGATCTAAACTATCTTGACGACCGATACGCTCAAGACCAGGTAAGAACACAATATCAAATTCTAAACCTTTAGACTTATGAATGGTCATAATATCAATAGGGTTATTTTGTAAGCTTTGTCCTGTGGCAAAACGTTTTGCAAGCAGTAATTCAAAGCCATGCCAATCATAAACCAAACCAAGGCTGGCTTGTTCACTTAATAAGGCAAAGTATTCATCTACATCCATTTGTGCATGCGGGTGGGGTAAGGTCAATGGTCCCCCTAATTGCATCCAAGTGCCGCGCAGCAAATCAGCCCAAGACAAGCTATGTTTGCGTGAAAGGGCTTCTGTCAGGATAGGTGTGATGCGTTTCAGAATCATTTGACCATCATGACTGAGTTTTTTAGGCATATCTTGTAATGTTTGCCATAGGGATGTGTTGGGTATATCACTTAAAACCAATAAATCCGCGAGTGATAAACCGACAAAGGGTGCGCGTAAGAGTGAGAGCCATGCGAGTTTATCACTTAAATGGGTAAGTGCTTTGAGTAATGCAGTCAAATCTTGAATATAGGGTTTTGTATGTAAAGGGTCCATATCATGTGCATGATAGGGTAAGTCATAGAGCCGTAACCAAGGTAGCAGCGGTGCAACCTGCGCTTTGGCACGCACGAGTACCGCCATTTTTATCTGCGGCGAATCTTGGCGTAAATCAGCCAAGGTTTTCGCGATATACGAAGCTTCTGCGTGATAAGGCTGCGCATAAGCATCATTTGCTAAAAAAGCTTGTAATGTCACGCCCGCTGTTTGCGTGCCTGATTGGGTGTGAGCGGCTTGACTATAACGAATGGCACCGGTAGCCATATCATCTTGTTGTGGAAAAATACTGAGAAAGTGTTGGTTATACCAAGAGACTAAGTTTTCTGCTGAGCGAAAATTATTGACAAGTGTCAGACTTGTAAGTGGTATGGCACCTATACCATATTGTTGAGCTTGTAAAAATAAGCCGACCTCGGCTTGACGAAACCGATAGATAGATTGCATGGGATCACCCACTAAAAACAAACTACGGTTATCACCAGGTGACCAATCGGCTGTTAGACGCGCTAACATATCAAACTGTAATACGGACGTGTCTTGAAACTCATCGACTAAAAGGGCTTGTAGCTGTTGCTGCATGGCAATGGCGATATCGGTGGGCTCTTCTGGCGTGCCCATTGCCTGTAGCGCCGATAAAGCCATGCCAATAAAGTCAATTTGACCATGGATGGCGAAAACGCGTTCAAGCTCGGCAGCTAATAAACGCAGTGCCATTTTGATAGTTGCCACTTTATCGCTTTGTTTATGATAATAATCGACAGGTGGTAAGCGGCGAATACGATTAAGGTTTTCTAGGCGAGACTGAGGCCCATTCGCTAATTTATCTAATAAACATTGCCAGTTGAGGCGATGCGCCGCAAACCGTGTTTTATCCTGAGCAGCTATATTAGCTTGAGGAAGACAACCGTGCTCAAGACGAAGCCCTCGAGGGCTGCGCCACTGACCATCCTGTGTCAGTAGCCATGCAGCAAGAATTTGCCAGCGCGATAAATCATAAAGAGAAGCTTCGGGCAGGGTATTATCCAGCGCAAGGCTATGCATGGGATGCGCAGCATCGGCATAATGTATCGCATGCCGCCATAATGTTGATAATAATAAAGCAATCTCCGGATCGCGCTGTAAGTCATCGTGGATTTGTGTAAGCTCATGCTGAATAACTCGCGCTAAGCTCGCATCCAAATAAGCCAGTAAGCCATCTTCGTGCGAAGCGTTATCGTCTTGATAATCACGCGCGAGCAAACGCAGCCATTGCTCCCGACGACTTAACATGGCAACAAGATGGGTGAGTGTCCGCTCAACATCATGATCTAAATGCTTGAGCAACAGCTTAAGCGGTTGATGAAAGGGTGAATTGATATCGAGATGCTCTAATAATTGGCATGCGGCTTCATGATAAAGACGGTCACTTTGTTCGATGATGCGAGGCTCGGTACCTAAACGTGAAGAAATAGGCATTTGTCTGGCAATTTGTGCGCAGAGTGCATCAAATGTTTGAATTCTCAAACGTTGCGGGTTTTGCAAAAGCCCCCATAAGGCTTTCGCATCTTTTGCTAATACGGCGTTGGCGAGCGCTCGCGTTTGTTGCTGGTGGGCACTTGTGACAGGTACTTCGTCTCTGGCTTGTTTTAATGCGTGTATCACCCGATGACGCATTTCTTGAGCAGCTTTACGTGTGAAAGTCATAGCCAAAATAGCTTCGGGTGCTTCGGCAACATAAGCTAATAGCGCCAAAAATCGTTGCGTTAATAATTCAGTTTTACCGGAGCCAGCGGGTGCTTGTACGATAAATGATTGGTGAACATCTAAGGCCTGTTCGCGTACATGGGCATCGATTATCATGATTACTGTATCCTTTCGTCAAGACGACATAAGCTGCTTAAATCACAGTAGCGACAAGCATCGGGTGTGCGTGGGGCAATACTTGCTTGATTATCGGCACAAGCGGTAGCGAGTGCGTCAAGTTCTGTTTGCCAAGCGCTTAATTGGGTTGTATAGCTTCGTGTTTCGTGGTTGATTTTTGTTGAGAGCCAGGTGAAGGTTTTAAGCTCGGTTTCTGGTATCGTGTCACTGGCACCTTCCCAGCCAACTTTTCCCGGTTTTAATGTAACATAAGCAAAGCCTGCGTCTTTGGCCGCTATGGCCAACAAGTATAACGGCATTTGGGGTGCAGACAAGGGTGTTTTAAAACTTTCACTGATATGTGTTGTTCCAGTTTTATAGTCAATCACTAGCAATGTACCATCGGCATATTTGTCGATGCGATCGGAGCGGAGCTTTAAGGTAAGCTTTCCAAGCGTTAGTGTGTGTGTTTGCTCAAGGCTATGAATATGGAAAGGAACACGATTTTTTTCTATCTCAAGCCAGGCATGCAACACTTGTTTCAACCATGCAACTTGTTGTTCCCACAAAACGGCACTCAATTGATGTTGCCAGGGGTGAAGCGCTTCGTTAATAGCTTGCTGGATAAGTGCATCTAGGCTTGTTGCATCTTGTGCCATCAACGTTTCATGACAATGAAGTTGTCGCCATATTAGCTGCAAACTGCGATGAATGGCTTGACCACGTTGCATTGCGTCGAGTCCCGTTGCTTTTTGCGCTAACACATCGATACCTAAACGATAATAACCAAAGGCTTTAAAAGGACAATCAAGAAAGTATTGTAAATGATAGCTACCACCTTTCAGTGTCCCCTCGAGTCGTGGGATGGTACTTTCGCGAATAGGTTCAAGTTGAATCGCTTCTTGCGTGATGAGGGGTGAAGACGGTGGTTTGCTATGAGTCACCGGCCAGGGATCTAAGAGCATGGAACCCTCGGTTGGCAAGCCTTGAATCTTCAAACTGTAACTTAATGTCAATTGCGCAGCCTGATGTTGCCAGGTTTGTAGAAGTGTTTGTGCATAGGTAAATTCACGTTTGGCATCACTGTGAGGCAGATTTGCTGCACGTTGCCAAGCCAATGGCAATAGCGGATTGGGTTTAGCACTCTGGGGAAAGGTATCTGCTTGTAGCTGACATACCCACAAACTATCCCAAGTGAGACCGGTTGCTTCCAGTGTGCCTAAAACTTCAATGGCTTGACCTTGGGTTTGTGCTTGAAAGAGTTGCTGATTTAAATGATGCTGCCATTGTTGCAACATGGTGTTTAGGTCAAGCGAGCCCATCAGGGTGTCATAACGGGCTAACTGCTCAAGCTGTTGCATGAGTGCGTCAGCTACCTGATAATGCCAGCTATCTAAGCTTTTAGCACCAGGCCAATGCAGGTCCAGAAGTTGTTGTTTGAATAACTTAACCCACTGACTGGGATAAGCTGCTTTGGGTAATTGTCTCGCTTGATTAACGATAGGCTGCCATTGTTGCTGAATCCATATTGCGCCTGGATGATCATCGGGTAACAACTGCAGCCAGTTTGCCAGCGGTAAATGGCTTGCTACGTTCTCGCGCCACAGACGTTCAACATCCGCTAAATCAGCGCTTATCACTTGCTTTCCCCAATAGGGTGAAAGTAATAAGTGAGCTAATGTCGTGTAGGGTAACGTTTTCTGCCATAAGCCAATAAGCGCTATAGCGGTTTGTACGGGTGCAAGCTCACTTAAATAATAGCCACCAGAAATATTAACAGGTGCATCTTTGCGATAACTTGGCCAGGGCGTTTCAGGTTCAAAACAGCGCCATACTTCAGTCACAATTTGAGCACGACAGCTGGCTAAGTCGGGCACAACACAAGCAATATGCATCAATCCTTGTTCTTGCGCAATTTTAGCATGCGCTAACATGCTTTGAAGTTCGTGTTGAGGATCCATAGCCTGTACGTGATGTGGTTGTTGCTGGTTTGCTTGGGGATGTGCTGCAATATATGCAAGTTGTCGGCAGCCGAGCTCTTCAATAGCACCTTGTAAACGCTGTTGTTGTACGGAGAAATCCATAAAGCCATACCAGGTAATAGCGTGATAAGTTTGTGCTGCGGTTGTGGCAATTAAGCTTGAGTGCTGGTGGGTAAAATCATAAATATCTGTACATTGCCGAGCATCTAGCTCGGCTTTGAGGCGTTCCGCCCAGCGGGCAAACCATTGATAATCTGGGTGAGTATGCTGTTTTAATTGTTGCCAAGGCAGACATCCCTCATGGGCTAATTGCCAGGCTTGTTTTGCGGTCTTTGCTAATTGTTCTGGGCTTGCAAGCAAAGTCAAATCAGATGGCGACGTTTGCGTAAATAACCAATCCATTGCTGTAGTATCAAGGAGTTGAGTTTTTAGTTTGCTATGTAGATAAAGTTGTTGCTGGGTTTGGGCGAGCCAATCTTGATAGGCGAGGATTTCAGGTGCTAATAGCGTCTGTCCTATCGTAAGTTTGTCCAGCAAACTTTGACGCAACCGAGTTGCTAAACGCCGGTTAGGCGTGAGTACTAACGTCTGTGATGTCAGTGTGATTAGAAAGTTAGCAGGTGTTATCAGTTGTGCGGTTAACATCTGCAAGAGCCCCATCAAAAAGCCTATTATATATGCAAATGGCCCCAAAATGCGATATACACTAGTAAAAAACCAAAAAACTCGTATGCTGAAGTGACTTTGTTTTGTGATAAGGCTATCTAAATGAGCATCCCTTGTGCTATCTTTACGGCGATGATAATCCTTTGTCGAGGACCGCATGCTAACCTTCACAATTATCGTTGCTGTTATTGCACTGGTGCTTTCACTGGCTTTTGATTTTGTGAATGGCTTCCATGATACGGCAAATGCTTGTGCAACTGTCATCTATAGCAAGGCTTTACCGCCTAAAATCGCTATTCTCATGAGTGGTATTGGTAATTTTTTAGGTGCCGTTTGTGTAGGTACCGCAGTTGCCATGGTGATTACTAAGATTATTCCCCTGGATCATTTATCCTTAACCGTTGTTGTGAGCGTATTGTGCGGCGCACTTTTTTGGAATTTATTGACTTGGTATTATGGCTTACCAGTCAGCTCATCGCACTGTTTAATTGGTAGTTTATTTGGCGCAGGTGTTGCAGCTGCTGGTTTGTTTGGTGTTTACTGGCATGAACTCATCGTGGTGTTAGTTGCCATGTTTCTTTCACCGCTATTCGGTTTTGTCGTTGGCTATTTTTTAACACTTATTGCAAAATCATTTGCAAATCAACCACCGCCACTCATGCAGGATTTAGCACGCAGTGATATTGACCTATTTATGCAGCGTAAACAACGCTTAATGAGCCGTTTACAGATCCTCTCATCGTTTGCTGTGAGTTTTGCTCACGGTAGTAACGATGGGCAAAAAACCATGGGTATTATCACGCTGATTCTGGCAACACAATTTGCGCATTTAGGTTATACGACAAAAAGCGTGCCGCTCATTGTCATTGTGATTTCAGCTTTGGTGATGGGTTTGGGAACTATGATTGGTGGTTGGCGTGTGATTCGCACCATTGGTGAAAAAATCAGTAGTGGTGGTATCGACTATGCTCATGGTTTTGGTGCTGAATTTAGTACAGCCATTATTATCTACGTCGCATCTTTAATCGGTGCACCCATCAGTACAACACATACATTAACCTCAGCAGTCACCGGGGGTGCTTTAGTATCCCATGGTTATGGTCAAATCAATCGTGCAACGATTAAAACCATTTTATTAGCATGGTTATTAACCTTGCCTGTTGCAGCGGTGTTGGCGGGTACCTGTTATTACATCATTATCATGATTCAATGGATTCATCATGTCATCGTGTTTATGTAGCTATCAATCTTTCATCGTACACAAGGAGAGAAGGGCTAATAAACAAGACTACATTTGTATTTTGACGAGACGTTTAAGTTGTTTCATCATCTTCCATCAAGGATGAGCTCGGCAAATGTCTTGTGGGAAATAGAAACAAGAAGAAGAGTATGGCCATCACTAACAAGGTAAGCCTGGCAGCATAAAGACGTGCATCAGCATTAACGTGAATTAAGATATTGCGTGTTTGTTCGGGAAACCCTTGTTGTGTCAAGATGGTCGCGACTTGTTGGTTACTTAAAAAAGGCACGTCCTTAATTAAATCAATATGGTTTTTAACGGGCGTTGAAAGCGAAGGCAATGCATTAGTCATCGTTTTTGCAGAGGTAGTAAGTGCGGCGATTAATATGACACCACTGATAGAAACACCGATAGCGAGGCCTAAATTTCGCATGGTGCCTTGAATGCCCCCGGATTGCTCGGCGTCCGATTGTTTTATTGCATGGGTAATGGCAATACTGGCTTGCGATACGATAAGACCGCTGCCTGCACCTGCAACAAAGAGTCCTAAAAATAATGTCAGACTTGCGGTAATTAAATGCAACTCATCAGCAATCATAAAGCATGAAGCAATAATCATAATAATGCCCAATCGGCAGAGTATTCTTGGCGAAAGATGTTTGAATACTAATGGCGTGAGCATAGAGAATATAGCTAAACTCATCGCATAAGCACTAAGTGCGATACCTGTATGCAGGGCATTCATGCTGACGACTACTTGCAGATAAGTAATAATTAAAAAAGAAAAACTGCCCATAATCATAAAAACCAATAAAATAAGATAAAGGCCAGCACGTACTTGTAAGTTTTTGATAAGAATGGAGGGAAGTAGGGTATTGATGCCTCGCGCTTCTAAATGCTTTTGCCAATAAACAAAGACAATAAATGTTAGTACGCCTAATGCGATTAAGAAAAGTGGCGGTGGGAAGCCAAAAATACAAAAAGGTGCCCGCCTTGGTGTGATAAGACCCCACTCATTCATCATGAGTAAGCCAATGAATAAGGAAGCTGTGATGATAAGAAGTAACAGAGCGCCGACGATATCAAAGTGTGGTCGCTTTTGTGGCCTTGGTACTGATTGGATAATCATGCTGCCGCAAAGTGCGATAGCAAATAACACCGCCAACGCAATAAAACCAACGCGCCATCCAAACGATATAATCGTAAAACCACCTGCGACGGGACCAATGGCTGCGGCAAGGCCGTTAGAGGCGCCAATGGCGCTAAATGCAATCGCTCGCAAGCGCCCATGATATAAGTTAGGTACAAGCCCAAGCACAGCGGGCGTTGCTAAACTTGCACCGATACCGGCTAATATTCTTGCGGCATAAGTAAATATTTGTATATTGGTGCTTAATACGGCTAAAAGTTCACCTAAAACGAGGATAAGTAAACCAAGCTGCAAAATGCGTTTCCAACCTAATAAGAGGCCAATAAAACTACCAATAATCATGAGTAAGCTTGCACAAAGAGGGAACATGGCATCAGCAATTTGTACCTGCGTAACCGTTGCTTGAAAACTTTGAATAAGTGCTGAGGTTGCATTAAGCAGGATGGCATTATCGGCGGTTGTGCCTATTTGAATAAAACAAAATAGCGCCAACGGTAGCCAAACTTGCCATGATGTTGGTTTTCTTGTAAGCGGCGGAGGCGTTGTCATGCGGTGGTCCTTACCTAGCGTCGAGATCTTAGCTGAGCGATTATACCTTGCTTACCTAAAGATGCGAAGATGCTGCGAACATCGCATATGACAAAAGTCATTGGCAAAAGTGCCGTTTTGTTGCATAATACCGGCCTTCGGGGCGTAGCGCAGCCTGGTAGCGCACTTGTATGGGGTGCAAGTGGTCGGAGGTTCAAATCCTCCCGTCCCGACCAATAACATAATGTTGTACAAAATATTTCATCACAATCAACTGTATCATAACAATCACCGGCAATAGCCTCGTCTCGACCCAATCATGATATGTTTCATATTTGCACAGACAAGAGTCAATCTGCTACAATATGAACGCTTTATGTTGACACAACAACATTTTCACAAAAACAAGTATCATTCATATATTCTTTTGAGGCGATCATCCCATGGAAAAACAACAAATTCGCGCTAACCCGTTAAGAGGGTATCTAAGCTCTCCTGAAGTCTCAGATGAAGATGATAGCGTTAACACTATTTCCTCGGAAAATGGCGTAGGGCAGCTTGGCTTGTTTCATGAGAGCAGCGGTTTGTTAAGCGACGACGAGAATTTTGGTAGTGCTCCAGCATTGGGTGACGTTTCAGGAAACTGTCACCATCGGAATAGTCACTTTTTTATTGAGCTTAGCGATGATGATACAGACGATTTGTTGACAGCTGTTATATCAGAATCATCTTCCAGCTCCTCCTCTTCTTCTTTTCCATTATTACCTGTAAGCTCAATATCTGCATCTACGATTACCTTGCATGATGGGCTTTTTGGTGAGCTGCTTCCTAAACTACCAACAAGGATGCACAACGAGAAAAAGCATAAGCATTTTAGCCATAAAGGTAACCTCGATTTTATTCAGTTATTAGATCACATCCACGTTGATGATCCTGTACCCGAAGCTATACTCCAAGAAATAAATATCACTGGCCTGCGGGCCACATTTTATTCTGTTCATGCCATGGTTAAGGCAACTGATCGGGTTATGTTTATGATTGTTGGAGATAAAACCAATGAAATCTATACGCATAGCTCAGAACATATGCGCAGCATACTGGTGTTAACGCAAGCACAATATGATGCCTTACCGATATTCGTTTTATCTAAGGTGGATATCTTAGTCTTACATGAAATGGTATCAGCGACGCATGGTAATTATCATGAACATTTGATGCAAACATCATCACAACGGATTGCTGCTTTTATTTTCTCGCACCATGTTGGGCTTAAGCATTTTATGATGGCGAATTCTCAGATTCGATCGATAGGCTATCATTTTCATCAAAATGACAAGGGTGCCAAATCGCTATTTGGACTTTTGAAAAAAAGAATGGGTGATACCAGCATCATTGCAGTGTCTAGAAATTATAATCAAGAAGTAAAAAAGTCAAATCTGGGAACTGGCGTTTTTATGGTTAATATGGCGCCTATTAAAGCGGCTTTGCCTTTACCACAGCAGATGTATTGGCTCATGCCGCAAGCTGCCGATGCCGGTAGTTGGGCTGAGGTTTTATACGTTCAAATTTTTTTAGAACAACTGGCTTTAGAGCATGAAGCCTTCGAAGGAGAAGGAATGGCCGGTCGAAAAATGCTGAAGCGAAAAGATGCGGCAACTAAGTATCATCCTAGCAGCAAACGTCAAGAAGATAATCAAGGTCTTCATAGTTCGCCATTACCTAATTTGATGGTCTTTAATAAGGCGCTTGGTGGTGAAGATGCATCAGACGCTCATTATTGTATCAATCAAACCGTAGAGGAAGTGAATCGAATTATCGAAGCAAATTGGCATGAGTACCAGAAGCGAAAGCATCGAGCGGAAGAGGGTGATTTATTTCAATATCATTGGGATGCACAACGCGGACTACCACAAGATTTAAACCCGATTGCGTTTTCTGAATCTGTCAGTAATATAAGACAAGGGCAAGCTTTCGTTGATATATTCAAAGTCTCACTTAGAGAAATAGATCTTAGCTCAGATAGGTTTCGTCCCTATCAGCGAGATGCAATAGCAGCTGTTGCAGCATTTGAAGGTACCATAGGTCATTTAGTGATTCCTCCTGGATGTGGCAAGACGCTGCTTACCTATTTGTTGGTGAAACAGGCATGGAGTTTAGTGAACTCTGATGAAGCGATTGTCGTGGTAACACCACAGAGAAATTTGTTAAATCAGCTATTTGCTGATTTTTCCATGTATTATTATAGATGGTTTCACGATTATCAGCGAACAGATATCATGTTCACCTTTGATAGAGTCATCAAAGTATCAAGCATGACCAATAGTCTTTCAATTAAAGCGCTTGTCTGCAATAATCCTATTCAAACGAATAAAAAAGTTCTATTGTTTTGTCTTGAAAGTTTTATAAGATATTGTGAGCAGTATCCAGAAAAAATGCAGCTATTTAAATTGATGATTCTTGATGAATATCATACTTATTGCAAACGCTTGAGCAATAGTGAAATTCTTAATTTATCAGACACCTTCACGATAGGTTGTAGCGCAACCCCTCCCATAGAAAATCCGTTAGGCATTTCGAAGTTTGAATATCCCTTGTTTCAAGCCATTTCTGATGGATTTGCAGCGCCCGTTATTTTCGATTACCTTCAAGTAGATTACTCATCAGAAGCAGTGGTTGATCTCACTGAATATCTACCATTATTGTTGAATCGTTATTATCCAGGATACAATGCGCTTAAACGTTTAGTCGATATTGTAGGCATTGCTTTTTTTCCGACAATTCCTGATTGTCAAGTCGCTGCGGAAAATGCTAAAAAGGCAGGAATTAAGGCTATTGCAATTTATACAGGCAGTATACACACGCTTGCTGATATTGATAAGATCGATGGTGGATGTATTATATTTGGGGTATGGTCTTTGCGTCATGGCTACAATAATCCAAAAATTGCCTATGTAGTCGCGGCGCAAAATGTAAAGTTAGCCTCGTATCTACTGCAGATGACTGGACGAGCGACGAGGATATCAGAAGATCCGTTTAAGATAGCTTACGGGATTTTATTTCAGAGTGCTTGTCAGGTTATTCCAGAAGCATTAAGATTTTCGGCGCTGACAGTGCAACCGCACCAAGCGTATCTTGAACAAGCGGATACCTATTATTATCCTTCGAATGATACGTGGAAAAAAACAAAAAATTTGGGCAAAATACCGCTGGCGATTAAGGAACGACAACGTTTTATTCAGTTTGGTGTGGGTAATTGTGCTGAACGGCTACAGCTACCGCCTAACGCACCTGTGCGTACAGCGCTAGCCTTGACATCATCATCTTCCTTTTCTTCGTTCGCATTATTGCCAGCAGCCGATCATATCGAGCCATTGCCAGGTGCAACGACATTGCATGCCGCAAGTTCGCCAAGTCAATCAGATACATCCGATGGTTTCTGCCCGAGTACGCCACATTCACCTCAAAGCCCAACGACGCAGCTGGCAGAAACGATTGGGTCGACAGATGATACCCAAGATGAAATACCTTTTCTGTCGTCAAGCTCTACACCAACGCCAACAATTCACGCAGAGGATTATCCGCCACCCGTATTATTGCAAGCTAGGGTATCGCCGAGTACCAGCTCCTGCGCCTTCTTTAGTGCATCGCAAGCAACACAAAACTCACGCAAGCGTCTCATACCACCATCAAGTACTTACGACGATTATATGAGTTCGCCTGAAAGAACCGCGGGCTTTACGACTATGCTTGTGACACAGACCATGAGTTTATCACCGAGTAGATATAGTGATGATGAGGGTCTTTATGCACCAGTCGATGAGATATTGCCAAGTAGTCCCGTTTTGAATAGTGTTTCTTTGTACGGTCCTCATGCTAGCATATCGCTATCAGATGATATGTTACCAAGCAGCCCAGATATGCACGCAACAGCTTATCGCTCGCCGATGTATTATGGTGACTATCCACTATTGATTACGCGAACGCCGAGCCCGCCGGACTCACCACCTGTTATTGAGCCTGCTCCAAAATGGATACGCTATCAATAATATCTACTACAAACGAGGCGCTTTTGCTGGATTAGGCCTTTGTTCTAAGCAACTTTGTGTTGTGCTGGACAAGGGCGCTGGTGATGTTATTGCCCAAGGAGACTCAGGTGTTTGACGTTTTGCACGGCTTGGTAAGATTGGACGAAACATTTGATTACTAAATGTAGTGACAGCCGCTGTTGATACTGGTGATGTTATTGTTCGAGGAGACTCAGGTGTTTGACGTTTTTCACGACTTGGTAAGATTGGAGGAAACAGTTGACTGCTAGATATAGTGACAGGCACTGTTGCTGTGGAGTTAAGTTCAAATTCATGCCCAGGGTGTAAGCTCAATGCTATACGGCGCTTTTCTGACGGTTGCATATCTTCGGGAAAGACAAGTCGACCTGCAACCTTCGTGTTTTTTTCAGCTAGCGTTCGCCATTGCGTGGAAGATAAGTTTAAACTTTTTTCTGGCAGGATGATTGAGAGATTCGCAGGTATAGATTCAATAAAATCGTCAATCTGCTGCGAAGATATACCTGACGGTAACATCAATCTAGCGTTGCGTATATTTAAATTGATAGCAATAGCTTTGAGCCAGTTGGGAAATTCAAATAATGTGCGTGGTATCAAAAGCGCGGTATCCCTTGGCAAGAATAGAGCTATCTGTTGTATATTGAAGAGTCCCATATCTGCTGTTACTTTTAAAGTACAACCTTGTGGTAGGGCAGCAACGCAAAATTTTATCATATAATTAGCAAGTAGCTTATTGAATACTGCCTTGCTTGCAATCAAACCTAAGATGCAGCTTGGTGGTAGCGACTGAATGATAGTGCTTGCCTCGGGGTAAGTTAAGTTTTCTATATTTAGCAACATCACCACTTGTGGTTGCAATAAAGGAATGGCAGTGCTCAACCCTAGCGTTAACGCTTGTACGTAAAGTTTATTACCTGGTTTTAATGCTTGCACAATCGCAACAGTCGTATTTAGCTTATCCATAGACTCAACAAGACTTAAACTATCATAAGTAGGCAATATAAGCGCCATGCTATTGGGTAATGCTTTAGCTACCATCGTACCAAAAGGGATAGTGGTACGATCGTGCAATCGCACACTGCCTTGCAGTTTTCGAAATGCTAGGCGTAGAATTTCTGCGGTACATCCAGGTATATCAGCTGGCAAATCAAGCGTTATGTTGGCATCTGCTTGATCTTCGGCACATTCTTTTTGCTGGCGCTCAATGATTGCTGTGAGCATAGTTTTTGCTGCTGAAATGTTGGTATCTATTACTGATAAACCATGTGTTAACATGCCTTGTGAATTATCTGCGTGCATCTGTGCTGAACTACTCGATAGGCTAAGCTCGGACTGCGGGGCAAATAATGTGTTTGATGAACCTGAAAATTCGAATGTATTCTCATTTTCTATTGGCGTACTCACTAATACACCAAGAAACTGGGTAAATGTTTTCCTGGCACATAAATCGATGGCTTGGGTTACTTCTGGATGCACTGTCACTGGTGTGTCGGGATTAACTTCAAACACTTCAGGATGGACAAGGTGGCTTGCAATGATAAGTGCTTCTTTAACACGGACACTTGAATGCAGTCGTATTTTTGCAAGTGGGTTAATATGTGCAGCGACAGTTTGCAGCAGTGGTGAGAGCGTATCACCCCAGATTAATAAAATTGCATCTTTTGCGAGATGTTGTGCTAAAGCCCTAGCGTGTGTCACAGATGTCCCTGAATTGAGCTGTATCTGACGTTGAGCCGGCATGCTTTGTGCAAGCTGTGTTAGCCAATCTGAAGGTGTCTCGGATTTATATCTTATGATATGTCCTTCGGGCATAGCGCGCATAAATGTCACCATCCAATCTATGCGCAAGTGCGCCCCGAAAAGAAGCTTGCTATTAGCATAAGTATTTTCTATATGGGCTGCTATCGCGATAGCGAGCTCAGGTCTACATTTGGGATGAAAACTAATAAAACAGCATGAAGTCGCATCATTGAGTAGCGGTTCCAGCGTATTTAGTGTTACACCAGGGTATATAATGACTTCATCATGGGTTTTTAGCCCAAGCCTAAGAGGCGGCTTTGTGTGACTTAGATGGGCACTACCAGAGGAAGAAGCATAGAAGCCTGTCAGTGGGAAGTTAAATGCAAAATAACAGCGACGCACGGACGCCGGCAAATGCGTAATCATATCATATAGCAAGCTATTGTCAGCAAAGAATAGCCCGAGATATTGACTATTTTGAAGTGATTTGAGGACGCTAAAAACAGTGGATCTGTCTGTATCATGAGGGAGTAAAATAGCCGAGCCTTGCTTCGCATATGTGCCAACCCATTGGCATTGCAGCTCTGTTAGTTTTATAGGTAACATGACTGTTTGCTTTGGAGGTAAGGCTTTCAGTAAATACTCAAACATCAACTGAGAATTCTTGCTTGATATGCTAGGCTTTGTATGTGGAGGCAGCTCTTTGAGAATATCTGCAAGATCTTCAACACAAAGGCCTTGTGCAGGTCTAATTTCTGGAAGATTGCCGATTCTTAGTAAAGTATATTGAGGTAAGGAGCGAGTGAGCATTTGAGCTTGGGGTAGGGTAAATGCCCTTGAAATGAATATAGTGGTTTTTGGTAATAATGTTTTCACAAAAGCACAAAACTGGCAGAGTGTTTCCTCTAAGAGGCGTGAGCCTTTTTTTATAGAATATTCTACATCGATATAGCAGCCTGCTACAAGACTTGCAAGCGCTTTAAGTTTTTCAGTATCGAGATTGCAGTTAAATATAAAAGCGTATATATAAACATAGTTTGATTTTTTTATTCCCTGTATAATAAATTGCTTTAATTGCTCAAATTCAAAATCCCAAGCACTATTGGTTAGACTTGTGATAGTTATTTGTATCAGTTTCGTGTTATTGCTAATTATGATTTGTGTATCTATCTTCATTTTTACTCTTAAATAAAATAAGTCATGTTATGACAACATATTTGATTTTACTGTACCGTAAGGTCTAAAATCGAGCAATTAAATCTCCCTATCTATGATTATCCAGCGCTCGCTTATCGACTGTCACATCGCTTCTAGGTGCTGGTGAAAATAACACTGTGCTAGATCCTCCCCCGAATGATGGGAATTGTGAACTGCTAGGTTCTATAAAATCGGGTATAGGCGGATATTCAAACTGTGCCTCTTCAGCGTTAGATCCTAATAATGGCAAGGACATAGATAAATGAGACGAGGAAGAACTCGAGTTTTCAGGTAAACGATAAGCATAAGATTGACTTTCTGGTAGTGAAATCGCTTGATTTGCTTGTTGCGCTAATAGGCTGTTAGCTTGTCTTTTTGCGGCAGGCTCGGCTGATAGCGTAGTCCCTGGCCCAGGCATTGCGCGTTTAGGCAAAGTTGGTGGAAATAATGTCGCGGTTTGATTGCTGGAGACTGTGTTTGATGGGATAGGCCTAGATACAAGCAACGGTGGGAGCAAACGCAAACGTAGCCTGATGTCTTGTACATCTGACGGCGACATATCCGCAGGAAACTCAAGGGTGCCAAAAACAGTAATGTTAGGTCTAGCTAATTTATCCCACTGTGCAGCTGATAAGCGCAAGCCTTTAGGCAGTTCTATGAAAAGTCTTGGTCTTGTGGGCAAGTGGTTGATAAGATAATCGACGGCTTCTTGAGATATACCAGGCGGCAGTATCAGCTTTCGCGTTCCTGTTATTATCCCAGCTATTTTCCTTAGCCAAGTAGGCTCAGCTTCTTTGGGGAATGTTTTGGGTACTAACAATGCCGAGCCGTCTGGCAGACATGTTTTAAGTGACAAGATAAACTCAAGTGTCATATCAGCGGTAATTTTCAAAATACAGCCCTGAGGAAGATTGGAAACACACTGTCGGTAAGTTGCCTGTAGTAATGTACTATCAAGTTGCTTTTGAGTTGCGACTAAACCTAAAAAATGGCCTGAACGAAGCAGCTTAATCAGGGTTATTGCATCTTGCTGGTTCAAGGTATTTGAAGTCAGGTCCAACAGTAAGGTGACTTGAGATCGCAACTGCGAGACAGCTATGCGTGTCGTTTCCGTTAGTTCTTGTACATAAAGACTGTTGCCCGGTTTTAATGATTCAGCCATGGTAATGACAGTATCTAAGCCAGCTCCGAGTGTAGATGGCAACATGAGCGCTACATTATTGGGGAGGGCTTTGGCTACTGTTATAGCGAAAGAAGGCGATACATCACTACGCAGTTGCAAAGCAGTGCATGTAAGTTTCCGAAATGTTTGGTACAAAATCTCTTTTGTGCATGCGATTAGATTGACAGGCAATTGAATGATAAATTTGCCTTGTTGACTATCAATCATTTGCTTGAGTTCGGTTTCTGCAGTCATGGTTGCAACAACGCTGGATGTAAACCATGCGTTTGATGAACTGGTGTATGGTTGAGAGGCCAATGAATATTCGGGTGTACGCCTTCTTCCAGCGGTAAGCAGGGATGGTGTTGCGAAATTGCTTGCTGCAGTCACGTTTGGATGCGTTGTCGCTAACCCGCTGGGGTTAATGTTAAACACGCCGGAATGAATACGATGAGTTGCAATGATACGTGCTTCTTCAACCGTGACACTTGAAAGCAGTTTTATGCTTGTAGGCGGTTTCACATGTTTAGCCACTGTCTCGAGAATTTCTGGTGGAATGCCGCCTTGAATGATTAAGATGGTGTTAGATGTGAGATGTTTGACTAAAGCTGTTGCGCTTGCGACAGATATCTTGTGTGGAAGTAAGATTTGTCGGTTGGCCGGCATGATTCTTGCAAGCTTGGTTAGCCAATGTGCTGGTGCATTATCCTCAACGATGATAACAAAGTGCTCAGAGATAGTCCGAGTAAACTTTCTTAACCAATCTATCATGAACCATGAGTTAAGTATCAATCGCATCGATGATTTAGTTGTTGCGAGTTTATAAGCAATGGCTATGGCAATCTTAGGTTCACAGAAGGAGCTGCAGGTTATATAACCAGAGGAGCTGGTATCGCTAAGTAACGGCTCGACTAAGTCGAGGTTTAGATCAGCAGGTATGTGCACGCGATCATGTGTTTTGAGTCCCAATTTGAAAGATGATTTTGCATGACTTGAACTGCCGTTATCAAGATATGAGGGGGCAAAGCCTTCATAGGGAAAATGGAATTTCAAACGGCAATGACGTTGTGTTTGTTGTAAGGCTGTGGCTATTTCATATATCAAAGCGCTGTGAGTCAATGGATGCAATACGACCGTTTGCCTTTCTCTAAGCACATAGAAGATATTCAATGCAACTGATGTGCTAACATGCCTGGAAAGTAGGAACATTGCGTCTTGCTGTGCGTATCTTCCAAGCAATTGGCATTGCGCTGGTGTTAAATCTGATGGCAGTTGCACCATGCGCAACTTAGATAACTTAGATAATGCATTGAGTTGACGTTTAAGCATCTGCATATTACAAGTAGATGCTATGTCAAGTCCAACATGTAAAGGTAATAGAGCAAGGATAGCTAGCAAATCATGCATATAAAGTCCTTGCATTGTAAGAAATGCTTTTTCGGGGGCTAGCGGTTGAAGATTCGCGATACGTAAAAAAGTCTTTTCAGGTAGTGTTTTCGTTATTGCTTGGGCATGGGTCAATGAGCAATGGCTTGAAAGTTGTACAACGGTATTGTGGGGTAGAAGTCTTGCAAACATCTGCAGGTTCATTAATGTTAATGCTGCTGAATCTACTTCTCCGCTGAGATCCACGGGCCATGCTTTAATAACCGCAGCAAGTTCATGCATTTGGTATGCATCGGGCTTGCCTAGAGATTTAACAAAGCAAATAATAGGAGATAATCCGTTTGCTGATGCTTCAGCAACAATATTTTTTAAATGGGTAAGTTGATTGTCCCAGCTGTAAGGAAGATCATTGCTTACCTTAATATGTAAGTGCTTTGGGCTACCATTTTCATGTGGTTCTTCAATATGTATATCGATTTTCATTGTTGCCTTTAAATAAAATTAATGTTGTTTAGTCAACAAATGGAAATGCATTGTACCCGATAATCGGTCTAAAATCGAGCATTTGGCTCTTGTGAGTGTAACTTGTTTATAAGCCTAGCGTCTGTTGCTCAATAAGCTCGATATCCTGATCATCTACCAATACCTGGGGACTTGTATCGCTAGCTTCGCCTTGGTTACTCTCAAAACGCGGCTCAGGTGAAAGGACCAAATGAGCGCGCTTTGCAGGCGCAAAGAACAATGGCGCTCGGCTACTGGTAATGCTGTGATTGTCTCGTATATGAGCGTATTATCGCTGTGAGGCGCTAATATAAGCGAGCAATTGTGTTTAAGTGCCTTCAGTTGTAATCATTTGTGATATGTTCATGGTGAGGTCTTACTGTATTTTATAGATATACGTTGCTTAGACAACCATATGGTAATTATAACACAGACAATTTTTTATGCAATTGCATATAAGCATATTGTTGACAAGTCAACATTAATGTTGTATAAATTTTGTTATCCATTTGTGTATGACAGCATCATAGCCGAACGGTAACAAGATATCGACAAATCAGGCATATGAATCAGGCTATATCAAAATAGCTAGCCATTATTAAAATAGAGAGAATAAAACGATGACAATAAGCGTAAGTATACAGCAAGCCAATTATTTACATGTTGATATCACCTGGGGTGAATTCCATAGTGATGAAATACATGCTCAAGGTCTGCAGTTGCTTGATTCTATGTTAATCGCATTCCCAGAACACTTTATTATTATTCATGCTGATACTCATTTAGCAAGTGCTGATGCATTAGATGAATTAAGTAAAAAATTAGCCGGACGGATCATTTCCTTTTCGACAAACATGCCTGTCTCTTCACAAGTGCAATGGGTTCAGTATTTGGCTGCAGATACGAAACTTGCATTGTCACAAGCAACATCAAAAGAAACTGCAACTTTAATTGCAAAAACTATTAGCTATTCAGAGTCTTTATTATATGATGATTTGGCACCTGATGTGCAATGTGCCATTACAGATGCTTTTCTAGCACGACAAAAAGAATTTGATGTACAACCATCGTATAAATTACCAGCTATTTTAGCGATGTTAAAACATCCCCATCCCGATCGCCTCGTTAGATTAAGAGCAGGGCGTGCCCGGCCAGAGGACTATGCAGCTATTATTCGAGCTGTGCCTAGGACAGCTATCCTTTGGGTGCCTAAAAGTACAGATTCAGCTTTATGTATGGCCATAAAAGCGTTAGCAAGCGAAAGACGCCTTACCTTAGAAAGCGATATATCCGTAGATGTGGCGGTACTGATTGTAAGTTATTTGCCAATGTCCTGCACTTTGTTGTTACCCGCAGATATGTCTTTTGATGTGCAGCAAGCGATTGCTGCTCATCTTCCACGCGGGTGTACACTTGTGTTGAGCGCTCATACAACCTTAGCTCAAGCAAAGGCAATCGCTGAACTATTAAAACCCGGTCTTGTGTTGGCTGTGCCCAACAGGCTGTTACAAGAGGATGGAATGCTTTGTGAAAGTCACGATTGGCTTGCTGAAATCGAAAGTCTTCTAAAACCCCGTTTTTGCGATCTCAAGCTGCCTACAGGCATAGCCATAGAGGTTCTTCAAACGTGGGTAGAAAATATTTCCATAGGCTCTAGTATTGTATTATCTGAAGAAATGACCTCGGCAGAAATAGCTATACTTGCACCGGCCATAAGAAAAGCTGGCGGTAACCTCAAGCTAACAGGTGATATATCCACCCAGGCACTTGAAGCGTTAGGGGCAGGTCGGGAAGATGAGGGCATGGGGCTGAGTGTATGTCTTCATCCACGAACATCCATAGCTTCAGCTAAGGTCGTTGTGTCGATGCTTGGAAGGCGAGACATACTTTGGTTGGCCCATAGCTTGATGCCTATTGAATATAGTCACCAAACTGACATGATTTTAGAAGCCTATGCCAGTGTTATCGGTGACTTAGCCGCAGGTCAAAGTCTTGGATTCTTAACCGGTTTGAATAATCTGCCGCTTGAGGGTTTCGCTCATATTATCAAACAATTGCCATCAGGTGTTATTTTAAGACCTGCATCATATACGCAAGAGCATGCTTTGAGAGTAATGGCCCAAACCTTACAGCCTGGATGTATTTTTGAAATACCTGGGACTTTATTAAATAAAAGAAAAGACATTTGCTTATCTATTGCTGGACGGTTAACTGCGGGGGTTTTATTAAGATTGCCGCGTAAACCAGGATTTCAGAATATGAGGGATCTTCAAGCAGTCATGCAGCCAGGTGCTATTTTGGATTTGTCAGCATTTGGTGTCAATTTCCTTGATAGGATTTGTGCATGGATTAAAACATTACGTGCTGAAAGTGTTATTGCCTTTTCAGACTATTTAGTCAAGGAAATCAAACAGCAATATTTCAATACATTTTTCTTTGTTTTACCTGAAGAGATACGTACATCATCTATGCACGCCGCATTAGAATCCGCGGCATTACAAGCGTGTCATGAGGTATTGATGATACTTGTAAAAACATTACCAAATACTGTCAATATTGTATTATCATCCGATGTCGATGATGCCACTAAACAAGTGTTAAGCTCAGTTCTATCACCTGAGCTTTCTTCGGGTAAAGGAAAAAGATTGGAGCCTAGTCGTGTCAGTGATGAATCTTCGTCCTCATCTACGCCTGCGAAAAGACAGAGAACGCCCAATTCAGGTGCTAGCACGGTGAGTGCAAAGATGCTGCATGAGTCTGCCTTACCCGTGAATAACATAGCGGCATTATTTGGTACACGTACTCGGGTAACGCGATCAGCATCACGTACTAGACAGAACCAGTTAGCTCATGCTTTAGCATCAGACCAAAAGCAAAGGCCTTAAACTCGGTTGACTTAATTATCGTTATCAGAAGGTGGTGGCAAATGAAACAAGGTAAATATTTTATCAGGTGCTTCAATTGAAATATCGCGAGTAGGCATGTATGCTCTGATTTTTAAATATAGCGCGAGATTAAGTTAGGAGATAGTTGATGACACAATGGGATACAGCAACACTTCGTCAAATGGATTTTGATCATTATTTACATCCATTTAGCGATATGCAAGATTTAAAGCAAGTCGGCACGCGTATCATAGTTAAAGGCGAAGGCTGTTATATATGGGATAGTGAAGGTAATAAAATCCTGGATAGCATGTCGGGTATGTCTTGTGTCAATATGGGATATAGTCAACCTGCTTTAATTGATGCAGCCAATGCGCAATTTGCTCAATTACCTTTTTATACGAGTTTCTTTAAAACGGCCACATTGCCGGCGATTGAACTTGCAACCTTGCTTGCTGAGATTGCCCCCGCGGGCTATGAGCGCGTATTCTTCACCAACTCAGGTTCTGAAGCCAATGACACTATGATTCGGATGGTTAGACGTTATTGGGACATTATGGGTAAACCGAATAAAAAAACAATTATTACTCGCTGGAATGCCTATCATGGTAGCACGATTGCTGCGGCGTCAATGAGTGGTATGGTATCTATGCATGATAAAGGTTGGATCCCCATACCGGGTATTGTTCATATTGATCAGCCGTATCAGTTAGAGCATGGCTTACCAGGCGAGTCAGAAACGGATTTTGCACTGCGCGCAGCGTCTTGGTTGGAAGATAAAATAAAAGCCATTGGCCCCGATAATATCGCTGCATTTGTGGGTGAGCCTGCACAAATGGCAGGAGGAGCCGTTATTCCACCGCCAGGTTATTGGCAAAAAATACAGGAAATTTGTAGGCGTTACGATATTTTACTTGTAAGTGACGATGTCATTTGTTCATTTGGCCGCCTAGGCAAATGGTTTGGGTTTCAACATCCAAGGATTGATATCCAGCCTGATTTGGTCGTCGTTGCTAAGGCAATGACAAATGCTTATTTTCCATTAGCTGGTGTCATTCTTAGTCAAGGTGTCGGCGATGTATTGGTCAATCAGGGGGGGACATTTAATCATGGTTTTACTTATACAGGACACCCAGTTGCTGCTGCCGTAGGAATGGCTACGATTCGACTAATGCAACAGACAAATATTTTAGAAACATTAGAAAGCACAACGATACCTTATTTCAATCAGGCCTTTAAACAGCTAAGTGATCATCCTCTCATTGACCATGCTGAGACTTTGGGTATGATGGCTGGCTTTGTCCTATATCAGGACAAAGCTAAAAAAATACATTTCCCTGATCCACAAAAGATTGCGGTTATGTGCCAACAGCTATGTTATCAACACGGCGTTGTCATGCGTCCTGCAGGTACGCGAATGGCGTGTGCGCCACCTTTAATTATCAATGAAGCTCAGATAGATGAAATGATCGTGAAAATTCGTCATGCCTTGGATGCAACCCTAAAGGCAGCAAATCTATAAGAGTACTCTTTACGTGAGATGGTGCTACGGAGGCGCCATCAAGCCATCCGTAGCAATGGCATGGGTGGTTGCCCCTACAAGCATAATCCCACGAGCTTGAAATCCAGTGTTTTGAGAGACTTGGTGTATATACCTAAACTGCTTTTGCTTTTTTCAAATTAAAACTTACTTTAACAGGTAGGCCTTGCAAATCTTGATAGTGCGGAATCGCTTGTAATGGCTTGACAACCACAACTATCATGACAGTCCGCGACCCAATGGCGCCAGCTAAATCTTCAGGGAGCCGTTTAGTCAGCTTGGGTGCGGTTGCAACAACGCCTTTGATACGTTCGCCCGCGGGAAATTTAATAGTCACTTTTTGACCTATGTTAGTATACTTTCCGTATTTAGGATCAAGAAATGCTGAAATGGTCGGTTCAATATCGGTTGTTTCTAACAAGATAGGCGAGCCAGCTGATAAAAACTCGCCAACAGATGAATAGATATCAATGATTTTACCAGTGATAGGCGCAGTCACTTTAAGCTGGGTTTCTTCTAATGATAAGGCTTGCTTTTGCTGCTGTAATTGATCCCCTTGGTTAAGATAACTTCCAGGCGTCATAAGTGTTCTTACTTTATTGGATTGGAGCTCAGCAATCGCAATTTTAGCATTTTGAACGGCAAGCTCAGCATCGAGTAGTTGTTGCTTGGCTATAGCATATTCATTAATATCAAGCTCTTGCTCATCACGCAGCTTTTGTGCAATGGCCATTTGGGCTCGATGGAATTCCAGTGACTGTAAGGCAATGGCAAGTTTTTTCTGAAGTTCAGACGCGATATCAGCTACTTGATCACTGCTTACTTGCATATATTGAGACATAGCCGCTTTGAGTTCAAGCTGCCGTTGCTGTAGCTTAGGATCTTGCAATTCGGCAACCAATGCATTTTCTTTAACAGTATCACCATTTTGTACATAAATGGCTTTCACAAAGCCGTCATGTGCTGTGCGTATGGTGGTTTGATTATAGGAGATGTAACCTGGTGCTATGATAGTGAATAATTCATTTCCCATGTTGAATAGCACATAAATAAAGGGGCTTAGGACAACCAAGAGAATAAGATACCAGCGAAGCCTGGGTGCTTTACGCTTATTTTGTGCATAGTCGATTTGAACATGATGCGCATGTTCTGGCGAAAGTTGTTTTTGTGAGCGGAAGCTTACTTTCATCGTTAAAACTTAGATTTCTTGAGTACCCACCATGGTGCCATTGCAGTGTCTTGATGACTATGCAAGAATAACTCGCTTAGCACGGCAACACCCGCCCAAAGTCTTGAGACGAAAGTATAACATGGTAATAAACCAAGGCACCACCAGAAACTCAAATCATAGCGCTTACGCTCGGAGATAATGAGCATGTATTCGGCATAACTTATAAGACTGATGATAAGATAAAATAAATAAATAAGCATGAGGACAAAAGCGATCATATAACCAGCTTGGGTAATCATCAGATATGCTAAAAAGACAATGACAATCAGTGGGAAAACAATCTGAAAAACGAGCCCAGTCCATACCATCATAAAAAAGTTAATCCAACCGATTTGCGAGGGTTTAAAGCTTTGCCAGTGCTTTCTTGCATAAATATAATATAAGTCACCTTCCCAGCGAAGGCGTTGTTTGAAATAACCCCACCAGGTATCAGGTGCGTCTGTTAATGCTATGATTTTAGGATTGAAAACAATTTGAAACGCAGGATGTGCACCAAAGAAATTCTTTAAACGCATAGTGATGTCTAAATCTTCTGCTGAGCCACTATCCCAGCCTAATATGCGTCGGAGAATCGTTGTTCGAAATAAACCAAATGCGCCAGAAATGTTATTGACTGCATTGATTTCGCTAAGACCAGTTTTCCCCGCATGAATAGATAACATATATTCAAGCGCTTGCAAGCGTGTGATGATATTTTTTTTAGCATTGCGGACGCGTAAGGCGCCAGCTATTGCAATGACATTATTATCTGTAAATGTTTGTGTCGCTTGCCACAAGACATCATTATCGCAAGAGGTATCGCCATCGAGTACCAACACCAAAGGATTTTTAACGAGTTGTAATCCGCTATTGAGCGAAGAAACACGTCCACCACGTTTCCATTTAGGTAATACGATAAGTTCACGATCCACGCGTTTAGCATAGCGTTTTTTAAGGGCAAGCGCTGATTGATAAGTTTCTTGGTTGGTTTTTGCGCCGTCAATGATCGCAATGATTTGAATAAATCCAGGATAGTTTTGTTCAAGGACAGAAATGATAGATTTGTGAACGTCTTTACCTTCGGAATAACAGGTGATCAGTATGGACCATTTAGGGTATTGGGTTGTTGCAATGAGGGGATAACGCCACCTACGCCATGCATATAGGAGAATACAAAGCCAAACCAATAAGGTTAGAGGCAGTTCAAACAGGAGTACGAAAGGCATGTAGCGCCATACGTCAGCTTCTGGCGCGGTATGGATAAGGGTTGTGTAAGTGTATGTGAACCAGCTGCTGATGGCCAACCACAAACTCATGATGTTATTTTACCTTCTAGCTGGTGCATTAAGGTTTTTGCTTGTTCATGGTTTAGATCCAGTTCAGACGATAGGAGATATCCAATTTGAAATGCAATTTGTGAGCCATCTTCTTGTTTGGTGGCGTCACTAATGGCACGTAAGCGTTTGACCAATATTTCACAGCCATCTGCGGGTGTTTCTGGTAATAATAACCATAAAAGATTGGTACTGGTCCGAGTGCTTAAATCAGTTGTACGGATAAGTTCACGCATGCGTTCGGCAACACCCTCAATAAGCTGATGCGTAAAGCCAAAACCAAAATGTTGTGTTAATGCTTCAACTTGGTCGATATGAATAAGCATGAGCGCGAAGTGGTGGGTTTTATAGCGTGCGGCCATCTGCAAATACCAGTTTAACCAGTATTCAAAATACTGTGGCGTAATGAAATTAAGATGATCAAGCAGCGCATAGACATCCACAACAGTGTTATTCATGACACTCATAGTTGCCAACTTGGTGAGCGTATATTCATGAATTGAAATGACACTTAAGCTTTCAGTAGGATTTTTTTCATGGCATTGTAAGCATTCGGCGACAACATCAGGTTCTAAAAAATTTTGCCCGCAGTCATGGCAATGATAGTCTTCAATCGGACGATCGTAGTCGCTTCCTATATGGCGAAGCACTGTATGACAACGGGGACAACTCATTTGTTGACCGTGAATGAATTCCGTTTGCAAACCGACATAACCACAAGTAAAGCAGTGATAGAAATCTGCTTGCTCAATATGAATGCTGTGGCAATTTGTGCAGGTATCTATGTAGTTAAGATGTCCTGTATCACAATGCGGGCAAAGCCGAATACGGTCGATAAGCTGTGTGCTTACGATCAACTTACGTTCCTGAAGACTTTTTAGCCAAACCCAAGTTTGAATGCTTGGATCAAGTGTCTCAAGAAGTGGGTAGCGAAATAAGCTTGGACTTTGCCAATCTTGTATAGGTTTTATGGATTTATGTTGGCGTGTTAATAATAATCGCAAGAGGTTACTATCTTTATCGTCGGCAAGTATTGGCGGCAGTGTTTGAATAATTTGCTGAATATCGTGAGCAAGTTCACACGCCTTTTCAAAACTGTCAACTTTGGCATCCATGATTTCGGTTAAGTAAGAGCCAAGATCCAGGTAATGAAAAATGGGTAGCAATGACCAGCGCGCATGTTGGCGAATTTGCTCGCATAACGCAATTATTTTTTCATCTAAGGCTTTGCCTACCAGGATAAAATCAAGCGGTCCCGAGTGTTCGAGTACGGTGCTTATGTCGCAGGTAAAGGGATAGTCGCCAGGTAAGCCCTCTAAGTCTTGTGCCGGTGTGTCCGCAAAATAAATGAAATCCATGTCGTTTTACCTTAAAATGATTACATAAGCAGCTGAATAATATCATCAATATAGGCATCAGCACCCCAGGTGAAAATATTTTCATGTCGGGGGATATAACCATAACGTGCGACGATGGTGCGCATGCCGGCTTTTACGCCTGCTTGAATATCACGAAGATGATCGCCTACAAAAGTCCAATGTTCTCGTGAAAGTTTATGTTTGTCTAATAAGTACCACAAGGGCTCTGGATGAGGTTTTGCAACAGGCAAAGTATCACCACATACGATACCAAGACCGGTGTTGAGTATGGGAAATTTAGGTAATAAAGGTTGTGTCAGTTCGACAGGCTTGTTGGTTACAATACCCCACGGACGTTTTTGTGCATTAAATGTTTCAAGAACCTCCTGCGCACCAGGGAATAGCGTTGTATGTTCGTGTGCGTGGCGGAAATAATAATCTCGAAAAATCGGACTTAAACGTCGCCATTCTTCATCACTTAGGGTGTTTTTCATACCTGCGTTGACCATGGCTCTAGCGCCATCGCCGGCATAATGCCTGATATTTGCAAGTGTTTGTTCGGGATAGCCGATGAGTTCGAGGACACAGTTTGTTGCAGCAAGCAAATCAGGCGCCGTGTCTAGCAATGTACCATCGAGATCAAACAAAATGCCGGGTAGACTCATGCGGGCCTCACAAAACTCATCATATAGTTAATCGAAAGATCTGAAGATAGTTTAGCCTCTTCTTGCCAAGGGTCAAATGTGAGCCCAGTAATTTCCACAGCATCGAGTCCTGCCATCGATGCCATATGACGAAGCTCTGAGGGTTTGATGAATTGGCGATAATGATGTGTGCCTTTGGGTACCAGTCCCATGATGTATTCAGCGCCAATGATGCCAAATAGAAAGGCTTTAGGATGGCGATTGAGCGTCGAGCAGATGAGTTTGCCGCCCGGTTTTAGCATCTGCGCAGCGGCAGCGATAATGCTAGATGGTTCGGGTACATGTTCAAGCAGCTCCAAACAGGTGACGACATCGGCTTGTTCTGGTGCCTGTTCGGCATAAGCCTCAGCGCTGATACAAACATAGTGCGGCGTGATAAAAGTCTCATCATTTGGATGGCTTTGTGCGTGTGCTGCTGCTGTTGCCAAGCTTGATTGTACCAAATCAATACCCGTGACACGTGCGCCTGCTTTGGCCATCGCTTCAGCTAAGATTCCGCCACCACAGCCAATATCTACGACCGTTGCGTCTCGAAGAGGGGCTTGTTTTTGTATAAAGGTAAGTCGCACAGGGTTAATTTTGTGTAAAGGCTTAAAAGGACCTTCTAAATCCCACCATTTATCCCCATCTTTCGCAAAGTGCGCCAATTCATCAGGATAACTATTCATGTCAAATCTCAAGCTTTGTAATCATACACGCTAAGGGTAGCCTATTTTGCTGAAGTGGTATATACCCTTTAATGCTCAAATACGGTATAATGTGCGTCTGCCTGTATCTCTATTAGGACTTTAGCATTATGTCTGATTTGGCCCGCGAAATTACTGCCATTACCATTGAAACTGAACTTAAACAATCGTATCTTGATTATGCCATGAGTGTGATTGTAGGGCGTGCCTTGCCCGATGTGCGGGATGGCCTGAAGCCGGTTCATCGACGTGTGCTTTATGCGATGCATGAGTTGAGCAATGACTACAATAAACCTTACAAAAAGTCTGCGAGGGTCGTGGGGGATGTGATAGGTAAATACCATCCACACGGCGATACCGCTGTATATGACACGATTGTCCGTATGGCACAGCCTTTTTCTTTACGGTATATGTTAGTCGATGGTCAAGGTAACTTTGGTTCGGTTGATGGCGATGCGCCTGCGGCGATGCGTTATACCGAAGTCAGAATGTCACGTTTAGCGCATGCCTTACTCGCCGATTTAGAAAAAAATACAGTTGATTTTGCGCCTAACTATGATGGCACCGAGCAAGCCCCTGTGGTATTACCCACACGTATCCCAAATCTGCTTGTCAATGGTTCCTCGGGCATTGCCGTGGGTATGGCAACGAATATTCCACCCCATAATCTTGGTGAGGTCGTCAGTGCCTGCTTGGCCTTACTTGAAAATCCTGAGCTAACGGTCGATGAATTGATTAGCTATATACCAGGTCCTGATTTCCCCACCGCGGGTATCATTAGCGGTCGCTCAGGTATTGTTGAGGCATATCGTACAGGGCGCGGCCGTATTCGTGTTCGCGCTAAAACCCACATTGAAGTCGATGAAAAATCAAATAAGCAAACAATTGTCGTCGATGAATTACCTTTCCAAGTGAATAAAGCCAGATTGATAGAAAAGATCGCAGAGCTTGTCAAAGATAAAAAACTTGAAGGTATTACGGGACTTCGTGATGAGTCTGATAAAGATGGCATGCGTATTGCGATTGAAGCCCGACGCGGCGATAACGTAGATGTTTTGCTCAATAATTTATTCGCCCATACCCAATTACAAGTTGTGTTTGGCATCAACATGGTTGCCTTGATGAATGGTCAACCTAAAGTATTAAATTTACGCGATGTGTTGACAGCCTTTTTGCGTCATCGTCGTGAAGTTGTTACGAGGCGCACTTTATTTGATTTAGCGAAAGCGAAAGATAGAGCCCATTTATTAGAGGGGCTAGGTGTTGCGCTTGCCAACATTGAGGCCATGATTGAATTGATTAAAACTTCGGCTAATCCAGCGGTTGCAAAAGAGCGCTTATTGGCGACAACCTGGGATGCGGGTTGGGTTGGGCAGCTCTTATCTGCGGTCGATATGACGCTCACGAGGCCCGAATCACTGGCTGTCGAATATGGATTACATGATGCAATTTATCGTCTATCACCTGAACAAGCACAAGCCATTTTAGATTTGCGATTGCACAGGTTAACCGGCCTTGAGCAAGATAAGATTCATGATGAATATCAGACTATCTTAGTGACGATTCAAGATTTGTTGGCTATTTTAAGTGACCCTGAGCGTTTACGTCAGGTTATTACGGATGAACTCAATCAAGTTAAAACACAATTCGCGGATGTGCGAAGAACCGAGATTATTGACGCTGAGCATGATTTTGATATGGAAGATCTTATTCCTGAACAAGATGTGGTAGTGACTTTATCTAATCAAGGTTATGCTAAATACCAAGCGTTAGATCAATACCAGGCGCAGCGTCGCGGTGGTCGTGGCAAAGCCGCAACAACCGTCAAAGAAGAAGAGTTTGTTGAAACGTTATTGATAGCTAGTACCCACGACACTTTGTTGTGCTTTTCGAATAAAGGTAAAGTGTATTGGCTTAAAGTTTATCAGCTTCCTTTAGCCAGTCGTGGTGCTAGGGGTCGTCCTTTAGTGAATTTACTGCCTTTAGCAGAAGGTGAGCAAATTAGCGCGATGTTGCCAGTGCGTCAATATGCGGATGATCATTATATCTTTATGGCAACAGCGATGGGTACAGTGAAAAAAGTGAAATTATCACAGTTTTCGCGTCCACGCAGCAATGGCATTATTGCTGTTGAGCTTGATGAATCGGATAAGCTCATTGGTGTCGCCCTCACCGATGGTGAACAAGAAATTTTACTGTTCTCTGATGCAGGTAAAGTGATTCGTTTCCCTGAGGCAGATGTGCGTTCTGTTGGACGCTTAGCACGTGGTGTGCGAGGTATTAGACTTGCAGACGAACAACGAGTAATTTCTTTAGTTGTGGCTCCTAAAGAAGGTGATATTCTAACGGCGACCAGCCGTGGTTATGGTAAACGTACCGATATCAGTGAATATCGCCTGACGGGTCGTGGTGGCCAAGGCGTCATATCAATTCAAGTGAATGAACGCAATGGTGCCGTCGTAGGTGCTTGTGCGGTACAAACAAATGATGAAGTAATGTTAATCACAGATGCCGGTACTTTGGTGCGTACCCGTGTGGTAGAAATTTCATGTGTGGGTCGTAATACGCAGGGTGTTACGCTGATTCGTTTGGCAGCCGACGAAAGCTTAGCCGGTTTACAGCCGATTGCGGAGCTGTTGTTAGATACAGCGGATATCGCGCAATCAGATGATGGCAGTGATGAGCTATTGGATCATACATAGCTTCTGAGCTTTTCAAGAGGTTAGTCATGCGCGTCTATAATTTCGGTGCTGGTCCTGCCGCGATACCTGAACCAGTCCTTCGGGATCTGCAAACGGCGCTTTGGGATTGGGAAGGCACGGGGGCTGGCATTGCTGAAATCAACCATCGCAGCGATGCAGTTCTATCCATGCTGGCTCAGACAGAGCAGTTGCTTCGAGATGCATTAACCATCCCTGATAATTATCAAATTATTTTAACACCCATACCTGCCAGGGCCCATTTTGGCCTGCTTGCTATGAATTTAGCAAAACCCCAAGCATTAGCGCAGTATATTGATAGCGGCCATTGGGCGCAGCTCGCCATGAAGGAAGCAAAAAAGTATTGTCAGGTAAGTATTGCAGCGACAGCCTCGGCCACGGAT
The DNA here is from genome assembly GCA_945957175.1 of uncultured Legionellales bacterium. GTDB lineage: Bacteria > Pseudomonadota > Gammaproteobacteria > UBA1113 > UBA1113 > CAMFJL01. The sequence continues at coordinate 110,769 of CAMFJL010000005.1, forward strand.
TATCGATGTTACCCGGCACGCGCCACATGGCAGGTGGATAATCAAGCCGCTTATTTACATATCACCGATAACGAAACCATTGAAGGTTTGGCGTGTCATGAACGCTTAACTGGTACTGAGGTGCCAATTGTTGCGGATATGACCTCCAGCTTGTTAACGCGTCCGCTTTCTATTAACGATTACGGTATGATTTATGCGAGTGCCCAGAAAAATTTAGGTATGGCAGGTCTTTGTGTAATTATCATTCGTGATGATTTACTTACTCGCGTTGATGAAACAAAGTTACCCAGTGCTTGTCATTATGCAACCTTGGCCAAACAACATTCCTTAAACCATACGCCACCTGTTTTTGCATGTTATGCTTTGAATCGTACCTTACATTGGTTAAAAGCGGAAGGCGGGGTAGATGTGATGGTTGCGCGCCTTCACGAAAAAGCCAAACTGATCTATGATTTGTTTGATAAATGCCCTCAATTTTATCGCAATAGCATCGCCCCAACTTCACGTTCTCTTTTAAATATCGTATGCGATTTGCCGTCAGCTGTATTGACACAAGAGTTTTTAAAAGCAACAGATGATCAGGGGATGATCGGTTTAAAAGGTCATGGAAGTCGCGGTGGTTTACGTATCAGTCTCTATAATGCGGTATCCGTTGAAGCAACGCAGAGATTAGCGGCGTTTATGCAGGATTTTGCCTTAAGGAATGGTTAATTTATTCTTAAGTGAATTGTGATATTATGAGTGTATATTTTAAATCTAAAGCCTTTAACAGGCGCGTTTCCTGATTTTATTTAAAATCATTCAAAAAATGCGCTTCACCTCTTACGGGAGATGGCGGCCGAGGGTCGGATAAAGGGTAGTGAAACCATCGCATAGCGATGACAAAACGAATCAGTTAGCGCAACTGAGTACAGATGAGAGAGGTATATCATGGCTGAAGTCGACATCAATAGTGCTTCTCCTGCAGAAAGTAGTCCATCGCCAGATGATAGCCATGCTGCGTCCACGGACCTTAAGAATTACCCAAGTAGTTCGGAGGGAGGCGACAATTTACTTTCTCAACTGGCAGGTAATATTCGAAGAGTGTTTGAGCAAGTGAATACTCAAGGCCCAGACGCTTTTCGTGATATGCATCCAATGCTCAATATTCACTCGGCGGATAAACCCAAAGACGATATGGCTAAAGAGAAAGCGATGGCTGAAGAAGCAGGCAAGGCCGTTGTCAAAGGGCTTATCAAGGGTGGCTAACGATAATAACTCAGGTTATAATGGCTATCGGTTGTCATTGGCATTTTGAAGTTAATTGAATGGATGTTTTACATGCGCATGAAAAAATTACTACTCGGTACAGTGTTGTTAGCAAGCATAGGACTAACGGCCTGTACTAGCAGTGCGGACAAAGGCCAATCGCCGGGGGATGCCTTTCAAGGCCAATCAGCAGAGCAAATTTTTAATGCGGGTGAAACCGCGCTTGCCAAAAAGCATTATAAAGACGCAATTAAACACTTTGAGGGTTTAGATGCGCTGTATCCTTTCAGCAGTTACGAAGAACAGTCGCAAATGGATGCGATTTATGCTTATTACATGAGTAGCGATTATGAATCTGCGGCTGCAGCTGCCGATAGATTCATTAGGCTTTATCCCAGAAGTGAGCATATTGATTATGTTTACTACATGAAAGGTATGGCACATTACCAGGTTAATCGCGGTTTTGCTTCAAAATATGTGAATCTAGATTTAGCTAAACGTGATATGGCTAATGCAAGCCTGGCGTATGATGATTTTTCACAATTAGTTCAGCTGTATCCTGATAGTCCGTATGCGGCAAGTGCTAAATTACGTATGATAGCTTTGCGTAACTTAATGGCTAAGCATGAGCTTGAAGTTGCAGATTATTACTATCGTCACGGTTCTTATTTAGCAGCAGCTAATCGCGCTAACTACATTGTAGAACATTACCAACAAGCGCCTTCTGTTGTGCCAGCGTTGGGTATGATGGTTCGTTCCTATCGTGCACTTGGTTTAAATGATTTAGCCGATAGGGCGATGAGTATTTTACAATACAATTATCCTAATTCATCAGAGTATTTAACGCTAAGCGGCGCGAAAGCATCGAAAAAATCATAGGGAATTTAAGCAAATTTAGGGTGTCATAGAGGATGTTCAATCCCTGTTGCAACACAGTCGCAGCTTGAAAGGCGAAGGACGTGGCTCACCTCTGCGATAAGATGAGCAGATAATAAGATCTGAGTCGTCCCCCTTTTTTGTGGAGGTTGTTTTGAGTTCATTAACCGTGCGCTATTCTATGGCATATATGATTTGCCTTGCTTTTGTAATCATTTCGATTGCCCAACTGTCTATTGGGCTCTATATTCCCTCATTACCGAGTATTGCACGGGATCTGCAAACAACTGCAGGACAAGCACAGCTCTGTGTTAATCTTTATCTATTTTTTTACGGATTCTCCCAGCTTTTTTATGGGCCACTTTCTGATAGATTTGGGCGAAAACCCGTTTTATTGGTGGGTTTGCTCATTTTTATCATAGGCAGCTTGTTTATCGTGCTTGATCGCAATATCCATGTACTGCTGCTAGGTTGTGTAGTACAAGGTATCGGTTCTGGATGTATCTCGGTACTCATTCGCGCAATTATTCGTGATTTGTATGATGGTAAAGAAATGAATCGCGGCATGTCATATATTACTATGATTACCGCCGTGACCCCGGCTATTGCACCCATTATCGGTGGTTTTATTGATGCGCAGTTTGGCTGGATTTGGGATTTTAAAGGACTTGCTATTTATGGCTGTTTGGTTTGGTTAATTGTCTATTTTGCGCTACCGGAAACGCATGCAGCGAGTCAAACCAAACTGAATCTTACTAACATTAAGAATGACTATAAAACACTGATAAATAACAATCATTATCTGGCTTTTGTAGCAGCAATTATTGCCATTTATGTCTGTCAGATTATGTATTTCACAGTTGCCCCTTTTCTATTTCAAGATCAATTAGGTATGACGCCTCAATCTTTTGGCTTCTTTGGACTTGCTCCGGCGCTTGGCTACTTTGTCGGTGGTTTGATTTATAATCGCTATACAGAGCGTTTAGAAAATACAAAGTTTCTGCAGTACACAATTTTTATCTTATTTGCGATGGGGGCGGTACTGATGTTTCAGGCACAAGTGACAGGTTTTCGTGCATACACCATTATTCCTGCAATGATTATTGCAAGTGTGGGCGTAGGTTTTGTGTTATCTGCAGGTATTTCTGGTGCGCTTACGCCGTTTGCGCATATTGCAGGAGTTGCTGCCGCGTTTACGGGTTGTCTGCAAATGGTGGGGTCGGCATTGATAGGCAGTATGATGAGCTTTTTTCATGTGACTAGTTTACAAGGCTTTGCTATTGGATACATCGTTATCGCTATTGCGTTGATGATATGTGTCAATATTTTAAAGCGACCTTTAGTCGTCGCAAGTGTGTCTTTATCATAGGTTGTCATTGATGCTATTACAGCTTATTGGTGTGAGTTATAAAACAGCAGGTATAGCGCTGAGAGAAGCGATGGCGCTTGATGCCGATGCACAAACGCAATTTTTAATCCAAGCCCGTACGATATTTCCTGGCAGCGAATGGTTTATCCTCTCAACTTGCAACCGTAGTGAATATTACTGGGTATTGCCCGAAGATAATGTTGCGAAAATATCTTCAGATGGCGCGGATGCTTGCGAATCAACAAATAACCTAGCGGTTCTTCATTGGCTGCATCAGCAAGTGCCATTGACAGCAACGCATGCTTATCAATTGACAGGTTTAGCCGTTGTGCGTCATTTCATTAGTGTGCTTTGTGGCTTAGATTCCATGGTGTTAGGGGAGTCACAAATCGTTGCCCAGGTTAAAGCCGCCATTGACATTGCCAGCCACGCGGGTAGTCTCGGTAAATGCCTGCATGCTTTGTTGCAGCAAGCCCAAGGTGCTGCAAAAAAGATCCGGAAACAAACGGGTATCGGCGATAGCGCAACTTCCGTTGCTTATACCGCTGTATTACTGGCACGTTCTATTTTTAGTGATTTTTCACCTTTACATGTGTTACTGATCGGCGCAGGTGACACAGCAGAACTTACCGCCTGGCATCTACGGCAACAAGGCGTTACGCAAATGACGATTCTCAACCGTCAAGCAGAAAAAGCCCGGGCAATGGCAGAGAAATGGCAGTGTCAGGGTAGTGGTTTGGATGCTTTGCCAGATGTCTTACCTCATGCAGATATTGTTATTAGCGCAACAAGTAGTCAATCACCTATTATCAGTTATGCTATGTTAAGCGATGCCTTGGCTAAGCGCAGGCGCGCAGTCTATTTGATTGATCTGGCGATTCCTAGAGATATTGAGCCAACAGTAGCTGATTTAACGCAAGTTTATCTTTATAACATGGATGATTTGCAGCAAGTGGTTGCGGAAGGATTACAAGCTCGGGAGCAAGCAGCAGTGGCTGCGCTGCCACTTATCGACGCTGCGATTGCTAGCTTTGCTGCTTATCAAGCAGATTTAGCTGCAACAGATAGCATCGTATCATTACAAACCCATGCACAACTTGCGCGTGAGTCTGAATTGAATCGCGCTCGCGCTATGCTTGCCCGAGGTGAAGATATGGAAGCTGTTTTACAACAGTTAACGCATCGATTGAGTAATAAATTACTGCATCATATGCTCATGCTGCTCAAAACTTAAATGTGATAACAAACGTCTAGGAGGTTACGGATGGATCTGCAATTACGAGATAAAGTTATATATGTTGCTGGCGCAAGTGATGGCCTAGGGCTTGCCATTGCTGAATGTTTGGTAGCTGAGGGTGCTTGTGTTTTATTAGGTGCTCGCGATACAGTCAAACTGGATAAGGTTGTAGCAAATCTGCAGACAGAAGGTAAACAGCGAGTTTTTGCGCACGGCTTAGATGTGACGAATGTTGATAGCATTAACGCTTGGGTCAATTATGGAAAGACCCATCTCGGTCAAATCCATGGTTTAGTGTTGAATGGTGGTGGACCCAAACCAGGTTATTTTCATGAGTTAGATGATGCCGTTTGGCACAGCGCTTACCAATTGTTATTAAATAGCGCGGTACATCTTATTCGCGCAGTGCTACCTTCTTTTGAGCAAGCAAGCTCAGGCAGTGTGTTGGCCGTAACATCCAGTGCGGTAAAAGAGCCTATCCCTCATTTATTATTATCCAATGTTTTTCGAAGTGGGGTTACCGCACTTATGAAAACGATGGCAGAGCATTATGCCGCGCAAGGTATTCGATTTAATACCATTGCGCCGGGTCGTTTTTCAACAGCAAGGGTCGATTCTCTTGATGAAAGTGCTGCAAAACACAATAATATCAGCATTGACGAGGTGCGTGCCAAGGCCGTCGCTAACATCCCGATGCATCGCTATGGTGATCCCCAAGAGTTTGCTCGTGCAGCAACCTTTTTGTTATCGTCCGCAGCGTCTTATATCACCGGTGAAAATTTACAAGTGGATGGTGGGCTGATACGAGGCTATTAGCTGGAGAGGGACACGATTATTTGGGTGAGATATCCTATAGTGTTGTTGCATAGTGCTTGCCTTTTAGTGCTGGCGACGATAAACTTAGCACCTCTTCACAAGCCGGGGTAGCTCAGTCGGTAGAGCAACTGATTCGTAATCAGTAGGTCGGAGGTTCGATTCCTCTCCCCGGCACCAGTAAAAATCGGCTCTATCCCATATTAGGGGACACTTCATTATTAACTACACAATGCTTATTAAGCCAAACTTTGGCTAATCATAGGAGAGCCTATTAAGTGATTACAGGTATCATATTCATGATTTTAATAGCTATTCTCCAAGCGTTTATAGCGGCGATAGTTAAAAAAACTGCCTATGATAATGTGGCAATATATTATCAGTTATTGTCTTATTATATCATTCCATTAATAGCATTTTTTATTTTTTATGCTAAAAAATTAACGTTTCTTATTGACTCAAAATATGCATGGATTCATTTTACGAGAGGCACAGCGTCAACCATTTCTGCTTTTTGTTTTTTCTATGCAATAAAGAATGTTCCCTTGGGTATATCAGCAACACTTTTTAATACAATTCCGCTTTTTGCACCATTAATGGCAAGTGTTATATTAAAGGAAAAAATATTTTTTAACTTATATTTAGGATTATTCATCGCACTTTTTGGCGTTGTTTTGATCCTCAATCCTAGTGTAAATGCATTTTCAGCTTTTAGTATCATCATCGGTCTTTGCTCAGCTATTTTCATGGCTTTATCGACAGTCTTACTCAGATATTTAATAGGTGAAAAAGAGCCTATTTCACGTGTTGTATTTTATCAATATCTGAGTTGTACCTTGGTATCATTAATTATTCTATTACTCAGCAAAATAATAAACGTGAATGCCCCTGGATTATCAACAGTAGTCTATTCAAATATGTCGTATATAATTATATTACTTGTGTTACTTGGTATGCTTAGTGGTGTTTGTCAATTAATGTTGTCTAAAGCATCACAATATTTAACAGTAGCTCAATTAACCCCGTTGTTTTATGCAAGTGTCCCTATTTCTAGTTTTGTTGGATGGGTTTTCTTTGATCAAAGCATGTCATTTTTTATGATCTTAGGATCGCTGTTTGTATTTATGGGTATATGTATCTGTGTTAAACGAAAACAAGGTATTGTGATGCTTATGCTTAATAAAATAATGAACGCACGAGTTTCTAATACATAAATATTGAGATAGGCGATCTTTATATTGCCATGAATCAACGACTGAGCACGTTCATGCTTTCTTGAAGGAGACCTATACTGCGGACAACACTGGGTTCGTGGCCTCGGTCGGTGATTTTGATACCTAAATAAGCAGGTGATGAGGCTGCTGATAGCGCCCGCCAAGTGGCGTGAATGGCTTCTCTATCCAATAACCCTGTTTGAGGCAGCCATAGACTTTGTTGATCGCCGCAAGGTGGCATATGGGTATCTTGCCATTGCCCGTAGGCTGCGTTTACTTGTGCACTGCACCCAGAAAAGAAAAAACCGCGTAAAAGGTCATGGGCTATGGTACTGTCGATGTGGGCAATAGGGCCACTTGCACTGCGATATTCAATAGCTGAGCGTGCCCAGTTGAGTATGATGCCGTATCCTCCTATCTGATGGATGATTTTTATTTCGTCGCTGAGTGTTAATAGGCCTTTTTCAGATACTTGGCCTGGTATATAAGCATCACAATGTTCGATGTTAAGTTCAACACCATGCCAATTCATCTGTTGAAGCGCTGTGAGTGATTGCGCCAGCGAATCGACACTGCTTTTCCCCGCGGGCTGCCTTGGAAAAGTTTGCAGGTGAATCGCTTTGACAACGGGTCTGGCAAAGTGATGATGAAGAGTTTCAACATACTGGTTGAGCTCTTTTAGTTTATCGACCGCGATTTGCCGGCCATGTGAATCGACAGAGGCAAGACCCATATGAGGCTGTTCTTGTGCCAAGGTCATGAACAATGGCACAGTCGTGATGCAAAGCTGCCAGTGAGTAGGTAGGTGTGAAACCAGCCACTCAATTGGATATCTTGAAGTATGCGGCATAAAGGGATGTTCAATACCAATAATGCGGGGGTCTTCTGCCAGTGCTTCGAAATACGCAGCTTCTTCCGTGGATGACCAATGCACTGGTGAGGGTGAGCTGGTGTAGGCAGAAATATAGTAAGCAGGGTTTTTCATGGCAGGCTCCAAAGCTTCTTCAACATGCAGGTTTTGTTGGCTGTGCAAAGTACAACACCTGGGGTCAACATGCCCCGAAGTCGAAGACGACGGGCCAATGGTCATGCTAGCGTGTTTGCAGGTACAAGGCAACGATTTTTAGGGCACTTTTTCTGTACACAGTGTCTTTAAGTATGGTAAAATAAAGTACTGAAGTTACTGCAGATTAACCTATATGGAGAGGCTGTGATGAAAAATAATGACAAAAATCAACAAATGCATCGACTCAATCCAGCACAAGATGCTAGTGCCCCATCTTCGCAAGGGCAGGAAACTAAGCCGATAGCTATCACCTATTGTCTTCGATGTAAAAAACCCATTAAACCCGTGTGGCTTTGTGCTTGTGGCGGCGGTGGCGGTGGCAGCGATGAAGCTGCAGAAAAGATATTGCAAGATGATGATCTACGATTGTTTGACGTGGATGCTACTGCGGCGAGTGTCGTCTGCGATTTTACGGTAGACAAAAAAACTAATTGTTTATCCATCACCCCTAAACCAGCTACAGCATTGGATGCAAAAGCGCTTGAGGATTATTTCTCTCAACTTGAGCAACATTTTCTTGCTTTTAAGGCCGCACTGCTAAAGGCTGGTATCGCTGTTGATAGCTTTATATTTATACGCTCAGCAGACAGTATAACTTTTCAAATGCCAGCGTCTTATCTGCGCTTATTTATTCAATTGTTAAGTGACAACCGCTTAGTACCGGAGCGTTTGCTTGCAGACATTAAACCTATGGTTGCGTCAACAAGCATGACCTTATTTGCGCTGCAGACACCTAGTACAGAGAAAGGGGCGACTACAAGTACAGAATACCGTTTTAAAACGCCGTTTGATGTGTTCTTAGGGTGTAAAATTCGATAATCTCTGAGAGGGAAGAATCTTAGGGGGTATGTGTATCGCAAGGACATGTTATCAACATACTAGATATAAAAAAGGCCGCAAACGCGGCCTTTTTTAAGCAAGAAAGCCTTAGTCGTTGTTAGAACCAACGCTACCGCTACCTACACTAGAAGAACCTGTTGAACCAGCTGAGCCAGTTGACGTGGTATCAGCAACAAACTGTGCTTGCGCTTGGTTGTTGTTAGCATCAGGGTTAGCGTTGTTATCGCTGCTGGTATCTGCAATGAATTGATCGCTGTTTTGGCTGTTGCTCATGGTGCTGCTGTTTGTGCCGTCATTGCTGCTTGTTGTGGTGTCAGCGATGAATTGCGTATCAGCTTGGTTGTTGTTAGCATCAGGATTAGCACTGTTGTTGTCTGTGCTATCAGCAGTTAACTGAGCAGGTGCAGGTGTTGTTGTTGGTGCAGTTGTCGTGGTCGTGTTTTTCTGAGCAGGACTTGTGCCGTTGGTTGTGTTTTTCTTTGATGAATCGCAAACTAATTGAGCGTTTGTTTGGCTGTTGCTCATGGTGCTGCTGTTGGTAGCATCAGTGCTGCTGGTTGTTGTGTCTGCAATAAAGCCTGTAGCCGGTTGGTTCGCAGTATTAGCAGCTTGTTGCTTATTAGCGGGACTGCTAGGATTAGCTTGGTTAGCATTTTGAGCCACTTGTTGTTGGCCTTGCTGTTGTTGGTTTTGTTGTTGAGCAACTAACTGTGTCGCTTGCGCAGCTTGCTGTTGATTAGGGTTATTATTTGTATCATTGTTATTGGTGTTAGCGGTTGCTGCGAATAATGCAGTTGACAACGCCAAACTTGCAACGAACGCGGATAAGTTTGCAAACTTTTTCATAACTTTAGCCTCACTAAAAATGTAGAAGTAGTACTTTTGGTTAACACAAGATTGCGTGCTCAACCACCATTCCACCATGGAACTTGCGTTAAGCATAGCAAGCCAATGTAACGCGGGTGTTTCTCATAAGACGAATTTTGTATCTACTTTGTAACAGCTGCGTATTGCAACAGTTGCACCCACGCGGTACGTAAGTTGGTATCAGCGATATCGATATTGTCTACATCTGTTGTGGTAGTCAGCGCCCGAGGTATGCGAGATTGTGGTACTTTTGTTTGTTGTAATAAAGCCAGCTGTTCGGGTTTACTGATATAAAAATCAATACCGATGAGTCCGCAAAAATCAGGATCTTGACGTAACTGTTGACGCAAATCAGGTAGGGTAAAGCGCAAGCGTGTTGCAATCGCTTGATTGTCGACGGCAAGGATGAGTCGACCTTGACGATAATTGGCTAGCTGACAATGCTTAGCAATGGTCTCAGGTAGCTTATGTTGAACCTTTGGGGCTAAGGCGTGCAAATAGTTGGCATGCTGTAACAAGCCACCCAGCCCTGTTGTGGCGGGGGTACTTAAGTGTTCTGCTACAGCACGATTATGTTTGGTCATTGTCATAAAACCAGGTATGATATAGGGCTCGGCAATTATAGCATGTCAATTTGTTCACAGGGATTGCTGTTTCAATGATCAGGGGTATATATGGCATTAGCAACACTCGTTAAAAAAGTTATTGGTAGTCGCAATGATAGAATTATCAAACGACTTAAAAAACAAGTGCACATGATAAACCAGCTTGAAGCGAGCTACACAGCACTTTCTAACGAAGCCCTTACCCAAAAAACCACAGAATTTAAACACAGACTTGCCGCAGGGGAAACCTTGGCTGCACTTCTGCCAGAGGCTTTTGCAGCTGTACGTGAAGCGGCTAAACGTAGCTTGGGCCTTAGACCTTTTGACGTTCAGCTTATTGGCGGTATGGTACTCCATGAAGGTAACATTGCTGAAATGCTGACAGGTGAAGGTAAAACGTTGGTAGCTACCTTGCCTGCCTACTTAAATGCACTCACAGAACGTGGTGTACATATCGTGACGGTCAATGATTATCTTGCGAAACGGGATGCTGCGTGGATGACGCCGGTTTACCAGTTGTTGGGGCTGACTGTCGGTGTAAATATACCTGGTATGACACATGCTGAAAAACAAGAGGCATATCAAGCGGATATTACTTACGGCACCAATAATGAATTTGGTTTTGATTATTTGCGCGACAACATGGTTTTTACCATTCATGACAAAGTCCAGCGCGATTTGTATTTTGCGATTGTGGATGAAGTGGATTCGATTTTAATTGACGAGGCAAGAACACCACTGATTATCTCTGGGCAAGCAGATGATAGCTCTCAGCTTTATCAACAGCTTAATCAGATGATTCCAAAGCTAAAGGCGTCAACATCAGAAAAAGAGGCTGATGGTGATTACACCCTGGATGAAAAATCAAAACAGGCTTATTTGACAGACATGGGGCATCAGCATGTTGAAGATTGGTTAACAAAAATAGGCATCTTGCCAGAAAATGCAAGCCTCTACGACGCGGATCGTGTGAGTATTTTACATTATTTAACGGCCTGTCTACGTGCGCATACCTTGTTTCATCGCGATGTTGATTACATTGTCAAAGAAGGTGAAATTGTTATTGTTGATGAACACACAGGCCGGTTAATGCAAGGCCGTCGTTGGTCTGATGGGCTGCATCAGGCGGTTGAGGCTAAGGAAGGGGTCCATATTCAAACAGAAAATCAAACCTTGGCATCTATTACTTTCCAAAACTTCTTTAGGCTTTATGAAAAATTAGCGGGTATGACCGGGACTGCAGATACAGAAGCCTATGAATTTCATCAAATTTATGGTCTTGAGGTTGTTGTTATTCCACCCAATCGTAAGGTGATGCGTCAAGATTATAAAGATAAAGTATATTTAAACGCAGAATCGAAGTTCCAGGCAGTGATCGAAGAAATTGAAATGTGTCGTCAACGGATGCAACCTGTGCTCGTGGGTACTACATCCATTGAAACATCAGAACTTATTTCCAAACGACTTACAGCGGCCAAAATCCCTCATGAAGTACTTAATGCTAAACAACACGAGCGCGAAGCGCATGTGATAGCACAAGCGGGTAAACCCGGGGCAGTAACGATTGCAACCAATATGGCAGGACGCGGTACAGATATTGTGTTGGGCGGTAATTTTGAGTTTGAGCTAAGTGATTTAGGTGACATGGATGAAGCCAACCGTGTAGCGCTTCATGAGGCATGGAAGCTAAGACATCAGCAAGTTGTTGATGCGGGTGGCCTACATGTTCTGGGTACAGAGCGCCATGAGTCACGTCGTATTGATAATCAGCTTCGCGGTCGTTCCGGTCGTCAAGGCGATCCTGGTAGCAGTCGTTTTTATTTAGCGCTTGATGATAATC